>CAXSGM010000052.1:0-20280 GCA_964236915.1 uncultured Rhizobacter sp.
TCTTCACGAAGCCGACGATGCCGTCCTGCAGGTAGTAGACGACGAACAGCATGATCACGCCGAAGATCGAGAGCCGCCAGTCGGTCATCGTCTGCAAGCGGAACGCCAGCACCGCGAGGGCGATGCTGCCGACGACCGGGATGACCATCTGCCGCGGCGTCGCCCGCTTCTGCCGGATGCCGACCCCGGCGACGATCGCCACCACGACAGCAAGCGCGACCGACACCTCGCGAAAGGTCTCGACGTCGTCGAGCAGCTTCGGCAGCAACACGATGATCGCGGCTCCGAGCAGCGAGCCGATCCGGCTCTTGCGACCGCCCATGATCACCGCGAGCAGGAACAGCACGGTCAGCTCGAAGTTGTAGGAATTTGGCGAGATGTACTGCTCGGAGTACGCGTAAAGGCTGCCCGCGAGCCCCGCGAAGCCAGCGCTGATCACGAACGCGTAGACCTTGTAGCGGTAGACCGAGACGCCCATGCAGTCGGACGCGACCGGGCTGCCGCGCAAGGCCTCGAACGCGCGCCCGAGGTGCGAGCGCAGGATGCGGTGCACGACGACCAGCGCCAGCACCATCAGCACCGCGACGAGCCAGAAGTACTCGCGTTCGTCGAGCCGTTGGCCGAAGACGCTGGGCTTCTGCAGCTTGATGCCCATCGGCCCTTCGGTCAGAAAGCTCATCTCGTTGATGAGGATCTGGATGATCGTGCCGAACGCGAGCGTCACCATCGCGAGGTAAGGGCCGGAGACGCGCAGCGCCGGCAGTGCGAGCAGCGCGCCGAAGCCGGCCGTCAGCAGCACCGCCACCGGAAGCGTCAGCCAGAGCGGCGCCGCGATCTTGAAGACGAGCACGCCGGCGGTGTAGGCGCCGACTCCGAACAGGCCCGCATGCCCCAGCGACACCTGCCCCGTGTAGCCGACCACGATGTCCAGCCCGAAGAGCAGGATCGCGTAGATCATGATCGTCTCGAGCAGGTGGATGTGGTACGGATTGGTGAACACGAGCGGGAACAGCAGCAGCGCCGCGACGCCGACGATCCCGAGCAAAAGGCCCCTCGAAGACAGCTTCATCCGCTGAATCAGACCTTCTTGATCGCGCGTTTGCCGAACAGCCCCTGCGGCCGCACCGCGAGCACGATCAGCAGCAACACCAGGCCCGGGACGTCCTTGTAGCCGGTCGAGATGTAGAAACCGGTGGTCGTCTCGGCGATGCCGAGGACGATGCCGCCGACGATGATGCCGAGCCCGCTGGTGAGGCCGCCGATGATTGCAACGGCAAAGGCCTTGAGGCCGAGCACCGCGCCCATCGTCGCGCCGGTCAGCGTCAGCGGGGCGATCAGCACGCCGGCAAACGCGGCGGTCAACGATGAAAGCGCGTACGAGAAAGTGATCACGAGGCCGGTGTTGATGCCCATCAGCTTGGCGGCCTCGCGGTCGTTGAAGGTCGCGACCACCGCCTTGCCGTAGATCGTCTTGCGGTTGAAGAACTCGACCGCCAGCATCATCAGCACGGCGCCGATGACGACCAGCAGTTCCATCGGCAGCACGTTCGCGCCGAGCAGGCGGATCGGCGACTCGGGCAGCGGCGAAGGGAACTTCAGGTCGTCGCGCCCCCACACGTTCTCGGCGACGTTCTTGAAGATGATGCCGAGCGCGATCGTCGACATGATCCAGCCGAACTCCGAGCGGATCTTGATCGCCGGCCGGACGCCGATCCGCTCGACGACCGCGCCCTGCAGCGCCCCGAACACGCAGACCAGCGGCAGCATCAGCCAGTAGTTGAGGCCGGCCAGCACCAGCGAGAGGCCGACCAGCGCGCCCAGCATCAACGCTTCGCCCTGGCCGAAGTTCAGCGTGTCGGAGGTCGCGAAGGTCAGCTGGTAGCCGAATGCGATCACGGCGTAGATCATGCCGAGCGCGATCCCGCTGTAGATCAGTTGGGTGAGGATTGACATGGCGGCCCGAGGGTCGGACGAGCAGTTCCGGGGCGAAGCGACTCACCGCGGCCGGAACGGCCCGCGGGGGCGGCGGTAGTGACCGAAAGGCGGCGGAGCGGCGCCTAGCTTCGGCGCCTTACTTTTTTACCTGCACGACCGACGCGCGCTTCTGATCCTCGACGTAGGCGTAGACGACCTTGCCGCCCTTGACTTCGCCGAAGACCGGAATGTTGCGGCTGATCGCCTCGTGGTCGGTCTTCGAGAAGGGCTTCACGTAGGTCGTCACGACCCCTTCGACCGGCGTCTTCAGGTCCTCGAGCGCGGCCTTGATCTTCGGCCCGTCGGTCGAGCCGGCCTGCTTGATCGCCGCGGCGAGCAGGTAGATCGAGTCATAGCCTTGCGCCGCCGAGACCGGCGAATCCATGCGGGCGTTCTTCGGGCTGAAGGTTTTCAGAAAGCTGATGATGAAGGACTGGCGCTTCGGGTTCGTCGGCTCCTGGATAAAGGTTTGCGGCATCCGCGCGCCTTCGCCGCCAGGCCCGGCGTTGTCAATGTAATTCGCCATCGAAAGCGTCCACGAGCCGATGATCGGCACCTTCCAGCCGAGCTTGGTCATGCCGTTGGCGATCTGCGCCAGCTCCGGGCCGATGCCGTAGGTGAGGATCGCCTCGGCGCCGGCTTCCTTCGCCTTCAACAGCTGGGCCGTCATGTCGACGTCCTTGATGTTGAACTTCTCGACCGCGACCGGCGTGATGCCCTTGGCCTTCAGCGCCTTCTCGAAGTCTTCGCGGCCGAGCTGACCGTAGTTGGTCGAGTCGGCGAGGATCGCGACCTTCTTGAAGCCCCGCCGCGCCACCGCTTCCTCGACGATCATCGGCGCCTGAATGGTGTCGTGGGCGGCGTTGCGAAAGACGTAGTTGTCGGGATCCTTGTCGAACTGGTGCGTGATGACCGAGCCGGTCGCGACATTGTTCAGCACCGGAATCTTCGCCTCCTGGAAGAAGCGCTGCGACGCGAGCGCGACGCCGGTGTTGATGTAGCCGACCACCGCGACCACCTTTTCCTTGTTGACGAGTTCCTGCGCGATCTGCACGCCGCGCTCGTTCTTGGCCTCGTCGTCGCGCTCGACGGCCTGGAGCGGCCGGCCGAGCACGCCGCCGCCCTTGTTGATTTCCTCGATTGCGAGCCGCACGCCGTCGCGCATCGAGACGCCCATCGACGAGGAGCCGCCGGTGTACGGACCGTCGACGCCGATCTTGATCGGGTCGGCGGCAAAAGTCAGCGAGGCGGCCGTGGCGAGGGCGAGGGCGGTGGCCAGTCGGGTCAAGCGGATCATCGAGAAAGTCTCCGGAATCGTGGGATTGGCGCGAGGTGCTTTGGCGCACCTCGGGGACCGGACGATTATCTGGACGCCTGCTTGCGCTTCGCGTGCTGCAACCTCGGATTGCGCTTGGGAGTTGCACCTAAGGGAAAACGTGGCGGCGATGCCGACTCCGGAACTGGGCCTTCGAGCCCGCCGGGATAATCGCGCGATGCCTGCCTCCGATCCGACCGTCGCGGCGCGGCCGGCCGGCCCTCCGGCTGCGGCCCGTGCGATCCCGCCGATCACCTATCCCGAGGCGCTGCCGGTTTCGGCGCGGCGCGACGAGATCGCCGCGGCGATCGCCGCGCACCCCGTCGTGATCGTCTGCGGCGAGACCGGCTCCGGTAAGACCACGCAGTTGCCGAAGATCGTGCTCGAGCTCGGCCGCGGCAAGGCGCAATCGGGCAAGTGGATCGGTCACACGCAGCCGCGCCGGATCGCCGCCACGAGCGTCGCCAAGCGCATCGCCGAGGAGCTGGCAACGCCGCTCGGCGAGGTGGTCGGCTTCAAGGTCCGCTTCAACGACCGGCTCTCGCCCGGCGCAAGCGTCAAGCTGATGACCGACGGCATCCTGCTCGCCGAGACGCAGTCCGACCCGCTGCTGCGCGCCTACGACACGCTCATCATCGACGAGGCGCACGAACGCAGCCTGAACATCGACTTCCTGCTCGGCCACCTGAAGCAGATCCTGCCGCGGCGCCCCGACCTGAAAGTGATCGTGACCTCGGCGACGATCGACGCCGACCGTTTTGCCGGCCATTTCGCCGCGCCGGGCGGCACGCCGGCGCCGGTGATCCAGGTCTCCGGGCGGCTCTTTCCGGTCGAGCTGCGCTGGCGGCCGTTCGAGGACGGTGCGGCGCCCAAGCGACCCGCGCCCCGTGGCCTCCCGGTCCGCCCTGAGCCCTTCGACAGGCTCAGGACAGGCTCTGTCGAAGGGCCCGCGCGTCCTGAGCTTGCCGAAAGGCCTGAGCCGCCCGGGCCCTCCGACATCGCTCAACAGGGGCCTGTCGAAGGACCCGCCGGGCCCGCCCCGGAGCGGCCGACCGACGCGCGACTCGCTGCCCGCCGTGGCCGCGACTTCGATCTGAACGACGCGATCGCCGAGGCAGTCGATGAGCTCTGGCACGCCGGGAGCGGCGGCGACGTGCTGGTCTTCCTGCCTGGCGAGCGCGAGATCCGCGAGGCCGCCGAGCACCTGCGCGGCCATCATCCGCCCGGCGTCGAGATCGTGCCGCTTTACGCCCGCCTCGCGCAGCCGGAGCAGGATCGCGTCTTCGAGCCGCACGCAGCGCGGCGCATCGTGCTGGCGACCAATGTCGCCGAAACCTCGCTGACGGTGCCGGGGATCCGCTACGTGATCGATGCCGGCACGGCGCGCGTCAAGCGCTACAGCTATCGCTCGAAGGTCGAGCAGCTGCAGATCGAGCCGATCAGCCAGGCGGCGGCGAACCAGCGCGCCGGGCGCTGCGGGCGCGTCGCCGACGGGATCTGCATCCGGCTCTACGGCGAGGACGATTTCGCTGCGCGGCCGCGCTTCACCGATCCGGAGATCCTGCGTTCGTCGCTCGCCGGCGTGATTCTCCGGATGAAGTCGCTCGCGCTCGGCGAGGTCGACGATTTCCCCTTCCTCGAGCCGCCGCCGCGGCGCGCGATCGCCGACGGCTATCAGCTTCTGGCCGAGCTCGGCGCGGTCGACGAGCACAACGCCTTGACGCCGGTCGGCGCCGAGCTTGCGCGTCTGCCGCTCGATCCGCGCGTCGGCCGGATGATCCTCGAGGCACGCGGCCGCGACGCGTTGACCGAGGTGCTGGTGATCGCCGCGGCCTTCGGCGTGCAGGACGTGCGCGATCGCCCGGTCGAGCAGCAGCAGGCGGCCGATGCGGCGCACAAGAAGTTCGACGACGAGAAGAGCGAGTTCATCGGCGACCTGAAGCTCTGGACGTGGCTCGCCGCGAGCCGCGGCGGCGAGGGCGGCACGGCCAAGCTCTCGGCGCGCCGCCACGAGCAGCTGCTGCGCGAGAACTTCATTTCGCCACGCCGCGTACGCGAGTGGCGCGACATCCACACCCAGCTGCACACGGTGGTCGCCGAGCACAAGTGGCGGCTGAACGGCGCGCCGGCCACTTACGAGCAGATCCACCTTTCGATGCTCGCCGGGCTGCTCGGCAACATCGGCTTGAAAAGCGAGGACGACGACAGCTACCAGGGCGCGCGCGGCATCCGCTTCTTCCGGCATCCGGGTGCGCATCTCTCGAAGAAGCCGGGGCGCTGGATCGTCGCGGCCGAACTCGTCGAGACCACGCGGCTCTTCGGGCGCGGCATCGCGGCGATCGATCCGCAGTGGCTGCCGCGGATTGCCGCGCACGTCATCAAGACCCAGCTGCTCGAGCCGCATTGGGAGAAGAAAGCGGCGGAAGTGATCGCGCTGGAGCGGGCGACGCTTTACGGGCTCGTCGTCTACGCCAACCGGCGCGTCAACTACGCGAACGTCGACCCGGTCGCGGCGCGCGAGATCTTCATCCGCGAGGCGCTGGTCGCGGGTGCGATGGCGATCTCCGAGACGAGTTTGTCGTCCACCTCGCGAGGGGGCGACGCTAGCGCAGGGCGGTCCGGCGGTGGCTGGGAGTCGAAGCTACCGTTCCTCGCCGCCAATCGCAAGCTCATCGCCCAGATCGAGGAGCTCGAGCACAAGTCCCGCCGGCAGGACGTGCTGGTCGACGACGAGTTGATCCACGCCTTCTACGACGCCCACCTACCGGCCGAGGTGGCGAGCGGCGCGGCGCTCGAGCGCTGGTACCGCGAGGCCCGGAAGCACGATCCGCGCGTGCTGCTGCTGAGCCGCGACGAGCTGATGCGGCACGAGGCAGCCGGCATCACCAGCGCCGCGTTCCCGCGCACGCTCCGGCTCGGCGGCATCGACTGCGCGGCCGAGTACTTGCACGCGCCCGGCGATGCGAAGGACGGCCTGACGGTCACGGTGCCGATCTACGCGTTGAACCAGGTTGCCGACGAGCGCTGCGAGTGGCTCGTTCCGGGGATGCTGAAGGAGAAGGTGGTCGCGCTGCTGAAAGGCTTGCCGCAGCGCCCGCGGTCGCGGCTCGTGCCGCTGCCCGAGTTTGCCGAGAGCTTCGTCGAGCGCACGCCGTTCGGCGACGGCAGCCTCGTCGAGGCGCTGCTCGCGGCGGTGCGCGAGAAGGCGCAACTGCCGGTCGCGCGTGCCGACTTCAAGCTCGAGCAGTTGCCGCCGCACCTCTGGATGAACCTGCGCGTGGTCGACGAGCACGGCCGGCAGCTCGGCACCGGCCGGCACGTGGCGGGCCTGAAGGCGGAGTTCGGCGGGCTGGCGCGTTCGGCGTTTCAGGCTTTGGCCAGGTTGCGGCTTCCGATGGCCGCGCCCTCACCCCAGCCCTCTCCCGCGAGCGGGAGAGGAAGTCCGGCGGTGAACGGCTCGGGCGGCCCGGGCGCGAACGAGCGGCCGGGTTCGGAGGGGCGAGGGGTGAGCGGTACGGGTGGCGACGAACGAGGGACGGCCGGCGCCGGTGGCGACGAACGAGGGACGGCCGGCGCCGGTGGCGACGAACGAGGGGCGGCCGGCGCGGGTGGCGACGGACGAGGGGCCGGCGGCAAGGGTGGCGACGGCAGGAGCCCGTCCATCTCGATCCGACCGGCGAGCGCTCGCCCTTCGCCGACACGGGTAATTCCCCCTCTCCCGCTCGCGGGAGAGGGCCGGGGTGAGGGCGAGCGAGCTCAGCCCGCAGCAGCCCACACCGCCTGGACCTTCGGCGAGCTCCCCGAGCTGATGGAGCTGAAAAAGGGCGGCCAGGCGCTGATCGGCTTTCCGGCGCTGATCGACAAGCACACGCACGTCGAGATCGAGGTGTTCGACGAACCTGCGATCGCCGCGCGACTGCACCGCGCAGGCCTGCGCCGGCTCGTCGCGCTGCAGATCAAGGACGCGCTCAAGTACCTCGAGAAGAACCTGCCCGAGCTGCAGAAGACGAGCGTTGCCTACCTGACCGTCGGCAGCGGGCAGGGCAGCGCCGACGAGCTGCGCGACCAGATCATCGAAGTCGCGATCGACCGCGCCTTCCTGGCGGACGGCCTGCCGACCGATGCGGCGTCGTTCGCCCGCACGCTCGAAGCGGGTCGCGGCCGGCTGACCTTGATCGCCAACGAGGTCGCGCGGAGCGCCGCCGTCATCCTGACCGATCACGGCGCCGCGACCCGCAAGCTCAAGGAGGCGCGGCCGCCGAAGGAGGTCGCCGACGACATCGCCCAGCAGCTCGACCGCCTCGTACCGCGCCGCTTCCTCGTCGAGACGCCGTGGGCGCAGCTGGCGCATCTGCCGCGCTACCTCAAGGCGGTCGTGATGCGACTCGACAAGCTAAGGGCCGACCCGGCGCGCGATTTCCAACGGTTGGCCGAAGTGCGACCGCTCGAGCAGCGCTACTGGCGTTTCGTCGCCGAGCGGCGCGGCACGCCCGACCCGCGGCTCGACGAGTTTCGCTGGTTGCTCGAGGAACTGCGCGTCAGCCTCTTCGCCCAGGAATTGCGCACGCCGCAGCCGGTCAGCGTGAAGCGGCTCGAGAAGGTCTGGGCGCAGCTCATGGCCTGAGGCGCCGCGGCGTGGCGCGGGATCCCGATCGTCTTGCCGAGACGCGGGCGGGTTTGCCGAATCATCGAGATTGGTGCGCCATCCCGTTCGGTGCGTTGCTGGACTAAAGTGCGCGATTGCCTCACCGGCGCCTCGGAGCGCCTGCAACATGAGCACCTTCTGGATGGCCGTCGTCGGCTTCGTCGTCGGCCTGATCGCGCGGGCGGTTCTCCCGGGCACGCAAAGCCTCGGGATCGTTCTGACGGCGCTGCTCGGCGTGGCCGGATCGTTGATTGCGTCCTGGACGGGTTCGGCCCTCGGCTGGTACCAGCCGGGAGAAGCCGCCGGGTTCGTCGCTTCGGTGTTCGGTGCGGCCGTCCTCCTGGCGCTGGTCGGCCTTTTGAAACGCGCGTCGGCGGGCTCGAAATGATGGGTTTTGACCTCCGGTTGCCGCGCGCCCGCGACCGCGACATCACCGTTCCCGACACCCAGGCCGGGATCGACGCGACGATTGCGCGCTGCCGGCGCCTGGTCACGCGCCGATCGCTGGTCGCCGCCGGCGTCGCCGTGCTGCCGGTGCCCGGCGTCGACTGGCTCGCCGACGTGGCGACGCTCATGAAGCTGATCCCCGAGATCGACCGCGCATTCGGCCTGACGCCGGAGCAGGTCGAGCGCCTCGCACCCGACCGTCGGGTCGTCGTCTACAAGGCGATCTCTGCCGCCGGCGGCATGCTGGTGGGCCGGCTGGTCACGCGCGAACTGGTCATGAAGCTGCTGCGGATGGTCGGCGTGCGGCTGACGACGCAGCAGGCGGCGAAATACGTGCCGGTCGCCGGGCAGGCGGTTTCGGCGGCGCTGACCTTCTCGGCGCTGAAGTTCGTCTGCGAGCAGCACATCCAGCAATGCGCGGCCGTGTGCCGGATCGTGGCGTTGCCGGCCCCGCGACCAGGCGGGCAGGAAGCGGACTGACCGGCGTCGAAGCGTCGATGTTCGCATCGCATCACAAAGAGGGCGCCTCGCGCCGAAAGGGACGACGATGAAATCGCAACCACGCAACGCGCTCGTCGGCGCCGCCGTGGCGCTCGCTGCCGCCGGGCTCATCGCGCAGACCTCGGGCCTGACGCGGGTGATGGTCGCGCGGGCCGATGTCTCGGTGCCTGGCCGAGAAGCGGTGGTCGCCCGGGTCGAGGTGGCGCCGGGGGCCACCGCCGGCTGGCACACGCACCCCGGCGACGAGATCAGCTACGTGCTCGACGGCGAAGCGGTCCTCGAGATCGCCGGTCAGCCGCCCCGGCCGGTGCGGGCCGGCGAAAGCTTCATCATCCCGGCTGGCGTGGTTCACAACGCTCGCAACGACAGCCCGGCGCCGATCCGGCTGGTGGGTGTTTACGTGGTCGAGAAGGGCAAGCCGCTGGCGACACCGGCCTCCGCGCCCGGGCCGTGAGGCGCGCTTCGGCCGGGGCCTTCGCCAAGCTCAGGGCGGAACGGGTACGGCCTTCGACAGGCTCATCGCGAATAGGTACGGCCCTTCGACAGGCTCAGGGCGAACGGGTACGGCACCGCGACAGGCTCGGGGCGAATGGGTACGGCGCTTCGACGCTCAGCGCGAACGGTACGGCGCTTCGATAGGCTTAGGGCGAACGGGGCCGGCCCTTCGACGGGCTCAGGCGAACGGGTACGGCGCTTCGACGGCTCGGGGCGAACCGGTACGGCGCTTCGACACGCTCGGCGCGAGCGGGATGGGTCGGGCGGTACGTCCACCGTTCGGGCCGAGCTTGTCGAAGCCCTGTCGCATCGGTAAGCGCAACCGACGGGCGCCGAACCCCTCCGGTGTCGGGGAAACCCTTCGGGCCAACTTGCCAGGCCCTGTCGCATGGGTCAGCGGGCGGGTCAACGGGCGTCGAAGCCTTCGGTGATGGGAACCGTTCGGACTGAGCCTGTCGAAGTCCCGTCGCCAGCCGCACCGGCCGTCCCATCGGCGCGAGTCACAACGACCCGCGAACATCGCGAGCCGCCCGCAGCAGCGCCGGCAGCATGTCGGCGACGAACGCTGTGCGGTCGGAGACTGCCGATGCGACGACCACGTTCAGCGCGGCGACAGTGCGACCCTGCATGTCGCGCAGGGGTACGGCGAGCGCGTGGACGCCGAGTTCGTGTTCCTCACTGGCGAGGCACCAGTCGTCCGACCGCGCGCGCATGATCGCGCGGCGCAGCGCGGTGACGGTGGTCAAGGTGTGCGGCGTGAGGCGCGGCAGGCGGCGACCGGTGAGCCAGGCCGTCAGCGCGGTGCGGTCGAGGTTCGCGAGCAGCACGCGGCCGGTGGAGGTCGCGTGGGCGGGCAGGCGCGCGCCCAGATGCAAGCCGTAGGCGGTGACACGTGAAGGCACGCCGTGCACGCCGCTTCGCGCCACGATCACGACCTCGCCCCCGTCCAGCACCCCGACCGAGAACGATTGCTGGGTGTGCGCCGCGAGGCCGTTCAACATCGGTTGGACGACGCGCGGCAGGCGCGCCGAGGCGAGGTAGCTGCCGGCCAGGCGCAGCACGCGCGGGGCGAGCCAGAAGTAGCTGCCGTCGGTCTCCAGGTAGCCGAGGTCGGCGAGCGTCAGCAGGTGGCGTCGGGCAGCGGCCCGCGTGAGGCCGGTGCGCTCGGAGGTCAGCGTCGCGTTCAGGCGCTGACGCTCGGTGTCGAAGCTTTCCAGCACCGCGAGCCCTCTGGCGAGGCCTTCGATCCGGTCGGCGGCCGCGAGCGGCATGGCGAAACCTACCTCCTGCGCGATGATCGCGCGCGTCGATCGATCATCGCGCAATCCGATGCGGGTGAGCGATCGGCGTTGGGCCGTCCCTTCTATCGTTCTGTGCGCGGAAAGGCGCGTCGACGGGTCGACCGGGTTTCGCGCCGCGTAGGCGCCGGCCGGCGCCTTGCCGTTGACCAGCGCGATGTGCAGCGTGAGCGCGCCGGAGCCCCGGCCGCGCGACCGCTTGAGCGAGGTGACGGATGCGAACCCAGGTCGCGATCATCGGAGGCGGTCCGGCCGGGCTGCTGCTCGGGCAGCTGCTGCATGCCGCCGGCATCGACAACCTGATTGTCGAGCGCCAGACCGCCGCGCACGTGCAGGGTCGAATTCGGGCCGGCGTGCTCGAGGAGACGACCGTCGCGCTGCTCGAGCGCGCCGGTGTCGGTGCGCGCGTCGGCGCCGAGGGCCTGCCGCACGCCGGCATCGAATTGCTGTTCGAGGGCGAGCGCCACCGGATCGACTTCGAGGCGCTGACCGGCGGCAGGCGCGTCACGGTCTACGGCCAGACCGAGGTGACGCGCGACTTGATGGAGGCGCGCCAGGTCGCCGGGCTCATCACCCGCTACGAAGCGGCCGAGGTGAACTTGCACGCCGTCGACGGCACCCGCCCGCAGGTCCGCTTCCGCCAGGATGGCGCCGAGCATGCGATCGAGTGCGACTTCATCGCCGGCTGCGACGGCTCCCACGGGCCGAGCCGGGGCGCGATTCCGCCGCGCGCATTGCGCACTTACGAACGCGTCTATCCGTTCGGCTGGCTCGGCGTATTGGCCGATGTGCCGCCGGTTTCCGACGAACTGATCTACGCGAACACGCCGCGCGGCTTCGCCCTGTGCAGCATGCGCAGCCTGACCCGCAGCCGCTATTACCTGCAAGTGCCGTCGACCGAAGACCTCGGCCGCTGGAGCGACGCCGCCTTCTGGGACGAGCTGCGCTTGCGCCTCGATGCCGAAGCGGCCGGGCGGCTCGTGACCGGCGCGTCGATCGAGAAAAGCATCGCACCGCTGCGGAGCTTCGTCGCCGAGCCGATGCGCTTCGGACGGCTGTTCGTCGCCGGCGACGCCGCCCACATCGTGCCGCCGACCGGCGCCAAGGGGCTGAACCTGGCGGCCTCGGACGTCGGCTTCCTCGCCGATGCGCTGGTCGAGCACTATGCCGAAGGGAGCGATGCCGGGATCGACGGCTACTCGGCCCGCTGCCTGCGCCGCGTCTGGCGTGCCGAGCGCTTCTCGTGGTGGTTCACATCGCTGATGCACCGCTTCCCCGAATCGGGCGAATTCGGGCAAAAGATCCAGGAGGCCGAGCTGGGCTATCTGGTGCGCTCGAAAGTGGCGGCCGCGGCGCTCGCCGAGAACTACGTCGGGTTGCCGATCGATTTCGGCGACTGACGCCGGGGAATCGCACCCGGCCGGACCGTCACCCGGCCGGCAGTGCGCGGCACGCCGATTGCCGTCTCGGGTTTCTCTTGGAACCGACAAGCATCCGGCGCTGCGCGCCGTGCCAACGGCGAATCGATCACCGACGGCCCGACATGCGCGGCCAGGGAGCCGACACGATGACCACCTTCGACGCGCCCGAAAGCGCCTCCTTGCGTGACGCCGACGGCGGCGCGAGTGCCGTCCCTCGGGCCCCCGCAGGCGAGCCGATCCGTCTCACCATCAACGGCCGGGCCTACGCGGTGGCGGTCGAATCGTGGGTCACGCTGCTCGATCTGTTGCGCGACCGGCTCGACCTGATCGGCACGAAGAAGGGCTGCGACCACGGCCAGTGCGGCGCCTGCACGGTGCTGGTCGACGGCCGGCGCGTGCTGTCGTGCCTCACCTTCGCCGTGATGCGCGACGGCGCCGAGGTCACGACCGTCGAGGGCCTGCCGGCGCTGGCCGGTGAAGGCACCGACCTGCACCCCCTCCAGCAGGCCTTCATCGACCACGACGCGTTGCAGTGCGGCTATTGCACGCCGGGCCAGCTGTGTTCGGCGGTCGGGCTGATCAGGGAGGGCCGGGCCGACACTGAAGGCGCGATCCGCGAGCTGATGAGCGGCAACCTGTGCCGCTGCGGCGCCTATCCGCAAATCGTGCGGGCGATCGCGAGCGTCGCCTTGCCCGGTTCCGCGCAACCGGCGCAGGCCTCCGCATGAAGGGCTTCGAGTACGTGCGGGCCGCAGCCCCAGCCGAGGCGCTCGCGGCGTTCGACGCGAATTCCGCCTTCGTCGCCGGGGGCACGAATCTGATCGACCTCATGAAAGAGAACGTCGCCCGTCCGGCGCGGCTGATCGACCTGAACCGGCTGCAGCTGTCGGCGGTCGAGGACACCGGCGGCGGCGGCCTGCGTCTGGGCGCCCTGGGCCGCAATGCCGACACCGCGTACGACCCGCGGGTCCGCGAGCGCTTTCCGCTCCTCTCCGCAGCGATCCTCGCCGGCGCCTCGCCGCAGATCCGCAACATGGCGACGAACGGCGGCAACCTGCTGCAGCGCACCCGCTGCTACTACTTCTACGACGCCGAAGTGCCGTGCAACAAGCGCGCGCCCGGCAGCGGCTGTCCGGCAATCGACGGGCTGGCGCGGCAGCTGGCGATTCTCGGCACGAGCGAGCATTGCATCGCCACCCACCCGTCCGACATGTGCGTCGCGCTCGCTGCGCTCGACGCGACCGTGCGGGTGCAGTCGGCAAACGGCGCCAGCCGCGGCATCCCGTTCGGTGACTTCCACCGCCTTCCCGGCGATCGCCCGGAGATCGACACAACGCTCGAACCCGGCGAATTGATCACTTCGATCGACCTGCCGCCGAACCCTTTCGCGGGCCATTCCACCTACCTGAAAGTGCGCGACCGCCAGTCGTATGCGTTCGCGCTGGTGTCGGTCGCCGCGGCGCTCGAGCTGGACGCCGACGGGCGCATCCGCAGTGCGCGGATTGCGCTTGGCGGCGTCGCCCACAAGCCGTGGCGCGATCCGGCCGCCGAAGCGCTGCTGGTAGGCCGGGTGCCAGATGCCGCCGCATTCGACGCCGCGGCGGCCGCGCTCCTGCGCGACGCCCGCAGCTTCGGCCGTGCCCCCGAGGGGAACGTCTTCAAGATTCCGATGGCACGCCGCGCGATCGTGCGGGCACTCGGGATGGCGGTCGCAGGCCACCTGACGAACACCGGCGAGGACGCCCAACGCCAGCGCATCGCGGGCGACCCAGCGCCGGACCCGCGGTCGGCGGCCGTTCCGACCCGAGGCGCCGGGCCGGCCGGTCGCACCGCCGGTGGAAACACACCATGAGCCGCACCATGAGCCGCACGCCCGCCAACCCCCAGCCGATCGCCGAGCCCGGCACCGGCAACGTCGTGATCGGGCAGGCGCTGTCGCGAATCGACGCACGCGCCAAGGTCACCGGCGCGGCGCGCTACGCCGCCGAGCACCCGGCCGACGATCTGGTCTATGGCGTGGTCGTCAACAGCTCCACCGCAAAAGGCCGCATCGCCGGTTTCGACCTGGCCGAGGCGCTCGCCGTGCCCGGCGTCATCGACATCCTGACGCACGAAAACCGGCCGTCGATGCGCTCCCTCGGCATCTTCTACAAAGACATGACGGCGCCGGGCGGCACGCCGTTCAAGCCGCTGCACGACGACGTGATCCGCTACAGCGGTCAGCCGGTGGCCGTGGTCGTCGCCAGCACCTTCGAGGCGGCGCGCTACGCGGCTTCGCGGGTCGGCCTGCGCATCGTGGCAGAGCCGCACGACACGCATCTGATCGGCAACCTCGAGCGCGCGTACAAGCCGAGCCGCCTGAAGGCCGGCTACTCCCCGCCGCCCGCGCCCAAAGGCGACGCCGAAGCCGCGTTTGCCGCCGCGCCGGTGCGCTTCGCTGCCGAGTACTACAGCGGCGTCGAGCACCACAACCCGATGGAGATGTTCGCGACGACCGTGGTGCGCGCCGACGACGGCCACCTGACGATCTTCGACAAGACGCAGAGCTCGCAGAACAGCCGCTGGATGGTCTCGCACGTGTTCGGCCTGTCGAAGGACAAGGTCACCGTGAAGAACGAGTTCGTCGGCGGCGCGTTCGGGTCGGGGCTCCGGCCGCAATACCAGCTGATCCTCGCGGTGATGGCCGCGTTGAAGCTCGAGCGCTCGGTGCGTATCGTGCTGACGCGCCAGCAGATGTTCACTTTCGGCCACCGGCCCGAGACCTGGCAGCGGGTCAAGCTCGGGGCCGAGCGCGACGGCCGGCTCGTCGCCATCGTCCACGAGGCGATCGCCGAAACCTCGCGGATCGAGGATTACGTCGAGGTGGTCGTCAACTGGTCGGGGCAGCTCTACACCTGCGACAACATCCGGCTCGACTACAAACTGGTCGACCTCGACCAGTACAGCCCGATCGACATGCGCGCGCCGGGTGCGGCGCACGGCATGCACGCGATCGAAGTCGCGATGGACGAGCTTTCGTACGAGCTCGGCATCGATCCGCTGGCGCTGCGCCTCGTGAACTACGCCGAGCGCGATTCGAACAAGGGCCTGCCGTATTCGACCAAGGAACTGCGCGCGTGCTACCTGCAGGCGGCCGAGCGCTTCGGCTGGTCGGCACGTGCGCCCGAGCCGCGGGCGCGGCGTGAGGGCCATGAACTGGTCGGCTGGGGCATGGCGACCGGCATGTGGGACGCGATGCAGATGTTCGCGCGCGCCCACGCCGTGTTCAATGCCCAGGGCCGGCTCGTCGTTTCGAGCGCCGCGACCGACATCGGCACCGGCACCTACACCGTGATGGCGCAGATCGCCGCCGCGGCGATGGGCCTGCCGCTCGAGCACGTCACCTTCCGGCTCGGCGATTCGACGCTGCCGATGGCGCCGATCGAGGGCGGCTCGTCGCACGTGACGACCGTCGGCTCGGCAGTCGACGGCGTTTGCGAGAAGTTGAAACGTGCGCTCTGGGCGATGGCGAAGTTCGCCGACGGTTCGCCGCTCGCCGGGTCGAAGTTCACCGAGGTCGAGTTCGTCGACGGCACGATCCGGCGCCGCGCCGCGCCGGCGAGCGCCCTCCGGCTGACCGAGCTGATGACGTCGCTCGGCAGAAAAAAGGTCGAGGCCAAGCACCTGATGCTGCCGAACATGCTGAAGCAGAAAAACTACGTTCGGGCGACCCATTCGGCGGTGTTCTGCGAGGTCAAGGTCGACGAGGATCTCGGCGCGGTGCGGGTGACGCGCGTGGTCAGCGCGATCGCCGCCGGCCGGATCGTCAACCTGAAGACTGCCACCAGCCAGGTGATCGGCGGCGTGGTCTGGGGCATCAGCCAGGCGTTGCACGAGGAAACCCACACCGACCACCGCCTCGGCCGCTTCATGAACCACAACTTCGCCGAATACCACGTTGCGGTGAACGCCGATATTGCGGCGATCGACGTGATCTTCGCCGCGGAGGACGACCGCATCGTCAGCCGCATCGGCGCCAAGGGCGTCGGTGAGATCGGGCTGGTCGGCGTGGCCGCGGCGGTCTGCAACGCGATCTTCCACGCGACCGGGCGGCGCGCCCGCACCACGCCGATGACGCCCGACAAAGTCATGCCCGCCTGAATCCCGGCCCGCGACCCTTCGCTCCTCCCTCTAGCCCATTCGAAAGGACACCCCGTGCGGGTCCACCATCTCAACTGCATTAGTTCCTGCCCGCTTGGCGGCCGGCTCATGGACGGCGTCTCGCCGTCGGTTTTCGGGCGCGGCAAGCTCTGCTGCCATTGCTTGCTGGTCGAATCGGCGGCCGGTTTGGTGTTGGTCGATACCGGCTTCGGCCTGCGCGATGTGCGCGACCCGAAGAGCCGGCTCAGCACTTTCTTCC
This sequence comes from uncultured Rhizobacter sp., assembly GCA_964236915.1. Classification (GTDB taxonomy): domain Bacteria; phylum Pseudomonadota; class Gammaproteobacteria; order Burkholderiales; family Burkholderiaceae_C; genus LMDS01. Next base: position 16,496 of record CAXSGM010000052.1, read on the forward strand.
TGAGCCTGCTGAGCCCCGACTTTCGGGAGGAGATGACCGCGGTGCGGCAGATCGAGCGGCTCGGCTTTCGGGCGCGCGACGTGCGGCACATCGTGTTGACGCACCTCGATTTCGACCATGCCGGCGGTCTCGACGATTTCCCCGAGGCGAGCGTTCACATGCTGCGGCGCGAACGCGACGCCGCAGCGTTGCAGCACACCTGGATGGACCGGCAGCGCTTTCGGCCGCAGCAATGGGGCAGCCGCGATCGCTGGATCGTGCACGGTGCCGCCGACGGCACCGGCGCGGGCCAGCGCTGGTTCGGCTTCGATGGGGTGCAGGGCGGCCACGGGCTGCCCGACGACATCCTGCTGGTGCCCTTGTCCGGCCACACCTTCGGGCATGCGGGCATCGCTCTGCGAGGCCCCAGCGGCTGGTTGCTGCAGGCGGGGGACGCTTATTTTTACCACCGGGAAATGGATTTCGACCGACCACGGTGCACACCGGGGCTGCGGATGTACCAGGTGATGCTCGAAAAAGACCGTGCTGCCCGGCTTGCCAACCAGCAGCGGCTGCGCGAGTTGCGGCACGACTATCCGGACGAGATCGAGGTGTTCTGCGCGCACGATCCGATCGAGTACCAGCGGCTCGCCGGGCGGCGGGTCGACGAGCCGGTGCGGCCGGCCGTGCCGCTGCACTTCGGGTACCGTGCGCCGCAACCGGCGGAGCAGGCGGTAGTAAGTTGAGGTTGCGCCTCGGACGGCTTCTCGGCGACCGTCGCCGCGATCGCGGAGCCCGCGACGGCGCCCGGATGGCACCCGGCCGGGGCGAGGTCGCCTTGCGTGGCCGACGGAAGGGCCCCGTCATTGCACCGGCGGACCCACCGCCGTCCGTGCGTTGAGGAAGCCGTAACCGTCGAGGAACGACCACCCGGTACCGATTCGGTTGGTCATCCTGCCGTTAAAGGTCGAGCCGTCGACCAGCGTACGGGTAAAGCCGATGCCGCCCGACGCGAATTGCCCGGTCCGGAATGCGGATGCCCTGACCCGCCAGATCGGCCGACGAACCGTTGCGCGAGTCGCCGGCGGGCGGGGACGAAGGCCGAACGGAATCGTCGCGATCGAGCCCGAATTTCAAGGTCTTGCCGCCAGTGAAGGCGCCCGGCGCAAAGTTCAGCGTGACGTTGAAGAACATGCGGACGAGCGCCGGAGCCGGCGCCTGATTGGCGTAGTTCGCGCTGACATCGCCTGCGCCCAGACCGACGCTACCGCTGCCGAACACGAACGGCTGGCCGTTGGCAGGCGCGCGCGTGTCGGACACAAGGCCCGGCGTGCTGGGGTCGACGACGTTGCCGCTCCGCGGGTTGCCGGTGGCGGCGTTGAAGGTGATGCCCGCGATGCCGCCCTTGGCCTGCAGGACCAGCACCCGCACCGGGGCCGCGGTCGGCGCCGCGGCGCTGGTGCCGAAAAGTTGAGAGAGGTGTCCAGATCTCGACCGGTGTCGGAGGTGAAGAAGGTGGTGTTGCCGCCGTCCATCGCGGCCATCTCTGGCTCAGGCGCACCTGCTGGTCCTCCGCGATGCGCTGGTTGTTCCGGTCCCAGACGATGCGCACCGGCCCGGTCGAGGTGAAGTCCAGGGGGATGTCGCTGCGAGCAGGGACAGGGCCACAAGCCGCGCGTCAGGAAGCTGCGCAATGGGTGTCCGGTCCGGGGCCATTCGTCATGAGAGGTAATTCCGACGAAAAGGGCGCTACGTGCAACCGCCCCGCAAGAGCCCAAAGCCCGCGGACAACGCAAGTGCGATTTACCGCACACAACCCCCTAATCACGCGGACCCTGTCCGGCGCGTCCGGTGCAATGCGCCTGCCAGGAGGCGGTGCATGACCCCTTGGTCCACGACCGGCTGGCACCTGCCCGGAACAGTTGCGCACGCGGCATCGCCGTATGTCGCCGGAAGTTCTCACCGAACTCGGCTGGGCGTGCGGCCCCGGGAGGGCCAGCCCGGAGGGACTCGAACCCCCGACATCCGACTTAGAAGGTCGGTGCTCTATCCAGTTGAGCTACGGGCTGAAGGGTTGAGCTACGGGAAGAGAAGCCGCCCGCAGGCTGCGGCGCGGGTGGATGGGGTCGGGGCGGCGGGATTCGAACTCGCGACCTACTGGTCCCAAACCAGTTGCGCTACCAGGCTGCGCTACGCCCCGAAGCGGCTGATTGTAGTGAGCGCCCGGCGGAGGCGGTCGACCGTCGCGCTGCGCGAGATTGATATCCTTACGCGTCACCGACCCGCGCCGTGCCGTCCGACTCCAATCCCGACCTGCGATCGCGGAGCCGCCTTCGGCCGTTGCGCCTGGGCGGCGCGATGGCGGCCATCGCCGCGTTCGCCGGGCCGCCGCTGGCGGCGGCGCCCGTGAGCTGTCAGCCGCCCGACAGGACGCTCTTCACCTGCCCGAGCGGTGTCAAACGGATCGCGGTCTGCGCGACGAAGGGCCCGGACGGCCCGCATAGCCGGTTGCAGTACCGCTTCGGCCCGGCCGGTGAGGCCGAGCTCGCGGTGCCGCCCCGGGCGGGCGATGCCGACGTCCGTGGTGGCGTATCGGCCGGCCGGGGTGCGTCGCTGCGCGGCGGTGTCTACCTTTACATGCGCTTCGTGGGGGCCGGCGACTACCGTTACATCGTCTATAGCGCGAGCGGCGGCGACTTCGGCGCGCGCAGCGGGGTCGTGGTCGAGAAAGGGGAGCGACGCATCGTCGTGCGGCGCTGCGACCGCGGCCGGGATGGCGAGTTCAGCGACGACTTGTTCGAGGGCCATGGCTTGCCGCAAGACGGTTCGGGCTTCGAGCTGCCCGAGTGAGAAAGAGCGACCGGTCGCGCTGGCGCTGCCGGTTGCAGCGTCAGCGCACCGGAATCGTCGTGCCCCGATCGACCGGCACCGCCGTCAGGCTGTTCTTCGGCGAGCCTTCGATCACCCGGTCGGAATAGGTGAGGTAGACCAGCGTGTTGCGGCGGGCATCGACCATCCGCACGACCCTGAGCCGCTTGAACAGCACCGAGAGCCGCTCGTTGAAGACCTCTTCCTGGCGTGGCAGCGGCTTCGGGAAGCCGATCGGGCCGACCTGCCGGCAAGCGATCGACGCGTCGGAGGTGTCTTCGGCGAGGCCGACCGCACCCTTGATGCCACCGGTCTTCGCCCGTGAGACGTAGCAGGTGACGCCGGCGACCTTCGGGTCGTCGTAGGCGTCGACGACAATCTTGTGGTCGGGGCCGATCAGCTTGAAGACGGTATCGACCTCGCCCAGCGGCTCGGCTTCGGCCACGCGGGCGCAAACGGCCGCGACCAGCGCCGCCGCGCAGGCCACCCAAGCCCGACCGGCGAAGCGCGCACGGCGCCTGACGACAGCGGCGTGTACCGGCATCATCGCTTTGCGTGCTGCGTGCTGCCGAACAACACCTCACGCGCCTTGTCGTCCTGCAAGGGCTTGCGCCGATCGGCCAGCACCGCGACCCCGCGCTCCACCGCCGGGCGCGCAGCGATCTCGTCGAACCAGGTCTTGAGTTTCGGGTAGTCGGCCCAGTCGATGCCCTGGTTCTGCCACGAGCGCAGCCAGGGGAAAATCGCGATGTCGGCGATCGTGTACTCGTCGCCGGCGATGTACCGCGAGGCGCCGAGGCGCTTGTCCATCACGCCGTAGAGGCGCTTGGCCTCGTTGGTGTAGCGGTCCACCGCATAGGCGATCTTTTCGGGCGCGTACATGCGGAAGTGATGCGCCTGGCCGAGCATCGGGCCGACGCCGCCCATCTGGAACATCA
>CAXSGM010000053.1:0-20239 GCA_964236915.1 uncultured Rhizobacter sp.
TCGCAATGGCAGGTGACGCCCGAAACCGCCCGGCTGTTGCAGCACTGGCGTCATCCGCCTTCAGCGACAGGTCAACGGCGTCGACGTCTTCAAGCCGCAGACCGGCGAAGTCGTGAGCCACGGCGCCGACGGCATCGCCTGCTGGTTCATCGACACCGATTACAACGAAGAGAGTTTCTTCGTCCGCCACGCCTACTTTCTCGGCGCCAACGACCCGTACGGCGCACTCAAGACGACGCTCAAGGCCGAGATCGACGCTGAAGCGTGGAGCAGTCTGAATGCGGATACATCGCGCGCGTTTGCCAAGCCGAAAAGCGGGCGGATCGCGGTCAAGGTGATCAATCACCTCGGGGACGAAGTGATGAAAGTGTTCCGGATGCCGTGAACGCCGGCCGGTACCAGCGCGGTGGCCGCAGCCCCTCGCTGGGTGACCATCTGCGGCCCTCCGGCCAGGCACTTCCCCGGGAAGTCGCCGAATTTCGCCTTGGCGGCCCGGACGGGTCTGCCTGCATGTCGAGCGCCTGATAGATTCGTCAGGAGACGGGTCTGATACAACGCCTGTCCGGCCAGTAGCGGATGCGTCATCGCTTTCACCGAGTGCGGCGAGACAGGTCGTCGCCCACCATCACCGCTTCCGCCATCCGACGATCGCCGCCGGGAGAACCTTCATCATGATTCAACGACGCCCTCTCTTGGCAGCCGCCGCGGCGTTCATCGCCGCCGACCGCAGCTTCGCCCAAGCCGCGACCGCCCTCAAGATCTCGCACCAGTTCCCCGGTGGCACGCCGACCGAGGGTGATTTCCGCGACCGGTTGTGCCGGCGCTTCGCCGCCGATGTCGAAAAGCGCAGCAACGGCGCGCTGAAGGCGTCGGTCTATCCCGGCTCGTCGCTGATGAAGACCAACGCCCAGTTCTCGTCGATGCGCAAGGGCGCGCTCGACATGGCGCTCGTTCCGTTGTCGTACGCCGGGGGCGAGGTGCCCGAGACCAACATCGGCTTGATGCCGGCACTGGTGCCGAGTTACGCGCAGGCGGCGCAGTGGAAGAACGCCGAGGTCGGCAAACTGCTCGCGAAGACGCTCGACGAGAAGGGCGTGATGATCGTCAGCTGGGTCTGGCAGGCGGGTGGCGTCGCGAGCCGCTCGCGCCAGTTGCTCATGCCCGAGGACGCCAAAGGGCTCAAGGTCCGCGGCGGTAGCCGCGAGATGGACATGATGTTGAAGCAGGCCGGCGCGTCGGTGATCTCGCTGCCCTCGAACGAGATCTACGCCGCGATGCAAACCGGCGCGATGGACGCGGCGATGACCTCGTCGACCAGCTTCATCTCGTTCAAGCTCGAGGAGATCGCCAAGCACCTGACCAGCGGCCGCGACAAGACCTACTGGTTCATGCTCGAGCCGCTGATGATTTCGAAGGAGGTCTTCGCCAAGCTGCCGAAGCCGCAGCAGGACATCGTGATGGCGGTCGGCGCCGAACTCGAAGGCTTCGCTCGCGACGCCGCCAAGGCCGACGACAAGGCTGCCGCGGAGGTCTACGCCAAGGCCGGCGCGAAGGTCGTCGACATGGACGAGGCGACGCTGAAGAAGTGGCAGTCGATCGCCCGCGACACCGCCTGGAAGGACTTTGCCGAGAAGAACGAGTCGTGCGCCGCGCTGCTGAAGGCGGCGCAGAAGCTGGCATGAGGGTCCGGTCGAAGGGCCGTCCGCGCGGCGGCACCGGGGCTTCGACAAGCTCAGCCCGAACGGAGGCAAGCTCAGCCCGAACGGAGGCAAGTCCAGCCCGAACGGAGCCAAGCCCAGGCCGAGCGGAGGCAACCCCAGCCCGAGCGGAGGCCCCGGCACGAACCGCCACCCCGTTCGCCCTGAGCCTGTCGAAGGGCCGTCCGCGCGGCGGCACCGGGGCTTCGACAAGCTCAGCCCGAACGGAGGCAAGCTCAGCCCGAACGGACGCAAGCCCACCCCGAACGGAGACGACCCTTTGAGCACGGCTTCGCCTGCTGCGGGCAACCCGCCCGCGATCGATCCGAACACTCCGCCGTTCCTGCGGCCGCTCGCGCGGGCGCTGCGGGTCGTGAACCGTGGGCTCGTCGTCCTCGGCATGCTGGCGCTGCTCGTTGCGTCGCTGGTGCTGACCTCGAGCGTCGTGACCCGCTACGCGCTGAAGGCCTCGACCGACTGGCAGGACGAGGCCGCGGTGTTCTGCCTGGTGGGCGCGACTTTTCTGTGCAGTGGCTACGTGCAGTCGCTGCGCGGCCATGTCGGCATCGAGGCGCTGGCGGGCGTCTTGTCGCCGGCGGTCAATCGCGTGCGGCTGGTGCTGGTCGACTTCCTGACCTGCGCGTTCTGCGCCTTCTTCGCCTGGAAGTCGTGGACGCTTTTCCACGAAGCCTGGGCCGAGGGCCAGACCACCTCGTCGTCCTGGGCGCCGCCGCTCTGGATCCCGTACTCGCTGATGGCGGCGGGGATGTCGCTGCTTGCGCTGCAGGCAGCGGTGCAGCTGGCGGCGAGCGGGCGGGGGTTGGCGTTGCGCGGGCGCGGGTTGGCCGACGTGGTGCACGTCGGCCCTCACCCCAGCCCTCTCCCGCGAGCGGGAGAGGGAGCGCCGAGCTCGGCCGACGGCGAGAAAGCAGCGACCGAGCCGGCGGCGACGGTCGGCGTGATCGGCGGCGGCCCGACCGCCCGCACTGCGGGTGCCGAACCGAAAGCACGTCGATGAGCACGCTGACGCTCGGCCTGCTGTTCGGCGCCGTGACGCTGCTCTTCATGTTCTCGGGCGCGCCGATCGCGTTCGCGCTCGGCAGCGTCGCCGTCGTGTTCATGGCGATCTTCATGCCGGCTTCGGCGCTCAACACCGTGACGCAGAACGTCTACGAGGAGATGGCCGGCATCACGCTGCTCTCGATCCCGCTCTTCATCCTGAAAGGCGCGGCGATCGGCAAATCGCGCGCCGGGCAGGACCTGTACGCGGCGATGCACGTGTGGCTGGGCCGCATCCCCGGCGGGCTCGGCATCGCCAACGTGTTCGCCTGCGCGCTGTTCGCGGCGATGGCGGGTTCGAGCCCGGCGACCTGTTCGGCGATCGGCAGCGCCGGCATCCCGGAGATGCGGCGGCGCGGCTATTCGCCCGGGTTTGCGGCCGGGATCATCGCGGCTGGCGGTACGCTGGGCATCCTCTTGCCGCCGTCGATCACGATGATCCTGTACGCGGTCGCGGCGGAGCAGTCGCTCGGGCGGCTGTTTCTGGCCGGCGTGATGCCGGGGGTGCTGCTGGTCGTGCTGTTCGCGATCTACGCCTCCCTCCGCTATCGCACCGAGCACCGGCTCGCCAGGGTCGAATACGAACGCTCGGGCACCGCTTCGGCGCTGCTGGCGAACGAGACCTTCACGACACGCCAGAAGTTCGAGATGCTGCCGCGCGTCGTGCCCTTCGTGCTGTTGCTGGTCGGTGTGATGGTCGCGCTCTACGGCGGCTTCGCGACGCCGAGCGAAACCGCCGGGCTCGGCGCGCTGCTCGCGCTGGTGCTGATCGCCGCGATCTACGGCGTCTGGCGGCCGCGCGACGTGGCGCCGATCCTGACCGCGACGCTGAGGGAATCGACGATGCTGATGATGATCATCGGCATGTCGCTGCTGTTCTCGTATGTGATGAGCTACCTGCACATCAGCCAGGCGACGGCGCAGTGGATCGTCGACGCGCAACTCTCACGCTGGGTGCTGCTCGCCGCGGTGCTGGTGATGGTGATCCTGCTCGGCTTCTTCCTGCCGCCGGTCTCGATCATCCTGATGACCGCGCCGATCATCCTGCCGCCGCTGAAAGCCGCCGGCTTCGACCTGGTCTGGTTCGGCGTGCTGATGACGATCGTGATGGAGACCGGGCTGATCCATCCGCCGGTCGGTCTCAACCTCTTCGTGATCAAGAACATCGCGCCCGACATCCCGCTCGGCGACATCATTCGCGGCGTGCTGCCCTTCGTCGGGCTGATGCTGCTGGCGGTCGTGCTGATCTGCGTCGCGCCCGCCATCGCCACCGCGCTGCCGGACGCGGTGATGGGCGCCCCGGCGCTCAAACGATGATCCGCGGCCGCCCTGGCGAAGGCGCTGACCGGCCTGGCGCCGCCCAAGCGGTGGGGCCGCCGGATCGCGTTGGTGCAAGGGCGGTGCGGTCTTCCGCCTGCGGCCCGGGTCTGCGATGCGAGCCGCGAGCAGGCTCTCGCGGGCCCGCTCGCAGCGCGAGAATGCCGGCATGAACGCGCCGTCGACCGGGTGACCGCCCCATGAACGCACCGGCCGAGCCCCGGCGTTGGAACATGCGCGCCGCGCGCCGCGCGGCGCGCGTGGCGCGAGTCGCTGCCGCACTCGGGCCGGCGCTTGTCGGCAAGCAGGTGGCGAGCGGGCACGCCGTCACCCTGCTGCACGCCGTGCTCGAGCCCTTCGACCGCGTCTGCCTCGAGGGCAACAACCAGAAGCAGGCCGATTTCCTCGCCAAGGCGCTGGTCCAACTCGACCCGGCGCGGATCCACGACCTGCACCTCGTCCAATCGGTGCTCGCCTTGCCCGAGCACCTCGACGTGTTCGAGAACGGCATCGCGTCGCGGCTCGACTTCTCGTTTTCTGGGCCGCAGGGCGCGCGGTTGGCGCAGCTCGTGGCGTCGGGCGGCGTCGCGATCGGCGCCATCCATACCTACCTCGAACTCTTCGCGCGCTACTTCATCGATCTGACGCCGCAGGTCGCCCTCGTCGCCGCGCATTCGGCCGACGCCGCCGGCAACCTCTACACCGGCCCGAACACCGAGGACACGCCGGCGATCGTCGAGGCGACCGCGTTCGGCGGCGGGATCGTGATCGCGCAGGTGAACGAGGTGGTCGACACGCTGCCGCGGGTCGACGTGCCGGCCGGCTGGGTCGATTTCATCGTTCACGCGCCGACGCCGAACGTCATCGAGCCGCTCTTCACGCGCGACCCGGCGCAGATCAGCGAAATTCAGGTGCTGATGGCGATGCTGGCGATCAAGGGCATCTACGCCGAGTACGGCGTGCAGCGCCTGAACCACGGCATCGGCTTCGATACCGCGGCAATCGAGCTGCTGCTGCCGACGTATGCCGAGTCGCTGGGGCTGAAAGGCCGCATCTGCAAGCACTGGGCGCTGAACCCGCATCCGGCGCTGATCCCGGCCATCGAGGCCGGCTGGGTCGAATCGATCCACTCGTTCGGCTCGGAGCTCGGGATGGAGGACTACATCCGCGCCCGCTCGGACGTGTTCTTCACCGGCGCCGACGGCAGCCTGCGCAGCAACCGCGCGTTCTGCCAGGCGGCCGGCCACTACGCCTGCGATCTTTTCATCGGCTCGACACTGCAGATGGACCTTGCCGGCAACAGCTCGACGGCCACGCTCGGCCGCATCGCTGGCTTCGGCGGCGCGCCGAACATGGGCGCCGACGCGCGCGGCCGGCGGCATGCAAGCGAGGCGTGGCTGAAAGCCGGCCGTGAGGCGCGCTCCGGGCGGGGCGGGGCGAGCGGCACGCCGCGCGGGCAAAAGCTCGTCGTGCAGATGGTCGAGACGTTCCGGGAGCACATGCAGCCGGCCTTCGTCGAGACGCTCGACGCCTGGCAGCTCGCCGAGCAGGCCGGCATGGCGCTGCCGCCGATCATGATTTACGGCGAGGACGTGACCCATGTCCTGACCGAGGAGGGCATCGCCAACCTGCTGCTCTGCCGCAGCGACGAAGAGCGCGAGCAGGCGATCCGCGGGGTGGCGGGCTACACGGCCGTCGGCCTCGGGCGCGACCGGCGGATGGTCGAGAACCTGCGCGACCGTGGTGTGATTCGCCGCGCCGCCGATCTCGGCATCGACCCGCGCGACGCAACCCGCAACCTGCTCGCCGCGCGCTCGATGCGCGATCTGGTGCGGGCGAGCGGTGGGCTTTACCGGCCGCCGACGCGCTTTCGCAACTGGTGAGGAGACGAGCATGAGCGACATCTCCGCAGCGTGGACCGGCCGCCTCGGGGAACGTGTGCCCGTTGCGGCGACCCTCACCCCAGCCCTCTCCCGCGACGCGGGAGAGGCAGTGCGGCGCGCCGTCCGAACGAGCGCCCGTTCGTCGTATCGGCCGGCCGCCTTCTTCGTTCCTCGCACCCGAGAGGGCTGCCGAGCGGGACACGGTTGCATGCCTGGCTCGCTCTCCCGCCGCGCGGGACAGGGCCCCGGTGCGGGACCGCGTCGCCTGTCTGGCTCCCTCTCCCGCCCTGCGGGAGAGGGTTGGGGTGAGGGCGCGTCCGGCTCTGCCCACCCCCGCATGGAAAAGGCTCGTCAGACGCAACAAGGTCACACGCCTAACTCCCTCTCCCGCCGCGCGGGACAGGGCTCCGGCGCGGGACCGCGTCGCATGTATGGCTCCCTCTCCCGCCCCGCGGGAGAGGGCTGGAGTGAGGGCTGCGGCGCATGAGCGGCATGGAAACCCTGCAGTTCGATTTCGCCGGCACCCGGCGCGCCGCGCCCTTCGCTCCGGTGCTGGTCGGCGTGGTCGGCTCGGGCAACCTCGAGGTGCTGCTCGAGGCGGCCGATGCGGGCTCGGCCAGCGCATCACGCTTCGATGTCGAAACCTCGGCGCGCGGCTTCAGCGCGATCTGGGAAGCGGTGCTGCGCGATTTCCACGCCCGCCACGACTTTGCCGGATTGCGGTTCTCGATCAACGACATGGGCGCGACGCCGGCGGTCGTCGGCCTGCGGCTCGAACAGGCCGCGGCTGCGTTGACCGAGACGCCGTCGTCGCGACCATGAACGCGACCGTCAGCACGACCACGACCATGACGCCCACCGCCGCGCCACCGCCCATCAGCTACGCCGAATGCCCGGCCCGCGAACGCATCGCGCGGCTGTTCGACGCCGGCAGCTTCCACGAATGGCTGGCGCCCTCGGCCCGCGTCACGAGCCCGCACCTGACCCAGCTCGGCGTCCCGGCCGCCTTCGACGACGGCGTCGCGATCGGCCGCGCCCGGCTCGCCGGTCGAACGGTGTTCGTCGCCGCGCAGGAGGGCGCCTTCATGGGCGGCGGCGTCGGCGAGGTGCACGGCGCCAAGCTCGTCGGTCTGCTGCGCCGGGCGCTGCGCGACCGGCCCGACGGCGTCGTGCTGCTCGCCGAATCCGGCGGGGTGCGGCTGCACGAGGCCAACGCCGGTCTGATCGCGGTCAGCGAGGTGATGCGCGCGTTGCTCGACCTGCGCGCCGCCGGCGTGCCGGTCGTGGTGCTGATCGGCGGCGCGAACGGCTGCTTCGGCGGCATGGGCATCGTCGCGCGCTGCGCCGACCGCATCGTGATGAGCGACATCGCGCGGCTCGGGATGTCCGGCCCCGAGGTGATCGAGGCCTCGCACGGCGTCGAGGAGTTCGATGCGCGCGACCGGGCGCTGGTCTGGCGCACGACCGGCGGCAAGCACCGCTTCCTGACCGGCGATTGCGACGTGCTGGTCGAGGACGATGTCGACGCGTTTCGCGCCGCGGCGATCGACGCGCTCGCTGCGGGCGCCCGGCCGCTGACGCTCGACGCGCTCGAAGCGGAGCACGCACTGCTCGCCAAGCGGCTCGACGACGCCCCGGCCGGCGCCGACGCGATCGCGCTGTGGCGGAGCCTCGGCATCGTCGATGCAGAGCAGGTGCCGGAGCTCGACGCGGCCGGTGTACGGGCGCTGGCAGCAGCGCTAGCACCCGCACCCGCACTGGCGTCCGCACCGGCACCGGCACCCGCACTCCCACCTGCGTCGGCCCCAGCACCGGCACCGGCTCGCTGACCCGCCGCACCGAGCGAAGCCCCCATGCAGTGGACCGATCTCGCCGAGCGGCTCTTCGCCGGCGATCACACGATCGTCGCCGACGGCGATCTGCTGCGCGGCGAGGCGCGACTCGACGGCGCGACGCTCACCATCGTCGGCAGCACCGGCCACGCGCCGATCGGCTTGGCGATGGCGCTGCGGCAGGCGCGGGTCGTGCTCGACACGCTCGCCGCGCATCCCGGCCGCGCCATCCTGATCCTCGTCGATACGCAAGGGCAGCAGCTCCGCCGCCGCGACGAACTGCTCGGCATCAACCGCGCGATGGCGCACCTCGGCTGCGCAATCGACCTGGCGCGCCGGCGCGGGCACCGCACGCTCGGCCTCGTCTACGACCAGGCGCTCTCGGGCGGCTTCATCACCTCCGGGCTCATCGCCGACGCCTGCCACGCCCTGCCCGAGGCCGAGATCCGCGTGATGCGCATCCCGGCGATGGCGCGGGTGACGAAGCTTTCGGAGGCGTTGCTGACCGAGCTCTCGCGCGCCAACCCGGTGTTTGCGCCGGGCGTCGACAACTACCTGGCGATGGGCGGCGTGGAGGCGGTCTGGGCCACCGCGGGCGATTTGCAAGCCGCGTTGCGGGCAGCCTTGCGCGACGCGCCCGTCGACGATCGGCGCGCCACCCTCGGCGCGGCACGCGGCGGCCGACGGCTGGCCGCCGAAGTGGCGCAGCGCGTGCTCGACGCGCCCTGAGGTCTCCGGCCATGACACCGCTCGATGCACTGCGGCGCCATCGGCTGGTCTGGCCGAACCCGGCCGGCCGGGCGGCGCTCGCGGCGCAGGCCGTCGACACCCCCGCACGCGCCTGCCTCGCGCGTTGGCAGGCGATCGATGCGCCCTTCGTCGTGACCCGCCAGCCGCCGGACCTGCCGGCGAACGAAATCGCCGTCGGGCTGCCGGCGCCGTCGCCGTGGAATCGGCGGCGCTGGGCGCTTCGCGTGGCGGCGACCGAGATCGACCGTTGGGGCGACTTTCCGCGCGCCGTCGCGATCGATCGCCTGCTGGCGGGCGGGGTGCGCGGTGCCTGGCGGCGGCTCGCTGCGGCGTTCGACGCGCTCGGCGCCGCGGTGAAGGTGTACGGCAGCTACGGCTGGCAGGCGTCGACCGGCGAAAGCTACCTGCACGCAAGCTCCGACCTCGATCTCCTCCTCGATGCGGCGGACGCGCCGGCCGCCGACGCAATCGTCCGCCTTCTCGACGGCGCCGACGCGCGCCTGCCACGCTTGGACGGCGAACTCGTTTTTCCCGATGGCGGCGCCGTGGCTTGGCGCGAATGGCGCTCGTATCGGGCCGGTGCGGCAGGCAAGGTGCTGGTCAAGCGCCTCAACGCCGTCGCGCTCGAATCGCCGGACGCGCCGCTGCGCAGCGGCGCACGGATGAGCGCTTGAGCCCCGCCGCGCCGCCGATGACTTTTCCGCGAGCACCGGTCGCGCTCGCCGCGGCCCGCATCGGCCGCGCCGCCACCGCGGCCTTGTACCGCGAGCTGGCGTTGGCACCCAAGCCCGGCCTGGTGTCGTTCGCCGACGCCGGCAGCCATGTCGACATGGACTCGACGACCTTCCTGCGCAGCATCGGGTCGCTGCGCGGCTACTTTCGGCAGATCGCCGCGCTGGGCGCGGTGCAAGCCCCCTTCGCGGCACTCGAGCGCCTCGGCATCCAGGCCGAAGCGGCCATGAGCATGGCCACCGGCGGCGTCAACACGCACCGCGGCGCCATCTTCATGCTCGGCCTGCTGTGCGCCGCTGCCGGTGCGGCGCAAGCGCGCACGCTGGACCAGGGCGGGGAACGAGTGGGGCAGCGGGAGGACGCCACCTCGGCAGCGATCCGGGAGATCACCGTACCCGCGGTGCCGGCGCGCGCGGCGGAGCAGGGCGGGGAAGCCGTCTCGTCGGCAATCGACGCGCGGCACTTACGCGCCCTGTTGGTCGACCTCTGGGGTGCTGCGTTGGCGCGTCGGGCCTGCGAACGTCGCGCGAGGTCGCCGAGCGACACGGCGTCGTTCCGAACCGAGAGCGCGTCGCCCGTGATCGGCGCCGAGCAGCATCGGGTCGGCGCCATGCTGCGCGACGCCGGAGGCGAAGCCGCGCTCGGTTTTCCGATCGTGTTCGAGGTCGCGTGGCCGGCGCTGCAGCGTGCCCGACTCGCCGGCCTCAGCGACGTCCGGGCGCGGCTGCAGGCCCTCTTCGAAACGATCGCGGTGCTCGACGACACGAACCTCGTGCGCCGCGGCGGGCGGGTCGGACTGCGGTACGCGCAGCGCGAGGCCGCCGGGTTCCTGCACCGAGGCGGCGCGGCGCGACCGCAGGCGCTCGCCCATGCAAGGGCGATCCATGCGGAGTTCGTCCGCCGCCGGCTCTCCCCCGGCGGAGCGGCCGATGTGCTGGCCGCCGCCGACCTGGTCGAGACGCTGTCGGCGCCGATCGGTGCCGCCGCCATTGGACCGACGCCGAGCGCTTTTCGGAGCGAGCCGCCACGGATGGGCCTCTCGACGCCGGCCCGGTCGCCGCCGGTCAGGGTCGCGCAGCCGGCGGCGCCGCCCGTCGCGCTCGTGCCGCCCGCTGCCGTGCCGCCGATGCGGGATCCGACGCCGCGGGCGCCCCCTTCATCCTCGCGATGACGCTGGCGCTGCTCTTTCCCGGCCAGGGCGTGCAGCACCCGGCGATGCTGCCGTGGCTGGAAGACGAACCGGCGGCGCGGCCGGTGCTCGATGGGCTTGCCGCGCGGCTCGGCGACGACTGGCGTGCGCGAAGTGCCGACGCGACGTGGGCGACCCGCAACCGGGTCGCCCAGCCGCTGATCGTCGGCTTGGCGCTCGGCGCCTGGGCCGCGCTGCGGTCGCGACTTCCCGCCCCAGCGGTCGTCGCCGGCTACAGCGTCGGCGAGTTGGCGGCTTGCGCCGCGGCCGGCGTGTTCGATGCGGAGACCGCGCTCGGGCTCGCGAGCGAACGCGCTGTGGCGATGGATGCGAGTGGCGCCGCGCTGCCGGGCGGCCTGTGCGCGGTCGCCGGTCTGCCGGTTCGCGAGGTCGAGGCGCTGTGCGTCGGGCACGGCGTCGCGATCGCGCTGCGCAATGCCGCCGACCGCTGCGTGATCGGGGGGCCGCACGACGCGCTCGGGCGGATCGCACCGACGCTCGCGGGGCGCGGCGCCGAGCTCACGCCGCTGCCGATCGGCATCGCCTCGCACACGCCGGCGATGGCCTCGGCGACCGAAGCCTTCGGTCGCCGCCTCTCTTTGGTCGATCTGCGCCGTCCCGAGGCGCTGGTCGTGACGGGCCGCGACGGCCGCGCCACGCGCGACCCGGCGGTGCTGCGCGAGGCGCTCGCCGCGCAGATCAGCACGACGGTCGAGTGGGCGAGCTGCCTCGAGACGATCGCCGAGCGCCGGCCCGACGTCGTGCTCGAGGTCGGCCCCGGCGGCAGCCTCTCCCGCATGTGGACCGCGGCGTTTCCGGAGATCCCGGCCCGGTCGGTCGACGAGTTCCGGCACGCCGGCGCGGTCGTCGCGTGGGTCGAAGGCATCGGCGTGCGCTGAACCGCCCGACCGGCGGACGCCGGTCGCGGTCGCTACTTCCGGGCTTTTACCGGACGGTCGAACTTGCGCCAGTACCCGAACTCGGGTTCGTGAACGTCGATGTCGAGCTCGGCGATCCGTGCCTGCAATCGCTCCTGAACATCGGCCACGGCCTGGTTGTAGAGGCTCGGGCCGATCTCCTCGAGGAAGAAAGCGAGCAGTCCGCCGGCGACGACGTTGCCGATCGGTTCTTCCATGTTGTCCCGAAAGTACCTTTCGATCGAGGCGATAGCCTGTTTGCGGGCGTCGCCGGAAAGTTCGATCGGCATATTGATCTCCGTGTCGGCGCGAACCCGGCTCAAGCCGCCTTGAAGGGCAGCCGCTCGTTCAGTTCGTCCATGTAACCCGTCACGCCTTCGCCCTCGCGTTCGAGGAAGTCGGCGACGGCACGCGCGAACTGTGGATGCGCGAGCCAGTGCGCCGACCAGGTCTGCACCGGCAGCAGGCCGCGCGCCATCTTGTGCTCGCCCTGCGCGCCGCCCTCGAAGCGCTGGTAGCCGTGCTCGATGCACCAGGCGAGCGGCTGGTAGTAGCAGGCCTCGAAGTGCAGGCAGGGAATGTGCTCGACGGCGCCCCAGTAACGGCCGAAGGCGGTGCGGCGGACCGGATCGATGGCGAGCAGCGAGCAGGCGATGCGCCGGCCGTCTTTCCAGGCGGTGAAGAGCAGCCAGTTCTCGGGCATCGTTTGCGCCATGCGCGCAAAGAAATCGCGCGTCAGGTAGGGCGTAGAGCCATGCTCGCGATAGGTCTGGGCGTAGCAGCGGTAGAAGAAGGCCCAGTCGGCCGCCTCGATCGCTGAGCCTTCGGCCGTCGTGAAGGTGACGCCCACTTCGCCGACGCGCCGCCGTTCCTGCTGGATCTTCTTGCGCTTGTCGCGCTGCAGGCTCGCGAGGAAATCGGCGAAATCGGCGTAGGGCTCCGGCGTGCGCTGGGTCCAGTGGAACTGCACCGTGCTGCGCATCATCCAGCCCTCGGCCTCGGCGGCCGCGCGGTCGGCGTCGTCGAGGAACAGCAGGTGCGCGGATGAAAGCTTCGCGTTCTGCGCGAGTTGCTGCATCGCGCGCAACAACAGCCGGCGGCTGTCGGGGTCGCGCGCGAGCAGGCGCGGGCCCGGGACCGGCGTGAACGGCACCGCGTCGAGCAGCTTTGGGTAGTAGTGAAGGCCGTTCCGCCGGTAGGCGTCGGCCCAGGCCCAGTCGAACACGTACTCGCCGTACGAATGGGTCTTCAGGTAGAGCGGGCAGGCGGCGCTGAGCCGGTCGTCGGCGTCGAACACCACGAGGAACTGCGGGGTCCAGCCTGTGGCCTGGCTCGCGCTGGCGGAAGCGTGCAAGGCGGCGAGGTAGGCGTGGCGCATGAACGGCGTGGCGCTCGGCTGGGCGTCGACGAGCGCGTCCCAGGCGGCTGGGTCGAGCGCCGAAGGGTCGTCAAAAACCTGAACGACCTGACCGGAGGCTTCGGTCGCGCCATCCTGGCGGCCCTTTCTTCGTGCGTCACGGCCAGCGATCATGTCCACAGGTACTCCGGTCGAAGTCGCGCAGGCGCAGATCGGCGCCCGGTCGGCGATCTTGCCGGGAACCGGGGCGGATCGCGGAAGCCGCGCGCAAAGCCCCATGCGGCGCGAGCAAGACGACGGGGGCACCGGAAAGGTCGTCGTCGGTACCGGTCGGTCCTCGGCATCACGCGACGGGCCATGGGCCAAGAACCACGACCGGCGCACCGATCGGCTCGAAATTCCGCGCGTAAACTTGGAGCGGTTCTCCGGAGCCTTCATGAAGCTGATCACCGCGATCGTCAAACCGTTCAAGCTCGAGGAAGTGCGCGAGGCGCTCGGCCAGGTCGGCATCACCGGGCTGACCGTCACCGAGGTCAAAGGTTTCGGGCGCCAGAAAGGCCATACCGAGCTTTACCGCGGCGCCGAGTACGTGGTCGACTTCCTGCCAAAGGTGAAGCTCGAGGTGGCGGTCAAGGACGGCGATGCCGACCGCTGCGTCGAGGCGATCGTGCGCGCCGCCAAGACCGGCAAGATCGGCGACGGCAAGATCTTCGTCACCTCGATCGAACAGGTGCTGAGGATTCGCACCGGCGAGACGAACGACGACGCGGTCTGAGAAGCACCGGTCTCACGCTGCCCCGGCGCGCGCCGCGTCGCCGATCGGTGCCTTCGTTTTCACCGGCGCGGTTTCCTTCGGCAGCAGCGCGACGACGGAGCCGACGACCAGCGCGATCGCGGCGAGATCCATGATGTGCTGGATGCCGTAGTTCTTTGCGACGTAGCCAGCGATCGCTGGCGCGATGCCGCCGCCTAAGACCTCGCCGGTGCCGATCACGATGCCGAAAGTTGTCGACATCAAGTGACCGACACCGATTTGGGCGCTCAGCGGCCCGACCGTCAGGCAGATCATGCTGAAGATGAAGAACAGCGCAACCGCGAGTCAGGCGAAGAGCTGGATCGGCTCGGCGCCGGCGCGCATGAGAAACCATAAGCCGATCGCGCGCCGATCACCGACACGAGCATCACGGGTTTGGGACCGAGGCGGTCCGAAACCGCGGGGATGACGAGCGTGCCCCCGAAGCCGATGGCCGAGAGCACGAAGCCCATCTGCTCGAGCGAAGCTTGAGGTAATCGATTCAGGTGGCTCGGCATCAGCGCGCTGGTCGCCCGCGACGTCGTGCTCGGCCCGATCTTCTACGCGATCGAGACGATGCTCACCGAAAACCACCTGAGCCCGGCGCTCCGAGCACCTGACGTGCGCCATCCTGCAGGGCTTCGGCCTGGCGGCGGCGGAAGGACGCGAGATCGCGTTCGTCCGTTTGCCGTCGCCGCGCGCGGTCGACGGGCCGATTTTCGCCCAACTGACGCCGGGCGCCCACGGAAGGCGCGGCGACGCGCATCCTAGAAGTGCCGACGGCAGGTCGACGGACGGGCGCCGGTCACGCCGCCGGGCGGTGCCCACCGCCGGGCGGCGCGTCGATCAGCCGCGTCCCGCAGACCGCGTCGTGCCAGAACTGCCGGTCGGAGCGCAACAACGCGAGCATGGCGTAGGCCACGATACCAACGCCGACCGTACCGAGCGCTTGCCAGCGCGTCCAGTGGTTCAGCGCCGCGACCAGCGCCGCTGGTGCCACCCAGGCACAGCTCCCGAGGAAGCGCAGGAGCGCGCGCGGCTGGCTCAGCCGGTCGCCTCGGCGGGTGACGACGCGGATGTTCCAGGTCTGCATCGGCAGCGTCTGGCCACGGGTCGACCAGAACCAGCTGAAATAAATCGCGTAGAGCCCAAAGCCGATCAACCGCAGCGCCGCATCGCTCTGCAGCGGATGGGCACGGCCGGTCAGCGCCACGAACAGCGCGCCGATCGCGCCCGGAATCAGGCCGATCCCGAACAGCAGCAGCCCTTCGTAGACGAACGAGGCCATCCTTCGGGCAAGCGAAGGGGCGCGCAGCGCTCGGAGCGGCGCCGCCGGAGGTGCCGCACTCAACGCGCCGACGACGAACCGGCCGCCGCAGGCAGCGCTCCCGTGGGCAGCTCTGGCGCAGGCACTGGGACTCGTATCGCGGATGCGCCGTTCCGAACGGTCACCCCGCCGCTCGCGGCGGGCGGCGTGCTCGTCGGGGTCGCAAAGGCGGCGCTCGCGCCGCTGTCGGCCGGCCGCCGCCGCGCGCTGGCGGCGTGGCTCGCCGGATCGCCGTCTGCCCGGATCCGCGCGGCGCCTGGACGCTGGTGCTCGGGCGGCATCGGGCGGCGGTCGATCAGCGTCGTGGTCGCGCCCGGCGCGGCTTGCATGACCGCCGGACCGATCGCGAGCGCGCCGCCGGCCGGCATCAGCGTGGCGCCGCCGCCGGCCGCACCGCCGCCACTGCGAGGGTCACGCCCGCCGCGCGCCGGCGGGCGTTTCAACGGATCGGCCGGCGCGCTCGCCTGGGCTGCCGAACGCGCGGCGAGCAAGCGCTTTTCCTCGGGCGTCAAGGCCTGGTAGGCGTCCCAACGGGCCTGGCGTTCGTTCGGCGCCATCTGCTTGGCTTGCTGGAAGCGAAGCCGCGCCGCGCCGCGCTCGGCAGGGGTCAGATGCGCCCATTCACCCATTCGCTCCTGAACCCGCGCCTGTTCCGCGGCGCCAAGCTTCGGAAAGCGCGCGGACAGTTCGAGCCATTTGCGCTTGTTGCGTGCATCGAGCGTCGGCCACTGGTCGCGCAGCGGTGCCAAGGCGGCCTGTTGTGCCGGCTTCAACTCGGACCAGCGGGTGCCCTCCTCGCGCGCCGCCGCGCTCGCAGCGGGGGCGGCGGGCGGCGCGGCCGCTGCCGGCAGGACGAGCAGCGCACCAAGCGCCAGCGCCATCGAGAGGCCGGCGGTCCGCACATGGCCGTGCTCCGGCTTCGGCGGCGTCGACGTCCCTAGATCGGACGAGGCGGCAGCGCGGTCGCCCGGCACGGCGGCGTAGCGTCCCGCGGGCAGGCGGCTCCGCGCCGGGCTGGTCACGGGGTCACTCGTTCGACGACTTCAGAAACTCGGCGAATCCGGCATCGCGATAGGCCTGCGGCGGCAGATCGCCGGAGAGCAGCGCCGCATCGACCTCCGCCGCGGTGCTGATCTGGGCGTTCTCCTGCGTGCGCTGGATCATGAAAAGCCCGAACGCGAGGGCGATGGCCGGGACGGCGAAGGCCAGCTTCGTCCACCAGCCGTGGCCCGCCGAACCCAGGATCGCGGCGCCGCCCCGGCTGATGCCGACCACCGACCGGTTCTCGGCCCGGCGCGCCTCGCGGGCGCGTTCGAGCGCCTTCTCGCGGGCGAAGCGCAGGCGCTCGGCGAGATCGGGCTCGAGGTCGGCATTGCGCTCGGTCAGCCGGGCGGCGACGCGCAGCCCGAAGCGCGCCTGCACCGCGTCCAGCGTGCTGGCGGCGCGATCGAAGGGGGGAGCAGTCGTGTGGTTCATGGCGCAATCCCCTTCAACTTCAGGGCCGTCGACAGGGCGTGCACGGCCCGCGAGCAATGGGTCTTGACGCTGCCTTGGGAGCACCCCATGGTGGCGGCCGTCTCGGCGACGTCGAGTTCCTCCCAGTAACGCAACAGGAAGGCCTCGCGTTGACGACCCGGCAGCCGGGCGACCTCGTCCTCGATCACTTGCAGGATCTGCGCCCGCGAGACCGAGTCGGCGGCACTCTCGGAGGCCAGCGAGCCGCCGAGCGCCTCGAGCGTTTCGAGGATGTCGAAGTCGCCATGGCCGCCCGCCGATTCGAAATCGGAGAAATTCCGCACCGCAGCGTTTCGCACCTTCTGGCGCCGGAACCAGTCCATCGTCGCATTCGAGAGAATGCGCTGGAACAGCAACGGCAATTCCGCGGCAGGCCGGTCGGCGTATTTTTCCGAGAGCCGGATCATCGTGTCCTGCACGATGTCAAGCGCGGCGTCTTCGTCGCGCACCGCGTAGAGCGCGCGCTTGAAGGCGCGCTTGTCGACGCTCTTCAGGAAATCGGAGAGTTCTTTTTCGGAGGCCAAAAGCTTCGGTCGCGTCGGTCGCGTCGTTCCGGAGATGCCGCTGACCGCGGTCGGTGATTATCGCAGCAGGGGACGGCGGCCTCGCTGCGCGTGGGCGCCCGGGCGGGCGCCCGTCGAGCGGAATGCATAATTGCCGGTTGCACGACAGTTGCGCTGCCGCCGACGACTCTTCCCGGGCCGTCCTCCGGCGGTCCTTCTTTTCAGGCGCTGCACCCGTCTCACGAGGACGCGGAAAGGCGCACCGTTGGTTTTTCGTCAGAGAAATTCGCAAAGGTTCCGTTGATGGACATCTCGACCCCCGCATTCCGGCGCGCCGCCCTGCCGGCCACGTCACTGCCCGACACGCCGTTGCCCGACGCCCCCGAGCCAAACGGCGCCGAGATCCTGGTCCGCTGCCTTCAGGCGGAGAACGTTCGCTTTCTCTGGGGCTACCCTGGCGGCGCGGTGCTCTACATCTACGACGCCCTGTACAAGCAGGAGACGATCCAGCATGTGCTGGTTCGCCACGAGCAGGCCGCCGTGCATGCCGCCGACGGCTACGCCCGCGCCACCGGCGAGGTCGGCGTGGCGCTCGTCACCTCGGGGCCGGGCGTCACCAACGCGGTGACCGGCATCGCCACGGCGTACATGGATTCGATCCCGATGGTCATCATCACCGGGCAGGTGCCGACGCCGGCGATCGGGCTCGATGCCTTTCAGGAGTGCGACACCGTCGGCATCACCCGGCCGATCGTCAAGCACAACTTCCTCGTGAAGGACGTGCGCGAGCTGGCCCTCACGCTGAAGAAAGCGTTCCACATCGCGCGCACCGGCCGGCCCGGGCCCGTCGTCGTCGACATCCCGAAGGACGTGTCGATGACGACGGCGCCTTTCCACTATCCCGAGCGGATCGAGATGCGCTCGTACAACCCGGTGCGAAAGGGCCACGGCGGGCAGATCCGGAAGGCCGTCGCCCTGCTGCTGCAGGCCAGGCGACCGTATCTCTACAGCGGCGGCGGCGTCGTCCTCGGCGACGCGTCCGCCGAGCTGCGCGAGCTCGCCGACCTGCTCGGTGTGCCGGTCACCAACACACTGATGGGCCTAGGCGCGATGTCGGCGTCGGACCCGAAGTTCCTCGGCATGCTCGGCATGCACGGCACCTACGAGGCGAACATGACGATGCAGCACTGCGACGTGCTGCTCGCCGTCGGCGCCCGCTTCGACGACCGGGTGATCGGCAACCCGAAGCACTTCGCCTCGGTGGAGCGCAAGATCATCCACGTCGACATCGACCCCTCGTCGATCTCGAAGCGCGTGAAGGTCGACATCCCGATCGTCGGCGACGTGAAGGAAGTGCTGACCGAGCTGATCGCGCAGATCCGTGAGGGCGGCGCACGACTCGACACGGCTGCGCTTGGCGACTGGTGGGCGCAGATCGCCGACTGGCGCCGGCGCGACTGTCTGGCCGTCAAGCCGAGCGACGGCGTCATCAAGCCGCAGCTCGTGGTGCAGCGGCTTTGGGAGCTGACCAAGGACCGCGACACGTACATCACCTCGGACGTCGGCCAGCACCAGATGTGGGCCGCGCAGTACTACCGTTTCGAGGAGCCGCGCCGCTGGATCAATTCGGGCGGCCTCGGGACGATGGGTGTCGGCCTGCCGTACGCGATGGGTATCAAGCTCGCGAAGCCCGAGGCCGACGTGTTCTGCATCACCGGCGAAGGCTCGATCCAGATGTGCATCCAGGAGCTCTCGACCTGCTTGCAGTACCAGACGCCGGTGAAGATCGTCTCGCTCAACAACCGCTACCTCGGCATGGTGCGGCAGTGGCAGGAGATCGATTACGAAGGCCGCTACTCGCACAGCTACATGGATGCGCTGCCCGACTTCGTGAAGCTCGCCGAGGCCTACGGCCACGTCGGGATCAAGGTCGAGAAGCCGGGCGACGTCGACGGCGCGCTGCGCGAGGCAATCCGCTTGAAGGACCGCACGGTGTTCCTCGACATCCGCACCGACCCGACCGAGAACGTCTGGCCGATGGTCAAGGCCGGCAAGGGCATCTCGGAGATGCTGCTCGGATCCGAAGATTTGTAGGCGCTGCAACGCCGCGGGCGGCAGGGGCGTTACCGCGCTCTGATGCAGCCCGCGGCGGGAGGCACCGAAGGCTTTCGGAGTTTTCCTTCCACACAGAACCAGGGCGTGGCCAAGGGCCGAGCGGTTACCGCCGGCGGCCTCGAAGAGCGCGCTCCCGTCGACATGAAACACATCATCGCCCTGCTGCTCGAGAACGAGCCCGGCGCGCTCTCGCGTGTGGTCGCGCTGTTCTCGGCGCGCGGCTACAACATCGAGAGCCTGACGGTCGCGACGACCGAAGACCCGTCGCTTTCGCGGATGACCATCGTCACCGCCGGCTCCGACGAGGTGATCGAGCAGATCACCAAGCACCTGAACCGCCTCATCGAGGTCGTCAAGGTCGTCGACCTCACCGAGGGTGCCTTCACCGAACGCGAGCTCATGCTCATCAAGGTGCGCGCTCTCGGCAAGGAGCGCGAGGAAATGAAGCGCATGGCCGACATCTTCCGTGGCCGCATCGTCGACGTCACCGAAAAGAGCTTCACGATCGAGCTGACCGGGGATTCCGCCAAGCTCGATGCGTTCCTGGTCGCGGTCGACCGCGCGGCGATCCTCGAGACCGTCCGCACCGGCGCCAGCGGCATTGGCCGCGGCGAACGCATCCTGCGCGCCTGAGCGACGCGGCCGCCGGCGGGCGGCCAAGGGCCCGTCCGGCTCACAAGTTCATCAAGGAGAAGAGACATGAAGGTGTATTACGACAAGGACGCGGACCTGAGCCTCGTCAAGGGCAAGAACGTCGCGATCGTCGGCTACGGTTCGCAGGGCCACGCGCATGCGCAGAACCTGAACGACAGCGGCGTGCAGGTGACGGTCGGCGTGCGCCGCGGCGGCCCGTCGTGGACCAAGGCCGAGCAGGCGGGGCTGCGCGTGGCCGAGGTCGCCGAAGCGGTGCGCCAGGCCGATGTCGTGATGATGCTGCTCCCCGACGAGCAGATCGCGACCGTCTACGCGAACGAGGTGGCGCCGAACATCCGCGAGGGCGCGTCGCTCGCCTTCGCCCACGGCTTCAACGTGCACTACGGCCAGGTCGTGCCGCGGGCGGATCTGGATGTCTGGATGGTCGCGCCGAAGGCCCCGGGTCACACCGTGCGCTCCACGTACACGCAGGGCGGCGGCGTGCCGCACCTGATCGCGGTGCATGCCGACAAGAGCGGTAAGGCGCGCGATCTCGCGCTCAGCTACGCGGCGGCCAACGGCGGCGGCAAGGCCGGGATCATCGAGACCAACTTCCGCGA
>CAXSGM010000054.1:0-19639 GCA_964236915.1 uncultured Rhizobacter sp.
CCATCCAGGCGCTGTTGCCGAACGCGGCGGCGACGACCACGTCGCGTGCCATACCCGAAATACGCGAAACGAGGGTCAGAAGCGAAATCGTCGATGCCGCGCGCAGCAGGTTCATCGGGCGATGCTATCTTCCTCGACGTAGCCCCCACGCTATACTCACGGGCTTCGCTCGACCCCAACCTCCGCGGGCTCGCTCGCCAATCCGGCCCGAGTCCGCTGCAAGAGAAGACCGCTCCACGATGGCAACCACGTCCAAAGTCAAGAAGAAAACCGTCCGCATCGCCTCCGGCTTGAAGCGGGTTCGCCAGGATACGAAGCTGAACGCGGCCAATACCGCCCTGCGTTCGAAGTTCCGCACCGTGATCAAGAACGTGCAGAAGGCCGTGGTCGCCGGCGAGAAGGAAAAGGCCGCGCAGCTCTTCCAGCACGCGCAGTCGGTCATCGATTCGGTCGCCGACAAGGGCCTCTTCCACAAGAACAAGGCGGCGCGTCACAAGAGCCGCCTGTCGGCCAAGGTCAAGGCGCTCGCGACCGCCGCCTGAGCTACCGCTGCCGCGGTTCGCACGCCGCAGTCGACCCCGAAAGCCCGCCTCGCGCGGGCTTTTTTCATGAAGCCCGCCTTGCGCAGGCTTTTTCGCGAGGACCGCCTCACCGCGGGTTTAGGGAGGGCCGCCTCTCGCGCCGGCTCTTCCAGTGGCGCGCCATGAGGACTTGTCAGGCGCCGCTCGGTCCGCCGGCTTCGATCAAGGGCAGCTGGTTGTCGCGGGCGAAGTTCATCACGAAGTCCCACGCCATCGGCTCGACGGCCTTCAACTGCTCGTTGACGATCACGCACCTCACACCGTCGATGGTCTGCGGCACGCACAACGGCGAATAGCCGATGAACGAACTGATCCCGCCGCGAATCCCTTCGGGCCGAAAGCAGGACATCGCGCCCGCCAGCCGCTCGGCCCAGTCGCTCGGCCGAAACGGCTGACCGTCGGCGGTCTGCCCCTGAATGATGAACTCGCGCGGAGGTGATGCAGGCATCGTGGTCGACCGCGCGCCTGCGACGCGGCGTTTCATCCGGCGACGGTGCTGGAGGCGAGCGCATTGTGCCGCGTCGGATATGCGCTGAGCGCCCTGCGTCGCGGCGCGCAGCATCCGTCACAAAAACGGTCGTCAGGGCAGCCGCTTTACTAGAATTGCAACCCGCAAGCGGGAGCTGCGCCAGGGATATCCCTGGCGCAGCCCCGCTTCTTCCTTTCTTCGTGGAGTGCCCATGAACGCCCCGGACTTCCTCGCCTCGCCCGAACCCCATGTGATGAAGACGTACGGCCGGCTGCCGATCGCCCTCGCGCACGGTCGCGGCTGCTGGCTTTGGGACACCGAGGGCCGCAAGTACCTCGACGGGCTCGCCGGGATCGCGGTCAACACGCTCGGCCACGACCATCCGAAGCTCGTTCCGGCGCTGCAGGACCAGGTCGCGAAGCTCATTCACTCGTCGAATTACTACCTGGTGCCGCTGCAGGAGCGGCTGGCCGCCAAGCTCTGCGAGCTGTCCGGCCTGACGAACGTCTTCTTCTGCAACTCGGGCCTCGAAGCCAACGAGGCGGCGCTGAAGATCGCCCGCAAGTTCGGCCACGACAAGGGCATCGACCGGCCCGAGATCGTCGTCTACGAAGCCGCCTTCCACGGCCGCTCGATTGCGACCCTCTCGGCCACCGGCAACCCCAAGGTGCAGGCCGGATTCGGCCCGCTGGTCGAGGGTTTCGTGCGCGTGCCTTTGAACGATTCGGCGGCGATCGAGGCGGTCGCGGCGAGCCACCCGAACGTCGTCGCCGTCTTCCTCGAGGTCATCCAGGGCGAAGGCGGCATCAGGCCGGCGACCGTCGCGTACCTCCGCGAAGTCCGGCGGATCTGCGACGAACGCGGCTGGCTCCTGATGCTCGACGAGGTGCAGTGCGGCATGGGCCGCACCGGCAAGTGGTTCGCGCACCAGTGGGCCGGCATCCGCCCCGACGTGATGCCGCTCGCCAAAGGCCTCGGCTCGGGCGTGCCGATCGGCGCGGTGGTCTGCGGGCCGAAAGCGGCAAACGTGTTGGGGCCCGGCAACCATGGCACGACCTTCGGCGGCAACCCGCTGGCGATGCGCGCCGGGGTCGAGACGATCCGGATCATGGAAGAAGACGGCCTAATCGCCCACGCGGCAACGGTCGGCGCGGCGCTGATGCAGGACCTGAGCCAAGGGCTCCACGGCGTCGAAGGCGTGCGCGAGGTGCGCGGCCAGGGCTTGATGATCGGGATCGAGCTCGATCGGCCCTGCGGCGCGCTCCTCGGGCGGGCCGCCGAAGCCGGCCTGATGCTGAGCGTGACGGCCGAGCGCGTCGTGCGCCTGCTGCCGGCGCTGATTTTCAGCCGCGCCGAAGCGGCAGAGCTGGTTCGCATCCTCGTGCCGCTCATCCGGGAATTTCTCGCCGAGCCGCCCAGCGGGGCCGGCACGCCATGAGCCCGGCGCCGCCCCGCCACTACCTGCAGTTCAAGGACTTCGACGCCGCCGAATACGCCTACCTCTTCGAACGCGCCGCGACGATCAAGCGGCGCTTCAAGAGCTACGAGAAGTACACGCCGCTGGCCGACCGCACTCTGGCGATGATTTTCGAGAAGGCGTCGACGCGCACCCGCGTCAGCTTCGAGGCCGGCATGTACCAGATGGGCGGCTCGGTCGTGAACCTGACGACCGGCGACAGCCAGCTCGGCCGCGCCGAACCGATCGAGGACAGTGCCCGGGTGATCAGCCGGATGGTCGACCTGGTGATGATCCGCACCTTCGAGCAGACAAAAATCGAGGCCTTCGCGGCGCATTCGCGCGTGCCGGTGATCAACGGCCTGACGAACGAATACCACCCCTGCCAGATCCTTGCCGACATCTTCACCTTCATCGAGCACCGCGGCGGCATCGAAGGCAAGGTGGTCGCCTGGGTCGGCGACGGCAACAACATGGCCAACACCTGGCTGCAGGCCGCCGACCTGCTCGGCTTCACGCTGCACGTCTCGACGCCGAGCGGCTACGAGGTCGATCCGGCGCTCGCCGGCATCGCGAACCGGGCGTGCCTGCGCAGCTTCGCCGATCCCCTCGCCGCCTGCGCCGGCGCCGATCTGGTGACGACCGACGTCTGGACCAGCATGGGCTTCGAGGCCGAGAACGAAGCGCGCCGCAAGGCCTTCGTCGACTGGCGCGTCGACGCCGAGATGATGGCCGCGGCCCAGCCCGAGGCGCTCTTCATGCATTGCCTGCCGGCGCATCGCGGTGAAGAGGTCGACGCCGAGGTGATCGACGGCCCGCAGTCGGTGGTGTGGGATGAGGCCGAGAACCGGCTGCACGCGCAGAAGGCGTTGATGGAGTACCTGGTGCTCGGGCGGGTCGACGACTGACGCTCGTTCGACACCGATGCGGCGCAGACAGCACCGGCGCGTGGCCTACGCCATGTACCTGTCGAACCAGCCCAGGATCCGCGCCGGGTGCTTGGCGAAATAGGCATAACCGTCCCAGCGGCGGGTCGTGCCTTCGATCCAGAACAGTTCCTTCTCGGCCGCGGGTATCGCGTCGAAAATCTCCTGCACGTCGGCGGGCCGGCACATCGCGTCCTGGGCGACCTGGAGGATGAAGGTGGGCAGCGCGACGCTCTTCGCCGCGCGGAGCGGCGTCATCTGGTCGAGCGTGAAGCTGGTCGCCAGCTTCACTTCGCGGTCGAGTTCGGCGAGATGCTCCAGCGGCACGCCGCTCAAGCCGAGCACCTTCTCCATCAGGCCCTTGACGGAGAGCGGTTGCACGCCGACGAGACAGCGCACGTCCTCGAAGGCGGCCGGCTCGCGCGACATGGCGAACAGGGTCGCGTTGCAGCCGAGGCAGCGACTCAAAAGGCCGATCGCCATGCCGCGCAGATCCTGCCGGCTTCGCGCATAGGCGAGCGAGCCGATGACGTCGCGCGACTCGAACCAGCCGCCGCTGGAGACACCCCCGTTCGCCGCGCCGCTGTGGCCGAAGTTCCGCAGGTCGTAGGCCAGGACGTTGTAGCCGGCGTCGTGCAGGATCTTGTAGTCCGGGATGAAGCTCACTTCGAAGTCGTTGCCGGCCATCGCGCCGAGCGATTTCCAGGGCTCGAGATGCGAAGGACAGCCATAGCGGTTGAACCAGCGCGGATGGGCGCAGATGACGAGCTTGTTCGAGCCGGACTTCGGCATGAACCAGGCTTCGAGCGGAACCCCGTCCTGCGACGGGAAAGAAACGTCCTCGAAATCCAGGCCGAGCGTTGCGGGCGTCTGCAGGATCGGCGAACGCAATTGCAGCTTGAAACCAGCCGCAATGGTCTTGATCACTTGTGCAATCTGCGGCTCGCTCAAGGCCGGCCGTTGCGCGATGGGATGGTCCATGTTCGGCTCCGCTGCTCTTTGGACGTTCGCCTGGACAAGTAAGCAGGCGGCGCATCGTAGAAGCTTGCCTGGCTGCGGGTCAAGGCAAGGCTGCGGGTGCGTACATGGATCCATCGCGCACGGCAATGCCGGCGGCGGCTTAGCATCCCGGCGATGTCACGACCGACCGATTCCCGAAGCACCCACCTCTTCACCGCCGAGCGGATCGACATGCTGCGCGAGATCCAGCGTCAGTCCTTCGGCTACTTCCTGCACGAGCCGAACGAGCTGAACGGCCTGGTACCCGACAAAACCGCGCCGAGTTGGCCGGCGAGCATCGCCGCCGTCGGCATGGCGCTGACTGCCTATCCGATCGGCGTGGAGCGCGGCTGGATGACGCGCGCCCACGCCCTCGAGCGCTCGCTTCGCACCTTGCGCTTCTTCGCGGCGAGCGAACAAAGCGAATCGCCGGGCGCCACCGGCTACCGCGGCTTTTATTACCACTTCCTCGATTGCGGCACCGGCCGCCGCGCGGTCCAAAGCGAGCTTTCGAGCATCGACACGGCGCTGCTCATCGCCGGGATGCTGACCGTCGCGGCCTTCTTCGACGCCGATACCGACGACGAGCGCGAGCTCCGCAATCTTGCTGACGCACTCTACGCGCGGGTCGACTGGCGCTGGATGTGCCACGGCGACCCGCTGCTGCGCCACGGTTGGATGCCGGAGGGGGGCGGCTTCCTGCCGTACCGCTGGCAGGGTTACGACGAATCGATGCTGATGTACCTGCTGGCGCTCGGGGCGCCGCACGACCCGCTGCCACCCGCGACCTGGAACGAGTGGCTGCGGCCCTGCGCCTGGACATCGGTCGAAGGCATCGAGTACCTGCACGCCGGACCGCTCTTCATCCACCAGTTCGCGCACGTCTGGCTCGACCTGCGCGGGCTGCAGGATGCGTTCATGCGGGCCCACGCCAGCGACTACTTCCAGAACAGCCGCAAGGCCGTGCGGGTGCAGCAACGCTACGCCGAGCGCAACCCGGGCGGCTTCGCGATGTACAGCGCCTGCTCCTGGGGCCTGACGGCGAGCGACGGGCCGGGCGAGAAAGCCCCGGGCGAGCGGGTCGGCGGCCGTCTCTACTTCGATTACGTGGCCCGCGGCGTGCCGGACGGCCCCGACGACGGCACGCTGTCGCCATGGGCGGTGGTCGCCTCGCTGCCGTTTGCGCCCGAGATCGTGTTACCGACGATCGAGCAGTTCCAGAGCCTGCAGTTGCACGTCGGCAACCGCTATGGTTTCAGGGCCTCGTTCAATCCGACCTTTCCAGGGGATCGGGAGCATCCGATCGGCTGGGTCTCGAAGCATCACTTCGGCATCAACGAAGGGCCGACGGTGATGATGGTCGCCAACCAGCTCGACGGCACGATCTGGCGGCTGATGCGGCGCTGCGCCCCGTTCGTCGACGGTTTACGGCGCGCGGGGTTCGAAGGCGGCTGGCTCGACGCAGCGCCAGCCTGAGCATTGAACCGATGGGGCAGCGCCCCAGCCACGAAGTTCAACCCGCGCCCTTTGAAAACAGGAACGTCGCTTTGGCGTGCCCGGTAGCGGTCACCTGCACCTGCTGCTCGGGGAGTGTCCGGCCGTCCAGGCTGGCGCCGACACGGTAGCTGCCGGCCGGCAGGCGGACCAGCATGAAGGGACCGTCCGACTTCTGTTCGAGGACGACCTGGCCTTGCGCATCGACGATCCGCACGACCGCGTCGGCGGTGTAAGCATTCCCCGAGCCGACGCGCTCGAAAAGCTGGACCGCGAGCGGATAACGGTCGAACGCCGCGAGAAAGCGCTTGGACTGGCCTTCGTCGATGCCGCCCGAGACGAACGCCACGCCACCACTGGCCTGGCGCTCGGGCGGCAATGGCGCGCCGGCCGGCGCCTGGGCGTGCGCGGCGATTCCGGAAGCGCCGACCGCCGCGGCGATCAAAAGGGCCCGAGCCCGCGGTCGTCGCACGTTTGCTGTTCGCATGCTGTTCTTCCTTTGCAAAAAAAAGCCCTCCGGGATGGGAGGGCCTCTGCTTCACCCCAGATCGACCGGAACGAATATCTTGTTCCCATCGCGCTGAACGAGCAAGGCGACGTTCTTCGGCTTCGACTGCAGCACCTGCTTGACCTGATCGACCGAGTCGACCGGCCGGCCGTTGATCGCGAGAAGCACGTCGCCGGGCTGGATGCCGGCGCGCTCGGCCGGCCCCGCGACGTTCTCGACGACCAGGCCCTGCTCGATCTTCGAGTCGCGGTGCTCGTCGCGCGTCAGCGGCCGCATGCCCAGACCCAGCTGGCCCGGGCGCACGTTGCCACCGGCGTCGGCCAGCTGCTCGGCGTCGCCAGCAGCCCCGCCGAGCTTGGCCTGGATATCGCGGAAGCTGTGGTCGCGCCACACTTTCAGCACCACCTTCTCGCCCGGCGCCGCGAGCCCGATCTGGCTCGAAAGCTCGCCGGAGCGCACGACCGGCTGGCCGTTCACCTCGGTGATCACGTCGCCCGGCTTGAGCCCGGCCGCCGCCGCCGCGCTACCGTCGGCGATGCTCGCGACCAGTGCGCCGTCCGGCCGCTTCATCCCGAAGGAATCGGCGAGGCCCTGGTTCAAATCCTGGATCGTGACGCCGAGCCTGGCGTGCGTGGCCTTGCCGGTGGCGACGATCTGGTCCTTGACGCGCATCGCGACGTTGATCGGGATCGAGAACGAAAGACCCTGAAAGCCGCCGCTCTGCGAGTAGATCTGCGCGTTGATGCCGACGACCTGGCCGCTGCCGTCGAAGAGCGGGCCGCCCGAGTTGCCCGGGTTCACCGCCGCATCGGTCTGGATGAACGGCACCACCGTGTTGTCGCCGGGCAGCGAACGGCCCTTGGCGCTGACGATGCCGGAGGTGGCCGTCTGCTCGAGGCCGTAGGGCGCGCCGATCGCCAGCACCGGGTCACCGACCTCGATCTGGCGCGTGTCGCCGATGCGCACGGTCGGCAGGTTAGTCGCGTTGACCTTCAAGACCGCGATGTCGGTCGTCGGATCCGAGCCGAGCACTTTGGCAGTGAACTCACGGCGGTCCGACAGCTTGACGGTCACGTCCTTGGCTTCGCGCACGACGTGGGCGTTGGTTAGGATGAGGCCGTCGGAGCTGATGATGAAGCCCGAGCCCATGCCGCGGAACGGCACTTGCCCGCCTTGACCCCCCTGGCGCCCGCGCGGCTGTTGCATCCCCGGCATGCCTTTGAAGAACTTGAAGAACGGATCGTCCTCCATGCCCGGCGGCAGGCCGCCCTGCTGCTCCTCGGCGCCGGCCTTGTGCATGCCGGCCACCGTGACACCGACCACCGCCGGGCCGAATTCCTTCACGATCGCGCGATAGTTGGGCGTGCCTTGTGCGTTCAGCACCGGCACGAGCGGCGGCGCGCTCACATCGGACACCGCCCGGTAGCCGCCGGCTGCGGGCGCCGGCTTCGTCTTCAGCCAGCCCGGCATATCGATCGCGCCGGCGCTGCCGACCGCGAGCACACCCGCGGCCACCAGGGCCGCAGTCAAAGGTTTGAATCGCATCGACATCTTCATCTCTCCGGTTCGTGGCGGACGACTTCGCCGCGTCGGTGAGGAAGATAGGGCCGGGCGATTAGCGGTCGGTTAACGGCGGCTTAAGCGAAAGTTAAGGCGCACTTTACGGCGTCAGAACGATGTCGCCGAAGTAGGCGAGGCTGTGCCCGTGAATGTTGTCTGCATCCGCGGCGACCGCGATGCCGATGACCTCGGGCACCTTGCCCTCGGACTCGTCGCCGAAGAGCCGCTGGTAGTCGGCGACGAGGTTGCGCTTCTGGGCGATCCATTGCCCCAGCCGGCCGGTGCCGCTCTGCAGCACGAGGGTGCGGATCCGCTTGGTGAACGCGTTGGGGAGGGCGGTGTCGGCCGGCAGCTTGTTGTCCCAGACATAGCAGAGCGTCTCGGCCGGAACGTCCTCCCCGGCCGTGCTCCGCGCGAGCGCGAGCCGGGTGCGCTCGCCGAGCGAAAGCTTGCCGGCATCGAAGGCGAAGAAAACGCACAGCTTGGCCGGCGAGTCGTCGCCGGCGCGGGTGCGGATGTCGGCCGCGTCGACGAGCTCGTCGACGCGCCAGCGCCAGGCGAGCGTCGCGGGGTCGGAAAGCTGCACGTGCAAGGTGTGCACGAGGTTGCCGTACGAGTCGGCTGCCTCGACTTTCAGGGCCCGCGCGCCGCCGAGGTCGACGATGGCGAAGCTGGTCGGCGTCTTGCGCGGCAAGCCGGCGAAGTGCCAGGCGCCGGAAGGCTCCCCCGCGGGGCTGCTCGAGAAAGCCGGCACGGCGGCATCGTCGGCCGCGAACCCGGCGCCGGGGGCGAACGCGGCGGCGGTGGCCAGGGCGAGGGCTGCGGGATATCGACCCGGTGCGCACCGGGTCACGCAGCCGACCGCCCACCGAAGCGCGCGTCGTGCGGGTCGGGGCATCGGGCCGGCGCCGCCCCGGTCGATTCGGTATTGGAAAGACGAAAGATTCATGGCATCGCGCAGCCGCGAAGGTAGTGGATGGCGGTGCTATGGTCGCCACGGGTTTATACCGAGATCTTCGCTGCCGTGCCTTCCACTGCCTCCCCCGCCTCTTCACCTACCCCGCCGCTCGATGCGGGCGAACGTCCGAGCGCGGCCACGGCCCTGCTCGCGCTCGGCGTGGGCGGCTTCTCGATCGGCACCGGCGAGTTCGTGATGATGGGACTCCTGCCGGAGGTCGCGAGCGATCTGCACGTCACGATCCCGCAGGCCGGACATCTCATCAGCGCCTACGCCCTCGGCGTGGTGCTCGGTGCGCCGGTGCTCTCCGTGCTCGCGGCCCGCTGGCGGCGGCGCGCGCTGCTGGTCGCGCTGATGGGCTTCTACGCGGTGGCGAACGTCGCGACGGCGTTCGTGCCCGGCCACCTGGCGATCGGCCTGATGCGCTTCGCCTCGGGCCTGCCGCACGGTACCTATTTCGGCGTCGCGGCGCTGGTTGCCGCGACGCTCTCGGCGCCGAATCGGCGCGCCCTCGCCGTCGCCTTCGTCATGCTCGGCCTGACGACCGCCACCCTCGTCGGCGTGCCTTTCGCCGCATGGCTCGGTCAACAGCTCGGCTGGCGCGCCGCGTTCCTCTTCGTCGCCGGCGTCGCCGTGGTGGCCGCGCTGTCGATCCACCGTGGCGTGCCGGATCTGCCGGCCGACGCCGATGCCGGTCCGATGCGCGAACTCGGCGCGCTGCGGCGGCCGCAGGTCTGGCTGACGCTCGGAATCGCCGGCATCGGTTTCGGCGGCATGTTCTGCGTGTTCAGCTACATCAAGCCGACGCTGACCGAAGTCACCGGCGTCACCCTCGGGCAGGTGCCGTTCGTCCTGTCGCTGTTCGGCCTCGGCAGCATCGCCGGCAATTTGCTCGGTGCGCGGCTGGCCGACCGGGCACTGATGCCGACGATCGGCGGCCTGCTGGTGTATTCGGCGATCGTTCTCGCCGGCTTCGGCGCGCTCGCCCAGCATGTACCCACCGCGGCCCTGGCCGTCTTCCTGCTCGGCAGCATCGTCGCGCTGGGCGCGCCGCTGCAGATCCGCCTGATGGACGTGGCGGGCGACGCCCAGGTGCTGGCGGCGGCGCTCAACCACTCGGCGTTCAACTTCGCCAACGCGCTCGGCGCGTGGCTCGGCGGCCTGGCGATCGCCGCCGGGCTCGGATGGACGTCGACCGGCGGGGTCGGCGCTGGATTGGCGGTCGGCGGCCTGGCGGTGTTCGGCGCCTCGCTCGCTGTCGAGCGGCGCACCCGAGCGCGCGCTCGCTGATCGAAACGGCACGCCTTAAACCGCGCCGCGCCGCGATCCGCGATCCGCGGTTGCCGACGGCTCAGCCACCCGGGGCCGTCGCTGCCCCCGGCCCCGACGATCGCCCGGTGCGACGGCACCTGTTCGAGAAACGACGCGCGCTCGCCGGCGGCCAGCGGTTCGGCGCGCCGCATCGGGGCGTACAGAAGCGCTCAGCGTCGTGCGACCACCATGCAGACGAGAACCATTGCACATCGGCGCCGGCCGACCCCCGATACAAGGGATGCACGACTCCGCCACCCATGCAACGCGCGACAAGCATGAAGGAAGCCTCTACAGTTGTCAGCGATCCGAGCCGTCCCCGTCGCCGCAGTTGAACGCACAAGGGTGGACATGCAGCTCAAGTCTCTCGCGGCTCTTGGAACCTTCGCGCTCGCAGTGCCGGCGTTCGCCATCAACGTGACGTAAAAATTACGAGTGCGATTCGGAAACCGGCCGCTTCGGCCAGCAGCCCGCGGCGTGAACCCGGCGGCGTTCGGTGATCGCGGACCCTGTGGCCGCGGCGGGCCGGTACGTCGCCGCAGCGCTCGCATCGCCGAGCGAAATGCTGGCCTTGCTGGCGGTCGTGGTGGCCGGTGCCTTCGTGCTGGTGAGCGGCGTTGTCAAGACGATGATTCCGCTGCGCTGGCTCGCGATCGGCAGCAACCTCGGCTTCATTGCGTACGGCGTGCTGCACCCGTCCTGGCCGATGCTGCTGTTGCACACGGCGCTGCTGCCACTGAACCTATACCGGCTCGCCGAGATGATCCGGCTGACGCGGCGGGTCGAGGCGGTCCGCGCCGATAACGACCTCGGCGTCTGGCTGCGGCCGTACATGCGCAGCGCCCGGCTGCGCGCCGGCACCGTGCTGTTCCGTCAAGGCGATCGCGCCGACCGGCTCTACCTGCTGGCCGAAGGGCGGATCGACTTGGTCGAAAACGCGGGAAACGTGGTCCCGGGCCAGATCTTCGGCGAGATCGCGTTCTTCTCGCCCGACCGGCGCCGGCGCCTCACCGCCCTCTGCGCCGAGGACTGCACCGTGCTCTCGATGGACGAGAGCACTGTCAAGCAGCTCTACTACCAGAACCCTGCGTTCGGCTTCAACCTGGTCGAGTTGGTTGCTGCCCGGTTCTCGTCGGATGTGGCGCTTCTTCGCGCGCAGCTCGAAGAAGCGCGGGCGTCGGCGGGATCGGCCCGATAGTCCGGGCTTCGCCGCGCCGAGCGGTCGTCGATCAGCTGGCGACGATCGACGCCGCGATCGCTTCGACCGCCTCCTTGAGCTTGTTGCGCGCCAGATCCCGGCATGGGTCGCGCGTCAGGCTCGGCGCCGCGTCGAAGGTGGTGGCCGACCTGACCGGCGCGTAGACGATCCGCGTGCCCTGCAGGGGCAGCACCATCGCGCGTGCGGTGACGACGCAGCTCTTGTCCTCGTTGAAGCCGCCGGCCACTTCGCTCACGAAGCGGAACCTGCGTTTCGGATAGAGCCGCATCACCCGCGCCGGCAGCGCCTCTTCCCAGACCTTTTCGGCCATCGCCGGGTCGATGAGCGCGCCGGTCGAACGGTCCGTGCTGATCGGCTTCGGCTGCGGCGGCGCCGCCCAGGCGCTGCCCGCGAGCAGCAGCGCCGCGGTGATCGAGAGCAGCGAACGCGGCAGCGGGGTCGGCATGAGCACCTCGGAGGGGATCGAGAAGGGTGCCGTACGGCACTTGGCGCGTAGGCAGGGGCTTCAGCGACTGTCGATCGGAACTTGAGCAACGCGTGGCATCCGCAACTCGACCCGCAGGCCGCCGAGCGGCGCGTCGCCGAGCGTGACGCCGGCGCCGTGGCGTTCGGCGACGCTGCGCACGATGGCCAGGCCGAGACCGGTGCCGGCTTCATCGCCGGCTGCATGCCGGTAGAAGCGATCGAAGACGCGCTCGCGCTCGGGCGGCGGAATGCCCGGCCCGGCGTCGTCGACCCGCAGCACCGCCACGCCGTCGGTGTCGACGAAGGCTTGCAGTTCGACGCGCGAACCGCGCGGTGCGTACCGGACCGCGTTGTCGACGAGGTTGCGCACCAGGGCACCGAGCCCGGCCGCATCGCCTGCGACGCTCACCGGCGCTGGCGCCACCAGCTCGAGCCGGGTGCCGCGTTCGGCGGCGAAAGCGGCGGTCGCGGCGAGGCCGGCGCGCGCGAGCTCGCCGAGGTCGAGCGGCGCGAATGCCGGGCCCGGCGCGCCCGGCTCGGCGCGCGCCAGGGTGAGCATCTGCTCGACGAGCCGGACCGCGCGTTCGACCCCCGCAGCCAGCGCGACGATCGCCTCGGCGCGCGCCGCATCGTCCCTGGCGCGCTGCAGCCACTGCACCTGGAGCTTCAGCGCGGTGAGCGGCGAGCGCAGCTCGTGGGCGGCGTCGGACACGAAGGCGCGCTGCGCGTCGAGCGCGGCGCCGAGGCGCTGCAGCAGCGCGTTCAGCGCGCCGACCAGCGGCAGCACCTCCGCCGGCAGGCTGGCGACCGGCAGCGGCTGCAGCGACTGCTCGTCGCGCGCCGCAAGACCGGCGGCGACCCGTGCGAGCGGCGCCAGCGTCTGCGCCGCAAGCCACCACACCAACAGCGCCAGCGCCGGCGCGATCAGTGCGATCGGCGCGACGCTGCGCAGCGCCGCGTTGGCCGCGAGGCGCTTGCGCACGACGAGCGGCTGGGCAACCTGGATCACCCGGTCGCGGCTGGCGACGCTGAAGGTCCGCCAGGTGCGACCGCCGACCGTCACATCGGCCAGGCCGAGCAGCGCGCGCGCCGGCAGGTCATCGCGGACGCGCGGCGGGTAGATCACGCGGCCGTCGACGGTCCAGATCTGGACGACGAAATCGAGCTCCTGGTCGGCCAGCGAGCTCGCCTGGGCGGGCGCGATCTCGCCCTGGTCGCGCAGCGAGAACGCCATCTGCCGCAGCTGGTAGTCGAACAACGCCTCGGTTTCGCCGAGCACACTGCGGTAGGTGAGGAGGCCGAGGGCGAGCGCGGTCGCGGCGAGCACGCCGAGCAGCGACAGCAGCACGCGGACGCGGATCGAGCTCAAGCGGTCGGGTTCATCGAAACGCCCCCGGGCTGCACGTTCCGGTGCTCAACCCGGCGGCGCGGCGCCGACGAAGTAGCCGACGCCGCGCACGTTGCGAATCACGTCCGGCCCCAGCTTCTTGCGCAGCTGATGGATGTAGACCGAGACCGCGTTGCTCTCGATCTCCTCGCCCCAGCCGTAGAGCCGGTCCTCGAGCTGGGCGCGCGACAGCAGCGCGCCGGGGCGCTGCATCAAAGCCTCCAGCACGGCGAACTCGCGCGCCGAGAGCAGCACCGGCGCACCGTCGACGCTCACCTGCCGCGTCGCCGGGTCGAGGGTGACGCCGCCGACCGAAAGCGTCGTCCGCGCACGGCCAGCGTAGCGGCGCTGCACCGCGCGGATGCGCGCGGCGAGCTCGTCGAGGTCGAAGGGCTTGACGAGGTAGTCGTCCGCGCCGGCATCGAGGCCGGCCACCTTGTCGCCGGCCGCGTCACGCGCGGTGAGCACGATCACCGGCGTGGCATTTTGGCGCTGGCGCAGTGCGCGCAGAACCTCGAGGCCGCCGGTGGCGCGGGTCTCCGCGCCGCGCGCACCGCCGGTCGGCAGACCGAGATCGAGCAGCACCAGATCGAACTGCTCGGTTGCGAGCGTCGCGTTCGCCGCGGCGACATCGCGCACCCAGTCGACCGCGTGGCCCTCGAGCCGCAGCCCGCTCCGGAGGCTCTCACCGATCATCCGATCGTCTTCGACGAGCAAGAGGCGCATCAAGGCAGGATAGCTTTGTCCGCGGCCGCCGCCCGAGAACCGTGCGAGCCCTGCAGCCCGGGCCCACGAGCGGTGGCGTATCGTGACCGCACCATGACGTCGGCCTCTCGCACCGCACCCGGCCCCGGGCTGGCCGCCGCCTCGCTTGGCCGCGCGAGAGTCGTGGTGATCGGCTGCGGCTTCGGCGGCATCGAGGCGGTGCGGGCGCTGGGCCAGGCCGAGGTCGAGGTCACGGTCGTCGATCGAACCAACCATCATCTGTTCCAGCCGCTGCTCTACCAGGTCGCGACCGCCGGGCTGTCGTCGCCCGCGATCAGCGCGCCGATCCGCCACGTGCTGCGCCGCCAGATCGAGCAGGGCAGGCTGACGGTGCTGCAGGCCGAGGTCGTCGGCATCGATGCGGCCGGCCGCCGCGTGGTGCTCGACGATGGCACCACCCTGCCCTACGACCACCTGATCGTGGCCGCCGGCGCCGGCCACAGCTATTTCGGCCACGACGATTGGGCCGCGGTCGCGCCCGGCTTGAAGACGCTCGACGACGCGCTGCGGATCCGCGCCCGCGTGATCGGCGCGTTCGAGCGGGCCGAGCGCGAGACCGATCCGGCAATTCGCGGGCCCTGGATGACCTTCGTCGTGATCGGCGCCGGCGCGACCGGCGTCGAGATGGCCGGAACGCTGGTCGAGATCGCACGCCACACCTTGCCGCGCGAGTTCCGGCGCATCGACTCCTCGCAGGCGCGCGTCGTGCTGCTCGAGGGTGGCGACCGGGTGCTGCCGGCCTTCGTGCCCGAACTCTCGGCCAAGGCACGGCGCCAGCTCGAGGGGCTCGGTGTCGAGGTCCGGACGGGGTGCCGCGTCACCGGCATCGATGCCGACGGCGTGACCTACGAAATCCTCTCCGGAGTCGAGGCGGCCCATGCCGAGCCGGCAGCCGCGGCGACCGAGCGACTGCCGTCGCGCACCGTCATCTGGGCGGCCGGCGTCGCCGGTTCGCGGCTCGGCGCCGTCCTCGCGGCCGAGGTCGGTGCCCGGCTCGATCGGGCCGGGCGCGTCGTCGTCGAACCGGATCTGAGCTTGGCCGGCCATCCGGAGATTGCCGTCGTCGGCGACCTGGCGGCGGCGACCAGCTGGCCGCGCACCGGGCCGCCGACGCCGGTGCCGGGCGTCAGTCCGGCGGCCAAGCAAATGGGCCGGGCCGCCGCCGCGAACCTGCTCCGCCGGCTGCACGGCGAGCCGACGCGGGCCTTCCGCTATGCCGATTACGGCAACCTCGCGACCGTCGGGCGCAAAGCCGCCGTGGTCGACCTCGAGGTGCCGGTCCTCGGTTCGCTCCGCTTCGCTGGGCTGGCGGCCTGGCTGTTCTGGCTTTTCGCCCACATCTGGTTTTTGATCGGCTTTCGCAACCGGCTCCTCGTGCTGCTCGACTGGTCGTGGGCCTACGTCACGCATCAGCGCTCGGCGCGCGTGGTGGCCGAGCCGCCGACCGCGCCGGCGACGAAGCCGCCACAGGTCCACGATTTCCGGGATCCGGTCGGCCCGGCATGATGGGCACCGGCTCAGCGGACCGAGCGCTGCCGGCATTCGGCCCGCCGGCTGAACCGAACCGGGCGCGCTCGCCGCCGCCAGCATCACCCTCTTCGAAAGGACGCCATGGACACGCGAACCTCGCTTCACAGGCTGCGCATCGACAAGCTCCGCGACGCGCTGCGGCAGCGTGGCCTCGCCGGGGTGCTCGTGCCCTCGAGCGACCCGCACCTCTCCGAGTACCTGCCCGACCGCTGGCAGGGCCGCCAATGGCTGTCGGGCTTTACCGGTTCGGTCGGAACCCTCGCGGTGACGCTCGACGAGGCGGCGCTGTTCGCCGACAGCCGCTATTGGGTGCAAGCCGAGGCCGAACTGACCGGCAGCGGGATCGAGCTGGTGCGGATCGCGACCGGCGCTTCGGTGCAGCACGTCGACTGGCTGGCATCGCAGGTGCCGACGGGCGCGACGGTTGCGGTCGACGGCAATGTCCTCGGGCTGGCGGCCACACAGCACTTGCAGGCGACGCTCGACAAGGCCGGCGTGGCCCTCGCCGCCGATGTCGATCTGCTCGCCGACATCTGGCCCGACCGCCCGGCCCTGCCGGCGGCGCCGGTTGTCGAGCACCTGGTACCCGAAGCCGCCACCACCCGCGCCGACAAGCTCGCCCGCGTGCGCGCGGCTGCGGCCGCGAACGGCGCGACCCACCACTTCATCTCGACCGTCGACGACATCGCCTGGCTGCTGAACCTGCGCGGCGCCGACGTCGACTACAACCCCGTGTTCCTGGCCCATGTGCTGCTCGAAACCGGCGGCGACGCCGACACGCCAGCCGCCCCGCCGACGACGACGCTTTTCATCGGCGCCGACAAGATCGCCCCGTACCTCGCCGAGCGCCTCACCGCCGACGGCGTGCGCCTCGCGCCCTACGCTGCCGCCGGCGACACGCTCGCCGTGCTGCCGGCGGCCACGGTGCTGCAGATCGATCCGCGCCGCGTCACCTTCGGCCTCCGGGCGAAGGTGAGCGCGCGCGTCGTCGAGGCGATCAACCCCTCGACCCTGTTCAAGAGCCGCAAGAGCAACGCCGAAGCGGCGCAGGTGCGCGAGACGATGGCCGAGGACGGCGCGGCGATGTGCGCGTTCTACGCCTGGTTCGAGGCGGCGCTCGCCGACCCGGCCCGCACCGAGCCGATCACCGAGCTGACGATCGACGCGCGCCTGAGCGCCGAGCGCGCCAAGCGATCGAATTTCATCGGCCTGAGCTTTCCCACGATCGCCGCCTTCAACGCCAACGGCGCCATGCCGCACTACCGCGCCACGCCCGATTCACACGCGACCATCGACCCCGCGGCCGGCGGCCTGTTGCTGATCGATTCGGGCGGCCAGTACCTCGGCGGCACGACCGACATTACGCGCGTCTGGCCGATCGGCACGATTACGGCCGAGCACCGGCGCGACTACACGCGGGTGCTGAAGGGCACGATCGGCCTCAGCCGCACCCGCTTCCCGCGCGGCACCCTTTCACCGATGCTCGACGCGATCGCTCGCGCGCCGCTCTGGCAGCACGGCCTCGACTACGGCCATGGCACCGGGCATGGCGTCGGCTACTTCTTGAACGTGCACGAGGGGCCGCAAAGCATCTCGAAGGCGATCCCCGAGGCGCAGATGGCGATGGAGCCGGGGATGATCACCAGCATCGAGCCGGGGCTCTACCGGCCCGGCCGCTGGGGCATCCGGATCGAGAACCTGGTGCTCAACGCGCCGGTGGCGGCGGCCGAGCTCGATCCTTCGAGCGGCAATTACGGCGAGTTCCTCGAATTCGAGACGCTGACGCTCTGCCCGATCGACACCCGCTGCATCGATCAGGCGCTGCTGCGTCAGGACGAGGTCGACTGGCTGAACGCGTACCACGCGACGGTGCACGAGCGGCTCGCGCCGCGGCTCAACGGCGCGGCGCTCGCGTGGCTCCGCGCCCGGACCGAGGCGATCTGACATTTAGCCGCGCCGCTCGTCGGCATCCGGCGCCGCCCATCCGGCCGGCTGCGCCCCTCGTCGCAACCCGCTGTCGCCGCGGCGCACGCTTTTCTAGAGTTCCTCCCCTCGCATCCCACGACCGAAGGAGCTCAGCATGATCAGCCGCCTCACCACCCTCGCCGTCGCCTTTGCCATCCTCGCGAGCGCCTCGCTCGCGGTGGCGGCGACAGCCTGGAACCTGCCCACCCGTGCGTCTGCCGCCGCCGAGCCGCGCGCGGTTCGCATCATCGAACTGCCGCGCGTCGTCGTGACGGCCAAGCGCATCGCGCCGTGATTCAGCCCCGGGCCGGCGCGCCGCCGTTTGCCCTACGCTCAGCGGCATGACACCGGCCCCCTCTGCCCCCGCTCTCGGCGTCGACCTGGGCGGCACGAAGATCGAAGCGATCGTACTGGCGGACGACGGCCGGAGCCTCTGGCGTGAACGCGTGGCGACGCCGGCCGGCGACTACCCCGCCACGCTCGATGCCGTCGCCG
This sequence comes from uncultured Rhizobacter sp., assembly GCA_964236915.1. Taxonomy (GTDB): domain Bacteria; phylum Pseudomonadota; class Gammaproteobacteria; order Burkholderiales; family Burkholderiaceae_C; genus LMDS01. The sequence goes on from CAXSGM010000054.1 coordinate 18,089, forward strand.
CGCTGGTCGCCCGCGCCGAACGCGAGCTCGGCGTGGCGGGCTGCAGCGTCGGCATCGGCACGCCGGGCGCGGCGACCGCGTCGGGCCTCGTCAAGAACGCGAACTCGGCCTGCCTCAACGGCAAGCCGGTGCAGCGCGACCTGCAAGTGCGGCTCGGCCGCCCGATCCGGCTCGCCAACGACGCCAACTGCCTGGCGCTCTCCGAATCGACCGACGGCGCCGCGGCCGGCGCGCGGGTGTCGTTCAGCGCGATCCTCGGCACCGGGGTCGGCGCCGGCATCGTCGTCGATGGCCGTCTGCTGACCGGCCCGAACGGCCTGGCCGGCGAATGGGGCCACAACCCGCTGCCCTGGCCCGACGCGAGCGAGGTCGACGGGCCGGCCTGCTTTTGCGGCAAGCGCGGCTGCCTCGAGACCTGGGTCAGCGGCCCGGCGATCGCTCGTGACCACCGCCTTCACACCGGCCAGACGCTGTCGGCCGAGGCCATCGCCACCCGCGCCGAAGACGGCGATCCCACCGCGCAGGCGACGCTCAGCCGCCACGCCGCGCGCCTCGCCCGCGGCCTGGCACAGGTGATCAACCTGCTCGACCCGGACGTGATCGTGCTGGCCGGCGGCGTCTCGCGGATCGAAAGCCTGATCGACGCGCTACCGAAGCTCTTGGGCCGCCACGTGTTCAGCGGCGGCGTCTCCGAGCCGGTGCGGACGCGGCTCGTTCGCAGCCAGCACGGCGACTCGTCGGGCGTGCGAGGTGCCGCCTGGCTTTGGCGCGGCGCGGCCGATCCGATTGCGAGCCGGGCGGCATAGTCGAAAGTCGGCGTCGGCGCGGACAGCGAAGGGTGCGAAGAAGGCTGTTGTGCTGGTTGCATAGCTAACTTGTTTTGGCTACGATGCCTCATGTTCGACCACTGCTTGTACTTCAACACTTCCGCCTTGGCGCGACGCCTGGACCGTGAGTGGGGAGAAGCGTTCGCCCGGTTCGGACTGACGCCCGCGCAAGGCTTCATGTTACGGGCGGTGCTCGCGCGGCCCGGCATGGTCCAAAGCGAGTTGGCTGCCGTTCTATCGATCGCGCGTCCGACGGCAACCCGCGCATTGGACGGTCTGGAGAAGCTGCGTTTACTGGAGCGGCGGCCGAGCGGCAAAGACGGTCGGGAAGTCGCGGTTGTTGCGACCGACGCGGGACGAGAGTTGAAAGCCCGCCTCGACCAGTGCAGCGGCGCAGTCACGAAGCGGCTCAAGCACCTGCTCGGCGAAGTCGGCTTCAATGACACGGTGGCAAGCATCAAGGGCGTGCGCTCGGCCCTGGATGGATAGGCTTTTCTCGAGCGATAGTTGCACAGCTAACCACAAGGAGCAATCGTGCCCATTCTCAATGTCAAGGTCGCAGCGCAAAGATCACCGGAGATGTCGAAGCGAATTGCGTCGCTTCTTCTCGACCTCACGACCAAGTTGCTCGGCAAGGATCCGAGGCTCACCTCCATTGCGATCGATTATCAGCCCGTTGAAATACCGATCGACCGCCTCGGTCCCATAAGCGACGATCGGCATG
>CAXSGM010000055.1:0-19619 GCA_964236915.1 uncultured Rhizobacter sp.
CGGCGCGGCGTCTGCGCGCCCCGGCGCGGGCGAACTGGGCCGATCGCGGCGCCTTTCACCCGATGCCCGCCGACCAGGGGGCCGATGTCGAACCGGTGCAGATGTACGGCGACGTCTGGGAATGGACCCAGTCGAACTACGGCGCCTACCCCGGCTACCGGCCGCTGCCGGGCGCCGTCGGCGAGTACAACGGCAAGTTCATGTGCAACCAGATGGTGCTCCGCGGCGGCTCGTGTGCCACCCCCGCCGGCCACGTGCGCGCGAGCTATCGCAACTTCTTTCCGACCGACACGCAGTGGCAGTTCAGCGGCGTGCGGCTCGCGCGGGACGTGTGACGCGTGATGTTCGCGGCGCCGTACGGGCCGAGCCCGGCGGCAGGCTTGAAAGCGGACAGGATGCAGGTCGAGTTGCCGCGATGAGCGCCAACCGCAACGTGCTCACCCCCGAGGCTCTGACGATGATGGACGTCATCGCCCGGACCGGCAGTTTCGCCGCGGCCGCACGCGGACTCGGCAAGGTGCCGTCGTCGCTCAGCTACAGCGAACGCCAGCTCGAGGACGCGCTCGACGTGCTGCTGTTCGTCCGCCGCTCGCGGCAGGCCCGGCTGACCGCCGCAGGCGCTGAACTGCTGCTCGAAGGGCGTCACCTGCTCGAGCAGACCGACGCGGTTGCCAACCGCGTCGAGCGGGTCGCGACCGGCTGGGAGGCGCAGCTCAGCATCGCGGTTGACGACGGGGTCTCGACGGCCACCGCGCTCGAATTGTGCGAGGCCTTCTTCGCCCTCGAAGCGACCGCCGCCTCGAACAGCATCCAGGGCGGCGCCTCGCCCCGGCGAAGTGCTGGCACGCGGCTGGCCCTGCGCACCGAAGCGCTCGCCGGCACGTGGGAAGCACAGGTCAGCGGCCGAGCCGATCTGGCGCTCGGCGTCGGCACCGACCGGAGCATTCCCATCGGCATCCGGATGAAGGAGCTCGGCCCGCTCTGTTTCGTGTTTGCGAACGCGATCGCGATCGCGCCGCATCATCCGCTGGCCGCCGCCACGGCGCCGCTGACCGACGCCGAACGGCTGCAGCACCGGGCCGTGGCGGTCGCCGCTTCGGCACAGCGACTCGTGCCGCGGACCTTCAACCTGTTGACAGGCCAGGACGTGCTGACCGTCAGCGACATGCGATCGAAAATCGAGGCTTTGCTGCGCGGCATGGGCTGCGGCTTCGTGCCCGAGCCGCTGCCGCGCGGCCCCGTCGCGGCAGACCGGCTGGTCGTCAAGGCCGTGCAGCGCCTGAGCCGCGGGCCGGTCTTCGGTTATGCGGGGCGTCGCTCGCTCGACACGCCGACCGATGGTCGTTGCAAACGCGAACCCGGCCTCGGTCTGCGCTGGTGCCTCGGCCAGTTCGAAAGCCCGGCGACGCGGCACACGCTGCTCGAGCGCCACGCGGCGGCACGATCGGGCGGCGCGTGAGCGCGATCGAGGCCACCCGGCCTTATCGCGGCCGCTTCGCCCCGTCGCCGACCGGACCGCTGCATGCCGGCTCGCTGACCGCCGCGCTCGCCTCCTGGCTCGACGCCCGCGCCCACGCCGGCCGCTGGCTGGTGCGCATCGAGGATGTGGACTTGCCGCGCTGCCGCCCAGGCGCCGCCCTTGAAATCCTGCGCCAGCTCGCCGCTTGCGGCCTCGTTCCCGACGCGCCGCCCGAACGCCAATCGACCCGCACGGCGCTGTACCAAGAGGCGCTCGCGCGGCTGGTCGACGCCGGCTGGGCCTACCCCTGCGCTTGCAGCCGCGCCGACATCGCCGCATGGGAGTCCGCAGCCGGCATGACGCGCGCGCGCGATGCCGAGCGGGTGTACCCCGGCACCTGCCGCTTCGGCACGCACGGCCGACAGGCGCATGCCGTCCGCGCCCGGGTCGATTCGGTGCTCGGGCGCGCGCCCTCGACGGGTGCGCCGGCTTCAATCGCGGCACAAGGCGCTGTGCCGTCGTCGACCCTGCGGCTCGACTGGCACGACCGTCGCCTCGGTGCGCAACGCCAGGACGTCGCGCGGGCGGTCGGCGATTTCGTGCTGAAGCGCGCCGACGGCCTCTGGTCGTACCAGTTCGCGGTCGTGGTCGACGACGCTGCCCAGGGCATTACCCATGTCGTCCGCGGCGACGATCTCACCGCCAACACGCCGCGCCAGATCCACCTGCAACGGCTGCTCGGGCTGTCGACGCCGCGCTACCTGCACACGCCGCTGGTGCGCGGCTCGGACGGCGAGAAACTGTCGAAGCGCAACGGCGCCTTGCCGGTCAACACCGCCGGGGACCCGCTAGGCGCACTCGTGACCGCGGGGCGGGCGCTCGGCATCGATGTCCCCGCTGCCGGCACGCTGGCCGCCTGGCTCGAAGCGGCCACCGGCTCGTGGGCAGCGCGCTACCGGCGCCGATGACGCGCGCGGGGTGGCGGCGCGGGTTCCCGGTTCGAGCGCGGTTTCAGCGCGGTCGAGCGGGGTTGTAGGTCAATCGCCCCGTCGGCCGGCGTCGCGAACTTGCGCTGGCATGATCGCCGCTTTAACCACGTGACCACGGACGATCCGATGAACACCTCCGACTCTGGCCTGCAGCATGAAGACACGGTCGTCGGCGACGGCGCGACGGCCGTCGCCGGCCAGCATGTCACGGTCCACTACACCGGCTGGCTGTACGACAAGGGCGCCAAGAGCGCGAAGTTCGATTCGAGCAAGGACCGTGGCGACCCCTTCGACTTCGATCTCGGCGGCGGCCAGGTCATCCGCGGCTGGGACGAAGGCGTGCAGGGCATGCGGGTCGGCGGCAAGCGCACGCTCGTGATCCCACCGCAGCTCGGCTACGGCGCGCGTGGCGCTGGCGGCGTGATCCCGCCGAACGCCACGCTGCTGTTCGAAGTCGAGCTGCTGAAAGCCTGACGCCGATGCCCGTTCGCTACGAGATCGTCCACACCACGATCTACCGCTATCGCAAGCCGGTGACCTTCGGCGAGCACCGGGTGATGTTTCGCCCGCGCGACAGCCACGATCTTCGGGTGCTCGCGACGAACCTCGAGGTCAGCCCGGCGGCGTCGATCCGGATGATCCAGGATCCCCACTCGAACTCGATCGCGCTGGTGCAGCCGCAGACCGCGGCGGCGGAGTTGCGGATCGTCTGCAGCTTCGCGATCGAGCACGCGCGCTCGAACAACCTCGAACTGCCGCTCTCGCCGCGGGCCGAGCACTACCCGTTCCCCTACACCCTCGACGAACGTTTCGACCTCGAGAACTATCTGCGGCCGCAGTACGAGGATCCGGACGGCGCCTTGACGGCCTGGGCGCGGCAGTTCATTCGCACCGGCGGTCCGACCGGCACGCGCCAGCTGCTCGTCGAGATGAACCAGTTCATTCGCGACCGCTTCCGCTACGCCGAACGCGACGAAGAAGGCACGCAGACGCCTACCCATACGCTCAAGCTGGGCAGCGGTTCATGCCGCGATTTCGCGCTTTTGATGATGGAGGCAGGCCGCCGCCTCGGAATCGCGACGCGCTTCGTCTCGGGGTATCTGTACGACCCGGCGCTCGACGGCGGGGCGGCGAGCGCCAGCACAGTCGGCGCCGGCTCGACCCACGCCTGGCTGCAGGCCTACCTGCCGGGTGCCGGCTGGGTGCCGTTCGACCCGACGAACAACCTGCTCGGCGGCTACCAGCTGATAAGGGTCGGCGTCGCGCGGGACCCCTCGCAGGCGGCGCCGATCGCCGGCAGCTGGTTCGGGGGAAAGGACGACTACCTCGGACTCAGCGTCGAGGTCGTCGTCCACAAACGCTGAACAGCCGCGTCGTCAGCGCGAGTAGCCACCCGGGCGCGAGCGCGGCGCCGAACGCGGGCCGCTGCGGGCACCGGCGGGGCCGGCGCGACGCGCGTCGAAGCCGGACGGCTCCTGGCGCTCGAACGGATCGCCGGAACCCGGACGCCCGTCCTGGCGGGACGCGGGGCCGCGATCGACCGCCCCGGGCCGGCCGGGCGAGCGCCCGAAGCCAGTCTTCGCCCCGAACGGCTTCGCGCCGGGACGGCCACCTTCGCCCGAACGCGGCGGAAAGAGCTTCGGCTCCGGCGAGGTGGGTTCGAGGCCGGCGATCGTCGCGACCGGGATCTTCTGGGTCGTGAACTGCTGGATGCGGCGGATCATGCCGGCATCCATCCGTTCGCCGAGCGTGACCGCCAGACCGTTGCGGCCGGCACGACCAGTGCGGCCGATGCGGTGGACGTAATCCTCCGGCTTCATCGGCAGGCCGTAGTTGATCACGTGGCTGATCGTCGGCACGTCGATGCCGCGCGCGGCGACGTCGGTGGCGATCAGGATCTTCAGGTGGCCGCTCCGGAGGCCCTGCAGCACGCGGTTGCGGCGCCCTTGCGGATGGCCGCCGTGCAGCGAGGCGACGTGGTGACCCATGTCGGCCAGCCGGTCGGCGAGCCAGTCGGCGTCGCGCTGCGTGCTGGTGAAGACGAGCGCCTGCTCCATCTCGCGCTGGGTCAGCAGGTGGTCGAGCAACGCGTTCTTGTGGTTGACGTTGTCGGCCCAGTGCAGGCGCTGCTCGATGTTCTCGTGCGCGTCGGTATGCGAGGCAACGTCGATCCGCTTCGGCTCGCGCAACAGGTTCTGCGCGAGGCGGCCGACGTGGCCGGCGAAGGTGGCGCTGAACATCATCGTCTGGCGCGTCGCGGGCACGTGGTCGGCGATCGTCGTGATGTCGTCGATGAAGCCCATGTCGAGCATCCGGTCGGCCTCATCGAGCACCAGCATCTCGACGTTCTCGAGCACCGCCTTGCCGGTTTGGAGATGGTCGAGCAGGCGGCCGGGGGTGGAGATCAGGATGTCGAGCGGGCCACGCAACGCGGCGATCTGCGCCGGGTACGGCACGCCGCCGACCACGGTCGCGACGCGCAGGTTCGGGACGAAGCGGCCGTAGACCGTGGCCGCCTTGGCAACCTGCATCGCCAGCTCGCGCGTCGGGCAGAGCACCAGCACGCGCGGGCCGTACACCTTGCTCCGGTCGCGGCGCTGGTTCGGATCGTCGCGCGAAGCGAGCACGCGTTGCAGTGCCGGCAGCGCGAACGCGGCCGTCTTGCCGCTGCCGGTGCTCGCCGAGACCATCAGGTCGGTGCCGGCGAGCGCCGCCGGAATCGCCTGCAGCTGGACTTCGGTGGCGGTGTCGTAGTTGGCGGCGGCAACCGCCTTGCTCAGGGCCTCGTGCAGCCCCAGATTTTCGAAACTCATGGCAATGTCTTTCTCATGCGAAGCGCGGCTGAGCCACCCGGTTCGGGCGGCGCAGGACGCGTGTGGCCAGCCCATGGTTCACGGGCCGCCGGTGGGTCGCAGGCAGGTGCGGTCGAGGCGGCGCGAGCGGTGCGCACCGAACTCGGGAACGGTCTGAAGCGACGGCATCGCCGCCAACCGCTCCCGCGGGCCGTCAAGGAGCAGACGGCATCACCGGGATTCGACGCCGGTCCGGCAGGAGGCCTGCGGACCGCTCGATCAGGTCAGAGGGGATGAGCGAAATCGCTGCTTCGAAAAGCGGCGAAAGGCGGATTTTAGCAAGCTCGGGGTTTTCCCGCAAGCCAGCGAGTCGTTATTTGGCCAGCAGGTGCTCGCGGTAATAGGCCAGCTCGTCGATCGACTCGTGGATGTCGGCCAGCGCCGTGTGGGCCTGCGCCTTCTTGAAACCCGCGAGAATCGCCGGCCGCCAGCGCTTCGCGAGCTCCTTCAAGGTGCTCACGTCGAGGTTGCGGTAGTGAAAAAACGCTTCGAGTTGCGGCATGTAATGGGCTAGGAAGCGCCGGTCCTGGCAGATGCTGTTGCCGCACATCGGCGAGCCGCGCTTCGCGACGAAGCGCTTCAAGAAGGCGATCGCCTCGGCCTCGGCCTGGGCCTCGCCGACGGTCGACGCCCGCACCCGGTCGATCAGGCCGCTTCGGCCGTGCGTGCCCTTGTTCCAGGCGTCCATCGCGTCGAGCGCCATGTCGGTCTGGTGGATCGCGAACACCGGGCCTTCGACGCGGCGCCCGAGCTGGGCGTCGGTCACGACGATCGCGATCTCGATGATCCGGTCGGTCGCCGGGTCGAGCCCGGTCATTTCGAGATCGATCCAGGCGAGGTTCTGCGCGTCGGCGGGCAGCGTGTCGGTGTCGGTCATGCGGGGATTCTCTCGCACGCCCGCTCGACGAGCGCCCGCGCCTACACTTTGCGCCGATGCAAGCGCTCACGCTCACCCTCGTTTTTGCCGCGGCGCTGCTGGGCTCGGTGACGATCGCGTTCTGGCTCGCGACGCGCCAGATCCGCCACGTCGCGGCCCATCGCGACGCCGTGCCCCCGGCCTTCGCGGCCACCGTTCCGCTCGCGGCCCACCAGCTCGCGGCCGATTACACAATCGCCAAAATGCGCCTGGGCCTGCTGAGCACGGCCTTCGGCGCCGCCGTGTTGCTCGGTTGGACCCTGCTCGGCGGCCTGGATGCGCTAAACGCCGCGCTGCGCGAAGCGGTGGCGCCGCGCTTCGGGCCGATGGCCTACCAGCTCGCGCTGCTGGCGGCGTTCGCCGCCATCGGCGCGCTGCTCGATCTGCCGTTCAGGCTTTACGCGACCTTCGGCATCGAACAGCGCTTCGGCTTCAACCGTACGACCTGGCGGCTCTGGCTCGCCGATGCTGCGAAGGGCACGCTGGTCGGCGCGCTGATCGGCCTGCCGCTGGCTGCGCTGGTGCTGTGGCTCATGGGCGCGACCGGCGGGCTATGGTGGCTCTGGGCCTGGCTGGCCTGGACTGGGCTGAACGCGACGCTGCTCCTGCTGTACCCGACCGTGATCGCGCCGCTCTTCAACCGTTTCGAGCCGCTCGCCGATCCGGCGCTGCGAAGCCGTGTCGAAGCGCTGATGACGCGTTGCGGATTCGCCGCCCGCGGCCTCTTCGTGATGGACGGCAGCCGGCGCTCGGGCCACGCTAATGCCTACTTCACCGGCCTTGGCGCCGCCAAGCGCGTCGTGCTGTTCGACACCCTGGTCGCGCGCCTGGCGCCGCCCGAGATCGAGGCGGTGCTGGCGCACGAGCTCGGCCACTTCCACCACCGTCATGTGCCAAAGCAGATCGCCTGGAACCTCGCGCTCGGGCTTGCGGCGTTCGCGCTGCTCGGCGCCCTGGCGCAGCGCAGCTGGTTCTACCTCGGACTCGGCACGACGCCGTCCCTCGGCGCGCCGAACGACGCGCTGGCGCTGATCCTGTTCGTGCTGGTGCTGCCGGTCGTCGCCCGCTTCGCGACGCCGCTGGTCGCGCAGCTCTCGCGCCGCCACGAGTTCGAAGCCGATGCGTACGCGCGCCGCCACGCGAGCGCTGCCGACCTCGCCGCGGCGCTCCTGAAGCTCCATCAGGACAACGCGACCACGCTGACGCCCGACCCGTTGTACGTCCGCTTCTACCACTCGCATCCGCCGGCGAGCGAGCGCCTGGCGGCCTTGGCGGCGGCCGGCTGAGCCGGCGGCGCGGCGCTTCGTCTTGACCGACGGCCGTCGCCGCCTCTGCTGATGGCGTCCGGACGCGTCGTCGCCGGTCATGGCCGGCATGTCGTGGTCGAAGGCGACGACGGCACCCGAACCCTTTGCCACGCGCGCGGCAAGGGCCGGGACCGCAGCGGCGCCAAGAGCGGCGATGCGGTCGTCGGCGATCTCGTCGAATGGACGCCCTCGGGCGACGAAGGCGTGGTCGAGCGGATCGAACCGCGCCGCAACCTCCTCTACCGGCAGGACGAATGGCGCACCAAGTCGTTCGCCGCCAATCTCGACCAGCTGCTGGTGCTGGTCGCCGCCGAGCCGGTGTTCAGCGAATCGCAGCTCGCACGCGCGCTGATCGCCGCCGACGAGGCGGCCATTCCGGCACGCATCGCTTTGAACAAGGCCGACCTGCCGACGCTGGCCGCAGCGGCGGAGCGCCTCGTGCCGTACCGCGCGATGGGCGTCGAGGTGATCGAGCTCGCGTTGAAGGCGCGCCCCGAGGAAGCGCGCGGCGTGCTCGGCCCGGTGCTCGACGGCCGCGCGACGCTCGTGCTCGGGCCGAGCGGCACCGGCAAGAGCACCTTGATCAACCTCATCGTGCCGAAGGCCGACGCCGAGATCGGCGAGATCTCCCAAGCGCTCAATTCGGGTCGCCACACGACCACCGCAACCCGCTGGTACACGATCGGCGGCGAGCCTCCGAGCGCGCTGATCGATTCGCCCGGCTTTCAGGAATTCGGTCTGAAGCAGATCGACCCGCAGCGGCTCGCCGCGCACATGCCCGACCTCCGCGCGCACGCCGGCGACTGCCGCTTCTACAACTGCTCGCACCGGCAGGAACCCGGCTGCGGCGTGCGGGCGGCGGTCGAACGCGGCTCGATCAGCGCGTCGAGGTACCGGATCTATCTCGAGATCTACGCCGAGCTCGGTGGGCGCGACTGAGCGCCGCTGATCGGCCGATCAGCCGATCAACCGATCAGATTGGCCAAAGACAGAAGCGCGACCAGCAGCATCCACAGCACCACCGAGCGCCACACCAGCCCGACCACGCTTCTCAGGTGGCCCAGCTCCGGCGTCAGCCCGGGCGTCGACAGATCGGCATCGAGCTCGACCGCCTCGAGCGGCGGGTTTGCCTCGAACTGCAGAACGCAAACCAGCGCGGGGCTGCCGCCGAGCCGCACGCCGAGGGCGCCGGCGGCTGCCGCCAGGATGACGCCCTCATTCGAATGGCGCCAGAGCCCGGCGTCACGACGCCAGCAGGTGACCGCCTCCTCGAAGTTTCCGACCACCGCGAAGCCGAACGCAGTGAGGCGCGCCGGCGCGTGATCGAGGGCGCTGAACATCCGCTGCGACAGGTACTGGAGCCGCAGGTTGACCGGCGCATCGAGCGTCCGCCCTTCCAGTGCCCAGAAGCGGCTCGCGTACGCCGCCATCCGGTACAGGACCGCACCGGCCGGCCCGAGGCCGCAGGTCGACAGCACGACGAACCAGAAGAACACGCCGAACACATGCCGATGCGCCGCAAGCAGCGCATGCTCGATCACGTGGCGCAGGAGTTCGGTGCGTGGCAGCTCGCTCGCGTCGAGATCGCGCCAGATCGACAGCAGCCGGCGCGCCTCGAGTTCGTCGCCGCGCTCGAGCGCATCGCGGATGTCGGTGTAGTAGTGGCTGAACTGGCGAAAGCCGAGGGTCAGGTACAGCACGCCGACATCGAAGATCAACGCGACCAAGCCGTTCAGCCGCATCAGCCAGGCGTGCGCGCCCCAGACAAGGAGCGCCGGTGCCAGCACCGTGATGCTCCATACCACCCAGGCGTGGCGGTCGCGGCCGGCGTCGAAGTTGCGTGCGGTCCAGCGCAGCCAGCTGGCCAGCGAATCGCGCAACACGTTGCGGCGCGGCAGCGGCTTCAACTGCTCGACCAGCAGCGCGAAGAGGACCGCGAAAAACGTCATGCGCGCGGATGATAGCGACGGCCCTCGATGGGCCCCGCCTCGGCGCCGTCTCAGCCGGCGGCGAGAAAGCCGTAGAGGTTGCGGAGCATCGCGGCGGTGGCGCCCCAGATGAAATAACGGCGCGGGGCGCCGTCGGCATCGAGCGTCTCGAACGGCATCGACAAAAACTCGCGCCGGATGCCATCGATCGTGATGGCGTGGCGGCGGTGGTTCGCCGGTGTCATCAGAAACGCCAGCGGCACCTCGAACACCTCCGCGACTTCGAACGGCTCGGGCCGCAGCGTGTAGCCGGACCGCACCTCGGCCACCACCGGCGTCACGATGAAGCCGGTGCCGGTCGTGTAGGTCGGCAAGGCGCCCAGCAGGCCGACGAATTCGGGCGCCAGACCGATCTCCTCGTGCGCCTCGCGCAACGCCGTCGCGGCGGCGTCGGCATCGTCGACTTCGGCGCGGCCGCCCGGAAAGCTGATCTGGCCCGGATGATCGTTCAGGTGATCGGTGCGCTGGGTCAGCAACACCCCCGGGCCCGCGGGCCGCGGCACGAGGGCGATCAGCACCGCGGCATGCGCCGGGGCGCGCTCGGTGAAGCGGCCCTCGTTGCGGATCTCGGGCGTCCAGACCGGCGGCGCGACGAAGCGCCGGCGCAGCGCATCGAGCTGCAAGTCGTCTGCCGGGACCGCAGGCAGGTGGGTGTCGCGGCCAAGCTCGGGGAGCTGCTGCGGATCGAAGCTCAGTGCCACGTCCGCGTCCGCAGCGGCCGAACGCGGGTCGCTGCGAAGCGCCTCAGGCGAGCTTTTCCTTGATCCGCGCCGACTTGCCCGAGCGGTTGCGCAGGTAGTAGAGCTTGGCCCGGCGCACGTCGCCACGGCGCTTGACCTCGATCGAGGCGATCAGCGGGCTGTAGAGCTGGAAGGTGCGCTCGACGCCCTCGCCGCTCGATATCTTGCGAACGATGAAGCTCGAGTTGAGACTGCGGTTGCGCTTGGCGATCACCACGCCTTCGAAGGCCTGGACACGCTTGCGCGTGCCCTCGACGACGTTGACGTTGACGATCACCGTGTCGCCTGGCGCGAACGGAGGGATCGTCTTGCCGAGACGGGCGATTTCCTCGTGCTCGAGGGTCTGGATCAGGTCCATCGGGAAACTCCTGGACGATCGTGCCGGGCGGTGGTGCGACGAACGATAAACGTCGCGGGTGGTCAGGGCGCGAACGGCGTGGAGAGACCAGGCCGTTCGGGCAGCGTCCAAAAAAAGTAACTGCGTGGCGCCACTGTCTCCGCGAACGCGGCCGGGCAGAGGATCGGGAAAAGCCCGCGATTATGGCACGCGACCCGCCGCCGCCCAGGCTGCCAGGCAGCGTTCATCGGCGGGGTCGAGGCGACCGGCGGTCCGCGCGGCGTCGATCAGGTCGGGGCGGCGCCGGGCGGTAACTTCGAGCGAGCGATCGCGACGCCAGCGCGCGATTGCGGCGTGATGCCCCGAGAGCAGCACGGCGGGCACCGGCAGCGGCACGCCGTTCGATTCGAGCTGCTCGGGCCGGCTGTAATGCGGCCCTTCGAGCAGGCCGTCGGAAAAGCTGTCCTGCTGGTGCGAGCGGGCGTCGCCGAGCACCTCGTCCTGCAGGCGTGCGACCGCGTCGAGGAGCGCCAGCGCCGGCAACTCGCCGCCCGAGAGGACGAAATCGCCGAGGCTGAGCTCCAGGTCGACCTGCGTGTCGACGAAGCGTTGGTCGATGCCTTCGTACCGACCGCACACGAAGATCGCGCCCGGCGCTGCGGCAAATTCGCGCACGCACGCCTGGTCGATGCGGCGTCCGGTCGGCGTGAAGTGGACGACCGGGGCCCGCGGCGCGCCGCTGCTGCTGCCCTCCCCGCGTGCCGCGCGCACGGCCGCGAGCGCCCGCACGAGCGGCGCGACCAGCAGCACCATGCCCGGGCCGCCGCCGTACGGCCGGTCGTCGACCCGGCGGTAGGGGCTGTCGGCGAAGTCACGCAACGGCCAAAGGACGACTTCGACCCGCCCGCCCGCGAACGCCCGTCGGGTAATGCCGTGTTCGAGGTGCGGCGCGAACAATTCCGGGAACAGCGTGACGATGTCGAAGCGCATCGGGGCGATCGTACGGAAGCCAGGGGCCGCTTACGCTATGAGAGGACACGCTCCGGCCCTCCGGGTGATCTCAGTAAACGGCCGCTCGCCGCGTTGCAATGCTCGCCGTAGGCTCGGCTACGCCTGTGCCCTTCGACATTGCTTAGGACAGGCTTTGCGCCTTGCAAGCGGCCGTTTGCTGAGCCACGCGTCTCCTCCCAGGCCCTAGTAATCCAGCTCCCAGTCGACCTTCACCCAGCGTTGCTCGACGCTCACCTCGTCGACGTAAGCCGCGACGAAGGGAATCAGGCGCTCGGCCTCGCCGCCATACGCCGCGCCCTCGGGCAGCACCCTGAGCACGCTGTGCGGCCCGGTGTCGATCAGGCCGACGACCGTTCCGAGCGCTGCGCCGGCGCGGTTCTCGACCGCCAGGCCGATCAAGTCGACCCAGTAGAACTCGTCCGGGCCGGCGGTCGGGAAGCTCCCGCGGCCGATGAAGACCCGCGCGCCGCGCAACGCCTCGGCGGCGCTGCGGTCGGGCACTTCCTGGGTCAGCGCGACGACGGCGTCGCCCTGGTTCTTGACCTGCGTGATGCGAAGCAGCGTGGGAACCGGCGCGGCGACCGGTCCGGCCTTTTCCGAGGGCAACAGAAACCAGCGCCGCGACGAAAACAGCGCCTGCGGCTCGGTCGCGAACGGGCGGACCTTGATCCAGCCCTTGATGCCCCAGGCATCGACGATCCGGCCGACCTCGATCGCATCGTCGGGCCAGGCGGGATCGGCAGCCGTCGGGCGAGGGGATGAGCCGCTCACGGGGTCAAGCGATTGCGGTCGAGGCGAGGCTCGCGACGACGCATTGGGCCGCCCGAGCCGGCGCGCTGCGGCGCACCGGCGCAGGCCGGGTCATCAGGCGGCGACGGCGGTCTTTGCCTGGCCGAGCAGGCGTTCGACGGTGGGCGAGAGCTGGGCGCCGTGGCCGGTCCAGTGCTCGATGCGGTCGAAGGCAACGCGCAGCGGCTGCTCCGCGCCCGAAGCCACCGGGTTGTAGAAACCCACGCGCTCGATGAAGCGGCCGTCGCGGCGGGTGCGCGAATCGGCGACAACGATGTTGAAGAACGGGCGCTTTTTCGCGCCACCACGGGAAAGACGAATCACGACCATGACGGTTCCTGGGAGTTGCACAGGCTCATGACGGCAGAACCGGACGAAGATCCGGCGCGTCGAGCAGTGCCGGTCGAAACGGTGAAACCGCCGACCGACGAAACCGCGCATTATAAAGTGCACGTCCCCGATGTCCGCTGCCCCGATGTCCAACGAAGCGCTGATCCGCCCGAGCACCGATGCCGACGTGCCGGCACTCGCCGCCGTCTACCGCTGGAACGTGCTAAACGGCACCGGCACCTTCGAGCTCGATCCGCCCGACGACGCAGAGATGAGCCGGCGCCGCGCCGATGTGCTGGAAAGAGGATGGCCCTGGCTCGTGGCCGAGCGCGAGGGTGCGGTGCTCGGCTACGCCTACGCAACGCAGTTCCGCCCCCGGCCGGCGTACCGCTTCTACCTCGAGGATTCGATCTACCTTGCCCCGGAAGCGCAGCGCCGGGGCCTCGGCAAACGGCTGCTCGCTGAACTGCTCGGGCGCTGCGAGGCGGCGGGCGGGCGCCAGGTGCTCGCCGTGATCGGCGACTCCCAGAACCTGGGCTCGATCGCGCTGCACGCTGCGCACGGCTTCGAGCACGTCGGGCGGATGCCGGCGGCGGGGTGGAAGTTCGGCCGCTGGCTCGACGTTGTACTGATGCAACGCGCGCTCGGGCCCGGCGCCGCGAGCCCGCCGGACGAGCGCCGGTGACCGCCACCTCGGCGCCCGTCGACCAGCCACATCGCTCGAAGACGCTCGCGACCTGGATCGCCTTCCTCGGCGGCGGCCTGGGCTTGCACCGCTTCTACCTGCACGGCTTCGGCGACCCCTGGGGCTGGCTCTTCGTGCCGCCGACGCTCGTCGGCCTCTACGGCGTGCAACGCATGCGGTCGCTCGGCGCGGACGATCATCTCGCCTGGGTGCTGATCCCGCTGCTCGGCATCAGCCTCTCGATCGCGATGCTCGGCGCGATCGTCTACGGCCTGACGCCCGATGCGCGCTGGAACGCCCGCTTCGAGGCCGCCGGCCGCGGCCGCTCGGGCTGGGCCGCGGTGCTGGGCGTCGTCGGCGCGTTGATCGTCGGCGGCAGCGTGCTGGTAGCGACACTCGCGTTCAGTGCCCAACGCTACTTCGAATACCAGGCCGAGATGGCGGGGCCACGCCGGTAGCGAACCGGCGCCCGCGCCAGCGGTGGCCCCGGTTGGCCTGCCGCTCGGCCCGCCCACCTCTTCGGCGCCTCTGTCGCGCAGGGCGGTGTCGCCGTGATTGCGGTCATCTGGATGAAACCCCTCGCGCCGGTGACGGTGAAGGCGCCGTGCTCGTCGAACACGGCGCGCCGCGGACCGGCCCGGCTGCGCCTGGCACCGGCAATGGAGAGGGTCGGGGCGCGACCGCGGGCGGTCGCGCAGCCACCCGCCTCAATCGCGCGTTGCAAACCCGGTGGGCGCGTCGTTCCGCAACACCCCGACCGCCCCGACCGCCCCGACCGCCCCGAGCGGCGCCGGGAGCCCGGCGAGCCGGACGAGCAGCGTGCGGAAGTCGGCCTCGTTGCGGCCGGGGTCGAAGCGATCGGTCGCCACCGCGACCACCGGCGGGCCGCCTCCCGGCTCGGCGCCGAAATGCGCGGCATACGCATTGCACAGACGCCCCAGGTAGTTGTCCGGCATGTGCTGCTCCATCGTGATGCCGCGCTGCCGGACCCGGCCCGCCAGCAGCACGGGGGGCGCCTGCAGCCACACGATCAGGTCGGGCGGCACTATCAGGCGCGCCACCTGTTCGTACATGCTGCGGTAGAGACGATATTCCTCGTCGCCGAGGGTCAGGCGCGCAAAGATCGCGTCTTTCTCGAACATGAAGTCGCTCACCACGCTCGGCGTGAAGATGCTGCGCTGGGCGAGCCCCTGCATCTGCTTGACGCGCTGAAACAGGAACGCGAGCTGCGCCTGGAACGCATAGCCCGGCATGTCGGCGTAGAAACGCTCGAGAAAGGGGTTGTCGAGCGGTTGCTCGAGCAGCAGTTCGGCGCCGAGGTGGGCGGCCAGCCGGCGCGCGAGCGTCGTCTTGCCGACGCCGATCGGGCCCTCGATCGCGATGTGGCGAAAGCGGTCGAGCGCTCCTGGCGGTGTCATAGGCGCACCCGCGAGCCCGCGGCCGGTTCCCCAAAGCCGGCGCCAGCCCTTTCCGGCGGCCCGGCGCGGCGGGTGCGGTGCCTTCGTGCTGCGCACTCCGGTATTCGCTCTTGCGACGGCCCGGCGCGGCTCATTCGGCGAGCTTCTCGATGCGCTGCCCGGCGGCGACCCGGCGCCATGCGGCGAGTGGGCCGCGACCCGGCAGCACCAGTCGCGGCGCGATCTCGGCCAGGGGTTCGAGCACGAAGGCGCGCTCGTGCAGCCGTGGATGCGGCAGCTGCAGGCCCGGCTCGTCGAGGCAGCGTTCGGCGTGGAGCAGAAGGTCGAGGTCGAGGGTGCGCGGGGCATTTCGACCGGGCCGCTCGCGGCCGAAGCGGCGCTCGATGCGCTGCAGCTCGCTCAGGAGCGCCCGCGGTTCGAGACGCGTCGCGAGTTCGGCGACCGCGTTCAGGTAGTCCGGCCCGCTCGCCTCGACCGGTGCGCTGCGGTAGAGCGACGAGGCGGCGACGAGCGTGGTCTCCGGCAGCGCCGCGAGCAAGGCCAGCGCCGCCGGGAGCGTGGCATGTGGATCGCCGAGGTTGGCACCGAGGCCGACATAGGCGGTCTCGCGCCGCGCCGCAACCGGATTGTCGGTTCGCGGGTCAGTCGAGGGCGGCATACACGCCTTGGCGGAACAGCTCGCGGACCTCGCCGAGAAGGCCGGGCGCCTGGGTCAGGATGAGCGCCGTCAGCCGCTCGGTCGGATCAACGAAGAACGCGGTGCCGGCCGCGCCGCTCCAGCCGTAGCTGCCGATCGAGCCCGGCTCGGTCGCCTCGCCGAGCGCCGTCTTGACCGCGAAGCCGAGGCCAAAGCCGTGGCCCGGCGGCAGCAGGTCGCCGCTCCGCGGGATCGGGCCGAGATGGTCGGCGGTCATCCACTCGACCGTCTTGCGGCCGAGCAGGCGCACGCCGTCGAGGGTGCCGCCGTTCGCCAGCAGGCGGATGAAGCGGGCGTAGTCGTCGGCCGTGGAGACGAGACCGCTGCCGCCGTTCTCGCTGCGCACGGGCTGGCGGGCGTCGTACACGGGCACCGGAGCGACGACGCCTTCCGGCAGCGCACCGAACGGCTCGGCGATGCGGTCGTGATCCCTGGCGGGCACCACGAACCCGGTGTCGTTCATGCCGAGCGGCTCGAAGATCGCAGCGCGGAGGTGGTCGCCGAGCGGGGCGTCGGCCAGCACCTCGACCAAGCGTCCGATGACATCGGTCGCGCGGCTGTAGTCCCAGACGGAGCCCGGCTCGTGCTCCAGCGGCAGCCCGGCCAGCACGTCGACATGCTCGGCATTGCTGCGCCGGCGCGAGTACAGCTTCGCTTGGTCGTAGAGCCGGCGCACCGGGGACGGCGCGTGGAATTCGTAGGTCAGTCCGGCGGTGTGGCGGAGCAGATCCTGCACTGTCATCGGCCGCCCGGGCGCCGGCCCGTCGACGCCGACCCGGGCGTTCGCGAACGCCGGCAGGTACATCGCGACCGGATCGCGCAGCAGCACCCGGCCGCGTTCGGCGAAGCGCATCAGCGCCACGGAGACGATCGGCTTGGTCATCGAGTAGATGCGGAATATCGCGTCGGGCCGCATCCTCAGATCGCGGACCGGATCCTGGCGACCGACGGCTTCGAACGCCCCGAGCGCGCCCTGGCGTTCGATGCGGAAGACGGCACCGGGGATGCGGCCGAGGTCGATCCGTCGCATCAGGGCGACGCGCAGATCGGTCAGCGCTTCGACGTTCAGGCCGGCGGCCGCCGGGTCGACGTTCATCGGCTCCCCCTCGACGACGGGTTCAGACGTCGCGGCCGGGATTGACGCCGGCCGGGTCGAGCGGCGCGGCATTCGCCGGATCGTTCGGCTCGCTGCCGGCGTCGGCCGGTGGGCGGCGGCGCCGCCGGCGGCGTCGGCGCGTGGGATCGGCGTCGGTGGGGTTAGGGTCGGCCGGCGCGGCGGATGTGGCAGCGTCGGTGGGCCCCGTGGCCGCGGGCCCTTCGACAGGCTCAGGGCGAACGGGACGGGAACTTGCCCCTGTCACCGGCCCTTCGACGGGCTCAGGGCGAACGGGTGAGCGGTGGGTCACGGTTCGGGCTGAGCTTGTCGAAGCCCTGGTGGCGCCGCCGGTCGACCCTTCGACATGCTCAGGATGCTCGGACCCTTCGACAAGCTCAGGCCCTTCGACAGGCTCAGGATGCTCGGACCCTTCGACAAGCTCAGGCCCTTCGACAGGCTCAGGATGCTCGGACCCTTCGACAAGCTCAGGGCGAACGGGTGAGCGGTTGGGTCCCGTTCGGGCGGAGCTTGTCGAAGCCCTGCTCGCGCCTTCGACAGGCACCGATGGAGCCGGCGAGGCGGCAAGTCCCTCCGCGCCGCCCGTGGCAACGCCCGTGCCACGCGCCGCGCGCACCCGGCGCGGCGCGGCCAAGGCGGGACGCGCCTTGTCGAGCAGCGCGCGGCGGCCGGGCTCGTCGGCGAGCGAATAGTCCTCCCACCAGTTGGCGAGCTCGGCGTCGATCTCGCCGACATCGCCGCGCAGGCGCAGGAAATCGAGCCCGGCGCGAAAGCGCGGCTGCGTCACCAGCGTGGCGACACCCCCGCCTTGGCGCCGCTCGAAGCGCGGCTGCATCTGCCAGATTTCGCGCATGTCCGCCGCCAGCTTGCCGCGGCCGGAGATGTCGCCGATGCGCGCGTCGAACACCGTGTCGATCGCCTGCTGGAGCGCCGGGAACGCCGCTTCGCCGGTGCCGCGCCGCTGCTGCCAGCCGGTCAGCACCTCGTGCCAGAGCAAGCAGGCGAGCAGGAAGCTCGGCGCGACCGGCTTGCCCTCGCCGACGCGCCGGTCGGTGTCGGCGAGCGCCAGCTCGACGAAGTTGCCGAGGCCGCGCTCGGCCAGATCCTTGCGATGCGCTTCGTCGAGCGCCACGTCGAGCACCGGAAAGACGCCACGGTGCAGGCCCTGTTTCTTCAGCTCCTCGATGCTCGCCAGGGCGTGGCCGGTCTGGAGCAGCTTGATCATCTCGTCGAAGGTGCGCGACGGCGGCACGTTGTCGAGCAGAGCCGCCATCTCGCGGATCGGAGCACGCGTTCCCGCCTCGATCTCGAAGCCGAGCTTGGCGGCGAAGCGCACCACGCGGACGATGCGGACCGGATCCTCGCGGTAGCGCGCCGCCGGGTCGCCGATCATGCGGAGCAGGCGCTTGCGAACGTCGGCCATGCCGCCGTGATAGTCGACGACGACCTCGCCGAGCGGGTCGTAGTACATCGCGTTGACCGTGAAGTCGCGCCGCGCCGCGTCGTCGCGCTGCGTGCCCCAGACGTTGTCGCGCAGCACCCGGCCCTCGGCATCGACGGCGTGGCTCAAACCGGCCAGCGCGCTGCGCGAGTTGCGCTCGTTGCCGGCGACCGGCTCGGCGCCCGAGGCGTCGACCATCGCGCGGAAGGTCGAAACCTCGATCACCTCGGAAAGGCCGCGGTCCTGGCGGCCGCGGCCGAACACGACGTGGACGATCCGAAAGCGCCGGCCGATGATGAAAGCGCGCCGAAACAGCGCTTTGACCTCCTCGGGCGTCGCGCTGGTCGCGACGTCGAAATCCTTGGGCCGCAAGCCGACGAGCAGGTCGCGCACCGCGCCGCCGACGACGTAGGCCTCGTGCCCGGCTTCAGCGAGCGTCGCCACGACCTTGACGGCCCGCTCGTCGACGAGCTTCGGATCGATCCCATGCTCGCTTTTCGGCACCTCGACCCGCTGCCCGTCCGGCGGCAGGGCGGCGGCGACGCCGGCAGCGGGATCGACCGCGGCTTCGGCGGCGCGCGGCTTCGAGGTCTTGCCCAGCAGCTTGTCGATGAAGGTCTTGATCATTCGGTGGGCGTCTCCGGCCTCTGGTTCTCGGGCGGTCGGCGGCCGCTGGCGCGCTTCGTCACGTGGCGTCGAAGAGCCGCAGCACGCGCCAGCCGCGGGCGCGTGCGATCTGCGCGAGCGCCGGCGACGGATTCGTCGCGACCGGGTCGGTCGCCGCTTCGAGCAGCGGCAGATCGTTCACCGAATCGCTGTAGACGCTGATCCGCTCGAACTCGGACCAGCGCCGGCCCTGCCCGGCCAACCACTGCTCGACCCGCAGCCGCTTGCCTTCACGGTAGCTCGGCGTGCCGGCGACCCGGCCGGTGATGGTACCCCCGGGATCGCGCTCGAGCCGCACCGCGAGCAGCGCCTCGATCCCGAAGACCGCGGCGATCGGCGCGGTGATGAACTCGTTGGTCGCGGTGACCAGGGCGATCAGGTCGCCGCGGGCACGGTGCGCCTCGACCAGCGCCCGCGCCTCGGGCCGGATCGCCGGGTCGATCACCTCGGCCATGAAGCGGCGGCTCGCGGCGGCGAGTTCGGCGCCGCTCCGCCGGCGCAGCGGCTCGGTCGCGAAGGCGATGTAGGCGGCGATGTCGAGCCGGCCTTCACGGTAGTCGCGATAGAACGCCTCGTTGGCGGCGGCAAAGGCGACCGGCTCGACCCAGCCGAGGCGGACGACGAACTCGCCCCAGGCGTGGTCCGAATCGATCGGCAGCAGGGTTTCGTCGAGGTCGAACAGGCACAGGCCCATGCCGCTCACTGGTGCACCCTACGGCGAAGGCCACGAAGGGGCCCCTTCGTGGCCCTCGCCGGTCCCGCCAAGCGGTAGCGAGCCCCTTGGGGCGGCCCGGCGCGGCTCATCCTCCGCCCTCGGCCAGCATTTTCTTCAGCAGCGGCACGGTGATCGGGCGCTGCGTCGCGAGCGAAAACGCGTCGA
>CAXSGM010000056.1:0-19149 GCA_964236915.1 uncultured Rhizobacter sp.
GCGTGCGGATGTTTTCCGCCAGCACCTTGATGCCGACCTCCATCGACGAGGTGCCCGTGTAATTGATCGCCGCCTTGAAGGTGACCAGCTCGCCGACGTGGATCGGCTGGCGAAACATCACCTGATCGACCGAGAGCGTGACCACGTAGCGGCCGGCGTAGCGGCTGGCGCAGGCGAAGGCGACCTGATCGAGGAACTTCAGGATCGTGCCGCCATGCACGTTGCCGGCGAAGTTCGCCATGTCCGGTGTCATCAGGACGGTCATCGTGAGCCGGTGCGCGGGCATGTCCATGGGCGTTTCCTCGTGCGGAAATTGTTTCAGAAGCGGATGCCGGCGGCAATGCTCGCCAGCCAGGTCCGGCCCGGCGCCGGCTCGAAGAAGCGGCCGTTGCCCTCGTTGACGATCACCGAGCCGGCGTAGCGCCGGTCGAAGAGGTTGTCACCGCGGACGAAGCCGCTGAGCTCGACCGGGCCGAGCACGGCGAGGTAGCCGATCGACGCGGCCGCCACGGCATACCGCGGCGCGGCGTCGCTGTTCGCGTCGTTCACGGTCACCGCGCTCGACCAGCGCGCCTCGACACCGCCGCGCCACCCGGTCGGCGGTGTCCAGTTCAGCGCCGCGAACAGCGAGCCGCGGGCGAGACCCGGGATGCGGTTGCCCGCCGCGACCGGCACGTTCGCGGCGGCGCACGGCGTTCCGGTGCAGGTCAGGAAGGTGCCCTGGTAGGTCGCGTTCAGCAACGTCGCGGCGAGCTGTGCGCGCAGCGCCTCGAAGAAGCTGCCCGACCAACCGAGTTCGACGCCGCTGCGCCGGGTGGCACCCGCGTTCTGATACGTGGCACGCCCCGAAACGTTGGTCTGCGTGACGATCTCATGTGCGGTGTCGGTGCGGAACACCGCGGCGGCCAGCTCGCCGGCCGCGCCGAGGCGCGCCTTGACGCCGGCCTCGACGCTGCGGCTGGTCGACGCCTGCAGCCCGAAGTTGAGCCCGGTCTGCCCGCCGCTGCGGTAGGCCAGTTCGTTCAGCGTCGGCGTCTCGAAGCCGCGCCCGGCGCTGGCGTAGAGGTGCAGGTTGTCGCTGAGCGCGAACATGAGGCCGCCGACCGGCAGCGTCGCCCGGTAGCCGACGCTGCCGCTGTCGTCCGGGTTGCCGGCGACGACGTAACGGTCGCTCGACTCGAAGTGAACCTGGCTGCGGCGCACGCCGAGGTTCAGCGTCCAGCGCGGCGCGAACTGCCATACGGCCTGCAGGTAGGGATCGACGCTCGTCACGTCGTTCTGTTCGTCGCGGCGCAGCGCGCCCTGCACGCCGAGCGTCGTGCCGATGAAGTTCTGATAGCCCTGCCGGTGCTCGGTCAGCGCGTCGTAAGCCACACCGCCGACCAGCGTCAGCGGCGCTTGCAGCAGGCGCGATTTCCAGGTCCAGCGCAGATCGGCGCCTTCGTAGTCGCGGCCGAGCGCAATGACGCCGCCCGGGCTCAGGGGGCTGGTCTGGGTCGCCCGCGGGATCGACTGAAACTGCTCGGTGCCGCGGTGCCCGGCGTACACCAGCAGCCGCAGCGCGTTCGCGGCATCGACGCGCTGCTCGAGGATCGCGCCGAGCTGCGTCTGGTCGACGCTCTTGCGGGTGTCGTAGTCGAGCGCCGAGGCGTCGACACTGCGCGGCTCGGCCTCGAATCGGGCCCGCGTCAGGCCCATCGGGTCGTCGGCGCGCGGCAAGCTGAGCGTGTTGGCGACGAGTGTGAGCCGGGTGTCGTCGATCGACCCGAAGTTCAGCTTCGCGTTCGCGAGCGAGCGCTCGGCGCTGCTGTGATCACGGTAACCGTCGGTCCTGAAGCGGCTCGCCGAGACGTTGTAGCCGAAGCTGCCCACCGGCGCGCCCTGCGCACTGGCGCCGAGACGGAAGGTCCGGTCGCTTCCACCCGAAGCGCCGAAACCGAAGCTCGGCGCACCGGTGCCCTCGGCGGTGAAGACCTGCACCACCCCGCCCGACGAGTTGCCGTAGAGCGCCGACGACGGCCCGCGCAGCACCTCGATGCGGTCGACCGAACCGAGCTCGACGTTCGAGATTTGGCCCTGGCCGTCGGGCAGGGTCGCCGGGATGCCGTCGACATACAGCCGCACGCCGCGGATGCCGAAGGTCGAGCGCGCACCGAAGCCGCGCACCGAGATCTGCACGTCCTGCGCGTAGTTCTGCCGGTCGTGCGCCTGCAGGCCGGGAACGCCGCCGAGGCTTTCCGAAATGTTGATCAGGGCATGGCCTTCCCGCACCTCGCTGCCGTCGACCCGGCTTATCGCGGCCGGCACGTCGGCCACCAGCGCCTCGGTGCGGGTCGCGGTGACGACCACCGGCGGCAGGCGGCGCACGACCGGATCAGGCGCGGCGTCGCCTTCCGCGGCACGGACACAGCCGGCCCCGCAGCACAGCAACACTGCAGCGATCGGCGGCGAAAAAATCAGGTGCATCTCGTCTCCGAACGACGGGTTCACGGCCGCGGCACCTTGGCTTCGGCGCGGGTGCCGCACGGCCGGCCCGAGCCGTCGGCCTCCGTCGCGGATCGCGGATTGTGCAGAGCTTTGGCGCAGCGGCCCGGCGCCGTGGTGTCCGCGCGGATCCGACATCGGCGACATCGGCGCGCACCGCCACTGGAGCCGCGACAAGGACGCGATGGCGGCCTGATCGACCCTGGCGGACGCTTGAGCCGCGCCGAAGCCCGCTCAGCCGCAGGCCAGGCTCGCCGCTCGGTCGGCCAGCAGGACGGCACGCAGAACGATGCGGGCCGTCTCCTCGAAATGGCGGCGCAACAGCAGCACCGCGCGCTCGGCGTCGCGGGCGATCGCCGCGTCGACCAGCGCCTTGTGCTCGGCCTCGACCTTGCGTTTGGAAGCGACCGGGGTCGGCGCTGCCCAGCAGCGGTACAGATCGGTCGCCTGCACAAGGCTCGCGGCGATCCGCAGCATCGGTTCGCAGGCGCAAGCCGCGAGCAGGGCATGGTGGAACGCCCAGTGCGCGAGCCGCCATTCGCCGTTGAGCTGGCCCGTGGCCGAGCGGCGCGGCGTGCGCGACATCCGGTGATGCGCGGCGAGCAGGTCGGTCTCCCAGCGCAGGTCGCCGCGCTCGATCGCCAGACGCAGCGCCAGCGTCTCGGTGGCGCAACGCAACTCGGTCAGGTCGCGGAACTCCTGCGGATCGAGCACCGGCAGGAAAAAGCCGCGGTTGGTCTTCGCCTCGACGAGGCTCTCGCCGACCAGACGTGTCAGCGCTTCGCGGACGACCGTGGTGCTGGTATTGAAGCGCTCGGCCAGGGCGAACGGCGCAAGGCGTTCGCCAGCGGGCCAGGTGCCGTCGAGGATCGCGTGACGGATGCGCTCCAGAACCGGCGCGTCTTGCATCGTCAGGCGCATGCTGTATTCTATTCGGACACCGATAGTAGATTATCCGCAAAGACTGTACAACGCGTATTCCGGTTCGCCTCGTTCTTGCACCCTCCTGACACCGCATGAATCCGCCGGCGACGGCCGCCCACTTGA
The DNA here is from genome assembly GCA_964236915.1 of uncultured Rhizobacter sp. Lineage (GTDB taxonomy): Bacteria > Pseudomonadota > Gammaproteobacteria > Burkholderiales > Burkholderiaceae_C > LMDS01. Next base: position 3,532 of record CAXSGM010000056.1, read on the forward strand.
TGCCGCAGTTCGCCGGGCAGGGGCTCAAGGGGGTGGTCCGTGATGCGGCCAACCGAGCGTGGAAGGTCGCGGCGCAAGAGCGCATCATCGACACGATGGGCGCCTTCGCCTTGCTTTCAGACAGCGACGCACGGTTGCCGGTGCGGCCGGACCGGTACGTCGCCGCTGCCATGACGACAATGGCGGCCGTCGGCTTGGCGCCTTCGCCGTGCTGCAGGCGTTCGTGCCAGCTTGCCGCGGTGCGCCTGGGCGGCGCAACCAACGCCCCCTTCACCCCGCTCGGCCATGCAGACCTTTCGACGTTGCGCCGGTCGGTCGCCGACAGGCGCGACCTTTTCCCCGGCTGAACCAGCCCTTTCTTGAAAGTGAGCACAAAGATGAAACTGATGAGCTTCGAACGCGCCGGCAATGCCGGCTTCGGTGCGGTGGTCGACGACGGCGTGATCGATCTGGGAGCCTTGCTAGGCGGCGCGTACGCCGATCTGAAGTCGCTCCTCGAGGGCGACGGCCTCGACGCGGCGCGGCGTGCGATCCAGGGCAAGGCGCCCAACTTCGCCCTCTCGGCGGTGACCTTTCTGCCGGTGATCCCGAATCCCGGCAAGATCTGGTGTGCCGGTCTGAACTACGGCGACCACGTGCGCGAGACGGGCCGCGAGCTCACCGAAAAGCCGACCTTCTTTCTGCGCTTTGCCGATTCGCAGGTCGGCCACGGGCAGCCGATCGAACGACCGCCGGAATCCACGCGGCTCGATTACGAGGGCGAGATTGCGGTCGTCATCGGCAAGCTCGGTCGTCGTATTTCCGAGGACCGGGCCTGGGATCACATCGCGGGATACGCCTGCTACAACGACGGCTCGGTGCGCGACTGGCAGAACCACACCAGCCAGTGGGGCCCGGGCAAGAACTTTTCGCGCACCGGCGCCTTCGGCCCCTGGATGGTCACGGCCGACGAGATTTCCGCCGGCAGCGTGCTGTCGCTGGTCACCCGCCTTAACGGGCAGGAGGTGCAGCGGGCGACCACCGACATGCTGCTGCACAGCATCCCGCGGCTGATCGCCTACGCCTCGACGGTAGCGCCGCTTCGGCCGGGCGACGTGATCGTGACGGGCACGCCGGGCGGCGTCGGTGCGAAGCGGACGCCGCCGCTCTGGATGAAGGACGGCGATGTCGTCGAAGTCGAGGTCGACCGCGTGGGCGTGCTGCGCAATCCGGTTCGCGACGCGGCCGAGTGAGAACGCGGTAAACCAACCGGGTCGCTCGCCGCTTTGAGGTCCGCCGGCGGCCCGCTGCCGGCAGGCGCCCTTTCGAGTCGAAACGGAGAGGACACCCTGTTCGTCGAGCGCATATCCCCGGCCTCGTCGCCTGCACCTCTTCGCTTTGGCCGGCGCCGCAGAGGCCCGGGCCACGATCGCTGGGGCTGAGACGCCATCCGGCTGCTCGACGCCGCCATGCCGGTCACTGCCAGGTGTGCTCCGCTCGCAACGCCCGGATTCCCGAGGCGCTGCGCAAGGCGCTCGAAAGCCTGAAGGGCATCGCCGCGGCGCGCGGCATCGACACCTCGTCGCCGATCGACCACACCGGCCGCCATGCGAGCGCGCTTCTATCCGGACGCTACGACAAAGGTCGCTGGACGCTGCGGAACTGAGCTTCGCCCGACGGCCGCCGTTCAACCTGCCAGCAAAGGCTGACCGACGATGGCCGAGGCCGGCTGGCCGTCGGCCGCGCCGAGCGGGGCGATGTCGTTCCATTGCAAGGCGCTCTGGTGCAGTGCGGTCATCACGTCTTCGGCCATCGCTTCGAGGAGCTTCACCTCACGCTGGCTCAACTCGCGGGGCGCAAGGTCGAGCAGACAGAGCGTGCCGAGCACGTGGCCGGCCGCATCGCGCAGCGGGGCGCCGGCATAGAACCGCACGCCCTTCGCGACGAGCGCAGGGTTGCCGGCGAAGCGCAGATCACGGCTCACGTCGGGAACGACCATGGTCTGCGCGTTCAGCACGACGTGACCGCATAGCGAGAGCGGTCGCGGCAGGCTCAGATCCTCGGTGGTGACGGCTGCCGCGCCGGCGCCGTCGACCGCGACCAGCGGACCGTAGGCCGCGCCGACGTGCTGCCTGTCGGCATCGATAAGCGACACCATCGCCAGCGGCACGTCGAAGATGTCGGCGGCGCGCTTCGAGGCCGCCTCGAACAGGGGTGCGGCACGCGCGTCGAGCGCGCCGCTCGTGCGGAGGGCCTCGAGCCGGGCGGCGTCGTCGGCCGGCGCCTGCGCCGCGAGGAAGCCCTCGGGCAAGTGAGCGCCGGTGATTGCGACGATGCGCACGACCGCCTCGTTGACCGAGGTGACGACCGCGTCGGCGCCGAGCGCCTCGGAGGCCTCCTGGCCGAGCAGCTCGGCCGGGGCATTCCAGAGGCCGAGGATGATGTGCACGTCGGGCCAGCGCCGACGCAGGCGCCGGCAGAAGTGGCGCGCCGGGATCTTCGGGTCGAGGCTGAAGTACGACAGCAGCACCACGCTCGCGCCCTTCAGGTCGAGCCGGGCGATGTAATCGGCGCTGACCGTCGCCGCGGGCCGGTGCTCGGACGGCAGGTTCTCGAGCGAGAGCGCGTGGGCGAGCATCTTCGCCGCGAGCGTGTCGACCTCCCACTTCGCGCCGACGCAGACGACGACCGGGCGCCCCGGGTCGCTCGTCCCCGGCTCCTGCTCGATCATGTCGTCGATCAACGCATCCATGCCGATGACGACGCGGTGCCGGTGGTGCGCGGTCGAGGCGCTCGCATGGTCCTGGCTCGCCATGCGCAGCACCGCCAGACCGGCCTGGTCGTAGAACGCGGTCACCTTGCCGCCGGCCGTCTGCTCGTGCGCGAGCTCGATCGCCTCCTCGACATCGCCAGCAAGCAGCCGCTGGTAGATGCGGGTCGGCGTGTCGAGCGCGGGCTGGCTGCCGAGCAGCACGTCGAGGAATTGCAGGCGCGGCAGGTAACGCCCGATGACGAGCAGGCACACCGTGAGCGGCGTCGACATCACGAGCCCGATCGGCCCCCAGATCGCCGTCCAGAAGATCGCCGAGGTCATCAGCGAGATCGCTGAGAGGCCGGTGCTGGCGCCGTAGAGCCAGGGTGCGACGAAATTGCTGCTGACGAGCTGCAGCACGCCGATGAGCCCGAGCGTCCAGAGCACCATGTGCCAGCCCGGGTCGATCGCGAACGCCAGCGCGAGCGGAAAGACGGCGGAAAGCATCGGGCCGACGTAAGGCACGAAGCGTGTCACGATCGCGATCGCGCCCCAGAGCAGGGCACCGGGCACGCCGATCACCCACAGGCCGAGCGCCAGCGGCAGCCCGTAGCTCGCGTTGACCACGAGCTGCATCGTCAGGTATTTGCTGATGCGCGCGCCCGCCTCGTCCATCGCGTCGGTCGAGCGCTGCAGGCTGCCGCCCCAGAGCCGCAGCATGCGGTCGCGCAGATCGAGCCGGTCGAGCAGGATCAGAACGACGAACACGAACACGATGCCGGCGGTGGCAAGCGGACCGCTGCCGAGCTTCAGCCACTCGGTGGCCTGCTCGATCGGCGACGGCGGGGTGGCCTCGACCACCACGCGGCGCGGCGGCAGCTCGCCCGGAACGCGCGGACTCGACTGTTGCGACGATGGTGCCGCCGACACCACGTTGATCTCGCGCCGGAAGGTCTCGAAGGTCTTGGCGACGCCGTCGAACATGCCGGGCTTGTCGACGTCTTCGCGCAACACGCGCAGCTTGTCGACAATGTTGGTCTGGTAGGTCGGCAGGCGCGCGCTCAGCGTGCTGATCTGGTTGGCCAGAAAGAGGCATATCAAGGCGATCAAGGCGAGCGTCGCGATCGTCACCACCGCCACCGCGGGCGCACGTGGAAGGCCGAACCGCCGCAGCCGCACGACCAGCGGGTCGAGCACGAAGCCAAGAAAGATCGCCAATGCCAGCGGCACGAGGATGTCGCGGCCAAAGTAGAGCGCCGCGATCAAGCTGGCCGCAGTGACCATGCCGATCATCAGCTTCAGCTCGGGCAGCAGCGCGAGCAAGCTCGGGGAGGAGTCTGCCAGCGATTCGAGGCGACCCGCGCCGGTGGCCGGCTCGGCTCGCGGCTCGACGCGCGGCTCGCCGTCCGCGTCCGTGGTGCCGCCCGCACTCGGGCGCGCGGCTTCGGTCATGGCGGCCCGCGTCGTCATGCGGCCCGGAACGGGCCGGGCACCCGAATTGGGTGCGGCGGCCCCACGCTCCACGTCACAACTTGTCGGGGTCGGCCGGGCCGGTGTGGATGAACTTGTGCAGTTTTATCGCGGGGAATGCCCGCCGGACCCGCGGCGATCCGGTATTGAAATGGTCGACGATCTCGCGCCACTCGGCCGCCCGCGCCCCGCCGTTGGACTCGGCGTCGCCCATCACCAGCGCACTCCGCGCGCGCAAAAGCAGCTCGGCGGCCGCCTCGGCGATCACGCCTTCCTTCTTCGAGATCAGGTCGATCGACTTGAGCCAATCGTTCAGCCGCATCAAAAAGGCGTGCGAGTAGAGACCGAGCAGACAGCGCGCGAGGGGTGAGGCCGGCAGGTGGTCCCATGCGATGTAACGGTTGAAGCTTTCGACGCTGCGGCGGAAGCCGGGAAAGACGACGTTCGTGTCGTGGATCAGGAAGCCGTATTCGAAGTTCCAGCGCAACGGCGCCTCGTAGAGTGTGCTCCACTCCCAGGCGTCGTGCGAGCTGAACGCATGGTCGATGCCGTCGATGGTTTCGTCCCAATTGCTCTTCGAGCCGTTCACGACGACCTTGATGTTCGACCTGGCGATGCCCTCGTCGAGCAACTGCGTCACCAGCGCCGGCACCGTGCGCTTATAGAAGGCGTTGCACGACGCGATCAGGTAGACGACGTGCGCAGGGGCGGTGTGCACCGGCTGCGGGATAAGACACAACTTCTGCAGCGCGTGCTGCGACTCGGGCTCGTCGCAGAAGTAGCCGATTGGCATCTCGCCGATCGACTGGGTCCAGGTGGAGCTCGGAATCCAGTTGTTGCGCGCGGTGACGAAGGCGAAGGCCTCGCTTGCATCGACGACGCCATGTTTGTAGGGAATCCAGCTGCCCTCGTTCGGATGCCCGTACCCGGTGACCCGGCCATCGGTCTGCAGCGTCATTGTTCCGATCGGTTCCAGCATGAAACCCTCGCGGAGATCCTTGAAGCGGGCGAAGAGATGCGGCCGGCCGATGAGGCGGCGCATGTCGATGCCGGACCTGACGGATGGAATCGCTTCGGTGGGCATCGCGCTCGTGGGCCGCGGGTAAGCGTCGACCAGCGATGCGAGCGTTTCCCTGGAGTACGCGGGGGCTTTGGACATGTTTCGAACTCGGGTCGCCATTGAGGAAGGATTACGGCGCGTCGACCAACGAACCGCGCCGCCAACTCGAAGGTCGATCACGAACCCACGAGCGCGAACGACCCGCTTACACGCATGTAACGTGCCGGGACGCGGGTGCCGGTCCAATCCCCTCGTCGGCAGTTGGGCGGTTCCCCGGACGACGGGTAAAACGTGCCGATCGGCCGGGCTCACCGGCCGCGCCTACCGGTACCGATCCGGCTCAGGCGGCCCACCCGGGCCGCCAGCGCCGGGTCGGATCGAGGCGGCGTCACATTGCCGCAGTAGAGAGTGCTCGCCTGCGTCGTGTCGCTGGTGCCCTTGTAGATCGCTTCGGTCGGGCACGGGCACGCCGGACGTTGCAGATAGATGCCCCGGGTCGCATCCTTGTTCTTGTAGCGACTGACGACCATGTGATCCGGGGCCGACCCCTGTTCGACCCACGCCGCGGCCCTGTGCTACGCGTTGACGCGGCGCAATGGCGGCCGTGCCGTCGGCGGCAACCGCGAGTCGGACGGCGCGCGGGTATCGACGTGCGGCGCATTACACGAATTGCCTTCGGACCGCGCCCGTGATCATGTACCGTAGGGAAGACGACAGATCCAGCAGGGTCAGCCCGTTCGAGATCGACACGTGCTGTGCGCCGTGCTGGCCGCGTTCGGCGGCGTTCTCGCTCCGCCCTGCTGGGCTCGGCGCGTCACCCGGCGGGACGGGCGACGTCAACACGAACGCCCGCCGCGGCGGTGATCGGCGGCGCCAGCCTTTTCTGCGGCCGCGGCAGCGCCTACTCGGCCTTGCTCGGCCTCATCGTATCGCCGGTCGGGGTGGCGCATGGGCGGCCCTGACGGGCTCGGAAAGCGCTCTGGACCCGGCGGGGCGCTCACGGGCCGAAGAGGTCACCGGACTGCAACGCCGTGATAGCGCCCGGTGCCCCGGGAAACGACCCGATCGGACGGCAGGACGGTCCCCGGCCCGTATTCCGGCTCGCCTCGCAAACTTTCGTAGATCGGTGCGAAGTCGATGCGTGCGAGTTCGAGCAGTTCCTCGAGATCCTCGATGACGAAGTAGGTCTCCTGAAAATCGTCGATCCGATAGCGGGTCTGCAGCGCCCGTTCGAGTGCGAAAGCCAATCGATTCGGCGAAGCGTCCTCGAGCGCGAAGACGCTCTCGGCCGCCGAAGATGCGATGCCCGCGCCGTAGATGCGAAGCCCGTCGTCCTGCTTGATCAATCCGAACTCGACCGTGTACCAGTAGACGCGTGCCAACTTGTCGAGCGCGCCCAGCTTCAGCGCTCGCAAGCCGCCTTTGCCGTAAGCCTGGATGTAGTCCGCGATCACAGGATGCAGCAGCAACGGCACATGGCCGAACACATCGTGGAAGATGTCCGGCTCCTCGAGATAGTCGAGCTGAGGCGGTTTGCGAATGAACTGGCCGGCCGGAAAACGGCGGTTGGCCAGATGGTCGAAGAAAACATCGTCGGGAAGGAGTCCCGGTACCGCGACCACCTGCCAGCCGGTCCGCTTCATCAGGCTGTCTGACAGGCGCCGAAAATCAGGAATCGCGTCGGGCGACATGGGCAGCTCGCCAATGCCGCGCACGAAGGCGTCGCACGCCCGCCCTGGCAGCAGGCGACTTTGGCGCTCGAACAGCGTCTTCCATACGGCGTGCTCCGCGGGGGTGTAATGGTCCCAGCCCTGGTCGATCGTCCAGTCGGAACGCTCTGGCGGTCCATGACCCGCGGCGAGGCCGTGCTTGGCCGCATCGTTCAGTTGCCTCAACATGAAAGATCCCCTTTGGTCGGATTCAGACCGCAGGCACGCCGTACGCTGCGTAGACCCGATCGATCAAACGGGCGAGTTCAATGTCCTTCATCGACAAGCCGTTGAAGTCGTGCGTCGTCAAAAGGATCGTGACGCGGTCGTAGACGTTCGTCCACTCCGGGTGATGGTCGCGCTTTTCGGCATGAAGTGCCACCTGCGCCATGAAACTGAACGCATTCACGAAATCCGCGAAACGAAACTCGCGGGCGATCGACCCGCCGCGTTCGCTGCTGAACTTCCAATCAGGCAAAGACGCGAGCGCTTCAGGTGCCGAAGCGATAGGTATGCGATTCATTGGTTCGCTCCTTCCGACCACCGCCAGCGACAGCGGCTCGATCAGACTTTGCGCGCGCCAGGTTCATTCGGATGAACTCGAGGAAAACCGGGCCGCGGGCAGCAGCCGGGCCCGGGCATCTCATAAGCGCAGGTGAGGCCCGGTTTCCGGTGCCAAAAGAAAAAGGCTCGGACACCGAGGCGTCCAAGCCTTGTCTCGTCACGATTTCTTTGGTGCGGCTGGCAGGAATCGAACCCACGACCCCTTGGTTCGTAGCCAAGTACTCTATCCAACTGAGCTACAGCCGCGCGTCGCGCACTATAGCATCGTTGACCGCCCTGGCCCTGGCTTCCCACAGAGACACCGTCCGAGCCCGCCTCACCCCAGCCTGGCGGCCGACTCGAACGAGGCGGTGGCCTGGGCCGCGTCGCCTTCCTGCTGCGCGAGGTTGGCGAGCGAAAGCCAGGCCTTGCGCTGGGCGCGCGCCGGCAGCGCCCGGTCGACGGTGGCCTGTTCGAGCAGCCGTCGCGCCTTGCCCCAGAGCTGACGCTCGGCAAGGGCGCAGCCGAAGGCCAGGGCGACAGCGCCTTCGCGCGGGAACGCCGCCGCGGCGGTCTCGAGCCGCGGCAGCCATTCGGCGCCGACCCCCGGCACCGCGTCGGCGAGGCCGATGGCGACGCAGCAACGCTCGTCGACGGCCAGCGCGGCGGGTTGTTCCCAAAACGGCCGGAGCCAGGCACGCGCTTCGTCGTAGGCGCCGAGGGCAGTGGCCCGGTCGGCCGCGCGCGCCGCGACGAAGGGGTCGCGCCGATCGACCGGATCGAACTGACCCCAGACGCGTTTCAGCTGGTCGAGGTCGTGCGCGGTATCGAGCGACTCGAACGCGAGCGAGCGCAGCAGCCCCTGTGCCGCGACCTTCGAGAAGCCCTGATGCTTGGCGAGCAGACGCGCGGTCTTCAGCGCCTCCTGCGGCTGCCGGCCGAGCCGGGTCGCCTGCAGCCGCAAGCGCAGCGCGTGCGTGCGCCGCGCGACGCCCTGCGGCAGTTCGGCCAGAAGCTCGAGCGCCCGCGGCGCGTCGCGATCGTCGAGCGCCCATTCGGCCGCGAGCAGGCGCGCGCCCTCCTCGGCCGAACGCGCCGCGGCGCTGCGGCGCGAGAGATCGAGCGCGCGTCCGAGTTGCTCGTCACGCGCCGCGCGATCCTGCAGGCGGTGCGCGCTGCCGGCCGCCAGCAGGTGGGCCAGCACGGTGAACTCGTTGTCCTGCGCCAGCTCGGGTGTGTCGGTCTGGATCAGCAGCGCGCGCTGCGCCGACTTCTGCGCCCTGCTGTAGCGACCGCCAAAATACTGCGCCAAAGCGTCGCGCAAGGCCTCCTGCGCGCTGCGGTCGCGCCGGGCGACGCGCCACTCGCGGGCGCGGCGCGGCAGGCCGATCAGCGTCGTGACCGTCTGGATCGCGGTGACGATCACGAAGCAGGCACCGAACAGTGCGAGCAGAAAAAGGTTCAGCGAGGTGTCGAGCCGCCAGCCGCGCCAATAGAAGGAAACCAGCCCGTCGTTGGTGCCGAGCGTCGTGGCGGTCAACACCGCGACGCCGAACAACAGCACGAACCAGACGATGGTGCGCATGCGCCGCGGTTCGTGGGCTAGCGTCCGGCGCCGGCGGCCGCAAGCGCGGCGAGGGTGTCGTCCGGCCGCGGCACGACGACCTGACGCGCCTGACCCGCGACCTGGCGGATCAGCTCTTCGACCAACAGGGTGCGCCTGGCGTTGCGCTCGAAGTAGCGATCGATCGTCGCCTCGGCGGCTTGCAAGTCGGCCTGAGCGGTATCGAACTGGCGCGAAAGCAGCGCGAGCCGCGCGTTCAGAAGCCGCAGCTTCAGGTTCTCGCGCACGAAGAACGATTGCTCGGGGGCGAGCAGCATGCCCTCGGGGTGGTCAATCCGCGAGACCCGCACCAGCGACTTGGCCTCGCTCCAGACGCGCCCGCCAACCGCGCTCCAGGCCTCGATGAATCGACCCCCCCAGCCGGTCGACGCCGCGGTCGCTGCGGCACGCGGTGCCGCTTCTCCGGCGCTGCCACGGCCCGCGAGCGGCGCTGCGGTCGTGCCCGTCGACGTCGCGTCGGCGGCCGAGGTCAGCGGCAGTTCGTCGACCAGCCGGATCGCCTCGTCGAGCTTGATGCCGAGCGACGCGATGTCGGCGACGCTGGTGGCGCGCACCCGGTCGAGGTCGCGGACGATCGCCCGCCGCACGCCTTCGAGCCGCGGCTGGTTGTAGCGCTCGATCCGCTCGTCGCTTTGCTTCAAGGTCGCGACCAGCGGCTCGGCGCTGCCGGTGATCGCCGTCTGCTGCAACGCCACCCGGATCGCCGCCTCGACATCGATCAGCAGATTTTCCTCGCGCGTGCGCGAGAGCGACTGGATCAGCTCCTCGAGCTGGCTGCGCTGGGTCGAAACTTCGGCCAACCGGGCGTCGACCAACGCGACCTTGGCCGCACTGTCCGCGGCGGTCTCTTGCGCCTGCTTCGCGACGGCACGCGCTTCGGTCGCGGTCACGGCGCTGTCCTGCTGACGCCGGACGAGCTCGTGCTCGAGGCTCGCACCGCGCTGGTCGGCATGCCAGGCAAGGGTCAGGCTGACGACGGCGACGAGCCCCAGCGCGCCGAGCGCCGACGGCAACCAACGCCCCCAGCCGCTGCCGAGTCGGGACGGCGCCGCGGGCAACAGCAGGGCGCGGTCGCCAGGCTCCGGTACGCTCGCGGTCGTGGGCTCGCTCACAATCGCAGCGATTGTAGGCAGGCGACCACGGCCTCCGGCGTGGGGCGCACCTCGATCACGCGACCGAAGCCGCGGCGGCGTGCCGTGGCGGCGATGCGCGGATGCGTCGTGAGCGCGGACGCCGCCGCGGCCGCCCCGCCGCCACGCGCGTCGAACGCGTCCAGGCCGACCAGCCGATCGATGGCCGCCGAGCTGCTGAAGAACCAGAGGTGCCGATCCGGATCCGCGACCGCGGCGCGCAGGGTTGCAGCATCCTGCGGACCGAGCTCGGTAAAGCCGCGTCGATAGGCCGCAAGCGCCGTCACGTGCGCGCCCGCAGCGCCGAGTTGCTGGGCGAGCCAGTCCCGGCCATCCTCGCCGCGAACGACCAGCGCTTCGGCGCCCCGCCAATCGCTTCGGCGCAGCACCGCCCAGAGCGCTTCCGAATCGAAGCTCGCGGCGTCGGCCGAAGGTTCGGCGATCCGGTTCGGCGCCAATCCCGCGTCGAGCAACGCGCGGCTGGTGCCGGGACCGGTCGAGCCGGCGAAGGTTGCTGCTGGCCAATCCATGCCGGCCGGGCGCGCCGCGAAGAAACGCAGCACTGCGTTCGGGCTGACAAAAATCACCAGCCGATGCCGAACGAGCTTGTGCCAGGCGACCCGCAACGGCGTCGCATCGACGACCGGCGCGATGTCGATCAGCGGCAACGCCACCGCCTCGATCTTGGCCGCCAGCAGGCGCCCCACCCACGCGTCGGCCTGCGCCCGGGGGCGGGTGACGATCACCCGCATGCCGCGGTGACTCAGCTTAGCTCTTGCCGACCCTCACCCAGGCCCACTCGAGCCAGTTGTCGGCGCGGTGCACCGCATCGACGTTGCTGCGCGTCGCCCACGGGATGAACTGGCGGTGCAGCGGAATGTGGTGCACCTGCTCGTTGTGCTCCTTCATCGCGGCCTTGATCAAGGCCTGGCGCTTGGCCGGGTCGGGTTCCCTGCTCGACGCGGCGGCGAGCTGGTCCATCTTCGGGTTGTTGACCTGGCCGTAGTTGAAGTCGCCGATGCCGCCCGGGCCTCGGGTGCGGTAGATCGGCGTCAACGTGGTTTCGGCGTCGGTCACCGAGCCGCCCCAGCCGAGCATGTAGGCCGAGGTATCGAGCTTGGTCAGCTTGGCGAAATAGAGCGAGCGCGGCATCGCGTTCAGCTTGACCTTCAGGCCGACCTTGGCCCACATCGAGGCGAGCGTCTTGCAGATCTCCTCGTCGTTGACGTAGCGGTCGTTCGGGCAATCGAGCGTGAATTCGAAGCCATCGGGGTAGCCGGCGGCCGCCAGCAGCTTCTTCGACGCGGCGGGGTCGTAGGGCAGGCGCTTCTCAAGCGCCGGATCATTGAAATCACCGAGCGGCGAAACCATCGTCGCGCCGGTCGGCTGGGCTTGGCCGCGCATCAGCTTGTTCTTGATCGTGTCCTCATCGACGGCCTGGTAGAGCGCCTGGCGGACCCGCTGGTCCTTGAACGGGTTCTTGCCCTTGACGCTGCTGTAGAGCAGTTCGTCGCGGCCCTGGTCCATGCCGATGAAGATGATGCGGTTCTCGGGGCCGTCGATCACCTTCACGCCGGGCGTGGTGCGGAGCCGCGGCGTGTCGGTGGGCGGCGGGTCGAGCACGAGGTCGATTTCACCCGAGAGCAGCGCGGCGACGCGCGTCGAATTGCTTTTGATCGGCGTGTAGACCACGTCCTGCACATTGCCCTCGAACTTGCCCCACCAATTCGGGTTGCGTTTGTAGACGGTCTTCACGTCGGGCTGGCGCGAGACGACCATGAACGGGCCGGTGCCGTTCGCGTTCATCGCGGCGTAGGTCTGCTCGGCGATCTTGAAGTCTTGCGGCTTGGTGACGTTGTTCTTCTCGCTCCACGCCTTGCTCATGATGAAGATGGCGTTGGCGTGCTGCAGGAAGATCGGGTCGACCTCCTTCAGGTTGAACTCGACGGTCAGGTCGTCGATCTTGCGGGGTGTACCCATCGCCGAGGCGTAAACCTTGATGTCCGAGCTTTCCTCGGTCGCGCGCTTGAACGAGTAGACGACGTCGTCGGCAGTGAAGGGCGTGCCGTCGTGGAACTTGACGTTCGGCCGCAGCTTCATGCGCCACTGCAGGGGGCCGGTCTGCTGCCATTCGGTCGCCAGCATCGGCACGATGCCGAGCTGTCGGTCGCGGCCGGTGAGCGTCTCGTAGACCTGGCCGTTCAGCGAGTTGGTCAGCGACTCGTTGCGTGAATCCGGGTCGAGGGTCTGCAGGTCGCCCTGCGAGGCCCAGCGCAGGGTTTGCGCCTCGGCCGTCGCCAGCGTCGCGGCGAGGCCGAGCGCGGCGAGGGCGAGAAAACGCGTCAGATTCGGGATGCGGGTCATGTCGAACTGCGGCTGGAGGAAAACGCGCGCAGTTTAGAACGCAGCCGGCGAAAAGCGACCGGCGCGACGGGCCGCCTCAGCGAAAGCGCGACTGCGGCACCGTCTTCAGCTCGGTCGGCAGCGAACCGATGTAGCCGGCGAGCACCTTCGCCTCCTCGGGCGAAAGCACGCGCGCCATGCCGACCATCACCGCGTTGTTGCGGCCGACCTGCGGATTCTTGTCGGTCTGGTATTCGCGCAGCGCGGTGTAGAGGTAATCGCTGTGCTGACCGGCGAGCTTCGGGTAGCTCGGGTCGATCGGCGTCGAGAAGTTGCTGCCGTGGCAAGAAATGCAATTGCCTTTTTGCAGCAGCGCCGCGACGTTCGCCGGCGCGGCGCCCTGCAGCGCTTTGGGCGCCGGATCGCCCTTGGCCTCGTTGGCATAGAACGTGGAAAGGTCGGCGATGTCCTGGTCGCTCAGGGAGCCGGCCACGCCGCGCATCGTCGGGTGCTTGCGGTCGCCCTTGCGGTACTGGCTCAGCGCCGCGGCGATGTACTTGACGTTCTGGCCGGCGATCTTCGGCACGCGGTAGACCTCGGGGAAGCTCGCCTGGTAGTCGGTGATGCCGTGGCAGCCGATGCACATCGCCGCCTTCTTCTCCCCGGCTGCGGCGCTGCCGGCGCCGCCGCTGCCGCTCGAGCCGCCGAGCGCCGTGCCGCTGGCCGCGCTGCTGCCCGGGTTCGGCGCAACGCCCTGGGCGGAAACCGCCGACGCCCCCGACAGCAGGCCGATGAGGCCGACCAGGCCGATGAGGCCGACCAGGCCGAGCAGCGAGGCCAGCCGGGCCGGCGAGGCATTCGAGCGGGCGGTTTTCTTCATGGGAACGGGATTCACCGGGAGGCGTGCGAAGGGGCAGGCAAACCGCTCGATTATAGAGGCCGACCTATACTGATCCGGCAGGCCAAAAGCCTCTCCACCGTGGCCTCGGCAGACGCCGGCCGCCCTCGCCGAAGCACCGACCTATGAAGTTCCAAGGTACCGAAAACTACGTCGCGACGCCCGACCTGATGCTCGCGGTGAACGCCGCGGCGACGCTCCGGCGCCCGTTGCTGATCAAGGGCGAGCCGGGGACCGGCAAGACGATGCTGGCCGAGGAAGTCGCCCAGGCGCTCGGCATGCCGCTGCTGCAATGGCACGTCAAGAGCACGACCAAGGCGCAGCAGGGCCTCTACGAGTACGACGCCGTCAGCCGCCTGCGCGACAGCCAGCTCGCGGGTGTCGAGGAAAGCGCCAAGGTCCGCGACATTCGGAATTACATCGTCAAGGGCGTGCTCTGGCAGGCCTTCACCGCCGACGAGCCTGTCGTGCTCCTGATCGACGAGATCGACAAGGCCGACATCGAATTCCCCAACGATCTGCTGCGCGAAATCGACCGGATGGAGTTCTACGTCTACGAAACCCGCGAGCTGATCCGCGCCAAGCACCGGCCGCTGGTCTTCATCACCTCGAACAACGAGAAGGAGCTGCCGGACGCGTTCCTGCGTCGCTGCTTCTTCCACTACATCAAGTTCCCCGACGCCGAAACGATGGGCCGAATAGTCGACGTGCACTTTCCTTCGCTGAAGAAGCAACTGCTCGCGGCCGCGCTGAAAAACTTCTACGACGTCCGCAACCTTCCCGGGCTGAAAAAGAAGCCGTCGACCAGTGAACTGCTCGACTGGCTGAAGCTCCTGGTCGCGGAGGACATTCCGCTCGAAGTTCTGCAGACGAAGGACGAGAAGGTCGCGGTGCCGCCGCTGGTCGGGGCGCTGCTGAAGAACGAGCAGGACGTGTCGCTCTTCGAGAAGCTTGTCTTCATGCAGCGTTCGAACCGCTGAAGCGCGGTCCGGCGAGCATGCGGTCGGTCGAGCCGGTCGTCCTCGAGGAGCCGCCGGTGCGGCTCCTCCCGCTCGGGCTCGAGCACGAGGAGGGCTTGCGTGCGGCGGCTGCCGACGGCGCGCTCTGGAACTTGCGCGTCACCTCCGTGCCCGAGCCGGCGCAGACCCACGCCTACATCCAAACCGCGCTCGAAGGCCGCGCCGCCGGCCACCGCTTTGCCTTCGCGCTGCTCGACGCCGCGAGCGACGAAGTGATCGGCTCGACGAGCTATCACGACATCGTCCCCGCGGTCGAGCGGCTCGAGATCGGCTACACCTGGATCGCGCGAAGCCGCCAACGCTCGGCCGTCAACACGACCGCGAAGCTGCTCCTGATGACGCATGCCTTCGAGGCGCTCGGCGCGCAGCTCGTCGGCTGGCGCACCGACAACTTCAACCACGCGAGCCAGCGGGCGATCGAGCGGCTCGGCGCGCGGAAGGACGGGGTGCTCCGCCACCACGCGCTGCGCCGCGACGGCACGGTCCGCGACACGGTGATGTACAGCCTGACGGCGGGCGAGTGGCCGGAGGTAAAGGCGCATCTGCGCTGGCAGCTCGGGCAAGCGCGCTGAGTTGTCGGGCTGCGGCTGCAGCGCTAGTGGCTGCAGGGCTGCAGGGCTGCAGGGATGATGGACTGTCGGGATTGGCAGCGCCGTGTCATCGGCGGCGTGCGATGTCGCGTTCAGGATAGGCTCCAGTTTTTCCTCAGCTCCGCGTTTGGACCCACGCCACACCGATGCAAGCCCGCTCCGAAGCCGCCGCCATCACCGCCCGCTACGGCCATGTCGCGATCACCTTTCACTGGCTGCTGGCGCTGGCGATCGTCGTGTCGTTCGGCGTCGGCCTCTACATGAGCGACCTGCCGTTCTCGCCGAGCCGGCTGAAACTTTTCAATTGGCACAAGTGGGCCGGCGTGACGATCCTCGCGCTCTCCGCGCTGCGGCTCCTTTGGCGGCTCTTCCACCGCCCGCCGCCCGATCTGCCGGCGCCGCTCTGGGAGCGTCGGCTCGCGCATCTGACCCACGGTCTGCTTTACCTGTTCTTCTTCCTGGTGCCGCTGAGCGGATGGGCCTACAGTTCGGCCGCCGGCT
>CAXSGM010000057.1:0-18049 GCA_964236915.1 uncultured Rhizobacter sp.
GCGAGCTGCGCGCCTGGGCGGGGCGCCTGCGTCGCGCCGCGGCCGACTCCGCGGCCGACTCCGCGGCGAGTGCCGAAGGTCTGCGCGAACTGGCGCTCGACTCCGCCTTCGCCGAGCTCATCGACCGTCACCCCGACCACCGTTTCGCGACGCACGGCGCCGCCGAGTTGCCGCTCGAGGTCGATCGCGAGCGGGCGGCGTTCAGCGCCTGGTACGAACTTTTTCCGCGTTCGTCCGCGCCGGTCGCAGGACGGCACGGCACTTTCGCGGATGTCGAAGCGCGCCTGCCCTACATCGCCGAACTCGGCTTCGACGTGCTCTACCTGCCGCCGATCCACCCCATCGGCCGGGTCCGGCGCAAGGGCCGCAACAACGCGCTGGCGGCCGAGCCGGGCGATGTCGGCAGCCCCTGGGCGATCGGCGCCGAGGAGGGCGGCCACACTGCGGTGCTGCCGGCGCTCGGCACGCTGGGCGACTTTCGCCGCCTCGTCACGCGGGCGCGCGGGCTCGGCATCGAACTCGCGCTGGATATCGCGTTCCAGTGCGCACCCGATCACCCCTGGGTCCGTCAGCACCCCGAGTGGTTCCGTCATCGTCCCGACGGCAGCGTGCAGTTCGCCGAGAACCCGCCGAAGAAGTACCAGGACATCTACCCGTTCAACTTCGAGACCGACGACTGGCCAGCGCTCTGGCGGGCGCTGGCCGACGTGTTCGAGTTCTGGATCGGCGAGGGCGTCGAGATCTTTCGCGTCGACAACCCGCACACCAAGGCCTTTCCCTTCTGGGAGTGGGCGATTCGAGAGATCCGCGGCCGCCATCCGCAGGTGCTGTTCCTCGCCGAGGCGTTCACCCGGCCGAAGGTGATGCACCGGCTCGCCAAGCTGGGCTTTTCGCAGTCGTACACCTACTACACCTGGCGCAACACCCGCGCCGAGCTGACCGAGTACTTCACCGAACTGAGCGCCGGCCCCGGCCGGCACTATTTCCGGCCGAACGTGTGGCCGAACACGCCCGACATCCTCAACGAGCACCTGCACGACGCGCCGCGCTCGGTGTTCGTGACCCGCTTCGTGCTCGCCGCCACGCTCTCCGGCAACTACGGCATCTACGGCCCCGCGTACGAGTTGATGGAGCGCACGCCGCGCGACGTCGGCGGCGAGGAATACCTGGATTCCGAGAAGTACCAGTTGCGCCACTGGGACCTCGACCGGCCCGACAGCCTCCGCGACGTCATCGCCACCGTGAACCGCGGCCGGCGTGAGCACGCCGCCCTGCAGGTCGGCTCGGAGCTCCGCTTCTTCGCGACCGACAACGACGAACTGATCGCCTACGGCCGGCGCAGCGCCGACGGCAGCAGCGCGCTGATCGTCGTCGTGAACCTCGATCCGCAGTACCGGCAGTCGGGCTGGGTCGACATCGACGCCGCATGGCTCGACGCCGATCCTGCCGGCTTCGGCGTCGACGACCTGCTGACCGGCGACGCCTACACCTGGCACCAAGGGGGCAACTTCGTGGTCCTCGATCCGCAGCGCATGCCAGCCCATCTGCTCGTCGTGCGCCTTTGCGGCGCCGAACTGCCGGCCCCGGCCGAGCGCACCGCATGAAAGCCCCCGCACCGTCGGCCACGGCCCCGGAGGCCGCCGCCGACACCCCGCGCCTCGAAGGCACCGACCCCGCCGCCGTCGACGATCCGGCGCTCTGGTACCAGGATGCGGTCATCTACCAGCTGAACGTCAAGGCCTTCGTCGATTCGAACGGCGACGGCGTCGGCGATTTTCGGGGCGTCGCTTCACGGCTCGACTACATCCAGGACCTCGGCGTCAACACGATCTGGCTGATGCCGTTCTACCCGTCGCCGCTGAAGGACGACGGTTACGACATCGCCGATTACCTCACCGTGCATCCGCAGTACGGCACGCTCGACGACTTCAAGTCGATGCTCGAGGAGGCGCACGCGCGCGGCTTGAAGGTGATCACCGAGCTGGTCATCAACCACACCTCGGACCAGCACCCGTGGTTCCAGGCCGCGCGCCGCGCGCCGCCGGGCTCGCCCGAGCGCGATTTCTATGTCTGGAGCGACGACGACCGCAAATACGCCGGCACACGAATCATCTTCATCGACACCGAGATCTCGAACTGGACCTGGGATCCGGTGGCCAAGGCCCACTACTGGCATCGCTTCTTCAGCCACCAGCCCGACCTCAACTTCGACAACCCGGCGGTGTTCGAAGCCATCCTCGAGACCATGCGCTTCTGGCTCGACCTGGGCGTCGACGGCTTCCGGCTCGACGCGATTCCCTACCTCGTCGAGCGCGAAGGCACCAACAACGAGAACCTTCCCGAGACCCACGCGATCATCAAGAAGATCCGTGCCGCGATGGACGCGGAGTACCCGAACCGCTTCCTGCTCGCCGAAGCCAACCAATGGCCCGAAGACGTGCGCGAGTACTTCGGCGACGGCGACGAATGCCACGCCGCCTATCACTTCCCGCTGATGCCGCGCATGTACATGGCGATCGCCCGCGAAGACCGCTTTCCCCTCACCGAAATCATGCAGCAGACGCCGGACATCCCGGCCAACTGCCAATGGGCGATCTTTCTGCGCAACCACGACGAGCTGACGCTCGAGATGGTGACGAGCAAGGAACGCGACTACATGTACTCGACCTACGCGGCCGATCCGCGGGCGCGAATCAACCTCGGGATCCGCCGTCGGCTCGCGCCGCTGATGGACAACGACAGCGACCGCATCAAGTTGATGAACAGCCTGCTGTTCTCGATGCGCGGCTCGCCGATCGTCTACTACGGCGACGAGATCGGCATGGGCGACAACGTCTACGTCGGCGACCGCAACGGCGTGCGCACGCCGATGCAGTGGAGCTCGGATCGCAACGCCGGGTTTTCGCGTGCCGACCCGCAACGGCTCTATCTCCCGCCGATCATGGACGCGGTCTATGGCTACCAGGCGCTGAACGTCGAGGCGCAGCAGCGCGAGCCAGCGTCGCTCCTGAACTGGATGCGGCGGATGCTCGCGGTGCGCCAGTCGACCAAAGCTTTCGGGCGCGGCGAGCTGCGCTTCCTGAATCCCGGCAACCGCAAGATCCTCGCATACGTGCGTACCTATCGCGACGACACGATTCTCTGCATCGCGAACCTCTCGGCGACGGCTCAGCCGGTGGAGCTCGATCTCGTCGAGTGGCGCGGCCGGGTTCCCGTCGAGCTGCTCGGCCGCACTGCTTTTCCGCCGATCGGCACCCTGCCCTATTTCGTCACCCTGGCGGCGCACGGCTTCTTCTGGCTGCGCCTGTCGACCGACGCCGTGGCGCCAGACTGGCACCAGGAGCACGGGCTGGCCGAGGGCAGCCCGGTCGTCGTGTTGTTCGACGGCTGGAACAGCCTGTTTGCCGAACGCGTCGCGGCTCGGCGCGTGGCGCTCGCCCGTTCGACGCGTGCCTTCGTCGAACTGCAGGTGCTTCCGCCCTACCTCCAGACGCAGCGCTGGTACGCCGGCAAAGGCACGACGGTCCGGAGTGCCAACATCGTTCGCCATGCCGAATGGAACGTCGGGGCCGAAAGCTGGCTGCTGCTTCAGGTGCTCGTCGAGGACCGGCCGAAGCCGACGGATCGACCCGAAAAGCCCGAAAAGCCCGAACTGGCCGAGCAGCCGGAGAAGGGCGAGATGCCGGAGAAGCAGGCGACCGCGTACTTCGTGCCGCTCGGACTCGGCTGGGAAGATCGGGACGAATCCCGCTGGAGCGCGCTGAGCGCCGGCGCGGTCGCCCGGGTGCGGCAGAAGGCCGAGGTCGGCGTCATCGTGGATGCGTTCGCCGACGAGCGCTTTTGCCGTCGCGTCGTCGAGGCCATCGGCGCCCGCAGCGTCCTGGCGACCGACGCTGGCACGATTCGCTTCCGCCCGACCGCCGCGTACGCCGCGATCGTCGGCACCGATGTCGGCGAACTCGAGGTCGGTCGGCCCCAGGCGCTCAGCAGCAACACGATCGTCACCTTCGGCTCGCGGCTTTTTCTGAAGGGCTACCGGCGGATTGCCGACGGCATCAACCCCGAGGTCGAACTCGGCAGCTTTCTGACCGACGTGGTCCGCTATCCGAACATCGCCCCGCTCGCCGGCGTGGTCGAGGAGATCGATCGCGACGGCACGGTTCGCACGCTGTGCCTGCTGCAGGCCTACGCGCCGAACCAGGGCGACGGCTGGGTCTACGTCCAGGGCTACCTCCGGCGCTTCCTCGAGCGGCTGCAGGTGAGCGTGGTCGAGGCCGATGCGGCGCCGGCCGCCGAGCACGCCGCGCACCTGACGATCGTCGAACGGCTCGGCCTCAGAACCGCCGAACTGCATCTGGCGCTGTCGACCCCCTCCGACGACCCGGCGTTCATGCCCGAGCCGCTGACCGAGCTCGACATCGCCGCTTGGCGCGACGCGGCCCTCGGCGAGGCGCACCAGACCCTCGAGCGGCTGAACCAGGGCGTGGCATCGACGCTCGCCGACAGCCTGCGAGACGATGCGAACGCGCTGCTCGCCGCGGGCGACCGGCTGCTCGAGCGCATCGGCGAAGCTGCGCTTCTGGTGCCCGGCAGCATGAAGACCCGGATCCACGGCGATTACCACCTGGCCCAGGTCCTGCTCGCGCGCGACGATTTCATCATCGTCGACTTCGAAGGCGAGCCGGCGCGCGGCTTCGCGCAGCGCCGGGAAAAGCAATCGCCGCTTCGCGACGTGGCGGGAATGCTGCGGTCATTCGGGTATGCGCGCGCCGCGGCGCAGCGGCTCGCGGCGACGATGCCGGACGACGGGTCGCGTGTGTCGGGGCCGGCGGTGGCCTGGGAAGCGGAGGCGCGTGAGGCTTTCCTGCGCGGCTATCGTTCGGCCGGCGAACTCGCCACGGCCCTTCTCGACCCGGGTTTGCTCCGGCTGTTCGAGTTGCAGAAGGCGCTCTACGAATTGCGCTACGAGCTCGACAACCGGCCCGACTGGGTGCAGATTCCGCTGGAGGCGCTCCTGGGGATGGCGCGGTCGGAGGCGGCGCCGCGCAGGTGACGACGCGGGCGGTGGTCGAAAAGAAACGGGCGGCCATGGCCGCCCGTTTTTTTATCAAGGAACTCGCGGCTCCTGCGGGGGTGAGCCCGCCGGAGCGAGGCGATCAACGGGTCGAGCGAACCTCCGGACCGACGGTCGAACGATGCGTTTCGGTCACGAAGTCGAGACGGCGCCGCGCCGTCCGGCCGCCGAGCGCTGCGGCGATCGCGCCGAGGATCAGCGCGACGGCCATCCCGAGTGCGGCCTTCGACGAAGCGCTGGCGGCATCGTCGGCCGCCTGACGTGCCTTGGCCTCGGCTTCGGCCTTCTTCTGCTCGACCTGGGCACGGGCGTCCTGGTACTGCTTGATCCAGGCGTCGGTGCGTTGTTCGGCTTCGGCGCGGCTGACGCCGGTGCGCGCCATCACGACGTTGACCACCGACTCACGGTCGGCCTGATCTATGGTGCCCTTGCCCGAGGCGATGATCTTCTGCAGGGCGCCCTGCAAGTCATCGGAGGGCAGGTTGCCGGAGGATCCCGCGCTGGCGGCCGCCGAGGTCATCTGGCCGGCTGCCGCGGACGCCTGGCTGGCGATGGCGCCGGGCTGCAGCGCCGGATTTCCGGTCTGCGCCAGCAGCTTCTGAACCTGTCCCTTAAGACTGTCGAGGCTGATGCCGCTGGCCGCCATCTGGTCCTTCGCCGCGTCCGCAGCGGGTCCCGCGGCAGCGCTCAGGCCGGCCGCGGCGACACCCGCGGTCTTGCCGACCACGCTGGCACCGCCGCGCACCACCGAGCCAAGGATCGAGGCCAGCAGGTAGACGGTGACGATGGTGGCCAGGCCCCAGGTCAGGAGGCCGTGCAGGGCGCTGTCGGTCGCTTCCGGCGAGCCGGACAAATGACCCGCGACCCAGCCGCCGACGTACAGGGCGATGATGCTGCTCACGACCCACCAGATGCCGGCGCCCATGCCGAAGGTCGACGCGTCGGGCGTGCTGGCGCGGAGCGGGTCGACCGTGCTCAGGCCGATCCCGGCGCCGAGCAGGCTCAACACCAGCTGCACGACGACGGCGATCACCATGCCGGCGAACACCGCGCCCCACGAGACCCGGCGGTGATGCGAGATCACGCCCGTCGTCGTCGTCACGCTGTGGGTGTTCAAGGGTTCTGCGTTTGCCATCGTCGTTTCTCTTTCGGTAGGAAATACTTGTGTCGAATTCCACAGCAGAGCGGTGCACGCGCGTGCTGGGCGTTTCAGGGAATGTAGGGATCCTGGCGGGTTCGAACGTCTCTCGCTGGGGCCGACGCGGTGTAGGCGCAACTGCCGTCGGCGCCCGTCGCAGAGAGCCGCGTACCGGAGCCGCGCTGGCGCGCCGGGGAAGCGACACTCCGGCAGGTGCATCCGAATTTTCCGACCACGATGTCGTTCGCTCGGCCCCTGAAAGCCTTCCTGCTGTTGGCCGCCGTTTGGTCGGCCTCGTGCGCCTCGTATGTCGAAGGGCGGGTCGAGAGCGTTCTGCTCGCGGCCCTGCCGCGCGTCGTCGGGCCGGCCGACCGCTACGAGGCGACGGTCCGGGGCGTGGATGCGACCGCCTCGCACGTCGACGAGGTGCATGCGGTGGGCATTCGCGTGCAGCGTCCACGGACGCCGGTGATCGACCGTTTCGAGGTCGAGCTGCAGGACGTTTCGATCGATCGCGCGAGCCGGCAGGTGACCGGCATCGGCGCCGCGCGGGCGGTCGTGCGGGTCAAGCCGGACGACCTCACCGCCTACCTCGCGCAGCAGGCCTGGATCGCCCGGCCGAGCGTGCGCCTGCGGCCCCCCGATCGGCTTGAGATCGGCGGCTTTCTTCAGGTGCCGGGAATGCCGTTCTCGGGAGCCGCGGCCAGCTTCGTCGGGCGGCTCGTTGCCGACGGGCCGCGCCTGCGGGTCGTGGTCGGTTCCCTCGAACTCGCCGGCCGTGAGGCGCCTCCCTTGCTGCGAAGCATGGCGGAGGCGGCCATCAATCCCCTGTTCGATCTGTCGAGCTACGCCGTGCCTTCGACGATCGATCGGGTCGATGTGCAGGACGAAGCCATCGTCGTCGAAGCCTCCGGAAGCCGAGTGCAGGTACAGCGCCGCCCTTAGCGTCGACCGCGCGGCAGGGCGAATTCATGCCCCTCGCAACCGCTCCAGCCGCTCGATCCGCGCGCGCGTCGCCGGGTCGTCGAGCAGCCGGTCGGCCGGCCATGCCAAGCGCCGGCGCCAGTTCGGGTGCTCGTCGGTCGTGCCGGGGATGTTGGGCTGTTCGACGAGGCCGAGCAGATCCTCCACCGGCACGAGCACCAGCGCCGAAGGGGTGCGGCCGACGATGTCGATCGCGAGATCGGCACCGCTGCGCGTTTTGAGTCCGCGCTCGTCCGGCTCGCCCTTGGCATCTGCACCGGCACCGGCACCGGCATCGGCATCGGCACCGTGGGCGGCGTCGGCATTGCTCCCGACCGAAGCGAGCGCCGCGAGCTGCGCCTTCTGCGCAGTGCGCTCGGCGCGCGCGGTTTCGGCATTGCGTTCGCTCCCGGCCGCTTCGCGCCATTCGATGTCGCGGCCCTGCCACCAGCCGTTGCCCGTCGGCAGGTCGTGTGTCGTCGTCATCGCGACCGCCGCGGCGGTCCAGCGCTCGGGCGGCAGGAAGCCTGCGTCGTCGGCGTCGCGCTGGAACCAGAGCACCCGCATGCCGAGGATGCCGGCGTCCTCGAGCATCTCGCGAAAGCCCGCCGGCACGGTGCCCAGGTCTTCGCCGATCACGATCGCCTGATGGCGGTGCGATTCGAGGATCACCAGGTTGACGAGGTCGCGGATCGGGTAGGCGACGTAACCGCCCTGGCTCGCGGCGGCGCCCTCCGGCACGAGCCAGAGCCGGCGGAGCCCGAGCACGTGGTCGATCCGCACGCCGCCGGCGTGTGCCATCGCCGCCCGCAGCGTCGCCAGGAAGGGCGCGAAACCACGCTGCTGCAGCGCCCGCGGCGAGAACGCCGCAAGACCCCAGCTTTGTCCGGCAGGGTTGAACGCATCCGGCGGCGCACCGACCTCGACACCCGCCATCAGCTCCGAGCGAACGGCCCAGGCGTGGCTGCCGGCCGGCGACATGCCGATCGCCAGATCGGAGATCAAGCCGATGCGCATGCCTGCCGCGCGTGCCGCGGCTTGCGCCGCCTGCAGCTGTTCGGCGGCGCAACGCTGCAACCAGCCGTGGAACCGCAGCTCGTGCGCATGTTCGGCAACGAAGGCGGCGACCTCGGCGCTGTTCGGATCCTGGAACGGCGCCGGCCAGCTTTGCCAGTCGGCCAGGCCCTGCGCGAAAAAATGGGCGTGCAGGGCCTCGAACTTCGCGTGCTGGCGCAGGCTGCGGTCGGCCGGATCGGTGGGGTCGGCCGGGTCGGCGGCGGCGATCTCGGCCGCGTGCGCGTCGAACAGCGCCTGCAGCCAGCGCATCTTCAGCGGCCCGGCGGCCGGCCAGTCGATCAGCGGCTCGGCCGCCAGCTTCCTGGCTTCGGCGGCGATTCCGGCCGTGCGCGCCGCCGCGGCCGCCGCCTCGACACCGAAGGGCTGCGTCGGATCGACGTAGAGCACGTTGTACGCCAGCCGGCTCGAGGGCGAGTAGGGGCTGAAGCGGCTGCTGTCGGCCGCGAAGCCGGCGTGCGTCGGGCTGACCGCGAGCGCCGCCGCGCCGCGCGCCGCCAACGCGGTCGCGAAGCGGGCGAGGGCGCCGTAGTCGCCGAGTCCGATGTCCTGATCGGCGCGCGCGGTTTCCGGACGCAGCGCGTACAGCTGAACGGTGGTGCCCCAGCAGCGACCCGCCGTCAAGGGCTCGTCCCAGGCGCGTTTTGGCGCGATGGCGACGGTGAGCGCGCACGCGTGGCCGCCGAGCGTCAACTCGACGCGGTGGTAACCCGGTTCATCGATCGCATCGAGCCGCAGGCGGAGCGGTGCGCCGGCCGCGGCCTCCGGCTCGAGCTGCGTCCCCAGGCCGCGCGTCGCGCCCGATTCGAGCGTCAGCCGCGCCTCGCTCGTCGGCGCGATGGCATGCGACGGCAGCCGCAACTCGAGGGGCTCGCCGACCCGCGCGGTCAGCAACGGCGGGATGGCGGCGGTCGCTTCGATTTGCGCGAGGCTCGCGGCGGTCGCCTGCGCGTCGCCGTTCGGGTGACCGAGCGCATCGAGCAGCCGGCCGATCGTGACGGCGCCGAGGGTATGGCGGCGTTGCTCGAAGTCCTCCCACTCGACCGCGATGCCGGCGGCTTCGGCGAGCCGGCGCAGCTCGTCGGAGACGGCCGGCACGAGGAACGCGATGGTCGAATGGGCGCCCAGATGGCCGCGCTCGAGCGTGCCGAACGCGTAAAGCCGGCCCGCATCGTGGGGCGCCTGGCGCCACACCGCCGGTTCGTCACCGAGGTTGCACGCGACGACCAGCGTCGACCCCTCGCCCAGCTTCCAGGACGCGCTGACCGCCTTCGGCCCGATCGCGACGGCACCCGCGCTGCGTGCGCCGGCAAAAAACGGCGCGAGCCGGGTGCGGCGGAGCTGCAGCAACTCGCGAAACAGCGCTCGCCAGACCTCCGCATCCGGCCCCGGCTCCGGGCGCGAGCGTTCGAACGTGGCCGGATCGTTGGGGTCGGGAATCGCTTCGCGCGCCGCCGGGTCGGCAAAGGCCGCGAAGCCGGCGAATTCGGCGCGCCGGCCGTCACGCACCAACTGCGCGAGTTCTTCCGCATGGCTCGTGAAATACAGAAAAGGCGTGCGGCTGCCGACCTCCTCGCCCATGAAGACCAGCGGCACGTGCGGCGACAGCAGCAGCAGCGCCGTCGCTGCCCGTACCGCGGCCGGGTCCGCGAGCGTCGACAGCCGGTCGCCGAAGGCACGGTTGCCGATCTGGTCGTGGTTCTGCAGCGCGTCGACGAATGCGGTGCAGGGCAGGGCCGCGCTCGGCGTGCCGCGCGGCCCGCCGTGGCGGAAGGCCGAGGCTTGGCCCTGGTAGTCGAAGCCCTCGGCGAGCACCCGCGCCAGGCGCTCGGCCGGCGCGTCGGCGTAATCGATGTAGTAGGCCTCGGTGTTGCCGGTCAGCAGCACGTGCAGCGCGTGGTGGGCATCGTCGTTCCACTGGGCGTCGAAGCGATACGGGTCGGGCGTCAGCCGCTCGGCGTCGTTGTGCTCGTTCTCGACCACGAGGTGAACGAGCCGGTCCGGCCCGGCCGCGGCGCGCACCGCGAGCGCCATCTCGTCGAGCCAATCGACCTCGCTGATCGCGTGCACCGCATCCAGGCGCAGGCCGTCGATGCGAAAGTCACGCACCCATTCGATCGCGTTGTCGGTGAAGAACGCCCGCACCTCGGGGCGGCGGAAGTCGATCGCCGCGCCCCACGGGGTTTTCAGGTCGTCACGGAAGAACTGCGGCGCCACCAGCCCGAGGTAGTTGCCATCCGGCCCGAAGTGGTTGTAGACCACGTCCAGGAACACCATCAGGCCGAGCTCGTGGGCGCGGTCGACGAGGCGGCGCAGGTCGTCCGGCGTGCCGTAGCTCGCGTCCGGCGCGTACGGCAGGACGCCGTCGTAGCCCCAGTTGCGCGGGCCGGGGAAGTCGGCGACCGGCATCAGCTCGATCGCGGTGAAGCCGAGCTCGGCGAGTTCGGGCAACTTCGCCGCGACGCCCGCGAAGCCGCCGAGCAGGCCGACGTGCAACTCGTAGATCACCGCCTCGTGCCATGGCCGGCCGTGCCAGTCGGGGCAGCGCCAGACGTAGGCGCTCGGGTCGACGACGCGGCTGGCCCCGTGCACGTCGTCGGCCTGCGCGCGCGAGGCCGGGTCGGGGATGGCAAGCGTCGCGCCGTCGTGTTCGACGAGGTAGCGGTACTCGGTGCCGACCGGCAGCGGCAGCACCGCGGCGAACCAGCCGCCGGGCTCGGCCGCCATGTCGAAACGCTGTCCCGCGGCAGTTTGCAACTCGACCTTGCGCTGGGCCGGCGCCCAGAGCCGGAACGCGGTGCGGTCGGCGTCGAGCGGAATCGCGCCGAAACGGGGATGGGCGTCGTCGTTCATGGGGCCAGGATAAGAAGACGGTTCAGTGCCGTCGAGAGGGAACGAGCAGCGCCGCGACCGTCAGCGGGTCGAGGAGCTCGCCCAGACGCAGCCGACTGCCGCCGAGGCCAAGCCGCTTGCCACTCAGCAGATCGATGCCTTCCGCGTCGGGAGCGAGCCAGGCCGGACGGGCGATCGAACTGTCGCCCCAGGCGTCGGCACCCGGAAGCTGCGCGGCGCCGGTGCCCAAGCCGGTGAACTTGCGGCCGGCGACGACGATCAAGGTCGCATCGTCGCCGCGCCGCGCGAAGGCGATCGCGTGCTGACGCCGGCTGCCGCGCACGGGCAGCGGCAGGTACTGGCCGGATGCGAAGAGCGCCGGGTTCGCCTTGCGCGCCTGCAACAGCCGCCATGCGCACCAGAGCTTGATCCGGCCATCGGTCGCCGACCGTATCAATTCCACCGGCAGGCCGAAGGGCGCATCGCCGTCGGCGCCGGCCGCTGCCTCGAACCGCGCGAGCAGTGCGAGCCGCGCCGCGTAGTCGACCGGCCGGCGGTTGTCGGGGTCGACCAGGCTCAGGTCGATCAGCTCGGTGCCCTGGTAGATGTCGGGCATGCCGGGCACCGTCAGCTTCAACACGCTTGCCGAAAGCGTGTTCAGCGCGCCGAACCAGGCGGTTTCGGCGGCGCGTGCGAGCAGTTCGTCGAGCAGCGCTGCGGCGCCCGGCCGTTCCGGCTCGGGCTGCAACACGCGGCCGACAAACGCGGTGAGCGCCGCCTCGTAGGCGTCGTCGGGTCGGCTCCAGCGCGTGGCGAGCTTGGCCTCGCGCGCCGCCTTGGTCATGTAGGCGACGATCCGTTCCTGGTACGGCTCGATCTCGCCGGCGCCGAAGCCGCCCGCCGGCAGGCTGCCGACAAGGGTCTGGTAGAGCAGCACCTGATCCTCGAGCGACGGCGCCGGCCGGCCGTCGATGTGCGGCACCCAGCGCCGGGTCGCGCGGCGCCAGCGGCGCAGGCCCAGGCGCAGGGCCGCCGGCTGCTCGGAAAGCACGTCGATCCGCATCCGCACGTCTTCGGCGCGTTTGTTGTCGTGCGTCGAACTGGCGAGCATGGTGTGCGGCCAGTCGCGCAGCCGGGCTGCGTTGGCCCGGTGGAAGGCCTCCGCCGAGGTGCCGAAGACCGAAGGCGTGCCGCCGACCTCGTTCAGCGAGATCAGCCGGTGGTAGCGGTAGAACGCCGTGTCCTCGACGCCCTTGGCGGCGACCGGCGAGGCGAACTGCTGGAAGCGCATCGCGAAGCGGCGGCGGGCGGCGCGGAACGCGTCGTCATGGTTCTCGCGCTCCTCCGGAAGCAATACAGCGCGCACGAAGTCGAAGATCGACGGATCGTCGAGATCGGTATGCCGCTTCGCGCCGTCGATTGCCGCCTCGACGAAGTGCCGGTCTTCGGCCGACGCGGTCTCGGTCACGTAGGTCCGGTAGACCGGCAGCGAGGCGACCGTGTCGGCGATGGCGGTGCGAAGGTCGTCGATGCTGTAGTCGCGCGTGCGGCGGTCGGCAAGCGCGATTCGTTGCAGGGCGTTCGAAAGCACCGTCAGTTCCGACGCCAGCGCCTTGGTCGCGACCCGCTTCTTGCAGTCGCGGACGATGTCGCGGTAGGGCTCGTCGTTGCCGGTCGACGTGCGCCAGACGCGATCGAGCCGCTCGGCGTTGCGGCGCTCGACGAAGAGGCCGTTCAGCAGCACTGCGAAGTCGTAGCCGGTCGTGCCGTGCAGGGCCCAGGTCGGTGGCAGCGATTCGTCGGTGGCGAGAATTTTTTCGGCGAGCAGATAGAGCGGCCGATGCGGCTTTGCCGGAGGGTCGGCGGCCGGGGCGACGCCAAAGTCGGCGGCGCGGTCGGACGCGGGGCCGGACGCGGTGTCGGACGGCGCGCCGGTCCGTTCCACGACGCGCTCGGCGTAGCTCTGCTGCAGGCGCTCGAAGTAGGCGGCCGGATCGTAGAGGCCGTCCGAGTGATCGATCCTGAGCCCGTCGACCACGCCCTCGGCCGCCAGATCGAGCGCGAGGCCCTGGGTTGCGGCGAAGACCCGCGGATCCTCGATTCGCAGCGCCGCGAGCGCATTGATATCGAAGAAGCGCCGGTAGTTGATGTCGCCCGAAGCGACGCGCCAGTGCGAGAGCCGGAACGCCTGGGCGTCGTGCAGCTCGCTCAAACGGTCGCGTCCGGGCTCTTCGTTGACCGCCGCGACCGCGGCCTCGACCGCGGCAGCCGCGGCCGGATCGCCAGCCACCGCCTCGGCAAGTTGGCGTTGCAAGTCGCGCTCCCGCTCGCGACGGGTGGTGCGCGCCATCGGGTCGGCATCGTCCCGCGATGGCAGCGCGGCGCAGCCTTCGGCGATCGCGTCCAGCCGCGGATGCCGAGCGCCTTGCAGCACGCGCGGGTAGGTCGCCGGGTCGATCGGGTGGAGGTGTTCCTCATAGCGGATTTCGAAGCGGCCGAGCGCGGCGTCGAACGCCAGGCGGAGCAGGCCCGCCTCGAGCGCCGCGCCGTAGGGATCGCCGAGCACCGGCACCAGCAGCCGGCCGCGCAGCGAGCGGTTCGGCGGCCGCCAGTCGATGTCGAAAAACGCGGCGAAAGGCGAGGCCTGGCCGTTCTCCAGCACGTCCAGCCACCAGGGGTTGGTGGCGCCGAACACGCCCATGTGGTTCGGCACGATGTCGAGAAGGAGGCCGAGGCCGTGGGCCTTCGCCTCGGCAGCGAAGCGTCGAAAACCGGCCACGCCGCCGAGCGAATCGCTGATGCGGCCGTGGTCGACCACGTCGTAGCCGTGCGTGCTGCCGGGCCGGGCCTGCCAGATCGGCGAGCAGTAGACATGGCTGATGCCGAGCTGGGCCAGGTAAGGGAGGATGCGGCCGGCGGCGGCGAAATCGAAGTCGTCGTGGAACTGCAGGCGGTAGCTCGAGCGGGGAATCGTCGTCATCGCGTCGGGGTGTCGAAAGGCCGCTTCGCGCCTGGGTTGCCGGCAACCGGTGTTCCGCAACGCGGCTGCCGGTACCGGCGTCGATAGGGACCACCCGGCGCTCGGGCGCTGCCCGGCGCTCTGCAGCACTGAGCGGCGCCGAGCGCCGCCAGTCAGCGCCCGCGGCCGATTCCACTACGTTGGCATGCGACCGGCCGTAGGAGGCTGCGCCAAAACGGCGCGGAACGTTTCCGCATCCGTGCCATGGGCGCCCGAATTCCGACGGGTGATCGACCCGAGGGGTCGAGAGCGCTTAGAGCAGCCACTCGATCGGAAGCCGCGAAAGCAGCCGCACCGCCAGGCGCTTCCAGAAGCTGGTGCCCGGCTCGATGCGGTGCACGACCTCAGCATCGGCCGAACGCTCAACCCACTCCGGATTTCCGTCCGTGGCCAGACGAAGTCGGTAGGCCCGGTTCGGCATTTCGTCGGCAAAGCTGGCGACGATCGACTTCGCGAGCGCCGGCGAGTCGATGACGAAGCCCATTTCGGTGTTCAGACGTTCGGAGCGCGGATCGAAGTTGAAAGAGCCGACGAAGATGCGCGCCGCGTCGACCTGGAACGTCTTGGCATGCAGGGACGAGCCGGAGGATCCGCCGCGGCGGTGCGGCCGCGAGCGCCCGGCCGCGCCCGACGCCGCGCGTTTGATCTCGAACAGCGACACCCCGGCCGCGAGCAAGGCCTTGCGGTGTTTGGCATAGCCGGCGTGGACCGCAGCGACATCGGTGGCTTCGAGCGAGTTGGTCAGGATCCGCACCTGGACGCCTGCGCGCGCCAGCGCGACGAGATGGTCGCGGCCTTGGCGGCCCGGCACGAAGTAGGCGGAGACCAGATTCAACTGCGCGGTCGGCACGCCCATCGCCTCTTTGAGCTTCGGTCCTATCAGCTGGCCGGCGCCCGCCGTGCCGAGCGCTTTGGCCGGATCGTCGCTGATCAACCGAACTTTCGACCACTCGAGGACCAGCCGACCGGCCACCAAATCTTTCACGAAAGGCGATTCGACGATCGCGCGGCGATACGACCCGGCCGTGGGTTCGCCGCCGGCATGCGCGGTCGCGAGAGCAGATGTCTCGCCCGGGCCGAGCGGCGCCACGATGCGTTCGGCGGGGTACGACGATTCGCTCGCCCAATAGCGATCGAAGTCGCGTGAAACGTCGTCGACGACCGGGCCGATCGTCAGCACGTCGAGATCGACGAACAGGACGTCGTGCGCGGCATCGAAGTACTCGTCGCCGACGTTGCGGCCGCCGACGATCGTCGCCAGGTCGTCGGCGGTGAACGACTTGTTGTGCATGCGCCGGTTCAGGCGCGCAAAGCCGAGCAGGAAGCCGAGTGCGCGGACGCGACGCAGCTTGAACGGGTTGAAGAGGCGCACCTCAACGTTCGGCACGGCCGTCAGCGCCGCGATCGGGCCGTCGAGACCGGCGGTGTTGTTGTCGTCGAGAAGCAGGCGCACGCGCACGCCGCGTCCCGCGGCGCGTCGCAGCGCATCCATCAGCAGCGAGCCCGAAACGTCGCGGTGCCAGATGTAGTACTGCACGTCGAGGCTGCGTTCGGCCGCATCGGCCAGATGCACACGTGCCGCCAGGGCATCGCTGCCGTGCAGCAGCGGCACGACGCCTGAGAGACCGGCGTGCGCCCGGGACAGCGGAACGATCGACCTCCCGAGCGTCGTCTCGGCGGCGGCCGGCAGCCGTTCGAAGGGCTTGCGATCCTGGAGGGGTGGCGAGTCCGGCATCAAGAACTCAGACCTCGCGCGCGGCCCGTCCGGCTCGCCGTCCTCAGTCGGTGAGCGGCTGTCGGGCCGCTCCGGTGGCAGGCGGCCGACCGGTCTTCAGGCTCGGCACCGCATCGAGCGCGGCGAGCAGGCGTTTGTCCGACATCGCGCCAAGCGCGGCGATACCGGCCCGGAGAAGCTCGCCCTTCTTCGCCGGTCGGGCGAGGGCGACCGATCGCTCCTTCAAGGCCATCAAAAGCGCGTACTCGTCTTTAGGAATCGTGAAACTGTCGCGCACGAGTTTCGGTTTGGACTTGGAAATCGAAAGCGGCCCGGTATCGGACTTGGTGGAAGCCGAAGTCGGCACTACCTCACGAACAGAAGCTTTCTTTGCCATGGGTTTGTCCTAGCACATCCTTGCGATAAAAACAGTATAAACGGTTCTACGCGCGAGCTCAAAGCCCGCCGCCAGCTTTCACGAGGACACCATGTCGACTTTTCATTCGGGCCACTGCGTCGCGCCATCGTCCATCGGCTCGCTGATCGAGCCCTCGTTCCTGCGCGACGCGGCGAGCGACGCTCACGGCGAGCACCGCTTCCTGGGCGCCCGTGACCCGGTCGCATCCGCCTGGAAGGTGATGACCGGATGGGTGACAGGGCGCCGGATCGGCGCGCGTGCGCCTGCGGCCCCGACGCCGATCGAATGATCCGGCGTTCGCCGAGCCGCGCGAGATTGGCGGTTCGGAAGCGCAAGTACGGCGTGCCGCGCTACGGCTTTCGTGCGGCCTCCTGTCCGGCGTGCCGTAGCCGTGTCTAGATGTCGCGCCCCTTCTTCACGCGCGCCAGCTCGGCTGCAGCCAGTCGATCTCCGTCTGCTCGGCGCTCACCGGTTTGCTGTCAACGCCCTCGAGCTTGCCCTGCCGATGCGCCTTGACCCCGTTGAACAGCGTCTGGTCCATCGGCCCCAGCGTACTGGCCGCCGCTGCCACGCTCCGCCCACGCCCGACCAGCGGCACCGCCTCTTGCTTGAATTCGAGCCTGTAACGTGCTCTCGTTGCCTTCGTGATTTCCGTTTTCGTTGCCTTCGTTGAATTACCCAGCAAGGGATACTGTTTCGAGGGCAAGGTCAATCCGCCTATGAGACCGCGTGCGGTCCCCTCGCAATTGCAAAGCACGGGTCGTGTCCATGTCTTGGCGCAGCCGCGGTAGGCAATGAAAGTACGTCGATAAGCGCCGTGCATAACGCACGCTTCCCGCCACTCCGTGCGCCTGATCACCTCGCTCGAATCAATCGGCCCGGTGCTCGCCGGCCGCCGGCAGCGTTGCCTTTCTCGCCAGCAGCGCTGTCGCGGCCTTCTGCAGCAGAACCAGCGCAGCCGTGATCCCCACGGCTAGGCTGAAGAGCACAAGATTGCTTTGCGGACTGGCGCGCAGCGCGAAGCTGAGCGCCGTCGCGACTGCGGGCGGGTGCATGCGATCGGAAACGATCATCAGCACAATGGTCACTGCCATGGCGATGCCAGCCGAGACGTAGCCGGGGCCGAAGAGCAGATAACTCCCCAGCCCGACCACCGCGGCGCCCATCTGCGCGCCTATCAAGGTGGCCATGCTGTTGGTCGAATGGGAAGGGTCGAGGTAGATCAGGAACGCGCTCGAGGCCAGCGATGCGAACAGCAGACGCTGATTGCTCAAGGTTTCGACCAGCGCCAGTACGCCGAGCACGGTGGCCGTCGGCATGATCGCGAGCAGCAACTCGCCCTTGACACCGATTCGCTTGCGGCGCTCGCTCGAGGACGAAGAGGGCGGGTGAATCATCCGGGCTCCTGCGCCGCGGCCCGACTTTCCTCCTGCATCTCGCGGGTCAGAAAGTAGTTCAGTCCCGTCCGAATGATGGCGATGGCGCCGAGCTTGCCGATGCGCTCCCACGTCGGCGCGACCGCCGTCGAGAGGATGTCTGCGGCCAGCTGGAATTCGAGCGCAAGCGCGAGATAACGCGCGAACGACAGCCGGATGGCCGAAAAATTGGCGTGCGGTTGCACCAGCCAAAGGCGTACAAGGTTTACGGTGGCCACCGCGATGCCGGTGCCAATCACCAGGGCGCCGACGGTTTCGACGGCCAGCCGCAACCAATCGACGCTCTGGAGGACGAAGTTTTCGGTCTGTTCGAACACGCGCGGTATGTGGTGGAGAGGAGGAGGATCGAACTCCCGACCTTCGCATTGCGAACGCGACGCT
>CAXSGM010000058.1:0-17868 GCA_964236915.1 uncultured Rhizobacter sp.
CGTCGATGTTCTTGAGGTTGTGGGTGCGCGCGCCGCGGACCCGAATCGTGTCGGCGGGGCTCGCCGGCCGCGCGGGCGCAGGGGCATCCGGCGAGACGAGCCGGGACTCGGTAGGCTCGTGTCGGTCCGGGGGCGGCGGTGTCGTCGGAAAAGCGTCGCGGGGAGACATCGGCGAGAGCGGCAAAACCGGTCATCGTACCCGGACGGCGTCGCCCGGCCGGCCTCGCCTAACTCCGGGCGGCGGCCGCCGGCACACCGCGCTGGCGAGTCGGTGCCGAAGGGCTTATTCATCGCGATTCGCGATGGCGCCTGCCGGATCGGCGGCGGACGGGGGGCCGCGAGGCGCGATGAAAAGGCTCGCCAGATTCGAGGCGGCTCGAGTGAACGAGTGGCGGGCGGCGGCCGGGAGGGCGCCGGAACCCGGCGGCGACGCGATCGGCCGAAGCTCCGTATGCTCCGCTGCCTACTCGAGGACTTTCCACGATGCGTTCAATTTCCTTCCGGCTGCTCGCCTGGCTGCCCGCGCTCCTCGTTCTTCCGGCCGCGGCCCAGACCGCGCCGCCGGGTCCGGTCGCAGCTTCCGCCGTGCGCCCGGCCGCGGCGCCGACCACGCGGCTGCGCGGCACCATCGAGGCGGTCGATGCGAACGGTTTCACGCTGAAGGAGCGTAGCGGCGAGACGCTCAAACTCGCGTTCGCCGACAACTTCGCGGTCAACGAGGTCGTGCCGATCGATCTGCCGTCGGTGCAGGCCGGCGCCTTCGTCGGCGTCGCGGCGATGCCGCAGGCCGACGGCACGCTGCGCGCGCTCGAGCTGACCGTCTTCCCCGAGGCCGCGCGCGGGACCGGCGAGGGCTCCTTCGGCTGGGACCTGCAGCCCGGCAGCACGATGACCAATGCAACCGTCGCGGAACTCGCCGCCGCGCCCGACGGCCGGACTTTGAAACTGAAGTACCGCGACGGCGAAAAGACGGTGGTCGTTCCGTCGAACGTGCCGGTCGTCACCTTCCGCCCCGGGGATCGCTCGCTGCTCGTGCCGGGCACGAAGGCCTTCGTCAGCGCCCAGCTGCAGGGCGACCGGCCGGTGGCACTGCGGGCAACGGTCGGGCGCAACGGGTTCGCGCCGCCTATGTGAGATAGAGCTTGCGGGCCCACGCACGGTCCGTTGGCGGGGCCGGCGCATCACGCGCGGCGTGCCTCGGGTTCCCGTTCAGTTATTATTTTTAAAAAAACTCGGTTAATGATGCAACTGACCGCTGTATTCCAAGAAGTGCCCGAAGGCTTCATCGCTTTCGTCGAGGAGTTGCCCGGTGCCAACACGCAAGCGGCTACGCTGCAGGAGGCGCGGGAGAATCTCGCCGAAGCCGTTGGGTTGGTCATGGAAGCTAACCGCCTTTTGGCAGAAGAATCGCTTCAAGGTCGGGCGGTCATCCGGGAGCCGCTGATCGTTTCCTGATGAAGCGAGTCGACCTCCTCAAGTACTTGCAAGAATCTGGTTGCGAATTGCTTCGCGAGGGTGGGCGTCATTCGGTCTACGTCAATCGAAGAGCCGCGAAGTCGTCATCGAGAGATCAACGATATCTTGGCCAAGAAGATCTGCAAGGACTTGGAAGTTCCTCAACCGAACTGAGGTGTCTCTCGGCCATTCGGTTTGACGTCGCTCAGACAGCGCCCAGCACCCGTAGGATCTCGCTCCCGTAGGCTTCCAGCTTCTTTGCGCCGACGCCGCCGATTGTCGCCAGTGCGGCGAGCGAATCGGGTGCGGTGTCGGCCATCTCGGCGAGCGTGGCGTCGTGGAAGACGACGTAGGCCGGCAGGTTGTGCGAACGCGCGACCTCGCCGCGCCAGGCTTTCAGCGCCTCGAAGCGGGCTTGCCCGGCATCGTCGAGCGGCCGCGGCGGCGGTTTGTCGCGGCGGGCGGCGCCGCGCTCGCGGGTGCGGCCGCGCGCGCCGGTCTCGCTGGCCTGCCGCAGCAGCATCGGCACCTCGCCGCGCAGCACCGCGCGGGCGCTGGGCGTCAGCGCCAGGACGCTGTATTCGCCTTCGATGCAGATGTGGCCGAGCGCGATCAGCTGGCGCAGCACCGAGCGCCACTGCAGGTCGCTGAGGTCGGCGCCGATGCCGAAGGTGCTGAGCGTCGCGTGGCCGTTCTGCGTCACCTTGTCGGTCGGCTTGCCGCGCAGCACGTCGATCAGGTGCACCGCGCCGAAGCGTTGGCCACGCTGCTGCTGGAAGCGGTAGACGCAGGAGAGCGCCTTGCGCGCCGCCTCGGTCGCGTCCCAGGTGGCCGGCGGGCGCTGGCAGTTGTCGCAGGCGAACTGGTGCGCCGCGCAGGGCTCGCTCGGCTCGCCGAAGTAGCCGAGCAGGCGCACCCTCCGACAGTCGTGCGCCTCGGCCAGGGCGAGCAGCGCGTCGAGCTTGCCGCGCTGGGCGCGCTTGAATTCCTCGCCCGCGGGGCTCTCGTCGATCATCCGCCGCTGGTTCACGACATCGGAGAGGCCGTAGACCATCCAGGCGTCGGCGGGCAAGCCGTCGCGGCCGGCGCGGCCGGTCTCCTGGTAGTAGGCCTCGATGTTTTTCGGCAGATCGAGGTGGGCGACGAAGCGCACGTCGGGCTTGTCGATGCCCATGCCGAAGGCGATCGTCGCGACCATCACGATGCCCTCGTCGCGCAGGAAACGGTCCTGGTGGCGGCGCCGGCGATCGGCGTCGAGCCCAGCGTGGTAGGGCAGCGCCTCAATGCCCTCGGCCACCAGCCAGGCGGCGGTTTCGTCGACCTTCTTTCGCGACTGGCAGTAGACGATGCCGGCGTCGCCTTCGTGCTCGTCGCGCAGGAAGCGCAGCAGTTGCTTGCGCGCATCCTCCTTCTCGATCACGGCGTAGCGGATGTTCGGCCGGTCGAAGCTCGCGACGAAGACCTGCGCGTCGCCGAGCGACAGCCGCTCGATGATGTCGGCGCGGGTCAGCGCGTCGGCGGTCGCGGTCAGCGCGATCCGCGGCACTTGCGGATAGCGCTGGTGCAGGAGGTCGAGGCTCAGGTAGTCCTCGCGGAAGTCGTGGCCCCACTGGCTGACGCAGTGCGCCTCGTCGATCGCGAACAGGCTCAAGAGGCCGCGCTCGTTCAGCGCGTCGAGCTGGGCCAACATGCGCGGTGTCGTCAGCCGCTCCGGGGCGACGTACAACAGCACCAGCCGGCCGGCCATCAGCTCGCGTTCGATCCGCTGCGCCTCGGCGGCGTCGAGCGATGAATTGAGGTACGCCGCCGCGACGCCGGCTTCGTCGAGCGCGCCGACCTGGTCGTGCATCAGGGCGATCAGCGGGCTGACGACGAGCGTCACGCCGCGCCCAGCGCGATGGCGCGCGATCGCCGGCACCTGGTAGCAGACGCTTTTGCCGCCGCCGGTCGGCATGAGCACCAGGGCGTCGCCGCCGCTGATCGCGTTCTCGACGATCTCCGCCTGCCGGCCGCGGAACGCCGGATGGCCGAACACCTCGCGAAGGATCGTCTCGGGTGGCTGGGCGGTGATGGGCATCGGAAGGAGATCGAGGCGTCCGGCGGCCGAACAAGGGGCGAATCCGTGATCGTACGAAACGCTGGCGGCCAGAGCGCTCGTCCGTTCGGGGGCGCGCCCGGGTCGTCCGTATTGGGGGGCGCTCCCAGGCGGCCGTTCGCCGGAGGGATGCGGTCGACGCCAGCGGCAACCGATAATCGACGCTTTCCCGCGCGACCGGTGTCCACCGGACGTGCCGCCCGTCCTTCTGCCTATCGTCCGGAGCGCTCCATGGCATCAGTCAACAAGGTCATCCTGGTCGGCAACCTCGGCCGCGATCCCGAGGTGCGTTATGCGCCGAGCGGCGGTGCGATCTGCAACGTCACGATCGCCACCACCCGCAATTGGAAGAACAAGGATTCCGGCGAGAAGATGGAGGAGACCGAGTGGCACCGTGTCGTCTTCTTCGACCGGCTCGCCGAGGTCGCCGGTGAATACCTGAAAAAAGGCCGCTCGGTCTACGTCGAAGGTCGATTGAAGACGCGCAAGTGGACCGACAAGGACGGCGTCGAGAAGTACACGACCGAGATCACCGCGACCGACATGCAGATGCTAGGCAGCCGCGAGGGTATGGGCGGCGGTGCGCCGGCGGGCGAAGAGGAAGGCGGCGGCTACGAACGGGCTGCGCCGCAGCGTCAGGCGCCGGCATCGCGTCCGCAGGGTGGCGGGCGCCCGCCAGCGGCGTCGAAGCCGACGACCAGCACGACGAGCTTCGACAGCATGGACGACGACATTCCGTTCTGACCGGTTTGCCGTCGGCTTCTGGACGAATGGGGGCTCCGAGCGCAGCGAACACCATGACGAGATAGAGCGGGCTCGCGGCACCGGCTCCAAGCGCCGAACGCGGCTGCTACGCTGGTTCGCGCGACGCGGTTCGTTTGTGCGCCAGCGGCGCCCCACCATGGAGGTCGAAAATGTCGGTCACGTTGATCAACGCGTTCGAAATACCCGTCAGTGACGAGCAGAAGTTTTTAGAACAGTGGAAGAGGACTTCGGCGCAGGCCAAGGTACAAAAAGGCTATATCGAGACCAAGTTGCACCGTGCGCTCAAGGATGACGCCAAGTTCCTCTTCGTGAATGTAGCTTTGTGGGAAAGTGAAGAGCTGTACCACGCCGCATTCAAAAATATCGAGATTCACGAGAACGACGATACCGAGGTGCACGCCAATCCGGCCCTGTACAAGGTCCTGATCTCGGCTTGAACTGGCGCAGAAAGCGCGAGCTGGACGCGCCGGTTCGGGTCGAAGTGGGCGTCCCCTGAGTCCACGGGTTTCAGGTCGCAGTCTGCGGCCGCCCGCGGTCGGCCGCGGCGTCCTCGAGCACCGGCAAGACGAGTTCCGAATCGAGCATCGGGCCGAAGTGGAGCGTGTCGATGCCGATCTTGTCGGGCGGATACAGATGCGTCCAAAGCGCCTCGGTCACGGCGCTGTCGCCGTTGACGATGTCGATGCGGATGCGGTGGCCCGCCTTGAAGCTGTAGGCGGTCGGTTCGAGCGAGATGTCGAGCCGGACGACCTGCCCCGGCTCGAGCGGCTCGGGCGTGAGGTGGGCCGGACGCGGCGCGTCGCGGGTCGAATAACGCTCGTCGAGCGCGCGGTGCGATGCTTTCAGCCAGCCGCGGGTGACCAGCTCGACCGGCGGGCTGGCGCCGCCGACCGGCGCCGGCGCGTCGGACGGCCACTGGTCCTGCAGTTTGACGAACACGTCGGTGTCGGGGCACGTGGACGACAGGTGCAGCACCAGCCGCAGCGGGCCCGCGATCGCCAGGTCTTCGCTCAGCGGAGGCGAGGCGAAGGTCAGAACACGCCGGGTCGGATCGAAGCCCGATGGCGGCCCTTTCGCGCCGAAGCCGACCACGCCGTTGACCCAGCCGGGTTGCGGATAGTCGTAGCTCACCGTGCCGTCCTGCAACGGCGCTTCCAGCGACAGGCTGCCGTCGTTCAACGAGACGACGCTGCCGCTCTTGGCGCCATGGAGCTTCCAGCGTTGCCAGCGCACGCCGGCGGGCGGCCAGGCGTCTGCAGCGTTCATCCCGGGGACGCCTCGAATGGCGAATTCAACCGCCGGGCGCTGCAGATAGTCGGTGTCGAGGCCCTTCAGGTAGTGGTCGTAGAACGGCAGGAACACCCGGCGGTGGAAGTCGACGCTCGCGAACTCCTGGGCCGCCGCCCAGGCGTTCGGCGCACCGGACATGCGCAGCTTGCGCGGGCCCGAGGCGCGCAAGAAGCCGTCGATGTTGCCGCGCGTGTGCAACTGGTGCTTGCTCCAGACGCCGCTGGAGTAGAGCGGCACCCGGATCTCGTGCAACCGTTCGAGCGCCGAGCGTTCGCGCCAGAAGTCGTCGTAGAGCGGATGCTCGGATACCCACCGGTCGAGATCGCGGGTCTGCAGGCGCGGCTCGGCGCCGTTGGCCGGGCGCGCGTTGATCACGCGGTTCTGATGCCACCAGTAGCCGGGAAAGAAGTCGCAGCGGATGCCGCCGTGGTAGGTGCCGGCGCGGTAGAGATCGTTCAGCCCGTCGTGCGCGCCGATGCACTTGAGCGCCGGCGGCGCGACGATCCCCATCCACCACTGCAACATGCAGTAGTACGACTGCCCGATGCTGCCAATCCGGCCGTTCGACCAGGGCTGCGCGCCGACCCATTCGATCGCGTCGTACAGGTCGGTCTGGTCGTTCGGGCCCAGGAAGTCGAACTCGCCTTCGGAACGGCCGACACCGCGGATGTCGAGGTGCACGTACGCATAGCCCTCATCGACATAGAACTCGATCGGCCCCGTCTCGCGGTACAGGAATTGGGCCGAGGCCGGGAGAATGTTGTTGTCGAAGCGGTAGGGCGAGGCGGCGAACAAGACCGGAAACGGCCCGTCGCCGGGCGGTTGGTAAAGCGCCGCGCGCAACTGCGTGCCGTCGCGGGTCGGCAGGGTGAGGATCCGCGGCGAAGCGATCAGCGGGTCGGGCGATGGCATCAGGATGTCTCCGGGTCAGGTGGTGGCGGTGGGCCGCCGCCGCGGCGCTTCTCACGCCAGCAGGGGCGGCGCGCCGCCCGCGGCTTCGGCCCAAGCGCATCAAAGCATGTGCGAGCCGCCGTCGACGTTCAGTGTCTGGCCGGTGATGAAATCCGACTGCGTCGAGCACAGGAACAGCACCGCGCCGGTCAGGTCGCCGCTCCGTTGCTCCCGGCCGATGGCCCGCAGCCGGGCGCTGGCCTCGATTGCTTCCTTCGGCATGGTGTTCAGCACGGTGGCGGTCGAGGTCAGACCCGGTGCGACCAGGTTGACGGTGATGCCCTCGGGCCCGAGCAGCCGCGCCATCGAGCGCGTGAAGCCGAGGACGCCCGCCTTGGCCGACACGTAATGCACCTGACTTGCGACGCCACGGAACATGCTGCCCGAACCGATGTTGATCAACCGCCCCCAGCCGCGGCCTTGGATCAGCGGCAGCAGCGCCTTGCTCATCAGGAACACGCTGTCCAGGTTGATGCGCAGCACTTCCTTCCAGTCGGCGTACGTCATCTCGGCGAAGGGCAGCAGCGGAAAGTAACCGGCGTTGTTGATCAGGATGTCGACCGCGCCGTGCGTCTGGCGCAGCGATTCGGCCAACGCCTTGCAGTCGGCTTCGCTGCCAACGTCGCCGGTATGCAGCGACAGGGCGGAAGGTGCGCCCATCCGTTCGCGCAGCGCCGCGAGGCGCGCCGGGTCGATGTCGACCGCAGCCACGCGCGCGCCCTCGTCGAGCAGCCGCCGGGTCACCGCCTCGCCGATGCCGCCGGCCGCTCCCGACAGCACCACGGTCTTGCCGTTCAGCATCATCGCCGTCCTCGTCCTCGTCCTCGTCCTCGTCCTCGTCCTCGTCCGTGGCCGTGGCCGTGGCCGTGGCCGTGGCCGTGGCCGGCCGCCCGGCTCAGGCGGCGCGGATCGGGTTGCGCAGGGTGCCGACGCCGCTGATCTCGACTTCGATCGTGTCGCCGGCATGCAGGAACACCGGGGGCTTGCGGCCGACACCGACGCCGGCCGGCGTGCCGCTCAGCAGCACGTCGCCCGGCGTGAAGCGGTACCAGCGCGAGAACCAGGCGATCACGTCGGGCAGCTCGAAGATCATGTCGGCCATCGAGGTCGACTGCATCACGGTGCCGTTGAGGCGCGTCTCGAGCTTCAGTTGCGCCAGGTCGGGCACTTCGTCGCGCGTCAGCAGCACCGGTCCGAGCGCGGTGAAGCCGGGAAACTGCTTGCCCATCAGGTTGACTTCCCAGGTGCGGCGCGCGTCCCACGGCGTCGTCGCGCCCCACACGTCGCGCACCCAGTCGCGCGCCGAGATGTCGTTGGCCGCGCTGTAGCCGGCGACGTACTGCATGGCCTCGTCGGCATCCACGGCGTGGCATTCGCGGCCGAACACGACCGCCAGCTCGCCTTCGTAATCGACGTGCTCGGCCGCGCCGGGCGGCAGCTTCACCTCGGCGCCCGAGCCGGTGACCGAAGTCGGGCTCTTGAGAAAGGCCGTCGGATGCGGCGGCGCCGGGGTGCCGGACATCTCGGCAAGATGCGAGCGAAACGCCAGCCCGGCGGCGAGCACCATCCGGGGCTCGGGCACCGGCGCGAGCAGGCGTGCATCGGCGCCGGGCAGCAGCACGCCGCGCTGGCCCAGGTGGGCGCGCTCGTCGGCGCTCGCAGCCTCGATGCGATCGACGACGCCACGCGCGACCGCGAGCCCTTCGTCGCCCGCTTCGAGGAGGGCCCGAACGCTGGCCGGCAGCCAGGTTTCGGTCGTGCCCGCGCGGGCGGCGCGGCGCAGGTCGAGTACCTGGCCATCGGCGAGCAGCACGCCGGGAGCGCCGCCGGCGCCGTTGTCGAGGGTGAGCAGTTTCATCGAGGGTTCCTTCGGATAGGGTCGTGGAGAGGAGGTGGGCGACGGTGCGTCGTGGTGCCGTCAGTGTGCCGCGCTGCCCGCAGCGTAGCGGTAGACGCCGAGCCGCTGGAAGCACACCACGCCGATTAGCAGCAAGCCCGCGATCAGGTAGAGGCCGGCGGTGTACGAACCGTGGCTGCCGCGCCACCAGCCGAGCATGCCGATCGTGAAGGCGGAGGCGAGCTGGAACGCCCCGAAGATCGCACCGTAGACGACGCCGAAGGCGCGCCGGCCGAAGTAGCGCGGGATCAGGAAGCCGAGCACGTCGAACTCCGCGCCCACCACGAAGCCGCCGAGCATGGCGCAGAGCACCCCGCTGCCGCCCGGCGCGCCGGCCGCGAGCAGCACCAGCGCGAGCGCGGCGACGCCGCACAGCGCGACCATCACCGTCGCGGCCCGCATGCGGTCGATCAGCCATCCGGTCGCCACGCGCCCGACGATGAGCGCCATGCCGAGCGCCGACTGCAGCGCCACCGCCTTGCCGACGGGCATGCCGGTGTCCGCCAGGATCCGGACGAGGTGGATCACGAAAGTCGAGCTGGCGGCGCCGAGCACCACGAAGCCGCCGAGCGCGAGCCAGTACTCGCGCGTGCGGC
This sequence comes from uncultured Rhizobacter sp., assembly GCA_964236915.1. GTDB lineage: Bacteria > Pseudomonadota > Gammaproteobacteria > Burkholderiales > Burkholderiaceae_C > LMDS01. The sequence goes on from CAXSGM010000058.1 coordinate 9,050, forward strand.
GGGTCTCGGCGAAGCTGAGCCCGCCGGTCGGTGAGGCCGCCGGGGCCGGGGCGGCGGCGGGGCCCGGGCCGGCCGGGCCGCGCAGCGGCGCCTCGCGCTCCTTCAGCAACGCGTAGGCGATCGGCCACGGGATCGCCACCGCCAGCACGCCCAGCACGATGTAGGCGGTGCGCCAGCCATACGCGCCGATCACGCTGCCGACCAGCGCCGGCAACAGCGCCGCGCCGACGCCGATGCCGACGTTCGTCAGGCCGAGGCTGAAGCCGAGCCGGCGATCGAACCAGACCGCGGTCGCCTTGTTGTAGACCACCGGCGTGGCGCCGGCGCCGACCAGCATCACGGCGACCAGGGCCGCATAGAAGACGGCGAGGCTCGACGGGAGCAGCGACAGCGCCGCGACCGCCGCGCCGAACGGCAGGATCGACGCCAGCACCAGCCGGCGCGCGCCGATGCGGTCGACCAGGTAGCCCGAGAGCAGCGACACCACGATGATGCAGAGCGAGATCAGCGTCGCCCCGAACGACACTGCGCCGACGCTCCAGCCGAACTCGCGCTCCAGCGCCGGGGCGAAGACGCCGAAGCAGAACACGATCGCGCTGCTCGGCCCGAAGGTCATGCCGACGAAGGACGCCAGCGTCGTCTGCCAACCGGCGTAGACCCGGCCGTCGGCGTCGAGCAGCGTTTCGGCTGGCGCGGACCGGGCCGGCGGGTCGGCGCGGCGGGCGCCCGGGAAATCGGTCGTCGTCATGTCGTCTCCATCGATCTGGCGCGGCTCAGGCATGGGCAAGGACGAGCGCCGCCGGCATGGCTGCTGGAACCGCAGCCTCGACGCGAATCTAGGCGTCGACACGGCGAGCGACCAGATGTAGAAACGCCGAAAGTGATTCCGATCTGGAAACCCCAAGATGAAACTAGAGCAGTTGAAGGATCTGGTCGCGATCGTCGAGCACGGCAGCTTGCGCGCCGCCTCGCGCCAGCGCGAATCGGCCGAACCGACCCTTTCGAAGAGCATCCGCGCGCTCGAGCGCGAACTCGGCGTCGTGCTGTTCGAGCGCGATCCGAAGGGAATGGCGTTGACGCCGCTCGGCCGCTTGTTCCACGAGCGTGCGAGCGGCATCGTCAACGAGCTGCGGCGGGCGCGCGACGAGCTCGCGCAGTCGAACGGCGACGACACCGGGCAGCTCGTCGCGGGGCTTTCGATCATGCCGCACATGGGCATGCTGCCGCACGCCTTGCCGGCCTTCTGGCAGCGCTATCCAAAGGTGCGCCTCGAGCTTATCGAAGGCCTCTTTCCCGAGCTCGAGACGCGCCTCCGCAACGGCAGCATCGACGTCTACCTCGGCGCGGCGCCGCGGCTGCCGATCGCGCCGGGGCTGCGGTCGACGCTGCTGTTCGAGAACACCCGGGCGGCGGTCGTCAGGCGCGGGCATCCTTTGATGCACGTGCGCTCGCTGAAGGCGCTCGCCGGGGCCCAGTGGGCGACGACCTCGGTCGACTACAACGCCGAAGAAGACCTGCGCAACCTGTTCGAGCAGCACGGTCTCGAAGCCCCGACGGTGATGCTCAAGGCGCGCTCGGCGCTGTCGCTGATGGTCGGCGTGGCGCACAGCGATCTGGTCGCGTTGGTGCCGGTGCAATGGGACGAGTTTCCGTCGACGCGCGACGCGCTGGTCCGGGTCAAGGTGCGCGAGCGGCTGCCGGCGCCGCCGATCGTGCTGGTGCGGCGTCCGGATCTGCCGCTGACGCCGGCGGCCGAGTACTTCTGCGACGTGATGCTGCGCTTTTCACCGCTGGCCGTGGCGCCGGTTGCCACGTCACCGCTCGCCGTCGCGCCGCCGCGCCGCCATCCGACATGAACCGTCACGCGGTCGGCCTGGGGTCGTCGAGGGCTGGCGAGCACGCGGCTGACCGTCGACTTCGAGACGCCGCGCCGGCGTCACTCGACGCGAACGCAGCGAGGTCGAGTCAAGTGACGGCTGTCGCCGCGGGGCCGGCCTGGCGGCGACGCCACGCCGCCGGCGGCATGCCGTATTCGCGCCGGAAGGCGCGGCTGAACGCGGTGTCGGTCTGGTAGCCGACCTCCTCGGCGATGCGCGCGAGCGGCGCATTGCTATGCGTCAGGAGGTTCGACGCAAGCAGCATGCGCCAATGCGCGAGGTACTGCATCGGCGTTTGGCCGACGAGCAGCGGAAAGCGTTCAGCGAGTACCGAGCGGGACGTGCCGGCGAGGCGAGCCAGTTCCTCCAGCGACCACGGACGGGCGGGCTCGGCGTGCAGCGCGCGGAGTGCGGCGCCGACGACGCGGTCGTTGACGCCGGCCAGCCAGCCGGTGCGCCCCTCGGCCTGCGCGTTCATGTGGATGCGCAGCACCTCGATGAACAGGACCTCGGCCAGCTTGGCGAGCACGCCCTGGCCGCCGGGGCGTGGCGAGCGCGCCTCGACGAGCGCGTAACGGAGCGAGGCCTCGAGCCACGCGCCGGCGGTCGAGCCGCGCACGCCGACCTTGACGATCGGCGGCAGCCCGGCGAGCAGCATGCGCGCCAGGCGCGCGTCGCACGCCAGGTAGCCGCAGACGAGCTTCGTCGTGGCGCCGCCGCCGCCGTAGGCCAGCATCCGCGGCCGCCGCGCGAGCACTTCGTGCAGCCGCGCACCCGATGCCGGCGGCAGACCAGGCTGCGATCCCATGCGGTGCGCATCGCCCTGCGGAAAGATCACCGCGTCGCCAGCCGTCAGGTGAAGCGGCGGCATGGCGCCGAGTTCGACCCAGCAGTCGCCCTCGGTGACGAGGTGGAAGATCACGACCCGCTCGGCGGTCGGCTCCAGATAAGGGGCCGCCGCGTCGGCGTGCGGTGACTGGTAGCACCAGGGCGCCGTGAATCGGCCGTGCAGGAAGATGGCGCCGACGAGGCGCACCACCCGCAGCGTCTGCGACAGCGCGTCCATCACACCGCCACATCGACGTGGAGCGCGACCGGCAACGGCTGCGCGACCGCGCAGGTCACCGGCGAGCAGCCCGCAGTCGACGCCACCAGCGCGCGCAGCCGCTCGGCGGGCACGCCGGGCGCGCCGATGCGCACATGCAGAGCCATCGCCAGCGGCCCGGCGGGCACCGGACGACCGTCGGGCTGGCGAACAGCGAGCAGGCCGCGCGCGTCGGACCGGCTCGTCGCGCGCGCCTCGAGCGTCTGCAGCGCAATGCCCTCGGCCGCGGCGGCCATCGCGATTCGCGTCACCGCGCACGACGCCAGCCCCGCGCGTAGTAGCCAGCCGGGGGTCGCCGCGCTGGCCTCGCCACCGATCTCGGACGGCATGTCGGTAGCCACGGTCAGACCAGCGTCGCTGCGCACGCTCGCGCGCAAACCGCCTTCCCAGCACGCGGTGGCCACCGAGTCCTCGCTCACGCCCGCCTGCGGCCTGCGGCGCAGCACCGAGGCCATCCGTTCCATCGACGCCGCGATCTGTTCGATGCGCATGGTTTTTTCCCTGCAAGCCGAGCCGTGATTCTGAAAGCCCGGCGGCCACGGCGCCAGCGGCCCGACCCCGATCCGGGCGTTTGGCGGACGCGCGGGCAGTGCGTGCGGACGCACGGTCGGTCCATCCCCGCGCGGCGGACGGGGAGGCAGTCGGCGGCGACGCGCGGTCAGGACAGCCGGCAGCGCCGCGACGACATTGCGTGAGCGCCCCGCCGCGCCGCCCACCGCGCGCCACGCACCCACCCACGACCGGAGACCCGAATGAATGCACCCGTCGATTTCGCCGCCCTGAAAAGCCGTCAGCAGGCGGCCTGGGGTACCGGCGACTACGCCGTGATCGGCACCACGCTGCAGATTGTCGGCGAGTCGCTCGCCGAGGCCTGCGACCTGAAGACCGACGAGCGCGTGCTCGACGTCGCCGCCGGCAACGGCAACGCGACGCTGGCCGCCGCCCGCCGTGGCTGCCTCGTGACCTCGACCGACTATGTCGGCAGCCTGCTCGAGCGCGGCGCCGAGCGCGCGCGCGCCGAACGCCTCGCAGTCACGTTCCAAACCGCCGATGCCGAGGCACTGCCGTTCGCCGACGCGAGCTTCGACGCCGCCGTCTCGACCTTCGGCGTGATGTTCGCACCCGACCATGCGAGCTCGGCCGCCGAGTTGGCTCGCGTCGTTCGCCCTGGCGGCCGCATCGGCCTGGCCAACTGGACGCCCGACAGCCTGATCGGCCGCATGTTCAAGGTGCTCGGCTGCTACGTGCCGCCGCCGCCCGGCGTGCCGGCACCGTCGCTGTGGGGCACCGAGGCCCACCTGCGGACGCTGTTCGGCAACGCGGCCGCAGCGGTCCAGGCCGTGCCACGCCAGTTCGCGTTCCGCTACCGTTCGGCGGCGCACTTCATCGAGGTCTTTCGCGGCTGGTACGGGCCGGTGAACAAGGCATTCGCGGCGCAGACGCCCGAGAAGGCCGAGGCGCTGGCCGGCGAGCTGGCCGAGCTGCTCGATGGATTGAACCGCGCCGGCCCGGGATCGCTGGTGGTGCCGAGCGAGTACCTCGAGGTCGTCATCCTCCGCGCATGACCGCGTCGATGGACGCCCGGCTGCAGCGCCGCATCCAGCGCTACGGCTGGGAGCGGGCTGCCGACGCCTACGCGCGCCACTGGCATGGCCCGCTCGCCGGTGTGCACCGCGAGCTGCTGACGCTGGCCGCACCGGCCGACGGCGAGGCCGTTCTCGACGTGGCCTGCGGCGCGGGTGTCGTGTCAGTCGTCGCGGCAAGCGAAGTCGGGGCGGCCGGGTGCGTCTTCGGCGTCGACCTTGCGGAGGCGATGGTGCAGGCTGCCCGGCAGCAAGCACGGTCGTTCGGCCTCGGGCACGCCAGCTTCGAGCGGATGGATGCCGAGCAACTCGCACTGCCCGACGCCGGCTTCGATATTGCGCTGTGCGCGCTGGGCCTGATGTACATGCCCCATCCCGAAGCGGCGTTGCACGAACTCCGACGCGTGCTGCGGCCGGGTGGCCGTGCGGTGCTGGCCGTCTGGGGCGAACGCGCGCGCTGCGGCTGGGCGCCGCTGTTCGGTATCGTCGACGCCGAGGTGCGCAGCGAGGTCTGCCCGCTGTTCTTCGGCCTGGGGCACGGCGAGGCGCTCGCTCGCCATTGCGCCTCGGCCGGCCTGGAGGTGACCGTGCAACGGCGGCGCCGCGACTCGCTGCACTACGCCGACGACGACGAGGCCTGCGCCGCGGCATTCGCGGGCGGGCCGGTCGCGCTGGCCTGGTCGCGCTTCGACGCGACGGTGCGCGAAAGGGTGCGGGCGCCCTACCTCGAGGCGATCGCGCCGTGGCGTGTCGGGCGGGGATACCGCGTGCCGGCCGAATACCTGATCGTTTGCGCGCAGCGCCCCGGAGCCTGAGCCGGCGCCGCGCCGGTCACTGGGTCGTCGTTTCTTTCAGCCGCTCGTGCCCTCGATGCGGGCCCAGGGCGGCGGTGGTTCATCACCACGCCAGTCTAGGCATCGCGGCCGACGCGTTCCTCATGGCCGAAGGCGGCGCTTTCGAGGGCGGCATAAAAGCTGACACCCCTCCCCCCCCCGCGTCCCGAGCTTTGCAAAAAGCGTCCCCTGAGAAAGGCAATCCGCGCCGCGGCCGCCGCCTACACTTCGCCGAACGCCCCCTGCGGGCCACGCATCGTCGCCGCCATCGAACTTGTCGAGCGCGAGTCAGAGCTCCGACTTCTCGGGGAGCACCTTCGGACAGCGGCAGGGTCTTGCGGTCGCTGCGTACTGCTGAGCGGCGAAGCGGGCATCGGCAAGAGCAGCCTGCTCAAGGCATTTGCCCGAGGATGCGTGAACACGTCGGTCTGGTGGGGCGGCTGCGATGCGCTTCAAACACCTCACCCGCTCGCGCCGCTTCATGACATCGCTCGTGCCAATCGACCGGCCTTTGCGGCGCTCCTGGGACGGACGGGCGAGCGCGCTGTGCTGTTTGACGCGGTGCTGACCGAACTTGCGTGCAGCCCGCGCCCCGTCTTCCTTGCGGTGGAGGATGCGCATTGGGCCGACGACGCCACCATCGATCTGCTCCATTTCCTCACGAGGCGAATCGAGAACCTGCCCTGCTTGCTCGTGGTGTCCTATCGCGACGACGAACTTTTGCCGAGCCACCCTTTGCGGCGCCTGCTCGGCGCGTTGTCTGCGAGCACCACGACCCGGATTGCGCTGCGCCGCCTGTCGCCCGAGGCGGTCGGCCGTCTGGCCCAGCAGGCGATGCAATCGGGCGACGGCGTCTACGCGGCGACGAACGGCAATCCGTTGTTTGTCAGCGAGATGCTCCGGCATGGCGCTAGCGGCGTACCGCATGGCGTCCAGGACCTCGTGCTGTCGCGGTTCGGCCGCCTTTCGGTGGAAGCCCAGGACATCGTGCGGGTGGCCGCCATCGTGCCTTCGCGCATCGAGCGCTGGATCGTCGAGGCGCTGGGGGCACCTTCGCTTGTCACGCTCGAGGAATGTCTGAATGCCGGGCTATTGATTGCCGGCAACGGTTATCTCGCGTTTCGCCACGAGCTCGCGCGGGTCGCCGTCGAGAGCGCGCTTTCCGAGCCCGTCACGGAAGCCTTGCACGCGCGCGTGCTGCGGGCATTGACCGATGACCGCGATGCCGTGCGGCCGCCGCCATTGTTGGCTCGGCTCGTCCATCACGCGATTCGCGCCGGCGACGGTCAGGCCGTCTTGCGGTATGCCCCCGCTGCGGCGCGTCAGTGCGAGCGGCGCGGCGCGCACCGCGAGGCAGCGGCTCATTACCGCACCGCGTTGGCAGCCGCAGGCATCGACGCCGCCGACCGCGTCGAATGGCTCGCCGCGTATGCGCGTGAATGCCAGCTCACCGACCAGCTGGAAGAAGCGATCGGCGCGCGTCGGCACCTCGTTGCTCTTTGCCGCGAGGCAGCCGATCCGCGCGGTGAAGGGCACCACCTGAGCCAGCTCGCACTTGTGCAGGTGCTGGCGCTGCAGAACGCGGATGCGGACCGGTCGAGCCACGCTGCGATCCGGCTCCTCGAAATGCTGCCGCCCGGCCCGGGGCTGGCCTCGACCTATCGCGTGGAGGCGCAACTCCGAATGCTCGACCGTGATTGCGAGGCAGCGGTCGAATGGGCGACGCGCGCCATCGAACTCGCCGAACGGTTCGACGATCCGGCGACGCGCGCTGCCGCCATCGGCACGCTCGGCACCGCGACCCTTTTCCTCGACTACGACGCTGGCTGCGAGCACTTGCGCCAGGCCCTGGCGCTTGCTTTGGCGCAAGGCGATCACTACGTCGCCGCCAACGCCTACAGCAACCTCGGTTCGGGTTCGGGCGAAGTATTCCGGCTGCGCGAGGCCTGCGGTTTCCTGACCGAGGGCGTGGCTTTCGCGGCGCGCCACGAGATCGACTTCTATCGAAACTATGCAATGGCCTGGCTCGCGCTTTGCGAGATGTTCCTCGGGCACTGGGACGACGCCTCCGAGCATGCCCACGAGATCCTGCGACTGACCCGACACGCGCACGGCGGCGCCAACACGAGCCGGGTCATGGCCGCGACCGCGCTCGGTCGTCTGCAGGCCCGGCGAGGCGATCCGGGCGCCAGCGCCACCCTCGACGAGGCGCTCGAACTCGCGATGGCCACCGGCACCCTGCAACGCATCGCGCCGGTCCGTGCGGCGCGCGCCGAAGCGGCCTGGCTGCGTGGCGATCCGGCCGGCGCGGCGCGTGAAGCGAGTGCATCCCTGTCGCTCGCGGAACGTCGCCGTCATCAGTGGTTCGCCGGTGAGCTGGCATGGTGGGTTCGGCAAGGCGGCGTCGAGGTGGATGTGCCAGCCGTTTGCGCTCCGCCGTTCGCGCTGCAGTTCGCCGGGGACTGGCGGGCGGCCGAGGAGGCCTGGTCGAACCTGGGCTGTCCGTATGAGGCCGCGCGGGCATTGGCGGAAGGCGACACCGCCGCGCGGCTCGAGGCACTCGCACGCTTCGAGCGACTCGGTGCACGGCCCGCTGCGAAACACCTGCGCACGCGGCTTCGCGCGAATGGTGTTCGTGGAGTTCCAAGAGGTGCGCGTCGATCCACGCAGTCCAACCTGCATCGGCTCACCGGACGCGAGTGCGAGGTGTTGGCGCTCCTTTGCGAAGGGTTGCGCAATTCGGAGATTGCCGACCGCCTTTCGCGTTCGGTTCGAACCGTGGACCACCACCTCGAATCCGCATTTACCAAGCTCGGCGTGGGTTCACGCGCGGAAGCGATCATGGTTGCGCGTCACGCCGGTCTCGCCGTTTCGAAAAATAGGCAGGTCGAGTCGCCAAGATAGGCGAGGCCGCCGTTGCCGCGATCGGCAGGTCGACCTACTCTTGGCGCCGACGGCAATGTCGCCGTTCCAAGCAGGAGATCGTCATGCCCCGTTTCATCGTCGAGCGCAGCTTTCCCGAGGGCCTTCACATTCCCGTCGACGCGGAGGGCGCCCAGGTCTGCAACACAGTCGTCGGCACCAACGCCAAGCGCGGCGTCACCTGGGTCCACTCCTACGTCAGCGACGATCAGCAGAAGACCTTCTGCGTCTACGACGCGCCGGCTGCCGAGTCCATTCGAGAAGCGGCGAACGACAACAACTTGCCGATCGACAGGATCACTGCCGTGAGCGTGCTGGACCCATACTTCTATCGGGGCTGATGCCCGCCGACACACGGTTCATGTCGCGGAGGCGATTTCGCGAAGAAGGCGACATGGTTGCGGCGGCACACATTGCTTTTCCGGTATCACTAGGTGTTCAATTCCGGACGATTGTATAGACTCCAGACGTTATCCGTTATTCATGGCCCGAGCGGTCA
>CAXSGM010000059.1:0-15826 GCA_964236915.1 uncultured Rhizobacter sp.
GATCGTCGCGAGGTACGGCAGCATGCTGAGCACCTGGCTCGGGATGTCGACGCCCTGCCCCTGCAGGTGGAACTGCAGCATCGTCACGCCGCCGAAGAGGTAGGCGCCGAGCAGCACGCGGGCCGGCCGCCAGGTCGCGAAGGTCGTCAGGGCGAGCGCGATCCAGCCCTTTCCGGCGGTCATGCCCTCGACCCAGAGCGGCGTGTAGACGACCGAGATGTACGCGCCCGAGAGGCCGCAAAGCGCGCCGCCCGCCATCACCGCGAGCAGGCGGATCCGCCGCACCGGGTAACCGAGCGCGTGCGCGGACTCGGGCGATTCGCCGACCGCGCGCAGGATCAGCCCCGGCCGCGAGCGGTACAGAAACCAGGCAAGCCCGGCGGTGCCGGCGATCGTCAGGTAGACGAGCGGGTGTTGGCGAAACAGCGCCGGGCCGAAGAACGGCAGGTCGGCCAGCCCCGGGATGCGGAACTGGGGGCGGGGCCCGAGCTTCTCCTGGTTGAACGGCAGGCCGACGAAGGCCGAGAAGCCGCTGCCGAAAAGGCTCAGCGCGAGGCCGGTCGCGTACTGGTTCGTGTTCAGCCAGATCGCCAGCACGCCGAAGGCCGCCGCCAGCACCGCCCCGGCGAGGGCGCCGGCGAGGAAGGCGAGGACATCGCTGCCAGTGTGGACGGCGGTCGCGAAACCGGCGATCGCCGCGACCAGCATCATCCCTTCGGCGCCGAGGTTGACGATGCCCGCACGCTCGTTGATCAGCAGGCCGAGGCCGGCGATCGCGAGCACCGTGCCGGCGTTCAGCGTCGCGGCGAGCAGCAGCGCGTAGGTGTCCATCAGGTCGGCTTGGCAGCGGCCACCGAAGCCGGGGCCGGCGTCGTGCTCCGCCGGGCTTTCGATGCCGCCGGCTGCCAGCGCAGCCGGTTCGCGATCAGCGTGTCGGTCGCGAGCAGCGCGAACAGCAAAAGGCCCTGGAACACGCCGGTCAGCGAGCGCGGCAGGCCGAGCCGCGACTGCGCGTACTCGCCGCCGAGGTAGAACATGCTCATCAGCAGCGCCGAGAAGACGATGCCGACCGGGTGCAACCGGCCGACGTATGCGACGATGATCGCCGCGAAGCCGTAGCCCATCGGCAGATGCGGCGTGATCTGGCCGACCGGCCCGGCCACCTCGAGCCCACCGGCCAGACCGGCCATGCCGCCGGAGAGCAGCAGCGCCGTCCAGAGTGCGGCCCGCGACGAGAAGCCGGCGTAGCGCGCGGCCGCCGGCGCGAGCCCGCCGACCTGCAGCCGGAAGCCGCGGTAGGTGCGGAACAGCAGCAGCCAGAGGGCGCCGACGCCGACCAGCGCGATCAGGCTGCCGATGTTCAGGCGCAGGCCGTCGATCAGGCGCGGGATCTTCGTGGCGGCGACGAAGTTGATGCTCTGCGGAAAGTTGTGGCCGTCCGGGTCTTTCCAGGGGCCGTAGACCAGATAGCCGAGCAGGTAGTCGGCGACGTAGACGAGCATCAGGCTGACCAGGATCTCGTTCGCGTTGAAGCGATCGCGCAGCAGCGCGACGATCCCCGCCCAGGCCATCCCGCCGGCCACCGCGGCGACCAGGATCGCAGCAACCACCCCGCGCCCCATGAACGCCAGCGAGGTGCCGGCCTGCATCGCGACCCAGCCGCCGGCGAGCGCGCCGACGATGAACTGCCCCTCGGCGCCGATGTTCCAGACGTTCGACCGGTAGCAGACCGCCAGGCCGAGGCCGATCAGCACCAGCGGCGCCGCCTTCAGGCTCAGCTCGGACAGGTTGTAGGCGTTCTTCAGCGGCTCGACGAAGAAGACCGCGAGGCTCGCGATCGGGTCCTTGCCGAGCAGCAGGAAAAGCGCGACGCCGATCGCGACCGTGATCGCTAGCGCGAGCAGCGGCGACGCGAAGGACATCGCCCGCGAGGGTTCGGGCCGGGCTTCGAGTCTCAGCATCGTCCGTGTTCCGGGCGCCTCAGGCGGCGAGCGCTGGCCGGTCCCAAAGGCCGGACATCCACTCGCCGATCTGCGGCACCGTCGCCTCGGCGGTCGGCACGCTCGGCGAGACCCGCCCCTGCGCCATCACGACGAGCCGGTCGCAGACCTCGAACAGTTCGTCGAGTTCCTCGCTCACCACGAGCACCGCGCAGCCCTCGTCGCGCAGCTTCAGGAGCGCGCCGCGGATCTGCGCCGCGGCGCCGACATCGACGCCCCAGGTTGGCTGCGAGACGATCAGGAGCTTCGGCCGGGCGTCGATCTCGCGGCCGACGATGAATTTCTGCAGGTTGCCGCCCGAGAGGCTTTGCGCCGCCGCCCCGGGACCGCCGGCCTTCACGTCGAAGCTCGCGATCAAGCGCTCGGCGAGCGCGCGGACCTGGCGCGTGCGGATCCAGCCGGTCGGGCCGACCGCCTCGGTGCGCGTCAGAAGCGTGTTGCCGGCCAGCGCCATGGTCGGCACCGCACCCCGGCCGAGCCGCTCCTCCGGCACGAAATGCAGCCCGAGCCGGCGCCGCTGTCCCGGCGGCTGGTTGCCGATCGGCGTGCCGAAGAGGCGGATCGATGCCGGCGCCGCACGCACGTCCTCGCCCGACAGCGCCGCCATCAGCTCCTGCTGACCGTTGCCCGAGACGCCGGCGATGCCGACGATCTCGCCGGCGCGCACCTCGAGGTCGATGCCGGCGAGCGCGGTGCCGAACTGCGAGGGCTTGGCGAGCGCGAGGCCGCGCACCTCGAGCACCGGGGCGCCGGGCGCGCGGGCGACATGCTTGAGCTGCGGCGGCTCGGCCCCGATCATCAGCCGCGAGAGGCTGGCGTTGGTTTCGCGGCGCGGATCGACCGTGCCGGTGACGGTGCCGCCGCGCAGCACCGTGCAGGCGCTGCAGAGCGCGCGGATCTCGTCGAGCTTGTGGCTGATGTAGAGAATCGAGGTGCCCTCGCTCGCCAGCCGCCGCAGGATCACGAACAAGCGTTGGACCGCCTGCGGTGTCAGCACCGAGGTCGGCTCGTCGAGGATCAGCAGCTTGGGGTTCGTCATCAGCGCGCGGACGAGCTCGACCCGCTGGCGCTCACCGACCGAGAGCGTGTGCACCGGCCGGAGCGGCTCGACCTCGAGCCCGTACTCGCTTTCGACCCGGCGCATGCGCTCGGTCACCTGGGCGAGCGAGAGCGATCGGTCGAGGCCGAGCCAGACGTTCTCGGCCGCCGAGAGCGTGTCGAACAGGCTGAAGTGCTGGAACACCATCGAGATGCCGAGCGCCCGCGCCTCCTGCGGGTTGCGGATCTCGACCGGTTGCCCGTTCCAACGGATCTCGCCGGCATCGGGCCGCACCGCGCCGTAGATCATCTTCACCAGCGTCGACTTGCCGGCGCCGTTCTCGCCGAGCACCGCATGGATCTCGCCCGGTTCGACACACAGGTCCACCGCGTCGTTCGCGCGGACCGCGGGATACTGCTTGGTGATGGCGACGAGTTCGAGTCGGAGCATCGGAGAGTCGGTCGGTCGGCGATCGGGTGACGAGCGGTGACGAACGCCAGCGCGAGGCGCTTCGGGTTCGAGCAAGTGTCAGGCCACGTCGCGGGTCGCGCCTGCCGGGCGGGTACCGAAAAGCAGCCGCGCGCCACCGCCCGCGTGCCAACCGACGCTACTGCATCGGCATGACCGAGCAAATCGGGATGCAGCCGAAGGCACCCGCCCGAACGCGCTCGGCACAGGCGCGGGCACTGCGATTGCCGCCGATCCGCCCGCGCGGGCCGCGAGCTTCGCCGGCCTTCGATCAGCGCGGCATCCCCGCTTTCCACCATCCTCAGGAGACAGCATGAAGACACTTTCCATCGTTCGATGCGGCATCGCCATGACGGTCGCCGGCGCGGCCGCCCTGGCCATCGCGCAGAACACCGGCCCGACCAGCGGCAGCGGCAGCGGCGCCGGCACGTCCACCGGCACCGGCACCAGCACGAGCAGCGGCAGCACCACCACCAAAAGCGGCGACATGAGCAGCGGCCGGGGGACGGGATCGTCCGGCAAATCGGACGCCAGCGGCCACAAGGCATCGTCCTCGAAGCACCGCCAGTCATCCGGGACACACGCCGGCAGCTCGGGCGGCATGAGCTCCGGCACCGGCATGACCGGTCCGGGTGGCACCATGGGTTCACGGAGCACGGGCGGCACGGGCGGCACGGGAAGCGCCGGATCCACCGGCATGGGTAGCAGCGCCGGTTCGACCTCCGGCACCATGAGCACGGGCAGTTCCGGTAGCACGAGCGCGGCGGGCATGGGCAGCACCGGCGCCGGATCGTCCGGCGGCAAGAACGGCAGCGGCTCGGGCTCTACGGGTGCGGGCAACAGCGGCTCGGGCTCGACCGGTTCCGGCTCGACCGGCTCGGGCTCCGGCGGCTCCGGCTCCACGCGCTAAGCGAGCGCTCGACACCGCCGGCCCGGCACTGGCCGGCGGTCGATCGCGGCGCGGCAGCGTCCCGACGTGCAGGACGCCGCCCGCCGCAGGCCGCGCTCGACGTGCGAACACGCAGGCGCGCATTGCTAAGCCGCCGAATCGGTCGGCGCGGATGGGAGCGGACCGGCCGGCGCGCGTCGCGGGTACGGCGCTTGCCTCCGGGGATACGGCCAACACTCTGCGCACGTATGCAAGCCGATCCCTCCCTCATCAACTTCCGGTCGCCGCCATCCGGGGCGCCCGGTGCCGTCGGCGACCGCAAACCGGCGCAGCCTCCCCCGCCGCTCGAGCTCTGGGTCGGCCCCGAGCCGACCGTCCACCGCATCGGCGACGAGTACGGCGACCAGCTCCTTCGCACCGGCTTTGCCGACCGCCTCGACGACCTGGATCGCCTGGCGTCTCTCGGCGCCCAGCGGCTGCGCTTTCCGCTGCTCTGGGAGCGCACCGAAGTCGCCCCGGGCTGTTACGACTGGCGCTGGGCCGACGAGCGCATGGCGCGCCTGCGCGCGCTCGGCCTGGCACCCGTCGTCGGTCTGCTGCACCACGGCAGCGGCCCGCGCCACACCGGCCTGCTCGACCCCGCGTTCCCGACCAAGCTCGCCGCCTTCGCCCGAGCGGTGGCCGAGCGTTATCCGTGGGTCGACGCCTACACCCCCGTCAACGAGCCGCTGACCACGGCCCGCTTCAGCGCCCTGTACGGCCTCTGGCATCCGCACGCGAAAAGCGACCGCGAGTTCGTGGCCGCGCTGCTCAACCAGTTGCAAGCGGTCGAGTTGGCGATGCGCGAAGTGCGCGTCGTGAACCCGCACGCCCGCCTCGTGCAGACCGAGGATCTCGGTTGTACCCACGGCACCGCAGCGCTGCGCGACCAGGTGCGCTTCGACAACCAGCGGCGCTGGCTGGGCTTCGATCTGCAGTGCGGCCGGCTCGGGCCGCGCCATCCGCTGCGCGGCTACCTGCGCCGCGCCGGCGCGGACGAGGCGCTGCTCGCGCACTGGCTCGAGCAGCCGACGCCGCCCGACATCGTCGGCCTCAACGTATATGTCACCAGCGAACGCTTTCTCGACCATCGCGTCTGGCGCTACCCGCGTGGCCGAATCGGCGGCAGCGGTCAGCACCGCTACGCCGACCTCGAAGCGGCGCGCGTGCTCGGTCGCCACGTCGGCGGCTTCGAAGCGCGGCTGCGCGAGGCGGCGGCGCGCTATCGGCTGCCGCTGGCGATTACCGAAGCCCATCTCGGCTGCACCCGCGAGGAGCAGATGCGCTGGCTGGCCGAAGCCTGGCAGGCCGCCCGCACGCTGCGCTCGGAAGGCGTCGACGTGCGGGCGGTGACGGCCTGGGCCGCCTTCGGCAACTACGACTGGGACAGCCTGCTCACGCAGCAACGCGGTCGATACGAGCCGGGCCTGTGGGACATCCGTGGCGGCGCCGCGCCGCGCCCTACCGGGCTGGCCCGGCTTGCCGCCGAACTGGCCGCCGGGGGTGAGCCGTCGCATCCGGTGCTGCAGGGCGCCGGCTGGTGGCGGCGCCCGATGCGCCATCTGCACACGCCGCACGGGGAGGTGCAGGCGCGGCCGGTCAGCGGCCGGCCGCTGCTCGTCACCGGCGCCACGGGCACCCTTGGACAGGCCTTCGCGCGGCTCTGCGAGCAGCGTGGGCTCGCTTTCAAGGCGACCCGCCGCGATGAGATCGACATCTGCTCGGCCGACTCGGTGCGGCAGGCGCTCGAGCGCTGGCAACCGTGGGCAGTGATCAACGCCGCCGGCTATGTGCGCGTCGACGAAGCCGAGCACGACCCGCGGCAGTGGCGCGAAAACGCACTCGGCCCGCTGGTGCTCGGCCACGTTTGCCGCCGGCACGGCGTGCGGCTCGTGCAGTTCTCCTCCGACCTGGTGTTCGACGGCGGGCAGCGGCGTCCGTATGGCGAGAGCGACGCCGCCGCGCCGCTCAACGCCTACGGCCGGGCCAAGCAGCGCGCGGACCGCTCGCTTTGCCGGCACCGCGGTGCGCTGGTGGTGCGCACGGCAGCCTTCTTCGGGCCTTGGGACCGGCACAACTTCATCACCCAGGGGCTGGCGCAGCTCGGCCGTGATGAAGCGTGGACGGCGGCGGCCGACCAGGTCGTCTCGCCGACCTACGTGCCCGACCTGGTGCACGCCAGCCTCGACTTGTTGATCGACGCCGAGGAAGGGCTTTGGCATGTCGTCAACCGCGGCGCCGTGAGCTGGTACCGACTGGCCTGCATGGCCGCCGAGGCCGCCGGGCTGCCGACGCGAAAGGTCCGGCCGACCATCGGCTCGATGACGATCGCCCGGCGCCCGGCCTACAGCGCGCTGCGCAGCGAGCGGGGCGATCTCACGGGGCGGCTCGAGGACGCCCTGCAGCGGTACGTCGAGCAGGCCGCACCGCTCGAAGAAGCGCAACCGGGGCGCCCGAGCGACGACCTGCGTTCCATGTACCGCTGAGGCGCCGGAGCGAGCGCGCGACGGCCCGCGGGGGCGACGCCGACGCTAACGCGCTGCTGCAGCGGGCGAGGCGGGCGTGGCGGCGGGCGGCGCCGTGGCCGGTCGCAGTTCCATGACCAGCCGGCGCGCATCGTAGACCCGGTCGAGCGCCTGGAGGATCGCGGCGGAATGGACCGCGACGGTCCACAAGGCGGCCGGGCCGGCGACGCGGCGGTGCGGCCGACCATCGGGTTGACTGCACCCGCCCGGCAGCCGGCCTATCGCCGGCAGGGAGCCGGAGCGCTACTACCGGGACGCGCTTAAGCCGCTGGCCGGGCGCTAACTTCCCTGGTGTCGTACACCGTAAACCGCGATCGCGCCGAAGTACGTGCCACGGTCGCCGGTCAACACGACCGGCGCGATGGCGGCGAGCATCGCAGCCGATGCGGCAGAGCCTGCCCCCCTCGCTGCCAGCGGACATCGCCGGGCCAACCCGGTCCAAACCGCCGACCTGACCCTCAAGGCGGCGCTGGATCATGTCTTCGAGGAGGCCGCGCAGCCGCCGTACCGGAACACTCAGGCCGCGATCCCTTATGCAGAACGTGTCCCTTTGCATATTGGATAGTCCAGGCACCCCCAGAAACTGGCCCCGGCGTTCGCGCCCTTTTTTGCCTTGCGCATGATCATGGGCTCGCCACACGTCGGGCAGCCCGGGACGACATCCGGCGTCGCAGCAGTCGTCGTCGCCGACCGGCGCGCCCGTTTCTCGCTCGCCGGCGGCGAGGCGCCCCGGTGGCTGTCCAGCGACGTTCTCGCCTGTCGAAGAAGGCCGTCCAGCGTCGAGCCGCTGACCAGCTTGATCCCTCTCCCGCGGGCGAAATCTTCCGCTGGCCCCGTGAAGCGTCCGGAGGTAACGACGTAGGCGCCGACGGCGCGTCGGAACGGCATCACGCCTGCCAGCTCGCGGACCACCTCGACGGGCACCTGCCGGGCTCGCCAGTGCTTGGCCTGCACGAGCCAGCGTTCTCCGTCCTTCATGATCTCCATGTCGACGCCGCCGTCGGCGCCGGCGCCGCCCTTCTCAGCGACCGTAAAGCCCTGCAGGCGGAAGCCCTCCGCGATCAGCAGCTCAAAGTCGCGCCAGCTCATCGCGTCGATCGCGGCGGCCGGGGCGCCGCCTTCAGTCGCGTGAAGAAACAGCTCGCGGCGCTTGCGCCGGCCGATGAACGACATGAGCGCGGCCACGAGGGCGACTACCGGGACGATGACCTGTCCGGCGTAGGCAAGAGCTCGAATCGCCGAGCCGTACATAACGCCCGGGAGGTTGTCGATCCTGGTCGTGATCACCGGCGGCGGCAGCGGTCGGATCGCGATTGCATGAAGACCGAAGTAGCCGACCAGGGCGACGGTCAGGCACGCCCACCAGGGCAACAGTGCCAGGGCTCTCGTCATGTCGTCGAGAAGGCTGGAGCGGCGGCGGCGAGGCATGTCGATCAGTTTGCCAGTGCCCCCGAATCGTTCGGCCCGAACTGAGGCTGCGTCACCCCGGCCACACGGGCCTCGACCAGATTGCGATCGTCGGCCAGCGTCATCCATGCGAACAGCCGCTCGTGCAGGTTCTTCGCGAGACCGAGCCGGCGCTGCAGCACCGGCTCGGTCGACCAGTCCCAGACGCAGACATCGGCGAGGCGCCCGGCTTCGAGCGTGCCGATCTCGTCGCCGAGTTGCAGCGCCTCGGCCGCCCCGCGCGTGGCCGCATGCAGCGCCTGCCACGCTGTCAGCCGGCGCCCGCCCATCGCCTGCACCTTGTACGCATCGGCCATCGTGCGCAGCATCGACAGGCTGGTGCCGCCGCCGACGTCGGTGGCGAGCGTGACCGCGGCGCCGGCCTCGCGCGTCGCGACCCAGTCGAACAGGCCGCTGCCGAGAAAGAGGTTGGATGATGGGCTGTGCGCGATCTGGGCACCGGCGTCGCGCAGCGCGGCGCGGTCGGCGGCATCGAGCCAGATGCCGTGCGCGAGGACACTCCGCCGGTGCAGCAAGCCGGCGCGGGCGTAGACGTCGAGGTAACTGCGCGCTTCAGGAAACAGCCGGTGCGCCCATTCGACCTCGGCCCGGTTCTCGGCGACGTGGGTCTGCATGTAGAGCGTCGGGTCGGACGCGCAGAGCGACCCGGCCATCGCCAGCTGCGCCGGCGAGCTGGTCGGTGCGAAGCGAACGGTGACGGCGTAGGCCAGCCGGTCGACGCCGTGCCAGCGCGCGATCAGCTCGCGGCAGTCGCGCTCGGCCTGTTCGACGTCGTCGCGCAGGCCGTCGGGCGTGTGGCGGTCCTGCAGCACCTTGCCGGCGACGAGCCGCATGCCGCGCCGCTGGGCGCTGGCGAAGAGCGCGTCGGCCGACACCTTGTGCGCGGTCGGGAACACCACGGCGGCGGTCGTGCCCTGCGCCAGCAGCGCGTCGAGAAAACGTTCCGAGCCCTCGTGCGAGCGCGCCGGGTCGGCGTAGGCGATCTCGGCCGGAAAGGTGTACGACTCGAGCCAGTCGAGCAGCTGCTCGCCGTAGCTCGCGATCACGTCGAGCTGCGGCATGTGGACGTGCGTGTCGATGAAGCCGGGCAGGATCAGCCGGCCGGCGTGGTCGTGGCGCTCGTACGTGTCGCCCGGGTCGGCCGCCTGGACGCCGGCGATGCGGCCGTTCTCGATCAGCAGCCAGTGGTTGGGGCGGTGACGGACGGCCGGCGACTCGGTCGCGCCCCAGGCCGGTTCGGCGGTGAAGTCGAGCAGGTCGCCACGCAGGGCGATGCGGGGAACGGGAGTGCTCGGTGCGGTCATTGTCTCGGACCCGCGACCTTCAAGGGCGAGAGGCGAGCACGGCCATCGCTTCCCTGGCGCGCCTCAGCGCTGCGAGGTCGGCGCTGGGCGGGGCGGCTTGCCGCCGGCACTTCTCCGCGATCGTCCGCGCGACGAAATCGCTGCGCGCCGAAGGTGCGATGCGGCCGGTGAGCAACGCGATGTTCAAGTCCACCAGGATCTCCTGCTCGAGGGTGTACGTGGTCGGGCCGACGATGCTGAAGGTGCTGGCGCGTTGCAGCCAGGCATCGGTCGATGTCGTACGCATTTTCGCAATGCACGCGTCGACCCTCCGCGAGACCGTTCGCGCCGCCTCGTCGGCGCTGCGGATCTGCGCCTCGGCACGCAGGATCTGGTCGTTCAGGGCGCCGCGCACTTCGTCATTGCCACAGACGCTGCGAACTGCCGCGGACCTGACCGGGTCCTGGCCGACCGATGCGTAGAAGCCGAGGCCGGCGGCGTCGGTCGGGCACCCGGCGGCGGCGAGGGCATGCCCGGCAGCGAGCACCTGGAACGTTGCGGGCGAGAAATACTTCAGGAAATAGGTCTGCAGGTGGTCCGGCTTGAGCTTCATTCCACTCCGGATGTAGCGCTCGGTGGTGGCTGCGTCTCCGAGGGTGATGGCCTCCCAGAACTGCGCATGCGTGTAGAGCAGCAGCGGTGGCTGGGCGCCGGGCGCCGGCGCTTCGATCCTGACGTTGATGTCGCGCCCGGCATTGCCGGTTGCGATGTTGATGCCGGGCTCCGTCGTCGCCTGGCGTGGACGCCGGCCCTCGGCGGCCGGCCCCGAAACCAGCAGCGCGTAGCCCAGTCCGGCCATGGCAAGGATCGCCGCGGCGATCACTTTGCTCCAGACGGGATCTTTCCAGAGCCGAAGGGCGAGAGAGGGTGAGTCCATGGGCGATGACGGCAACGATGTGCCGCGGAGGCGACGCGACGCCCCGCCGGCGGCTCGCGAGGACGCAACATTCTCCATGCTCGATACCGACATGGGTTGCTTCGAGCAGGCGTTGCAGCCGGAACCGCGGTGGGTCCGCGTCTTGCTGGACCGTCAGCGAACGGCCGGGCCGGTAACGTCGGCGGCTTGCGGGTGGAAGGATCTTGTGCCATACCGGGGTTGTCGCCCGTCGGCGCTGCCGCTCCGGACCGGTGCCGAAACGTTTCTTTTTGCCCCTCCCGCCGCTTGCATCCATGCCATGCCGCCATCCGCGCCGCTCCCGACTTCCAGCCGTCCGCTCCGCTTCTTCCACCGCGGCCGCGTGGTCGAGGTGACTGCGGCGGCGCCGACCCGCAGCGTGCTCGACTGGCTGCGCGAGGAGGCTCACTGCACCGGCACGAAGGAAGGCTGCAACGAGGGCGATTGCGGCGCCTGCACGGTCGTGATCGGCGAGCCCGCGACGCCCGACGATCCGGGCGCGGTGCGCGGCCTGTCGCTCCGAACCGTCAATGCCTGCATCCGTTTCCTGCCGACGCTCGACGGGCTGGCGCTGTTCACGGTCGAGGACCTGAAGACGATGGCGCCGACCGACCCGACCGCGCCATCCATTCCGTCCCGGCCCGCCGGCGCCCGCCCGCCGGCCGCATCGCTCCATCCGGTCCAGCAGGCGATGGTCGACTGCCACGGTTCGCAGTGCGGCTTCTGCACGCCCGGGTTCGTGATGTCGCTCTGGTCGATGTACGAGCGCTGCCACGCGGCGGCGCTCGTGCCGACGCGCCAGCAACTCGCCGACGAGCTCGCCGGCAACCTCTGCCGCTGCACCGGCTACCGACCGATCCTCGATGCCGGCCAGCGCATGTTCGACCTGCCGGCGGCCGTGCTCGACACTGCCCCGGTGCTCGAAGCCCTGCGGCGGATCCGCGCCGACGCCGACCTTCTCCACCTCGGGCCGGCCGCGCCGATCGCCGCGACGGCGCCACCCATCGGGCCTGGCGACACGGCCGCGACCCGCGCGCCGACGACGACGGACACCATCGCGAAGGCCGGCGCGCCGGCACGCGTCCGCTTCGAAGCGCCGACCACGCTCGACGCCTTCGCCGCGCTCCGCGTCGAGCGGCCCGGCGCGCGCATCCTGGCCGGCGCGACCGACATCGGCGTCTGGGTCAACAAGCAGTTCAAGTCGCTCGACGACATCCTCTACCTCGGCCGTGTCGACGCGCTGCGCCGGATCGGGGTCGATGGCGACGCGCTTTCGATCGGCGCCGGCGCTTCCCTCGAAGCCGCGTTCGCCGCCCTCGCGGCCCGCGCCCCGGCGCTCGCCGACGCCTGGCTGCGCTTCGCCTCGCCGCCGATCCGCAACGCCGGCACACTCGGCGGCAACGTCGCCAACGGCTCGCCGATCGGCGATGCGCCGCCGTGCCTGATGGCCCTCGACGCGGTGCTCGAACTGCGCCGCGGTTCGGCCGTGCGGCGCCTGCCGCTCGACGACTTCTATCTCGACTACATGACCAACCGGCTCGAGCCGGGCGAGTTCCTGCTGACCATTCGCGTGCCGCTCGCCGCGTTCACGCGGCAGGTGCGCGGCTACAAGCTCTCGAAGCGCTTCGATTCCGACATTTCGGCAGTGTTCGGCGGCTTCGCGATCGCGCTCGACGACGCCGGGCGGGTCACGTCGGTCCGGCTGGCGTTCGGCGGCATGGCGGCGGTCGCCAGACGCGCCGCCGCGGCCGAGGCGGCGATCGTCGGCCAGCCGTGGACCGAGGCCACCGCGCAAGCCGCGCAAGCCGCGCTCGCCGCCGACTTCACGCCGCTCTCCGACATGCGGGCCAGCGCCGGCTACCGGCTGCAGGTCGCGCAGAACCTGGTCCGGCGCTTTTGGCTCGAGACCCGCGTCGTCGACCCGTTGCCGGCGAGCGCGACCAGCGTCTGGAGCGGGATGCCGCACCGGCCGCTTCACGGAGCCGCCGCATGAACCAGCCGGTCGACGCATTGCTGCTGCAGCCCGAAGGGGCCGTCGCCCACCCCTTGGAGAACGCCGCCGCGCGGATCGACGCGCGCGCCGAAGCCGCGCGGTGCGCGGCGGGCGCGGGCGTCGGCATCAGCCGGCCGCACGAATCGGCGCATCTGCACGTGGCGGGCGAGGCGACCTACATCGACGACATTCCCGAGCTCACCGGCACGCTGCACGCCGCACTCGGGTTGGCGCCCGTCGCGGCCGGGACGCTGACCGGGATGGCGCTCGACCGGATCCGCGCGCTGCCCGGCGTGGTCGCGGTGCTGTCGGCGGCCGACATCCCCGGCCGCAACGATTGCGGCTCGATCGTCCACGACGACCCGATCCTCTGCGCCTTCGGCCCCGCGGCCGACGGGCGCCCGCACGGCACGATCCGCTACCTCGGCCAGCCGGTGTTCGCGGTGATCGCCGAGAGCCGGGAGCTCGCCCGCCGCGCGGCCGCGAAGGCCAGGGACGTGCTGACGATCGAAGCCGCCGCGCCCGTGCTGACGCCGCAGGAAGCGCACGCGAAGCAGCAGTACGTGGTGCCGCCGATGCACATCGTGCGGTCGACGACCGAGGGCGGCGCACAAGCCGCGATCGCCCACGCCCCGCGGCGGCTCGCCGGCACCTTCGAGGTCGGCGGCCAGGAACAGTTCTACCTCGAAGGCCAGATCAGCTACGCGCTGCCGAAAGAAGGCGGCGCGATGCACGTCCACTGCTCGACGCAGCACCCGACCGAGATGCAGCACCTGGTCGCGCGCGCGCTCGGGCTGCATGCGCACGACGTGCGGGTCGAGTGCCGGCGGATGGGCGGCGGCTTCGGCGGCAAGGAGTCGCAATCGGCGCTTTTCGCGTGCGTCGCGGCCGTCGCGGCGGCCAGGCTGCAGCGGCCGGTGAAGCTGCGCCTCGACCGCGACGACGATTTTCTGATCACCGGCCGGCGGCACTGCTTTTGGTACGAGTACGAGGCCGGCTACGACGACATGGGGCGGCTGCTCGGCGTCGAGCTGACGATGGTCTCGCGCGCCGGACATTCGGCCGATCTCTCCGGCCCGGTGATGACGCGCGCCCTTTGCCACATCGACAACGCCTACTGGCTGCCCGACGTGGCGCTGCACGGCTACTCCGGCCGCACGAATACGCAAAGCAACACCGCGTTCCGCGGCTTCGGCGGTCCGCAAGGCGCGATCGCCATCGAGACCATTCTCGACTCGGTCGCCCGCGCGCTGGGAAAGGATCCGCTGGATGTGCGGCGGGTGAATTTCTACGGCCTCGCCGCTGCCCCCGTTCGGCCTGAGCCTCTACCCGTTCGCACTGAGCCTGTCGAAGGGCCCATCATCGACGCTGAGGCTTCGACAAGCTCAGCCCGAACGGAGGAGGCACCCGTTCGCACTGAGCCTGTCGAAGGGCTCATCACCCACGGGGGGGCTTCGACAAGCTCAGCCCGAACGGAAGGTGCACCCGTTCGCCCTGAGCCTGTCGAAGGGCCCATCATCGACGCTGGGGCTTCGACAAGCTCGGCCGGAACGGAAGAGGCACCCGTTCGCCCTGAGCCTGTCGAAGGGCCCGTCGTAAACGCCAACAGCACCGCCGACGGCACCCTCGTCCGCGAACCGCCTGCCGACCGCAATCCGCTCCCCGAAGGCACCTCGCGCGGCGGTGCCGAATCGCGCAACGTCACGCCCTACGGCCAGATCGTCACCGACAACATCATCCACGCGCTGACCGCCGAGCTCGAGACGACGAGCGACTACCGCGCGCGCCGCGCCGCCGCCGCCGCCTACAACGCGACCAGCCCGGTGCTGAAACGCGGCATCGCGCTGGCGCCGCTGAAGTTCGGCATCTCGTTCAACGTCGCGCATTTCAACCAGGCCGGTGCGCTGGTCCACGTCTACAACGACGGCTCGATCCTCGTGAACCACGGCGGCACCGAGATGGGCCAGGGGCTCAACACGAAGGTCGCGCAGGTCGTCGCGCACGAACTCGGCGTCGCCTTCGAGCGCGTGCGCTGCAGCGCGACCGACACCCAGAAGATTCCGAACACCTCGGCGACCGCCGCCTCGACCGGCGCCGACCTGAACGGCAAGGCCGCGCAGGACGCCGCGCGCCAGATCCGCGCACGCCTCGCCGCCTGCATCGCCGCGCATCATGGCGGTGGGGCGGCCGAGGTGCGCTTCGCCAACGACAAGGTGCAGGTCGCCGGCAAGACGCTGCCGTTCGACGCCGTCGTCGCCCAGGCCTACCTCGACCGGGTGCAGCTCTGGTCCGACGGCTTCTACGCGACGCCGGGTCTGAGCTGGGACCGCGACGCGATGTTCGGCCGGCCGTTCTATTACTTCGCGTACGGGGCGGCGGTGTCGGAGGTCGTCGTCGACACGCTCACTGGCGAATGCAAGCTGCTGCGCGCCGACATCCTCCACGATGCCGGCCGCTCGTTGAACCCGGCGCTCGACATCGGCCAGATCGAAGGGGCGTTCATCCAGGGCATGGGCTGGCTCACGACCGAGGAACTCGTCTGGCACCCCGAGACCGGCAAGCTCACGACCCACGCGCCGAGCACCTACAAGATCCCGACCGCGAACGATTGCCCGCCGGTGCTGAACACGCGGCTTTGGGAAGGGGACAACGTCGAGGACACGATCCACCGCAGCAAGGCGAGCGGCGAGCCGCCGCTGTTGCTGCCGTTCTCGGTGTTCTTCGCAATCCGCGATGCCGTCTCGGCCGCTGGCGGCCACAAAGTCGATCCGCCGCTCAGCGCACCGGCGACCAGCGAGGCGATCCTGCGCGCGCTGACCGCGGTGAGGGGAGGCTGAGGCGTGGCGGGCGCCCTCACCCCAACCCTCTCCCGCACGCGGGAGAGGGGGCAGCGCGGCGCGGCTTTCGTCGTTTGCTGCGCACGGAAAAGGGGTCGGGGCGCTGCACGCTCCTCGCTCTTTCCCACCGCAGGAGAGACGGCAGCGAGCTGCGGCTTTCCTCCCTCCAGCGGGAGAGGCAGCGGCGCAGCTTTGCTCCTTTCCAAAGGCCAAAGGCAGCGGCGCGGCGTAGCTTTGCTCCTTTCCGAGCGCAAGAGGCAGCGGCGCGGGCGTAGCTTCGCTCCCTCCCTGCGCGAGACGCAGCGACGGCGGCGCGACTTTGCTCCCTCCC
>CAXSGM010000059.1:15926-17846 GCA_964236915.1 uncultured Rhizobacter sp.
TTCGCTCCCTCCCTGCGCGAGACGCAGCGACGGCGGCGCGACTTTGCTCCCTCCCCCTCTCCCTCTCGCAGTCCCACTCCCTTTCCCTCTCGCAGTCCCACTCCCTCTCCCTTTCGCTCTCGCAGTCCCGCTCCCTCTCCCGCTCCTTCTCCCGCTCGCAGTCCCGCTCCCTCTCCCGCTCGCGGGAGAGGGCTGGGGTGAGGGCCGGCGATGAGCCTTGACCTTCGCAACACGGCAGCGCGCTGGTTGGCCTCCCAGCGCCGCGCGGTCTGCGTCGAAGTCACGCAAACCGCCGGCTCGGCGCCGCGCGGAGCGGGCACCCGCATGCTGGTCGACCTCACCACGACCGAAGGCACGATCGGCGGCGGCCGGCTCGAATGGGGGGCGATCGCCGCGGCGCGCGAGATGCTCCGCACCGGCGAGCTCGCGCCGCAAACTCAGCACATCGCCCTCGGCCCCACGCTCGGCCAATGTTGCGGCGGCACGGTCACGCTCGGCTACCGCCTGCTCGACGCCGAGGCTCTCGCCCGCTGGCCCGTCACCCCTCCGCGGTTCCACCTGCAGCTCTACGGCGCCGGCCACGTCGGCCGGGCGATCGCGACGCTGCTCGCGACGCTCGATGTCAGCGTCGACTGGATCGACGAGCGCGACGACGCCTTTCCGCCGACGACCGCCTTCGGCACCCCCTGGCCCGACGCGATCCGCCCGCTCGCGGTCGACGCCGTCGAGGCCGAGGTGCGCATCGCCCCGCCGGGCGCCTGCTACCTCGTGCTGACCCACGACCACGACCTCGACCTCCGCATCGCCACCGCAATCCTCCGTCGCGGCGACTTCGCGTTCTTCGGCCTGATCGGTTCCAAGACCAAACGCGCCCGCTTCACCCGTCGCTTCGAGCAGGCCGGCATCGCTGCCGACGCGATTGGCCGCATGACCTGTCCGATCGGCATCGACGGCATCGACGGCAAGGCGCCCGAGCTGATCGCGGTGGCGGTGGTCGCGCAGCTGTTGCGCTTGACCAGCTTCGCTTGACGCACGGCTCTGCCAACCGGCGATGGAGCGTCAGGCCGCCATCCCTCGCACCTCCAGCAAGGCATCTCCGCGTCGCTCCACCACCCGGCCGATTTCCGCGGCGGCCGCAAAGCCGTGGCGCTCGAACAGGCCGAGCACCGCAGCGACCGCATGCGGCGCGCACGCCACGAGCAGGCCGCCGCTGGTCTGCGGATCGGTGAGCAACGCGCGATCGACCGGATCGAAGCCACCGGGCAGGCGCACGTCGCCGCCATAACCGGCCCAGTTCCGGGCGGATGCGCCGGTGACGTGGCCCTGCACCGCCAGCTCCCGCGCCCCTTCGAGCAGCGGAACTCGCGCCCAATCGATCTCGACGCCGCAGCCGGCGCCGCGCGCCAGTTCGAGCACGTGCCCGGCCAGGCCGAAGCCGGTCACGTCGGTCAGCGCGTGCACGCCGTCGAGCGCCGCAAGGTCCGGCCCGGGGGTGTTCAGCTGCGTGGTCGACGCGATCATTCGCGCGTAGCCCGCGTCGCCCAGCTCGCCCCTCCTCAAGGCCGCCGACAGGATGCCGACGCCGAGCGGCTTGCCGAGCACGAGCCGGTCGCCGACCCGCGCGTCGGCATTGCGTGCGACGCGGTCGGGGTGCACCAAGCCGAGGGCGACGAGGCCGTAGATCGGCTCGACCGAATCGATCGTGTGGCCGCCGGCGATCGGAATGCCGGCTTCGCGGCAGACCGATTGCCCGCCTTCGAGGATGCGGCCGATCGTCGCCGTCGCGAGGACGCCGGTCGGCATGCCGACCAGCGCCAGCGCCAGGATCGGCCGGCCGCCCATCGCGTAGACGTCGGAGATCGCGTTGGTCGCGGCGATGCGGCCGAAGTCGTACGGGTCGTCGACGATCGGCATGAAGAA
>CAXSGM010000060.1:0-17145 GCA_964236915.1 uncultured Rhizobacter sp.
GGCGAGCGCGACGGCATCGCCTGGAAGATGGAATGGAAGGCGCTGCCCGAGTGCTGCCTGATCGCCGGGGCGATGCTGTTCCAGGCGAAGAACCTACTGGCCGGCTTGAAGGTGAACGCGGATGTCATGGCGCAGAACCTCGACAGGATGCGCGGCTACCTGCTGTCGGAGCGGGTGATGCTCGAGCTGTCGGAGCGCGTCGGCAAGCAGACGGCGCACGAATGGATCTACGACGCCTCGATGCACGGCATCACCGCCAAGCTGGGTTTTGCCGACGCGATGCGCGGCCACGCCGGGCTGCGCGAGGTGCTCGGCGACGCCGAGATCGAAAAGCTCACCGACCCCGCCGGCTACCTCGGCGAATGCGGGCCCTCGGTCGACCGCGTGCTCGCCGCGCAGCGCGGCTGGCTCGAAGGCTCCGGCGCGTGACGCGCCTGAACGATTTCGCGAATCCACCATGACGACCTATTCCACCCTGATCTCCGCCACCGATCTGGCGGCGCTCGCCGCGTCGAGCGCCGCGGGCCTCGTCGTCTGCGATTGCCGATTCGACCTCGCCGACCCGGCAGCCGGGCAGCGCGCCTACGACGCCGGCCACCTGCCCGGCGCCGTCTACGCGCACCTCGAAGCGCTGATGAGCGGCGCCAAGACCGGCCACACCGGCCGCCACCC
Source organism: uncultured Rhizobacter sp. (assembly GCA_964236915.1). GTDB lineage: Bacteria > Pseudomonadota > Gammaproteobacteria > Burkholderiales > Burkholderiaceae_C > LMDS01. The sequence continues at coordinate 673 of CAXSGM010000060.1, forward strand.
GCTGCCCGAGCGCGAGGCTTTCGTCGAAGCCGTCGCGGCGCTCGGCATCGGCGATGCGACCCAGGTGGTCGGCTACGACGATGCTGGTGGCATGTTCGCGGCGCGGCTCTGGTGGCTGCTCCGCTGGATCGGCCACGACGCGGTCGCGGTGCTCGACGGCGGCCTGACGGCCTGGAAAGCCGCGGGCCAGCCGCTGACGATCGAGGCGCCGCCCGGGCGCCCCCCGGGCAACCTGACCCTCGGCGCCAGCGCAACGCCGACCGTGATCTACGAGCAGGTGCGCGCCAACCTCGACAGCCGCGAGCAACTCGTGATCGACGCGCGCGCCGCCGACCGGTTCCGCGGCGAGAACGAGACGATCGACCCGGTCGCCGGCCACATCCCCGGCGCGAAGAACCGGCCCTTCAAGGAGAACCTCGGCGCCGACGGCCGCTTCAAGCCCGCGGTGCAACTGCGCGCCGAGTTCGACGCCCTCACCGGCGGCCGGCCGGCGAACGAGCTGATCTCGCAGTGCGGCTCGGGCGTGACCGCGGCGCACAACCTCCTGGCGCTGGAAGTCGCCGGCCTGCGTGGCGCGGCGCTCTACCCCGGCTCGTGGAGCGAGTGGGTCGCGCATCGCGGCGCGCCGATTGCGACCGGCGGTTAGGCCATACAAAACGACCGCGTACTTTTGAAGAGTTGCCGTCTGAGCGCCGGCTCGGATCAGACGCAGCGCTGTGGCATCCTGCCAATGGCTCGGTCGAACTTTGAGTCAAAGTCCCGAGGAGGTCTTATGAACTGTCACGCTCTCGCGGTCGCAATATTGCTATGTGCTCTGGCGCTGTACGCAATGGGCATGAGTGGGGGCGGGGCTCTTCTGCTCGCTGGCGGCGCAGCGATGGAGCTCTGGTTCTGGGCACGTGCCTTGCGCGGCGGGCGCCAAGCCGCAACACCCGGCAAACGCCCATGACCGCACCAAAGCGCTCGACCCTTCGTCACTTCGGCGCCGCGCTCTTGGCTGCGGCCGCCACTTCGCTCGGCTGGACCACTGCCGCGGCGGCTTACCCCGACCAGACGGTGAAGCTCGTCGTCGGCTTCCCGCCGGGCGGCGGCGGCGACCTCTACGGCCGGGCGATCGCGGTCGCCCTCGGCAAACGGCTCGGCCAGACCGTGATCGTTGACAACCGTCCGGGTGCCGGCGGCGACATTGCGGCCGATTTCGTCGCCCATCAGAAGCCCGACGGCTACACGCTGATTCTGGCGATGAGCGGCAATTTCGGCAGCGCCCCCGCGATCCGCCCGACCCTCGGCTACAAGGTGCCGGACGACTTCGTGCCGATCGCCCAGCTCGTCGAGACGCCGTTCGGCTTGATGGTCGCGAGCGCCTCGCCAATCAAGACGGTCAAGGAGTTCGTCGACCAGGCCAAGGGCGGCCAGCTGACCTACGCTTCGACCGGCACCGGCGGCGCCGCGCAGATCGTGATGGAGATGGTGCGGCAGACGGCCGGCCTGCAGATCCTGCACGTGCCGTACAAGGGCTCGGGCCCGGCGCTGACCGATCTGTACGGCGGCCAGGTCTCGAGCTTTTTTGCGCCGTACACGCCGCTGATGGGCCAGATCAACGGCGGGCGGCTGCGGTTGCTGGCGGTCAGCAGCGCCAAACGCGTGCCGGCGTTGCCGGACGTGCCGACATTGAAGGAGTCCGGCATCGACGTCGTGATGACCCAGTGGTATGGACTCGCCGCGCCGGCCGGAACGCCGAAGCCGGTGATCGACACGCTGACGCGCGCGGTCGGCGAGGCGCTGAAGGATCCGGAACTGCTGAAGGTTTACCGGGCCGACGGCGCCAGCGACTCGACGCTCACTGGTGCCGCGTTTCGCGACTTCATCGTCCGCGACATCGCGCATTACCGGCAGGCGGTCGAGCGCGGCGGATTGAAGGCGGAGTGAGGCAGGGTTGGCGACGCGATGAACCGGCCGCGGGTATGCCCTTGATCCCACCGGGCCGCCGCGAAAGCCCGTCCGGATCCGCGCTGGATGGAGGCACGCCGGCAAGCGACGCGGCCACCGCCTTCCAGCTTCGCCGCATCGCCCTTTCCGCGTTCGGCCCGACGCTGTTGTTCGGTCTCGGCGAAGGCGCGATCCTCCCCGTCGTACCGCTGACCGCGCGCGAGCTCGGCGCCAGCGTGCCCGAGGCGGCCCTGATCGTCACGCTGATCGGTGTCGGCTCGCTGGTCAGCAACATCCCGGCTTCGCTCATCACGATGCACCGTGGCGAGCGCTGGGCGATCGTCGCCGCGGCGGTCTGGTGCGCGATCGCGATGACGGTCTGCGCGACGACCCACCGGCTCGGCCTGTTCGCGCTCGGCACCTTCATGGTCGGCATGTCGCAGGCGGTGTTCAGCCTGGCGCGCCAGAGTTACCTGACCGAGGCGGTGCCGCCGGCGTACCGGGCGCGGGCGATGTCGACCCTCGGCGGGACGATGCGGATCGGCATGTTCATCGGCCCCTTCGTCGCCGCGGCGGCGATCCACCGCTATGGGCTGATCGGCGCCTACGAGGTCGGCATCGCGGCGCTGATCGTCGCCGCGCTGGTCGCTATGCGGATGGACGATCTCGAGGGCGAGGTCGGCCGCGACGGCCTGCCGGCCGACCTCGGCGCCGGTGGGGTCCAGCCCGCCCGACCGACGCTCGTCTCGACACTGCGCGAGCATCGGCACCTCTTTCTCACGCTCGGCTTCGGCGTCCTCGCGATCAGCGCGGTGCGGGCCGCGCGTCAGGCGGTGATTCCGCTCTGGGCCGACCACCTCGGCCTCGCGCCGTCGATCGCCTCGCTGATCTACGGCCTCTCCGGCGGCATCGACATGCTGGTCTTCTACCCGGCCGGCAAGGTGATGGACCAGAGAGGCCGCCGCTGGGTCGCGGTGCCGTCGATGCTGATCATGGGTCTCGCGCTCGTCGCGATGCCTTTTTCGCGCGGCACCACGACGCTGCTGCTCGCCGCGCTCGCGGTCGGCTTCGGCAACGGCATCGGCTCGGGCCTGATCATGACGCTCGGCGCGGACCATTCGCCGGCGCGCGGCCGCCCGCACTTCCTCGGCATGTGGCGGCTGATGGCGGATCTCGGTGCCTCGCTCGGGCCGGCGCTGCTGTCGTTCCTGACGGCGGCCTTGTCGCTCGCCGCGGGCATCGGGGCGACCGGGCTGATCGCGCTCGCCGCCGCCGCGCAGCTGGCCTACTGGATTCCGCGCGCGGGGAAAGGAATGCGGGACGACGGGCGGGATTGAAACCCGGGCCGCCGTACCGACCGCTTATTCCGCCCGGATGCCGGCCTTGCGCAGAAACGGCGGCCACTTCTGCACTTCGGCGTCAATGAAGCGGGGTGTCTCGGCGGGTGTCAGCGTCGAGGGCAGGATCCCCTGGGTTTCGAAGCGCTTGCGGAGCTCGGGCGACTGCATCACCTTGGCCATCGCGGTGCGCAGCCGTTCGAGCACCGGTGCCGGGGTGCGGGTCGGCGCGAACAGCCCGATCCAGCTCTCGAGCACCAGCCCGTTCGCGCCGGCTTCGGCGCCGGTCGGCACTTGCGGCAGGAGCGGGTCGCGGTTCACGCCGGAGTTGGCCAGCGCCTTCGCGCGCTTGGCGTCGACGAAGGGGCGGGCGGTCGAGGTGTTGTCGAAGAAGAGGTCGACCCGCCCGCCGAAAAGGTCGGTGTAGGCCGGTTGCGCGCCCTTGTACGGCACCTCCGTCAGCTCGATTCCGGCGACCGACTTGAGCAACGCGGCGGCCACCTGCTGCCCGGTGCCGACGCCGGCGGTCGCGATGTTGAGCTGGCCCGGATGGGCGCGGGCGAATTCGATCAACTCGCGCAGGTTCGCCTGCGGCAGGTCCTGGCGCGCGACGAGCGTGTACGAGAACGAACCGGCGAGCCCGATCGGCGTCAGGTCCGCCGGCTTGTACGGCAGCTTGTCGTAGAGGCCCTGATTGAAGGCAATGTTGGCGAGGCCTCCTACCAGCAGCGTGTAGCCGTCCGGCGTGGCGTTGGCCGCGGCCTGGGTGCCGACGACCGTTCCGGCGCCGGTGCGGTTCTCGACGACGATCGCCTGGCCGAGCTCCGGCCCGAGCCGCTCGGCCAGGAGGCGCCCGACCACGTCGTAACCGCCGCCCGCGGCGCTCGGCACGATGAGGCGGATCGGCTGCGACGGGTAGGTATCCGCGCGTGCCGGACCGGCGCCGAGGGCGCTCGCGAGCGCGGTCGAGACGGCCAGCACGAGGAAACGTCGAACGGCGGAACGTTGCATTGCGAAACCTTGGCGCCCGGGTCGAGAAGCCGCGGATCGAGGGCATCGATCGCTTGGCCAGCATACTTCGGTTCACACCGCCATCTGGTCGTCGGCGTCGGCCTTGCAGACACTGCCGGCCGCGACGCATGACCCGGTGGGTCGGTGGTGGGGACCGGTTCCCACCACCGGCCGAGCCGGCGCAAAACGTCACCACCTGCAGGACGTTCCGGCCGTCGCCGGGCGCGGCGGCCTCAATGCGGCGGCGCATCATCTCAGCGTTTCGCAGACTCGCTCAGCCGGAGCCTCTGGAAACTCGGTAAGGAACTCGGGGTGCCGCTGCTCGAGCGCCTTGCGCGGCGCGGTGTTTGACGAGCAGATCCCGGTTTCGCGGACGGTTTGCTTGACGGTTATGGCAGAGACCTGCCAAGCGGGTGATAGGCGGGTTTCTGGAGGCGTTCCAAGCACGCAACAACATCGCTTAAAAGGCGTTTCCCTCCGACGTGCACGTCGGGCATCCACCGATCCCGGTCGGTCGGCGCCATTCGTAACGTGCGCTTCCTCCACTTCCCGGACCACCGTCATGAACAGAACCCTTGTCTGCAGCGCGCTCGCCTCGATCGCCGTCGTGTTCGGCGGATGCACTACCACCGCGAGCACCACCACCGCCAGTTCCACGCAGGCCGCCACCGGCGTCGGCGGTCCGTTGAGTGCGAACGACAAGCGCGACCTCGCCATCGGCTACCGAGACAGCCTCCAGCGCCTGTACGACACCACGCCGGGCAGTCGCGAGCTGGTCGCCAAGGCGGCGGGCGTGCTCGTCTTTCCGCGTGCGGTGTCGGCCGGACTCGTCGTCGGCGGCGAATACGGCAAGGGAGAGCTCCGCGTGAACGACCGGGTCGAGGGCTACTACAGCACGACCACCGGCTCGATCGGCCTGCAGATCGGCGCGCAGTCGCGGGCGCTCGTCTTCCTGTTCATGACGCAGGACGCGCTGAACAAGTTCCGCCAGAGCAAGGGCTGGTCGGCCGGTGCCGATGCATCGGTGGCCGTGCTGAAGGTGGGCGCGAACGGGACGGTCGACGTCAACATCGACCGCGAGCCGGTGATTGGCTTCGTGATGAGCAACGCCGGGCTCATGGCCAACCTCAACCTCGAAGGCTCGAAGATCTCGCGGATCGAGTAAGCGGCCCGCCGATCGGCGTCGTTCAGCCGCCGACCGCTCGCTCCTCGCGTTCGGATGCAAGAAGCGCACGCAGGTCGAGTGCGTTAGGCGTCGCGGCGCCCGACGCCGTATTGTCGAAGATGCACCAGCGGTTGGCCGCCGTCGGCCAGCGCCGGACCTCTTCGGCCCTGGCCCGCAGCCAGGCGTTGTCGTAGCTCGACCGGTAGGTACGCGGCGCACCATGCCAGCGGTGGTAGAGCACTGCACCCGCCCCGTCACCGGCCGGTCCAAGCCAGCCCCCCGGTGCGGCTGCTGCGGCTCGACGCGCCGGGTCGGCCGCGACCCGGCCGACGCGTGCCGCGATCAGCAATCGATCGGCTTCCGGTTCGAACCAGCTCGCATGGCGCGGCTCGCAGACGACCGTGCCGCCGAACAGCCCGGAGAGCAGGCTGAAAAAATCGCGTGCCGGCCGCGGTTCGAACGCGAGCGACGGCGGCAACTGCACCAGCAGGACGGCCAGCCGCTCGCCCAGCCCCGCGGCCTGCGCCAGAAAACGCTGCAGGGGTTCGCGTGCTGCGTGCAGCCGGCCTTCGTGCGTGATCGCGCGCGGCAGCTTGGCCGAGAACCGAAAGCCGGGCGGCGTCTGCGCTGCCCAGCGTGCGTAGATCTCAACGCGATGGCTGCGCTGGAACGACGAGTTGATCTCGGCGCAGTCAAGCACCCGGGCGTAACGCTCGAGGTGCATGCCGGTGCCGGGAAACGCATCCGCGGTCGCACGCGGCAGGCTCCAGCCGGCGGTGCCGATGCGGACGGGGTGCGAAAGCTGTGGCGTCATTCCAAGCGCCGACCGGCGAAGCGCAACGCGACGCCTACGGAGCGCCGCGGCAGCATAGCGCGGCTTCGCATCGCTGCAGTGATGGTTCGCGTCGTGCGATCCGATGCCGTCGGTCATGGACGAAGGCGGTCAGTGGCCGTGCAGAAGACTCTCAACGGCGCCGAGGGCCCGGTGCGTTCCACACCGGCACGGCGGCCTCCATCCGGACGCCGCCACCGCTTGCATCAGCACGTCGGCGTGCTTCCGCGGCTGGGTCGCCGACGAGGTCGCGCTTTCGACCAAGGCCGGCGTTCTGCTGCGCCACGCCGTCGCTGTGCGCGCGCCTCGTTCACCTGCGTGTTGCCCATGCTCTGCGCGCGCGCGGCGGTCGAAATCGTGGGCCACCCTGTCGCGCCCGCTGTCGACCCGCTCGACGATGGTGCCGATCGACTGGCCGGCATGGGCGACCTGGCGCGTGCCGGTGTCGGTCTGGGCGACCGATCCGGCGGTCAACCGCTTGATGTCGCGCTGCCCTGCGCTTCGCCAGCAGGCGCATCTCGCTGGCGACGACCGCGAAGCCGCGTCCCTGCTCGCCGGCACGCGCCGCTTCGCCGGCCGCGTTGAGCGCCAGGATGTTGGTCTGGAACGGGATCCCGTCGATGACCGCATTGATTTGGCCGACGCGGCCCGCGCTGCGTTGGATCGTTGCCATCGTGTCGACGACTGGCTCGACGACGCTACGGCCGGCGCTACCGCCCCGACGCGTCGACCGCGACCGCTTGCGCCGCGCCGGCGATTTCGGCCGTCATGCGCACGATGGTCGTCAGCTGCTCGGCGGCAGCGGCCGTCTGCTGCAGGCTGCTGGCCTGCGATTCGGTTCGCGCGAAAAAGTCGCCATGGCCGGCGGCGGTGTCGCGGGCGTGCGGTCACGTCGCCGGCGGTGTCGCGGACGCCGGCGACCACCTGACGCAGCTGCAGCGTCATCCGGTGCATCGAGCTCAGCAGCTGCGCCGCCTGGTCGACGCCGCTGATCTGCAGGTTTTCGGCGAGATTGCCGCGGTCACCCGCTCGGCGGCCGCGACGGCGGCGTGCAGCCGGCGCGTGATCCTGCGGGTGCAGATCAGGCGCAAGCCGCACCGACCGCCAGCGCGAGCGCCCCGAAAATCAGCAACCCGAGCGTCAGCCGCTGCGCCGCCGCCTCGGTGCCTGCCCGCGCGCGGCCGGCGGCGTCGACCGTCGTCCCGGCTTCGGCGGCGGCCCGGTGCGCCGCCGTTCGCTTGTCGATGCCGACGCCGCCTCGATGCGTTCGATTGGCGCTCGGGCGGGATCCCCAAGCGCTATCGGCCGAGCGAGGGCGACTTGAGTCGGCGAGGTCCGGTGCGACCGGGTCTTCGACGCCGCCGCTGCCGAGGCAACCCGGATGTCGCCCCGGTCATTCCACCGTCAGGCTCTTGGCCAGATTGCGCGGCTTGTCGACATCTGTGCCGCGGGCGCAGGCTGTGTGATAGGCCAGCAGCTGCAAAGGCACCACGTGCAGGATCGGCGAGAGCGCCCCGTAGTGCTCCGGCATGCGGATCACGTGCAGACCTTCGCCCGATTCGATGCGCGTGTCGGCATCGGCGAAGACGAACAATTCGCCGCCGCGCGCCCGCACCTCTTGCAGGTTGTTCTTCAGCTTCTCGAGCAGTGCATCGTTCGGCGCGACGGTGACCACCGGCATCTCGGCGGTCACCAGCGCGAGCGGCCCGTGCTTGAGTTCGCCGGCCGGATACGCCTCGGCGTGGATGTAGCTGATCTCCTTCAGCTTCAACGCGCCCTCGAGCGCAATCGGATAGTGCAGACCGCGGCCGAGGAAAAGGGCATGCTCCTTGCGCACGAATTCCTCCGACCATGCGATCACCTGCGGTTCGAGCGCGAGCACGCTCTGCACTGCGAGGGGCAGGTGGCGCAACGCCTTCAGGTGGCCGGCCTCGGCCTCGGCGTCGAGCCGGCCGCGCGTCTGCGCGAGCGCCAGTGCGAGCAGGAAGAGGCCGACGAGCTGCGTCGTGAACGCCTTGGTCGAGGCGACGCCGATCTCGGCGCCGGCGCGCGTGATGTACGCCAGCGCGCATTCGCGCACCATCGCGCTCGTCTGCACATTGCAGATCGTCAGCGTGTGCGGCATGCCGAGCGCGCGCGCGTGCTTCAGCGCTGCGAGCGTGTCGGCGGTCTCGCCGCTTTGGGTGATGGTCACCACCAGTGTGCCCGGATTGGGCACGCTTTCGCGATAGCGGTATTCGCTCGCGACCTCGACCGCCGTCGGTATCTTCGCGATCGATTCGAGCCAGTATTTCGCAACCAGGCCGGCGTAATAGCTCGTCCCGCACGCCAGGATCAGCACCGAATCGATCTGCTTGAAGACGCGGTACGCGCCGTCGCCGAAAAGCTCAGGCGAGACGCCGACGACCGCGTCGAGCGTGTCGGCGATCGCCTTCGGCTGCTCGAAGATTTCCTTCTGCATGTAGTGCCGGTAGGGCCCGAGCTCGGCGGCGCCGCTGTGGGCGACGACCGTGCGTTGCGGGCGCTCGATCGGGCGGTATGTGCCGCTTTCCGTCTCCAGCCGGGCGACCCAGTGCTTGCCGAGCTGCAGGTCCGCGACATCGCCTTCTTCGAGGTAGACGATCTGGTCGGTGATGCCGGCGAGCGCCATCGCGTCGGAGGCGAGAAAGCGGTCGCCGCTGCGCGCCCCGGTGCCGACGCCGAGCACCAGCGGCGAGCCGAGACGCGCACCGACGACCCGCTGCGGCTCGTCGCGGCAGAAGACCGCGATCGCGAACGCACCGCGCAGCCGAAGCACCGCCTGCTGCACCGCCTCGAACAGGTCGCCGTTGTAGAGCCGGTCGACCAGGTGGGCGATCACCTCGGTGTCGGTCTGGCTCGCGAACACATAGCCGCGCTCGACCAGCTCGGCCCGCAACTCGTCGTGGTTTTCGATGATGCCGTTGTGGACGAGCGCGATGCGGCCCGGTCGACGCGGGCCGTCGCCGACGACCGCCACGTCGGCGTCCGACACGCCCGGCCCGCGGCTGAAATGTGGGTGGGCGTTGCGCACCACCGGCGCCCCGTGCGTGGCCCAGCGCGTATGGGCGATGCCGGTCGTGCCGTCGATGCGGTCGCGGACAACTTCGGCGCCGAGCTGGGCGACGCGCGCCGTGCCCCGCGCCCGCAGCAGTTCGCCCGCGCGGTGCACCGCGATGCCGCACGAGTCGTAGCCGCGGTATTCGAGGCGTTCCAGGCCACCGAGCAGGACCGGGACGATGTCCCGGGCGCTGACCGCGCCGACGATTCCGCACATGGCACTGCTCCGTTGCTAAGGGAACCTTGATACTAGTGATCGTTGCACGGCAAAAAATTGCAGATTTGGATCCAAACATCAATTAGATTGCATGGCAATCGCGCTGCGAAATAAAGCTTCGTGAGGACGCTGCACATGAAATCAAAAGTCACGCTGGATGCGACCGATTACCGAATCCTCGATCGCTTGCAGCACGACGCCGCGGAGTCCAACCAGGCGCGGGCGGCGGCGGCGCACATCTCGCCGGCGACCTGTCTGCGGCGGGTCAGGCAATTGGTCGACGCGGGGATCATCGAGCGATGGGTGGCGATCCTGTCGCCGGCTGCCCTCGGCACGGGTCTGACGGCATTCGTCGAGGTCAGCCTCGACCGTCAGGGCGCTGAACACCTCGCCGCTTTCGAGGCGCGTGCGGTGTCGGAAGCCGCGGTGCAGCAGTGTCACCGCGTGACGCCGGGGCCGGACTTGTTGCTGAGCCTCAGCGTCACCGACATGCCGGCCTACCACGCGCTCGCTCAGCGTCTCTTCACGCAGGATGCGAACGTCCGCAACGTGAAGTGCTTCTTCAGCACGCACCGCGCCAAGTTCGAGACGGCGGTTCCGCTCGACGATGCGAAAGTCGGCCGATCGACGCGCTGACACCGTGGCGCCACGAAACGATCCACCCGGCGCATCGCGTCAGCTGCGTTTCTTCGCCCGCGGATGCGCTGCGTCGTACACCTTCGAGAGGTGCCCGAAATCGAGCTTGGTATAGACCTGCGTCGTCGAGATGTCGGCGTGGCCGAGCAGCTCCTGCACGCCGCGCAGGTCGCTGCTGGATTGCAGGAGGTGCGTCGCGAACGAGTGGCGCAGCATGTGCGGGTGCACGTGGGTCGGCATCGCGTGCGCGATCGCGCGGGCCTTCAGACCGCGGCGAACCTGCACCGCGCCGATCCGGCTGCCGCGGCGGCCGACGAACAGCGCCGGCTGGTCGGCACCCGCAACCAGCGGGCGCGCGGCGAGCCAGCGGTCGAGCGCAGCCAGGGCCGGCGGCCCTACCGGAACGCTGCGTCGTTTGCCGCCCTTGCCAAGGACATGGACCGTCGCCTCGGTGCGATCGATCCAGCCGTCGCCACCCGGCTGCAGGTCGAGCGACACCAGTTCGCCGACCCGCAGGCCGGCGCTGTAGAGCACTTCGAGGATGCACTGGTCGCGCCACGCGATCGCCCCGGCGACCGCGGCCGAGGCACCGTCGGCGGCGTGCCCGGCCTCGGCGCCGGGCCGTTCCGGGGTCGCCGCTGAACGCGCCTCGGCGCTGGCGCCGCACCCGGCGGCTGGCTCCATGAAGCGCACCGCCAGGTCGACGGGCAACGCCTTCGGCAAGGGTCGGGCGGCCCGTGGTGCCCGGACCCCGTCCACCGGGTTCGCCGGGACGTGGCCGTCGCGGCCGAGCCAGCGGTAGAAGCCGCGCCAGGCCGACAACTCGAGCGCGATCGTGCGTGCGGTCAGCCCCTTGCCGTGCAGGCTCGCGGCCCAGCGTCTGACGTGCGGCGTCTGCACCGAGCGCAGCGGCAGCGCCTGTGCCGCTGCGAACGCCCCGAGCCGCCGCAATGCGGCGTGATAGAGCGCGAGGGTCCGCACGGCAACGCGGCGCTCGACCTCGAGGTGAACGAGGTAGCGGTCCGTGTCGAGGTCGACGGCGGGGCATTCTTCCCCGTGCCCGGCGCTTCTCATCGTCGTTCGCTGGATGGCGTCGATCGGCGGCGTTGGCGCGTGCTGCGACGCCTCATTCGTTCTGGGGCAGCAGCCGCGCCAGCGCCGCCCCGGCGATTTCGCCGATCCGTGCCAGGAACTCGGTGCCCATGTCGGCGGTGTAGCGGGTCGGGTCGGGCGAGGCCAGCACCAGGAGGCCGAACGCCGGGCTGCCGGCGGCGGCCTCGCTGGCGTCGGTACGCAGCGGTATCAGCGCCATGGAGCGGGCGGCGGTCGGCTCGTCGAGCCACTGGGCGGCTTCGAACCCCGAGTTCACGCCGCAGTAAGGCAGGCTGAGGCTGTTGGCGAAAAGTTTCAGGTCGTCGCCGACCGGTCGCGCGAAGCCCGTGTCGGCATGGGACGGCGCGGCGCCCCAGACGCGGATGCCAGCCATCGGGATCATGAAGTGGTACATCAGCCCTTGCACCAGCGCCTCGGGCAGCGCGGCGGCGTCCCGCGTCAGCATCAGGGCCCGGGTCCAACGGTGCAGGCGGTCGGCGATCACGACGTTGTCCTGGCCGTGGCGGATCATTTCGATGATCCGGCCCTCGAGCCCGCGGATCCTGTCGCGCAGCATCTCCATCTGCCGCTCCTGCAACGACACGGCGCGCTGCCCGTGCGGACTCGTGAGCTGCACGCTGCCGAGCAGTTCGGCGTGGCGTTCGAAAAAGCCCGGCGTGTTCGCCAGGTAGTTCGCAATGTCGTTTTCGGTGATGCCCTGCACGCCCTGGGTCGTCGTGGTTCGGGTGGGATCGGTGGTGGCGGTCATGGATCAGTGGAGTGCGGCGCGGGCGCTCGCCGGTAGGAAACGGGATGGACGCGGCCCGAAGCGCCGAGCTTCGTCCGGCAGGGTCTTTCTCAAAGCTCGATCTCGCCCTCGAAGACCGGCTCGGCCGGCCCGGTCATCCGCACAGGGTGGCCGAGCCCGGGCCATTCGATCGTCAAACGGCCGCCGTGCGTCTCGACCTCGACCGTCGCATCCAGCCGGCCGAGCCGGATGCCGGCGACGACCGCGGCACAGGCGCCGGTGCCGCAGGCGAGGGTCTCGCCGGCGCCGCGTTCGTGAACGCGAAGGCGGATCCGGCCGCGATCGACGACCTGCACGAAGCCGGCGTTCACCCGGCGCGGGAAGCGCGGGTGGTGCTCGATCAGCGGCCCGAGCGTCGCGACGGGCGCGCCCTCCACATCTGCGTCGGTGAAAAGTACCGCGTGCGGATTGCCCATCGACAGCACGGCCAGCTCGACCGTCTGGCCGCCGACCTCGAGCGGCCACAGCGCGAAGCCGCCGACCTCGCGGGGAACGAGCCCGCCGGCCTCGAAGGGCACGCGCTCCGGATCGAACACCGGCGTGTTCATGTCGACGCCGACGCGGCCGTCGTCCTCGAGCTGCAGTTCGAGCAGGTTGTTGACGGTGCGGACCTTCAGGCTGCGCTTGGCGGAAAGCCCGTGGTCGACGACGTAGCGCGCGAAGCAGCGGGCGCCGTTGCCGCAGTGCTCGACTTCCTCGCCGTTCGCGCCGTTGAAGATCCGGTAGGCGAAATCGACGCCGGGCTCGTTCGCCGGCTCGACGACGAGGATCTGGTCGGCGCCGACGCCGAAGCGGCGATTGCCGAGCCGGCGCAACTGGGCCGCGTCGAGCGCGAGCGGCGTCCGGGTTGCGTCGAGCACGACAAAATCGTTGCCGGCACCCTGCATCTTGCTGAACCGCAGCCTCATCGGAGAATTATGCGGGGCGGCCTCGAGTTGCTCGCGCCTGACGCTGTGATAGCTTCGCGGCCCGCCGCACGGGTGCATCCGTCCTGTCGCCCCCAGCCGAACCGTTGTCCGATGTCGCCCGACACCCTTTTGATCCTGATCGCGCCGAACGTGTCCCAGCAGATGGGCGGCGAAGGAATCAAGGCGTTGCAGATCTTCGAGGAGTTCACCAAGCTGCACGCCGCCACGGTGCAGATCACGCACGGCCGCAACCGCGCCGAGATCGCCCGGCTCGGGCTGAAGAACGTCGAGTTCGTCGACGACGACAGGACGGCGCTGTTCCTATGGCGAAGCCGGGTGCTCGGACCCTTGCTCGACGTGTGGTTCTCGATCCGGGCGGTGGCGCTTGCCGAACGGATCGCGGCGCGCCAGCCGGGCGTCACGGCGGTCGTTCTGCACACCGAACCGAACTCGCCGGTCGTACCGAGGAGCCTCTCCAAGCGCCATGTCAACGTTTTCGGGCCGATCAACGGCAACATCTACTTTCCGAAAGCGTTTCGCGACCGGGAGAAGCTTCGCGTGCGGCTGCGCCGGGTGTTGCACATGCCGCTGCAGCGCCTGAGCCGGCTCCTGCCCCGAGGAATGCGTCAGGCCGACCAGATCCTCGTGGCCGGTGGCGAACGCACGCGAGCGTCGCTGCGCGCGGCCGGTTGTCCGCCCGAAATTTTGCGCGACGCGCTCGATTGCGGCATCACCGACGGGTTGCTGAATCGATCCCGCTTGACGCACAAAGGCGTCAACTTTGCGTTCATCCATTTCGGTCGGCTTGTGATGCACAAGGGCACGGCGCTGGTCATCCAGAGCCTGCCGAAGACGCGGCTGCCGGTGCGGCTCGACATCGTCGGCCGCGGACCCGAACTCGAGCGGTGCCGCGAACTGACGAATGCTTTGGGGCTCGCAGAACGCGTCCGCTTCCTTGATTGGTACACCCAGCACGACGAGCTGTTCGCGTCGTTCGCGAACTACCGGGGCGTCGTTTTGCCGAGCATCGAGGACGCCAACGGCATCGTCATCCAGGAGGCGATGGCGCTCGGCCTGCCGCCGATCTGCCTCGACTGGGGCGGCCCGGGTCTTTTGATCGAGGACGGCCGCTCGGGCATTCTCGTGAAGCCGGAGACGATCGAGCAGATCACCACCGACCTGGCCGCCGCGATGGATCGCCTGGCCGAGGACGGTGAGCTGGCGGAGTCGATGTCGATCGCCGGCCGCGAAACCGCCGAAGGCTGGCGCTGGTCGAGCGTCGCCGCCGAGTGGCTCGCCGGGTTGCCGACCGTCCGGCGCCTCGGCTGAACCGCGCCGGCACGCGTCGGCCGCAGGACGCCGCCCGGTCGCGTTTCAGCTTTTTCCGGCGCCGCCCCGCGGATCGTAGAAGCTCGGCTCACCCGCCGGCCGCGTCTTGAAGCGCTTGTGCACCCACAGGTACTGGGCCGGCAGCCGCCGGATCTCGGTCTCGATCCAGCGGTTCATCGCGGCGGTGTCGGCGAGCGGGTCGGCGGTCGGGAAGTCGGTCCAGGGCGGCAGAAAACGCACGACATAGCCGGCACCGCCCGGCAGCACTTCCGCAACCACCGGTTGCACGATCATGTCGAGGGCGCGCGCCAGCCGCGAGGGCGCGAGCAGCGTTGCCGCCGGGATGCCGAAGAACGGCACGAAGGCGGCGTCGCGCTCGCCGAAGTCCATGTCCGGCAGGTTGAAGAAGGCGTCGCCGCGCCGGATCGCGCGAAACAGCGCCTTGCCCGAGTTGTCGCGCGGAAAAATCTCGGCATCGCCGAGCCGGAGCCGGGCGCGGCGCATCGCGGCGTCGAGCACCGGGTCGGTCTGTTCCTGGTAGACCGAGACGCCCTTCTTCTTCTGGAACAGCAGCACTGCGGCGCCGGCGACGTCGAGGGCGACGAAGTGCGGCACGATCCACATCACCGGGCGGGCGCTGCGCTCGGCGAGGCTCACGTCGCCCTCGACGCGGATCAGCCGCTTGAGCCGCGCCGGCGTCGCGTAGAAGAGCAGGCCGCGTTCGAGGAAGCTCCGGCCGAGCCAGCTGAAATGGGAACGCGCCAGACGGGCGTGGGCGGCCGGCGTTTGCTCGGCAAAGCACAGCCCTATGTTGCGAAGGGCGATGCGCCGGCGGCTGCCGACCAGCCGGTAGAGCAGTGCGCCCAAGCCCCGGCCGAGCGCCGCCTGCACGCCGAGCGGCAGCGGATGCAGCAGCCACAGCAATGCCAGCAACAGTCGCGCGCCCAAGTGTGGCTCCGAAGTCGATCGTTCGAACCGGCCGGCGAAGGGTTCGACGGGGGAGAAAGCGGGGCGCGGACGGCGCTTCAGGTCGACGACGCCGACGCGGCGCCGCGCGGCTGCTTGTACCGGTTGTAGCCCCAGAGGTACTGGCCGGGCGCGGCGCGGATCAGCCGCTCCATCGCCCGGTTCACGACCGCGGCGGATTCTGCCTGAGCCGCTGCGGCGTTCGGCAGCGCTTCGGCGAGCGCGCTGACGCGGATCGCGTAGCCGCGTCCGCCGGGAAGCCGCTCGCCCCAGATCAGCAGCAGCACGGCGCCGGTCTGCTGCACGAGGCGCGCCGCGAGCGTCATCGTGTAGGCCGGACGGCCGAAGAACGGCGCCCACACGCCCATCCCGTCGGGCGGCACCTGGTCGGGCAGCAGGCCGACAGCCTCGCCGCGGCGGAGCGCGCGGATCATTTGGCGCACCCCGGCGAGGGTGGCCGGCGCAGTCGCCAACCCGGGCCGTTCGCGGGCGCCAGCCATCACGTCCCGAATCGCCGCCTTGCGGGCCGGGCGGAACAGCACTGTCACCGGTCCGACCGTCGTCGCGAAGCGCTCGGCGAAGGCCTGCGCAGTGACTTCGAAGGCACCGAGGTGCGGCGTCAGGAACAGGATGCCGCGGCCGGCGGCATGCGCCGCGTCGATCAGCTCGGCGCCGTGCCAGACGGGCGGCGGGTCGAGCGGCGCCCCGGCCGGTCGAAACCAGAGCCGCGGAAGCTCGGTGACCATGCGGCCCGCGGCGGCGATCGCCGGGCGGGTCGCAGCGGCGTCGTAGCCCGCCTGCGCGGCGTTTTGCCGAAAACGCCGGCGGTAGGTCGGCGAGCCGCAGTAGGTGACCCAGCCGAGCAGGGCGCCGAGCCCGTGCAGCCAGCCAAGCGGTGCCCGTGCGAGCCCGCGGAAAAGCGTCAGCATTTTTTTAATAAAATCGGCCGGTCGCCGAGTTATCCGAACTACTTGCGGGCGATGCGCAACGCGGTGCTTTCACCACGGCGCGCCGGGCGGCTTCACGGCCGCTCAACAAATGCAGCTAAAGCGTTCGCCGCTCCTCCCTCGTTCTCGGGCCGGCAACGCAACAGGCCCCGTCACCGAACGAGCAGGAGTTTAGAAGTGTCGAACGACTTCCTTTTCACGTCCGAATCCGTCTCCGA
>CAXSGM010000061.1:0-16738 GCA_964236915.1 uncultured Rhizobacter sp.
TCATGTTGTTCCAGCCGGTCTGCTTCGTGTCGTCGCGGTAGAACGTGCGGAGGTACGTGTAGACGTAGTCGGCGCCGCTTCCACGGCCGAGTTCGGTGCGCGAACGGGTGATGAGCGTCAGGTCGGGGGGGGCGGCGGCAAGCCAGTCCTTCGCCTGCTTCGGATCGAGCGACACCTTCATCGAATCGCCGACCTTGTCGCCGGCGAATACCAGGTTTTTCTTGATCTGCTCGTCGGTCAGGCCGATCTCATGCAGCCGGTTGTAGCGCATGTAGTTTGCCGAATGGCAGTTGAGGCAATAGTTGACGAACAACTGGGCACCGTGTTGGAGCGAAGCCATGTCCGCCATCTTCTCGGTCGGAAACCGGTCGAGCGGGTAGCCCTCCTCTTGGGCGGCGGCCGGCAGCGTGCAGCCGAATGCAACCAGGAGGGCGACGAGAAAGTGTTTCATCGATGGGCCGCTTGCAGGATCAGTGCGCCGCGAAGGTCACGCGCTCGGGCACCGGCTTGAACGTGCCGACCCGGCTCCACCACGGCATCAGCACGAAAAACCCGAAGTAGACGAACGTGCCGATCTGCGAGACGTAGTTGAAGAACGGCGATGGCGGCTTGGTGCCGATGTAGCCGAGCACGAGAAAGAAGAACACGAACACGCCGTACAAGGCCTTGTGCCACTGCGGCCGGTAGCGGATCGAGCGCACGAGGCTGCGGTCGAGCCAGGGCAGGAAGAACAGGATGATCACCGCACCGCCCATCACCACCACGCCCCAGAATTTTGCGTCGAAGGTCTTTAGCAACACGGCGGCGACCAGCGCCACCACGCCGACGACCAGCTTGCTGCGGTTGCTCAAACCGCCGAACAGGATCGCCGCGACCGCACCCAGCGCGATCAACGCCACTAGCACCGTGACCATCACGTCGGTCGTCGCGCGGAGCATCGAATAAAAGGGCGTGAAGTACCAGACCGGCGCGATGTGCAGCGGCGTCTTCAATGGGTTGGCCTCGATGAAGTTGTTCGACTCGAGGAAGTAACCCCAGCCTTCGGGCACGAAGAACAGCACGGCGCTGAAGATCAGCAGGAAGACGCTGACCGCGTAGATGTCGTGCACCGTGTAGTAAGGGTGGAACGGGATGCCGTCGAGCGGGTGCCCGGCGGCATCCTTCGTGGCCTTGATTTCGATGCCGTCGGGATTGTTCGACCCAACCTCGTGCAGCGCGATGATGTGCGCCGCGACGAGCCCGAGCAGCACCAGCGGCACGGCGATCACATGGAAACTGAAGAAGCGATTCAGCGTCGCGTCGCCGACGACGTAATCACCGCGGATCAACAGCGCCAGGTCGCCGCCGATGAACGGGATCGCCGAAAACAGGTTGACGATCACCTGCGCGCCCCAGTAGCTCATCTGCCCCCACGGCAGCAGGTACCCCATGAAGGCTTCGGCCATCAGGCAGAGGAAGATGCCGCAACCGAACAGCCAAACAAGCTCGCGCGGCCGGCGGTAGCTGCCGTACATCAGGCCGCGGAACATGTGCAGGTAGACGACGATGAAGAAGGCGCTCGCGCCGGTCGAGTGCATGTAGCGGATGATCCAGCCGCCCGGGACATCGCGCATGATGTACTCGACCGAGGCGAACGCGAGGCTCGCATCGGGCTTGTAGTTCATCACCAGGAAAATGCCGCTGACGATCTGGATCACGAGCACCAGCATCGCCAGCGAGCCGAACACGTACCAGAAGTTGAAATTCTTCGGCGCGTAATAGTCGCCGACGTGCTCGCTATAGAGCTTCGAGAGCGGAAAGCGGTTGTCGACCCAGTTCAGCAGCTTCGTTCCTGCGGTCGCGCTCGATGGTGCTTCTCGGTATTCGGCCATGGGGGCTCATCACTCCTGGGTGCCGCGTCGTCGCAGCGCGCCGGCGGCGTCATGACGCCGGCTCGGGCTTGTTCTGACCCTCTCAGGCCTTCTGCTCTTCGCCGATCCGGATGCGGCTCTCGGACAAGTACATGTACGGTGGCACTTCGAGGTTGTCGGGCGCCGGCTTGTCCTTGAACACGCGACCCGAGAGGTCGAAGGTCGAGCCGTGGCAAGGGCAGAGAAAACCGCCCGGCCAGTCGGTCGGCAACGAGGGCTGGGGGCCGGGCACGAACTTGTCGCTGGGCGAACAGCCGAGGTGGGTGCAGATGCCGATCACGACCAGATACTCCGGCTTGATCGAGCGGGCGTCGTTCTGAAGGGCCGGCGGGGTGCTCGAGAAATTGGTGCGCTGCGACTTCGGGTCGGCGAGCGACGGGTCGTTCTTCGGCAACTCGGCAATCTGCGCCGGTGTGCGGCGCACGATCCAGACCGGCTTGCCGCGCCACTCGACCGTCATCTTGTCGCCAGGCTGCAATGCGCCGATGTCGGCCTCGACCGCAGCGCCGGCGGCGCGCGCGCGCTCGGAAGGCTCGAAGCTGCTGACGAACGGAACGGCCGTCATGCCGACACCGACGGCCCCGAGGCAGCTGGACGCGATGATCCAGGTGCGCTTGGTGCTGTCGAGGGGCTGGTCACTCATGAAAGTCCTCGCTGGAGCGGCTTTTTCGTTTCGGCGAGCCGCGCCGCCGAAGCACTCGCCGCGGGGCAACCGACGATTCTAGCGGAGGCGCCGACGCCGCTTGACCGGACGCAACGCTCGGGAATACTCGGGCGCGAGCGTGCTGCTCGTCCGGACGCCGCCGTCGATCGCTTCAGGAGACCCCACGCATGTCCTTCGTTTCCGAGTTCAAACAGTTCGCGGTCAAAGGCAACGTGATTGACCTGGCCGTCGGCGTGATCATCGGAGCGGCCTTCGGACGCATCGTCGATTCACTGGTCAAGGACGTGATCATGCCCATCGTCGGCCGGATCTTCGGCGGCCTCGATTTTTCGAACTATTTCGTCATGCTGGCCGAGCCGCCGGCCGGCTACACAGGGCCGCGGGCCTACGAAGCGCTGACCAAAGCCGGCGTGCCGCTCCTCGCTTACGGCAACTTCGTGACGGTCGCACTCAACTTCATCATCCTCGCCTTCATCATCTTTTTGATGGTGCGGCAGATCAACCGCCTGAAACCCGCCGCCGACCCGGTCGTCGTGGCGACTTCGGAGGAGGTGCTGCTGCTGCGCGACATCCGCGACACGCTGAAGCGCTGACCGGCGTCGGGCGTCGTTCATCGAGTTCGACCTCTTTTCGGCCGCACTTCGGCGTCTCATACTCGGCCGCCGGTCGTTACTCTGGCCGCGTGTGGCCCGTTCACAGGTGGGCCGCGTTCGGCGTGCTGCCCGCGGGGCATGGCCGCTTTCGTCATGACCCTCACCGACCCCCGACTCCGGACCGCCCTCGACGCCGCCACCGACCAGATCCGCTCGACGGTCACCGCGGTGGTGCGTCAGGTGACGGAGCGCCTCGGCACGCTCTCGCAGTCGGCCACGCGCATCGCCGAGCGGGATGCGTCCAGTGCCGCGGCCTTCGAGTTGCGCCGCCACGCCGCCGTGCTGTATCGCGAGTTCGACCGGACCCTGGTCGAACGCATCGCCGAAGACCTGGCACCGCGCTCGATCCGTCCGAAGCTGTCGAACGCCGACTGGCAAAACCTGACGCTGGTCGACGACCGCGAAGTCGAGAACCGGATGGCGGCCGACCGTCTCGGGCAGCAGCTCACCCAAACGTCCGAGGAGCCGTTGCGCGAGCTCGACGCCCATTTCGCCACACTGCTGGGACGCGACGCAGGATCGTCCGACCGCAATCCGCTGCGCGGCGAGGTGCTGGGCGCGGCCCTTCGCGGCGCCATCGACGCCGTCTCGCAGGAAGCCGACGTGCGTGGAATCCTGCGGCGCGAGCTCGGGGCCGCGCTGGCGCAGGCGATGCCGGCGGCTTACCGCGCGATCCTCGCCGACCTGCAACGCCGCGGCGTGCAGGCGCTCGACCTCAGCGTGCGCCAGTTCGAGGGCCCCGGGCATCGCTTGCCGGGACTCAACTCCGCCTACGAGACGCTCGACAGCGCACTCTCGCACCCGCGCCGGGCCGAATCCGGACGCACCGCCGCCGGCGACGCGGTCGGGCGAAGCGGCCCGTCGGCGCGGGGCGCCGGTGTCGCGAGCGGCGGCGGCGGGCGTTCCGGGCGGCCGTCGGTCGGCGGAGAACGCCACGAGCGGCAGTCCGGCGGCGGGTGGCGGCACGACCCGGGCGGCGCCACGGCGGGCGGCGCCTCGGGCTCGGCCGGGCTCGGGCGGGATCCGGCCCTGGCCGACGCCGAACTGATGGCCCTGCTTCGGCATCTGAACGGCGCCGAAGGCAGCTCACGGGCGGCGGGCGGGGCGCGGTCCGCTGTCGGCTCATCGCCGGAGCCCGGCGCGTCGAGCCGAGGCGAGTCGACGGCGTCGACAGCCCGCATGAGCCGATTCGGGTCGGCGTCGGGCGGCGAACCATTTTCGGAGCGCACGGCGCTGGCGTCGGGTGGCGCGTTGAGCGGCGCGATGGCGGTCAACCTGATTCGCGCGCACCGCGAGGAGCTGATGCAGGCGGCGGGCGGCCGCCTCGACCACATGGTGATCGACGTGGTCGGCAGCCTGTTCGATCAGATCCTCTCGGACGCCCGGGTGCCGCCGCAGATGGCGCGCCAGATCGCCCGCCTGCAGTTGCCCGTGCTGCGCGTGGCGTTGAGCGACTCCGGCTTCTTCTCCTCGCGCCGCCACCCGGTGCGCCGCTTCGTCAACCGCATCGCCTCGCTCGCGTGCGCGTTCGACGACTTCGGCGACGGCCCGGGCCGTCATTTCCTCGATCGGGTCCGCAGCCTGGTCGACGAGATCGTCGAGGGCGACTTCGACCAGATCGCGCTGTACGCCGCGCAGCTCGACGCACTCGAAAGCTTCAGCGCCGAGCAGGCGCAGCGCGATCTTCAGCCGGGCGGCACGGTGGCGACGCTCGGCGCGAAGGAGACCGAGCTGCGCCTGCAGCAGCGCTACGCCCTGCAGCTCGGCGCGGCGCTTCAGCCGGTGGCACTGCCCGCGTACCTGCGCGATTTCCTGTCGCAGGTCTGGAGCCAGGCGCTGGTCGTCGCGGCGCAGCGCGAGGGCGTCGATTCAGACCGCCTGAGACGCTACCGCCGGGTCGGCCGCGACCTGGTGATGAGCGTCCAGCCGAAGGGCTTGCCGATGCTGCGCAAGCGCTTCCTGATGCAGCTCCCGGCGCTGATGAAGGATCTGAACGAGGGTGTCGCGCTGATCGGCTGGCCGGTCGCCGCGCAGCGCGAACTGATGGCCCGGCTACAACCCGCGCACGCCGAATCGCTGAAAGCCGCGCCGCTCTCCGAGCTCGACCACAACATGCTCGAGAAGCAGGTGGAGCAGATTTTCGCGGCGGTGCTGTCGGGTCAGGACGCGGCGATGCCTGCCGAGCCGGCGGCCGAACTCGCGCCGGAGGCCGTCGCGCGCAGCTTTTCGGCCGAGGAGGCGCAACGCGTCGGCCTCGTGACCGAGAACGCGGTCGACTGGTCGGCGACCGTCGACATCGATCTCGGCGCCCTGGGTGCGGAGGGCGACGACGACCCGGCGGAGACGGACGCGGGCGGCGCGACCACGCTCGCGGTCGCCGGCATCGACATCGACCTGGGCGCACCAGCGCCCCCGGCCTCGACGCCGGACCGCGGTGGCAGCCTGATGGACCACCTGAAGCTCGGATTCGCCTACCAAATGCACCTGAAAGAGAGCTGGCAGAAGGTGCGGCTCGCGCATATCAGCGCCGGACGCGGATTCTTCGTGTTCACCGCCGGGCGGCGCCACCAGGAAACGATTTCGATGACGGCCCGCATGCTCGCCCGGATGTGCGAAACCGAGCGCTTCCGCGCGGTCGAGAACCGCTACCTGGTCGAGCGTGCGACGCGGCGGGCCCGCCAGCAACTCGCCGCCATCGGCGCCGCAGCGCGGCCCTGACCGGCGAGCCGGGAAACTACCTGGCGAACAACGCGCCGATATCGCGGAACGCCTTGAACTCGAGCGCGTTGCCGGAGGGATCGAGAAAGAACATCGTCGCCTGCTCGCCGACCTCGCCCTTGAAGCGCAGGTGGGGCTCGATCACGAATACGGTGCC
This sequence comes from uncultured Rhizobacter sp., assembly GCA_964236915.1. Classification (GTDB taxonomy): domain Bacteria; phylum Pseudomonadota; class Gammaproteobacteria; order Burkholderiales; family Burkholderiaceae_C; genus LMDS01. The sequence continues at coordinate 6,103 of CAXSGM010000061.1, forward strand.
GGCGGCCGCGAGCTTGTCGGCCAACGCATGCCAGTCGTCCATCGACAGCACGGCGCCGAAATGCCGCACCGGTACCGGGTGGTCGTCGACCGGGTTGGTACGGCGACTGCCGCATTCGTCCGGCGCGAGGTGGGCGACGATCTGGTGGCCGAAGAAATCGAAATCGACCCAGTCGGGCGAGCTCCGACCTTCCGGGCAGCCCAGCGTGCCACCGTAGAAAGCGCGCGCCGCGGCGATGTCGTGCACCGGGAAGGCAAGGTGGAACGGCGGCAGGGGTCGGGCGGTGGTGGGCATTCGCGGTACTTCCCTCAGGGCGCAGGGCGCGGGTCGGAGAGTTCTTCGACGAGCTCGGGATGAACCGGGGAATCGGGGCGGTCTTGCAAGCCGGGGCCGGCGAGACGCCGCGCCATTCTCAGGGCGGCACCGAGGCTCGAAGGGTCGGCCCGGCCGGTTCCGGCGATGTCGAACGCGGTGCCGTGGTCGGGGCTGGTGCGGACGAAAGGCAGCCCGAGGGTCACGTTGACGCCGTCGGCCACGCCGAGGTATTTCACAGGAATCAGGCCGTGATCGTGCGTCATCGCGACGACGAGGTCGAACTCGCCCGGGTGACCCGGCGCATTGCGCGCCCGCATGAAGACGGTGTCGGGCGCGAACGGACCGTGCGCGTCGATGCCCTCGGCGCGCGCCGCGTCGACCGCCGGGCCGATGATCTCGATTTCCTCGGTACCGAACAGGCCGCCCTCGCCGGCATGCGGATTCAGGCCGGCCACCGCGATCCGCGGCGCGGCGCCGCCCCACGCCACAGCGCACCGGTGCGCGATGCGCAGCGTCTCGAGCACCGCGTCGATGTTCAGCGCGTCGATCGCCCGGCGCAGCGACAGGTGGATGGTCACCAGCACGGTCCGCAGTTCGTCGTTGGCCAGCATCATCCGCACCGGGGGCGGTGGCTCGCCCGGCGCCGCGGCCAGCGCCTGGAGCATCTCCGTGTGGCCGGGGTACGGCACGCCTGCGGCCGCCAGCGCCTCCTTGTGAATCGGCGCGGTGACGATTCCGGCGATCGCCCGCGCGCGCGCCAGGGCCACCGCATGGGCGATGCAAGCGGCGGCCGCGGCACCGGCGCGGGCGTCGATCCGGCCGATCGGCACCCGGTCGAGATCCGGTGGCAGGCCGGGCGGCTGCAGCACCGCGACGCAACCCGGGGGTACCCGTTCCAGGTCGCCCGGCACCTCGATGACGGCGACTGGCGCGACCGGCGCAGCGAGCCCCGGCGCCTTGGCCGCCCGGCGCATCGCGCCAACATCGGCGATCACGATGCAATCGGCCGCGGCGCCCGAGGCGAGCAGTTTCAGGATGATCTCGGGCCCAATGCCGGCGGCGTCGCCCATCGTGATCGCGATCGGCGGGCGGGTCCGTGGCATGGGGCGGATTGTCGCGGGTCGGCCGCGGTGCGTCAGGCCCACGCGGCTCATGCGGCGGCGGGCGTGCCCGGCCGGTCGACAGCGGGCGCCCTTCCAAAGCGCCCGGCCCGATAATCGCCGCCGCGCGAGCGCGTCGCCCGTTCTCGGCGCGCGGGGTCGCCCAGCCTTTCCCCTGCCCTGCATGCGCACCACCTGGCTCCTCTTCTCGCAGACCGTGACCGTCGCGGTCGCGTTGCTGTTCGTCGTCTCGACGCTGAAGCCGGAATGGGTGCGGCGTGACGCGTCTACGGGCAGCGCCGCGCGCCTGGCGCCGGTCGCCGCGCTGCCGGCCCTGCCCCTGCCGCTGCCGTCGAGCACCGGCGGCAGTCCGGTCGCAAGCTACAGCGAGGCTGCGCGGCGGGCGGCGCCGGCGGTCGTCAGCATCACCGCCAGCAAGGCGCCGCCGAGCGCCGAGGCGGGCAGCGACGACCCGGTGATGCGCTTCTTCCTGGGCGACCGCTCGGCGCGCCGGCCGCACGCCGGGCCGCAGGTGGGCCTCGGTTCGGGCGTGATCGTCTCCGAGCAGGGCTACCTGCTGACGAACAACCACGTCGTCGACGGCGCCGACGACATCGAAGTCGCGCTGAACGACGGCCGCCAAGTGCGCGCCAGGCTGGTCGGCACCGACCCCGAAACCGACGTCGCCCTCCTGAAGATCGAGCTCGACCGCCTGCCGACGATCCGTTTCGGCGATGCCGAGGCGCTGCAGGTCGGCGACGTGGTGCTCGCAATCGGCAACCCGTTCGACGTCGGCCAGACCGTCACCGCGGGCATCGTCAGCGCGCTCGGCCGCAACCGCCTCGGCATCAACACCTTCGAGAACTTCATCCAGACCGATGCGGCAATCAACCCGGGCAATTCCGGCGGGGCGTTGGTCGATGCGGCCGGCAACCTGCTCGGCATCAACACGGCGATCTATTCGCGCACCGGCGGCAGCCTCGGCATCGGCTTCGCGATTCCGGTGACGACGGCACGCCAGGTGATGGAGGCGCTGATCCGCGACGGCCAGGTCACGCGCGGCTACCTCGGCATCGAGCAGCGCGACCTGACGGCCGAGCTGGCGCAGACGCTCGCGCTGCCGGTCCGCCAGGGCGTGCTCGTCACCGGCGTGGTGCAGAGCGGCCCGGCGGCGGCAGGGGGGCTGCGGCCGGGGGACGTCGTCACCCGGGTCGGCGCGATGCCGGTCGCCAACAGCTACCAGTTGCTGAACGCAGTCGCCGCCCTGAAGCCGAACGCGATGACCTCGATCGGCCTGCAGCGCGGCGCCCAGGCACTGACGCTCGACGTCCAGGTCGGCCAGCGTCCGCGGGTGCGGCCGGCCGCTTTGCCGGCGGTGCAATAGGGATCCGCTGATGTCACACGGCCGCAAATACCTCGGCTATGCGGCCGACACATTAACCAATCGGACGAACTGCACCTATGACCACCTCCCAACCTAGAGTTCTCGCGGTCGGTGCCGCCGGCAAGTTCGCGGGCCTCGTCCTGCCCGAACTCGTTAAACGCGGAGCCAGCGTTCGCGGCCTCATCAGGGATCCGAAACAGAGTGAAGAGGTGCGAAAACATGGTGCCTCGGAAGTCGCGGTCGGCGATTTGCGTGACCGGGCAAGTCTCGACAAGGCGCTCGCGGGAATAGATTCCGTTTTCTACATCGCCCCCGCCTTTCTGCCGGCCGAGGCCGAGGTCGGCAGAAACATGGTGGACGCGGCGAAGCATGCTGGTGTAAGCCGCTTCATTTTCTCATCCGTCATCTACCCGGTAATCAGTGCGCTGGTGAATCATCGCGACAAAGCGCCGGTCGAGGAAGCGATCATCGAGTCTGGAATGGAGTATGCTTTTCTGGAGCCAGCCATGTTTTTTCAAAATTTCATGGCAAGTTGGCCGGAGGTGCTGAAAAGCGGCGTTTATGCAGAGCCGTGGTCGGGGCTGACCCGCTTTAGCCGGGTCGATTACCGCGACGTGGCGGAAGTTGCAGCCATCGCATTGACCGAAAATCGCCTGAATTACGGAACCTATCAACTTTGCGCTGAGGGTAACCATAATCGAGACGAGGTGGCGGAACTGATGAGCGAGACGTCGGGGAGGCCGATCAAGGCCGGAAGCATCGATGCGGACAGCGCCGCAGGCGGACAACCACCGCCAATCAAGCGTATGTTCGAGTGGTATGACCAGCATGGCCTACTTGGAAACGCGCTCACCTTGCGGGCAATCCTGAGGCGGGAGCCACGCACGCTGCGTGCCTACTTCCAGGAACTCACAACCGCAAACCCCTTCTGACATCGCGCTGGCGAACAGAATCCGGCTGTCGCGTCCCTCGTGTCGGTCGAGGTTGACCTTGCCAGCCGCCGTCGCTCTAAGTTCACTCAATCGATTCAATCGTCACCCGGAGGCCCTGGGGCCGGGCAACGGCGCCGTGCCCCTCTTGAACGCCAGGCAAATCACGGCTTGTCGGCTCGGCCGCGCCGTGTCAACCCCGGCTGGCGTCCTCGGCGGGGGCCTGCGTGTGCTTGATGAAGATGCCCGCCGCGACGATTCCGACCTCATACAGCACGACCATCGGGATTGCGAGCGAGAGCATCGAGACGATGTCCGGCGGCGTGAGCACCGCCGCGACCACGAAGGCCAGCACGACGAAGTACGCGCGGAACTCCCGCAGCTTGTCGACCGGTACGACGCCGAGGCGCGCCAGCACGACGACCGCGATCGGCACCTCGAAGGCCGTGCCGAAGGCGATGAACATCGTCAGCACGAAGCTCAGGTAAGCCTCGATGTCAGGCATCGCCGTGACACTTTTCGGCGCAAAGCCCTGGATGAACGCGAAGACCTTGCCGAACACGAAGAAATAGCAGAACGCGACGCCGGTGAAGAACAGCAGCGTGCTCGAGACCACCAGCGGCAGCACCATTCGCTTCTCATGCATGTAGAGGCCCGGCGCGACGAACGCCCAGGCCTGGTACAGCACGACCGGCAGCGCGATCAGGAACGCGGCCATCAGCGTGATCTTCAGCGGCACCAGGAACGGCGAGATCACGCTGGTCGCGATCAGCGTGCCGCCCTTCGGCATGTGCTGCACCAGCGGCGCGGCGAGCAAATCGTAGAGATGCGCCGAGCCCGGCCACACCATCAACACCCCGAAGCACACGCCGACAGCGAGGCAGGCGCGGATCAGCCGGTCGCGCAGCTCGATCAGGTGGGAGACGAACGGCTGTTCGGTGCCTTCGAGTTCGTCGCGCGGGTCGGGCGCGGCCATGCGCGTCAGGGACGCGCCGGCCGGAAGCGCGCGACCCGCGCCGCCGCCGACTGCGCGTGGGTACGCACGCCCTGGCGCCGCTTGTACCACCGGGGCGTCGCGCCGCGCTTCAGCCGCCAGTTCTTCTTCGGGTGCCGGTAAGACGGCGGCGCCGGCTCCCAGCCGGTGTGCTGGCCGCTGTTCGGCGCCAGCTCCGCGCCATCACCGCTCGACGCGCTCCAGCTGTTCTCGATCTCGCTGCGCGTCGCGTTCAGGTGGGTCGAGACCTCGCCGACGTGCGCCGACACCGACTGCTCGACATCGCGCGCCGCGGTCTCGAACTCGGTCTTCATCTTCTTCAGTTCTTCGAGCTCGATCGACCGGTTGACCTCGGCCTTGACGTCGGCGACGTAGCGCTGCGCCTTGCCGATCAGATGGCCGACGGTGCGCGCGACCCGCGGCAGTTTCTCGGGGCCGATCACGATCAGCGCCACAGCGCCGATCAGCGCCATCTTGTCGAAGCCGAGGTCGATCATGCGCGCTCGCCGACATGCGCGCCGCGGCTCGGCGGCGGCCGAAGCCGGCCGGTCACAGCCGGGTCTTCGCTTCGACGTCGACCGTGTTCGGATCGGTGGTGCTGCGGCGCACGCTGCCGACTTGCGGCGCCACACCGGGCTCGTCGGCCGCAGTGCCACCGTCGCGCACGCCGTCCTTGAAGCCCTTGACCGCGCCGCCGAGATCCTTGCCGATGTTCGTCAATTTCTTGGTGCCGAAGATCAGCACGACGACGAGCAGCACGATGAGCCAGTGCCAGATGCTGAATGAACCCATGAACTCTCTCCTCGCAAGGCCAGCGCGGATTCTAGGAGGCCCGGCAAATCACCCCTTGGCCCAGGGACGGGGGCCGCCCATCACGTGCAGATGCAGATGCGGCACTTCCTGCAAGCCGTCGGCGCCGTTGTTGATCAACGTGCGAAAGCCGTTCGTCACGCCGTTCGCGCGCATCAGCCGCGGCGCGAGGGCGAGCATCCGGCCGAGCAGCGGGGCGTCCCCGGCGTCGACCTCGACCAGGCTCGGAATGTGCCGCTTCGGAATCACCAGCACGTGCACGGGGGCCCAGGGGGCGATGTCGTGGAAGGCGAGCAACTCATCGTCCTCGTGCGCCTTGCGGCTCGGGATCTGACCGGCGACGATCTTGCAAAAGATGCAGTTGGGGTCGTGGTTCAAGGCGGGCGCTCCCTGGTCAGGTCGTCGGCAGGGGTTGTCAACGCGTCGGCATGGGGCGCCGGTCGAACAGCGCCACCCAGCCGCGCACGACGCGGTAGAGGAACCAGACCGAGATCAGCACCCACGCGATCCAGCCGGGGACGATGAAGAGCAACCAGAGCGGCAGCGTGACGACGTACAGCAACCCGGCCCAGAGCACGCTCCGGATCCGCCAGGCGAAGTGCGATTCCTGCCAGGTGCCACGCGCATCGTCGCGCTTGACGAGATCGAGCACGAAGGCGATCAGCAGCAGCACGATGCTGGCGTGCGCGCCCGGCAGCACCGCCGCCACCGCGACGACCGCATGCAGCCCGTAGCTGATGTTGCCGACGGTCCGCAGCGACGCCTCGCGCCGGTTGTCGACCACCCTGCCATTTTCGAAAATCTCGGTCATCGACTCGTTCTCCGCTTCGCCCGCACGCCCTCGGAACCGCGCGACGTACTCACTGGTGCACCCTTCGGCCTGCGGCCGGTCCCGCCAAGCGGGAGCGAGCCCCTTGGGGCGGCCCGGCGCGGCTCACGGTTCCTCCGCCTCGCGCCGCGCCGCCTTGCGCGCCGCGAATTCTTCCAGACCCGAGCGGCCCTCGCGGCGCACCAGTTCGGCGAGCACCTCGGCCGGAGCGACGCCCTCAGCCTCGAGCGCGACCAGGCAGTGGAACCAAAGGTCGGCGAACTCGCCGACGATTTGCCCGCGGTCGCCGTCCTTGCAGGCCATCACGACTTCGGTCGCTTCCTCGCCGATCTTCTTGAGGATCGCGTTCGGGCCCTTCTCGAACAGCCGGGCCACGTAACTTTTCGCAGGGTCGCCGGCGCGGCGCGAACGGATCACGCCGGCGAGCCGGGCGAGCGTGTCGTCGGAGCTCGGATCGCTCATCGGGCGCGACCTGTCATCGGTAGATCGCCGCCGGATCCTTCAGGACCGGGTCGACCGTTTCCCAGACGCTGCCGTCGAAGCGGCGGAAAAAGCAGCTGTGCCGGCCGGTGTGGCAGGCGATACCCGCCGCGCCTGGCGCCGAACCGCGCTGCTCGACCTTCAACAGCACGACATCGGCGTCGCAATCGAGGCGCAGTTCGTGCACCTTCTGCACATGGCCGCTTTCTTCGCCCTTGTGCCAGAGCCGGCGGCGCGAGCGGCTGAAGTAGACGGCCTCGCCGGTCTCGGCGGTACGCGCCAGCGCTTCGCGGTTCATGTAGGCCACCATCAGCACGTCGTTCGAGCCGAGCTCCTGGGCGATCGCCGGCACCAGGCCGTCGGCGTTCCATTGCACCTCGTCGAGCCAGTTCATGGCCGGAGTTTAGAGGCGTCCCGCGCCCGCTTCAGCGCCGATCCAGCCCAGCACCGGGACCGCGCCCGGTAGGATCGGCGCCACATCCACCGGCAGCGTCTGCCAGCGCATCTGCTGGCGTTCGCGCATCTCGAACGCGCCCTGCCAGTCGAGCACCTTGCAGAAATGCAGGCGCACCCGGGCATGGTCGTAGTCGAAGCGCTCGATCCGCCAGCGCTCGATCGTGCCGGCCTCGATGCCGATTTCCTCGCGCAGCTCGCGCCGCAGTGCGGCTTCGACCGATTCGCCGGCCTCGAGCTTGCCGCCCGGAAACTCCCACCAGCCGGCGTAGACCTTGCCGTGCGGGCGCGAGGTCATCAGGAAGCGCCCAGCTCCATCGAAGAGCACGCCGACCGCGACGTCGACCACCGGCGAATCCGCGTCGCGTGCCGGGGCCGCCGCGGCGTGGCTCATGGGTGCACCCTTCGGCAGGGGCCACGCAGGGGCCCCTGCGTAACCCTCGCCGGTCCCGCCGAGCGGAAACGAGCCCCTTGGGGCCGCCCGGCGGGGCTCACGGGCGGTGCCGCCCGGCCCAATCCTTCGCGAACTGGAACGCGACGCGCCCCGAGCGCGAGCCGCGTTCGAGCGCCCAGACGAGGCTCTCCTGGCGTGCCGCGGCGATTTCCGCGTCGACGGCGCCGAGCCCGCGCATCCACTCGGCGACGATCGCCAGGTATTCGTTCTGACTGAACGGGTAGAAGCTGATCCAGAGCCCGAAGCGCTCGCTGAGCGAAATCTTCTCCTCGACGCCCTCGGCCGGGTGCACCTCGCCGTCATCCGTGTGCTCGTAGCCGAGGTTCTCCTTCATGAACTCGGGCAACAGGTGGCGGCGGTTGCTCGTGGCGTAGATCAGCACGTTCTCGGAGGTGTCGGAAATCGAGCCGTCGAGCACCGATTTGAGCGCCTTGTAGCCCGGCTCGCCGGCGTCGAAGCTCAGGTCGTCGCAGAAGACGATGAAGCGCTCGGGCCGCTCGGCGACAGCCTCGACGATGTCCGGCAGGTGCACGAGATCGGCCTTGTCGACCTCGATCAGGCGCAGGCCCTGGTCGGCAAAGGCGTTCAGGCACGCCTTGACCAGCGAGCTCTTGCCGGTGCCGCGGGCGCCGGTCAAGAGCACGTTGTTGGCGCCGGCGCGCGCGACGAACTGGCGCGTGTTGCGCACCAGTCGCTCCTTCTGCGGCCCGACCTCGACCAGCGCATCGAGCCGGACCGGGGCGACCCGGCGCACCGGCTCGATTCGCCCGCCCGTGCCCAGGCGCCGGTAGCGAAACGCGCTCGATGCCGACCAGTCGGGCGCACCGGGCGGCTCGGGAAGGAGCGCCTCGACGCGTGTCAGCACCTGCTCGGCGCGGTCGACGAGGCGAAGCCACGCGTCGGCCGGAAAGCCGGGCGGGCGCTCGCCGCTCATCGCTCGGCACGCGGCACGGGGTGGACGCGGCCGTCGCCGACGACGTAGATGCGGTCGCCACGCGCCGGGCGGATCGGGTGCATGCCCGTGAAGGCGCCGAAGGCCGGCAGCACGCCCACGCCCTCGTGCCCGAGGTCGCGCCGATCCGGATCCTCGGCGCCGACGCCGCCGAGCGCGGCCGCCGCCGGCGCGCCGCTGAACCAGAAACAGGCGAGGCGGTGGAAGTCGTGGGCGCGACCGCCGAGGCCGATGCACGGGTGCAGGTGGCCGGCGAGCACGAAGCGCCCGGGACGGCGGCGTGGATGATGACCGAGCGCGAGGCCATCGGAGTCGAAGGGCTCGTCGACCGGCTGGATGCCGAGCCCGGCCGGCGGGTCGCCGGCGCGATCGTCGTGGTTGCCGCGCACCAGCGTCAGCTCGAGGGCGGCGTGGCGCTCGCGCCAGCGCGCGACGCTCGCGAGCGTCACCGGCGCGAGCGAGCGCTTCGAATGCAGGAAGTCGCCGAGGAACACGATCCGCCGCGCGGCGTGACGCTCGACCAGCCGCGTCAGCGCGGCCAGCGTCGCCTCGGTGGTGCCGGCGGGCACCGGCACGCCGAGCTGGCGAAAGCTGGTCGCCTTGCCGATGTGGACGTCGGCGACCAAGAGGGTGCGCGTCGCCGGCAGCAGGATCGCTTTGTCGGGAAGGAGTTGCAGGCGCCGGCCGGCGGAAAAGAGCTCGATGGCGCCGTTGTCGGACCCGACGTGCCCGATCGAGCCGAAGTCGCGCCGATCGGCGTCGGCCACGCGACCGGGGCCCGCGGTAAGCGAGTGGCCGGCGGCATCGGGCGCCAGGGCGGCGGAGAGAATCAAGGTCAAAACGTCGAGATCAAAACGTCGAGGTCAAAACGCTGCCAGCAGCTGCTGAAGGGTGCGAATTTTTACACACACGTAAGCCGGATTCGGGCAGCGGCGCAGCGGCCGACGCGCCATGACGGGCACGCTGGCAGGTGCTGTGACAGGCACCGCGCCCGGCGCCGCGGCACGCCGTGGATGGCCGCGAAACCGGCCGTCGAGGTAGCGCTGCATCCAGGCCGTGCGCATGCCGACGGAGCGCGCGGCGCGCTGGTTCACGAGCGTGTCCTCGACCAGCACGCAGTCGGAGGCCCGCACCCGGAGCCGCGCCGTCAGGTGGCGGAACAGCCGGGGATCGGGCTTCGGGCGCAACGCGCCGAACATCGTCATGTCCTCGATCGCCAGGACCGAGTCGAACGCGCGGTCGAGCCGCAGGGCGTGGAGCACGCGCAGCGCGTAGGTGCGCGGCGCGTTGGTCAGCAGGATTTTCCGGCCGGGCAGCCGGGCGAGCGCGATGCGGTCGGGACGGCTGGTCCGCACGCGTTGCTCGAGCCCCGGATGGCGGTGCGTGGCCTCGAGGAAATGCGCGGCATCGACGCCGTGGTGGCGGACGAGCCCGAGCAGCGTCGCGCCGTAGCGACGCCAGTAGTGGTCGCGCAGGCGCGCCGCGTCGTCGGCCACCAGGCCAAGCTCGTCGACGATGTAGTCGTTCATCGCCCGCGCGGTCGCGGGGAAGACGGCGTGGCTCGCGTCGTGGAGCGTGTTGTCGAGGTCGAAGAGCCAGGTGAGGCGGCGGCGCGGGTTCACGGCCTGGCCTCGCGCCAACCCTCACCCCGGCCCTCTCCCGGGGGCGGGAGAGGGAGATCACGCTCCGGGCTCATCGCGACCGGATCATCGCCCGGGAGCCACGCAAGCAACGGCGCGATCCGGGCTCATCGCGATCGGATCATCGTGCCATAAGCCTGCTCGGTCAGCACCTCGAGCAGCATGGCGTGCGGCACGCGGCCGTCGATGACGTGAACCGTGTTGACACCGTTCTTCGCCGCATCGAGCGCCGACTGGATCTTCGGCAGCATGCCGCCGGAGATCGTGCCGTCGGCGAACAGCTCGTCGATCTCGCG
>CAXSGM010000062.1:0-15947 GCA_964236915.1 uncultured Rhizobacter sp.
CGGAAGTGATGCGCCTGGCCGAGCATCGGGCCGACGCCGCCCATCTGGAACATCAGCCACTGCAGCGTTTCGATGCGGCCACGGCTGCCGGGCAGCATGAAGCGGCCGGCTTTGTCGGCGAGGTAGACGAGGATCGCGCCCGACTCGAACAGCGAGATCGGCTGGCGCCCCGGTCCGTCGGGGTCGACGATCGCCGGGATCTTGTTGTTCGGGCTGATTGCGAGGAAATCGGGCTCGAACTGGTCACCTGCGCCGATGTCGATACCGTGAACCCGATACGGAATGCCGCATTCCTCGAGCAGGATGTGGACCTTGTGCCCGTTGGGCGTGGGCCACGAATACACTTGAATGATGTTGTCCGCCACGTCGAGGCCTCTTCGCTTGTCGGCTGTGCTTGCCACTGCCGCCGACTTTACCCGGGCCTCCTGAGGCACGCCGGCGACATGCTCGCCTCCCTGAAGCGAGCGCTGTTCTCGCCCAAGCCGGACGTCGCCGACACACGTCCTATCGCCGAGTGGGCCCATCGGCGCAGCCTCGAATTCAAGCGTGCCCGCGGCACCGAGGGCTTCGTGATCGAGGGAGCGCTCGAGGCCAGGCCCTGGCGGCTCGAATGGGGCCCGCCGCAGCGTGAATACATCGGCGGCCACGAGCTCCGGCTTCGAATCGAGCTCGGGTTGCCGTCGTCAGCGCAGATGCTGGTGTTGACGCGCGAACTGATGGCCGCGCTCGAACGCCGCACCTTCGAGGATTACACCGACACGCTGCAAACCCAGGTCGGCATGACGACGCCCGAGGAGATGCGCTGGCTGGTCGTGCACCCGAAGGTCGATCTCGCGGGATTCGGCAGCCTGCGCCAGAGCTTCGGCGCCGTCGCCGCGGTGCCCGCGCGGGCGCTGGTCTGGATCGGCGGGGCGCTCGCGCAGGCACTCGACCAGGCCACGGCTTCGGCCGGCGCCCTGTTGCACGGCGGGCCGCCCTTCGTGCTCATGACGCTCAAGGGCCGCGTCTACCTGCGCCTGCGGCTGGATGCGCCGACGCCCGGCACCCTCGCCGAGGCGCTCGCCCTGTTCGAGACCGCGGCGACCGCGGCGGTGCACGCCGTGGCGACTTCGACGAGCCGGGCCTGAGCGACTGTCGAAGGGCCCGGCGCGAACGGGCCTCAGCCGATCGGTCCGGCGGGTTTCGGGCAGCTCAGGCGTACTTGCCCAACTCTGTTTTCGCAATCGCGTTGCGGTGAACCTCGTCGGGGCCGTCGGCAAAGCGCAGGGTGCGGGCCCCGGCATAAAAGCTTGCGAGCGGGAAATCGCCGGAGACGCCGGCACCGCCGTGCACCTGCATCGCCCAATCGATCACCTGCAGCGCCATGCTCGGCGCGACGACCTTGATCATCGCGATCTCCTGCTTGGCCGCCTTGTTGCCGGCCATGTCCATGATCCAGGCGGCTTTCAGCGTGAGCAGACGTGCCATGTCGATCCGGCAACGCGCCTCGGCGATGCGCTCGCGCGTCACGCCCTGCTCGGCGAGCTTGCGGCCGAACGCGACGCGCGACGACGCGCGCCGGCACATCAGCTCGAGCGAGCGCTCGGCCAGCCCGATCAAGCGCATGCAGTGGTGGATGCGCCCGGGGCCGAGCCGGCCCTGCGCGATTTCGAAGCCGCGGCCTTCACCGAGCAGCACGCTCGTGACCGGCACGCGGACGTTTTGGAAGTCGATCTCCATGTGGCCGTGCGGCGCGTCGTCGTAGCCGAACACCGTGAGCGGGCGCAGCACGCTGATGCCGGGGGTGTCGGCCGGCACGACGAGCATCGACTGCTGCGCGTGGCGCGGGGCGTCGACGTCCGTCTTGCCCATGAAGATATACACCTTGCAGCGCGGATCGCCGGCGCCGCTGATCCACCACTTGCGGCCGTTGATGACGTAGTCGTCCCCCTGGCGATCGATGCGCGACTCGATGTTGGTCGCGTCGCTCGACGCCACCGCGGGTTCGGTCATCGCGAAGGCGCTGCGGATCTTGCCGTCGAGCAGCGGTTCGAGCCAGCGCTCCTTCTGCTCGGCCGAACCGTAGCGCTCGATCGTCTCCATGTTGCCGGTGTCGGGCGCCGAGCAGTTGAAGACCTCGCTCGCCCATATGACCCGGCCCATGATCTCGGCGAGCGGCGCGTAATCGCTGTTCGAAAGGCCGAAGTCGCGCCCGTTGGACGCCGAGCCGCTGCCGCCCGCGGTAGGCGGCAGAAACAGGTTCCAGAGGCCCTGGGCGCGCGCCTTGGGTTTCAGCGCCTCGATCGTCTGCAGCGGTGTCCAGCGCTTGCCGGCCTTTGTGTTGGCCTCGATCTCGGCCTCGAAGGCCGCTTCGGCCGGGTAGACGTGGTCGTCCATGAACTTCAGCAGCTGCGTCTGCAGTTCCTGGGTGCGGGGCGAATAGGCGAAATCCATCGGTGGTGTCTCCTCGATGCGGGGTGCTGTCGGCGCCTCGTCAAGCGCGCTGCGCGATGGCCCAACCCATCTCGGCGAGGGGTCGGGCGCCGGCGCTAGCTTGCCTCGCTTGCGCGCTCGACGCTGTCCCCATCTCGACACGTTTGGCGATCCCCTGCAGGATGCCGGCCATGCGGAACAGGTTGTACGCCATGTAAAACGGCCAGTCCGCCATGACCGCCTCGGCGTCGCGGCCCGGACCGATGCGGCCGGTGCGATCGCAGTAGCGGGCGACGTAGCTCTTTTCGTCCGGGATGCCGAGTGCGTCGAGGTCGAGCCCACCGATCCCGCGCCCGTGCGAAACGTCGATGTGCCACGACATGCAGTGGTAGCTGAAATCGGCGAGCGGATGGCCGAGGGTCGAGAGCTCCCAGTCGAGCACCGCGATCGCGCGCGGCGCGGCGGCGTCGAACATCAGGTTGTCGAGCCGGTAGTCGCCGTGGACGATCGAGACCTGCGCCGCGTCGCGCCCGCTCGCCGGAATGTGCGACGGCAGCCACTCGATCAACCGTTCCATCTCGGGAATCGGCGTCGTGATCGAGGCGAGGTATTGCTTCGTCCAGCGGCCGATCTGGCGCTCGAAGTAGTTGCCCGGTTTGCCGTAGTTCGCGAGCCCGACGGCCTGCACGTCGACGTTGTGCAGCGCGGCGATCACGCGGTTCATCTCGTCGTAGTAAGCGGCGCGCTGCGACTTGTCGATCGCCGGCAGCGATTGGTCCCAGAGCACCCGCCCGGGCATGAATTCCATGACGTAGAACGCGCGGCCGATGATGGCTTCGTCCTCGCAGAGCAGATGCATGGCGGGCACCGGCACGTCGGTGTGTCGGAGCGCGCGCATCACGGTGTATTCGCGGTCGATCGCGTGCGCCGAGGCCAGGAGCTTCGCGGCCGGCCCGGGTTTGGCGCGGAGCACGTAGGCGGCGCCGGGCGTCACGAGCTTGTAGGTCGGGTTCGATTGCCCGCCTTTGAACTGCTCGACGCCGAGCGGCCCGGCGAAACCGGGCAAGTGCTCGCCGAGGTAACGGGCGAGGGCGTCGACGTCGAAGGCGTGCGAGTCGGCGACGGGCTTGGTTCCGGTCTGGGATTCCATCGGGGTGTCTCCGGGGCGAAGCGCGTCAGCGGCCCGCGATCGCGAGCAGTTTGTCTTTCGAGAGCACGACCAGGCGGGTCGGCTCGATCCGCACGGCGCCGTCGCGTTCGAAGCTTTTGAGTTCCTGGTTCACGCGCTGGCGCGACGCACCGAGCAGCTGCGCCAAATCTTCCTGGGCGAGCTGCAGGCCGATGCGGATTTCCTCGCCCTGCGCGATGCCGTAGCTCCGCGCCAGCAGCAGGATCTGCCTGGCGAGCCGCGACGCGAGCGGCCGGGTGTTCAGGTCTTCCACCGCGTCGAACATCAGCCGCAGGCGCCGGCAGTTGAGCCGCAGCAGCGCTTCGTACAGCTCGGTGTGAAGCGTGAGCAGCTCGCGGAAATCGGGCTTCCGCACGACCAGCAGCGTCGTCGCGCCGTGCGCGTTCGCATCGTGGGTGCGGGGCAGACCGTCGAAGAGCGAGATGTCGCCGAACCAGGTGCCCGGCTCGACGTAGGTCAGCGTGATCTGCTTGCCCGCGAGCGATACCGAGTTGACGCGCACCGCGCCGAGCGCGACGCCGCACCACTCCTCGGCCGGGCCGCCGCGGCTCGAGAGCCACGTGCCGTCGGCCACCCGGCGCACGTTCGAGCGTGCAAGGATGGCCTCGCGCAGCGCTGCCGAAAGCTTCGCGAACCAGGAGCCCGCCTCGATGTTCGCCCGCTCGCCGGGGGTGAGCATCGAGGCCGTCGTGCCGCTTGGCTGGTGTGACATCATGGTTGCAGGGGATCGGGTCCATTGTGAAGGCTCGGCCACCGCGAGGAGACAAACCCATGGACACGCTCGCGCTCGAGATCCCGAGCCGCAAGAACCAGGTCAGCGCGGCGGAATGGCAGGCGCGCGTCGATCTCGCCGCCGCGTACCGGCTGGTCGCGCTGTTCCACTGGGACGATCTGGTCTTCACCCACATCAGCGTGCGGGTGCCCGGCACCGAAGATCAATTCCTGATCAACCCGTACGGCCTGATGTTCGACGAGATCACCGCCTCGAGCCTGATCCGCATCGACGCGCAGGGCACGAAGATCGACGCCTCGCCATACGAGGTCAACCCGGCCGGCTTCACGATTCACAGCGCCGTGCATTCGGCGCGCCACGACGCCCAGTGCGTGATGCACATCCACTCGCTGAACGGCATCGCCGTCTCGGCGCAGAAGGCAGGCGTGCTGCCGATTTCGCAGCAGTCGATTTTCGTGCTCTCGAGCCTCGCTTACCACGCCTACGAAGGCGTGGCGCTGCGCGACGACGAGAAGGTTCGGCTGGTGACCGACCTCGGATCCGACAGCAAATTCATGATGCTGCGCAACCACGGCCTCCTGACCCTCGGCGGCACGGTGGCGGATGCGTTTCTCGGGATGTACCTGTTCGAAACCGTCTGCACGATCCAGGTCCGGGCGATGGCCGGCGGCACCGAGCTGACGCGGGTCGACGCGGGGATCATCGCGACGGCCAGGGAGCAGGCGCGCGACGCGACGCGCGGCATGGGCGCGGGTGCCTTGGCCTGGCCCGGTCTGCTGCGCCGGCTCGATCGGGTCGACGCCGCCTATCGGACCTGACCCGGCCTCGGGTCATCCCTTCCACGGCCGCCGCCCCCCGGTCGCGCGTGCGGTAGTTCACCGATCGCCGAACCGGCCGGACGCGCTCGCTCAAGGCGAGCCCCAGACCGCCGAAGCCGCTGCCAGTGTTTTCTTCCCACCGACCGCGACCACGCCACCCTTCCGAACCGACCGCATGCGACCCGCTTCCAGCCTGACGGCGGTCGGCGCCTCGCTCGCCATTGCCGTCGCCCCGGCGGCGGGCGCCGGTTTCGGCCCGATCACCCACCTCACGCAGCTGGGCCAGCCGCTCAATTTCACCGCCGTCGTGCAGTTGGCGCCCGACGAGTCGTTGACGCGCGAGTGCGTCGCTGCCGAGGTGCAGTCGGGCGACGAACTGCTCCCCCGGAGCCAGGTTCGCATCGCGCTCGAAAGCCCGACCGCGTCGGGCGAGCGCCGCGTCCGGGTCACGACCCGTGCGCCCATCGACGAGCCGATCGTCGCCGTCACGTTGACCGTCGGCTGCGGCGCGGCGTCGAGCAGCCGCCGCTTCGTCGCCTTCGTCGACC
This sequence comes from uncultured Rhizobacter sp., assembly GCA_964236915.1. Taxonomy (GTDB): domain Bacteria; phylum Pseudomonadota; class Gammaproteobacteria; order Burkholderiales; family Burkholderiaceae_C; genus LMDS01. The sequence goes on from CAXSGM010000062.1 coordinate 5,701, forward strand.
CGCCGGCGCTGCGGCTCGCGCAAACCGCGCCGAACGAGCCGGCGCCACCCGTGGCATCGGAACCCGTAGCGCTCCAGCCGGCTCCCGCCGCGCTGCCTCCCCAAGCGCCGGCGATGGACGCCCCGGTCGCCGAAATCGACGTTGCGCCCGGGTCGGCGCGAGCCCGGCGCGGCGAACGGCCACGCCGACTGGCTGCCGCGGCGCCGTCGCGATCGGCCCTGCCGAGCACTCCGGCGACGGCCATCGCCGCGGCTGCGTTGGCACGCCCGGCGGCGTCGGATGCGCCTGCACGCATCCCCAGGCCGCGGGCCCCGTCCGGGCCGCGCCTGCAGCTCGAAGCCGGTACCGCGCCCGCGGCTGCGCCGCGAACCGCTGTGGCTCCGGCCGCATCTGCCGCCGTCGCATCGGTTCCGACGCCAGCTTTCGACCCGGCGTCTGCCGTCGTTACGGCACCCGGCGTCGGGCCACCGGCGGCATTGCCGCCGCTCCCGTCGGCCACACCGTACGGCACGCCGGCAACGGCCGCGGATACCGGCACCATGCTCGCCGCCGCTCCCGCCGCTCCCGCCGCTTCCGCTTCCGCCGCTTCCGCCGCCGCCGCCGCCGCCGCGCCTCCGGCGACCGAGGGCGATCGCCTCCGGCTGCTCGAAGAGAGCCTCGTCGGCCTGCGCAACGACGCCCGCGCCGATCGTGCGGCCCTCGCCACGTTGCAAGCTCGTTTGCAACGCGCCGAAGCCGAGCGCTACGGCAGCCCGCTGGTGTACGCGCTGTCGCTCGCCTCGGCGCTTCTCGCGGTCGCCCTCGGGGTGATGTGGCGGCGACAGGCGCGTGCGCGCCGCAACGGGATGTGGTGGGTCGGCCGCGATCCCGGACCGGTGCCCTCCATGTACCGCGAGCGCGATTCGGTGCAACCCGCACTTGGAGCGGCTCCGGCGCAGGTGCCGAGCCTCGCCGAGCCGTGGGCGGCCGAAGAGGACGGCCTGGCGCTGCCGGAGCCCGAACCGGTCGATGCGACCGCTTCGACACCCCAATCGACGCGGCCGGCGCCGTTCGTCTCCAGCGCCGCGGTGCCGCACGTGGGCGCGGCCGCGTCGACGCCGCCGCCGCCACGCGAGCTTTCGGTCGAGGAACTGATCGACCTCGAGCAGCAGGTCGAGTTCTTCGTCGCGCTCGGGCAGGACGATGCCGCGATCGGCCTCCTGATGAGCCATGTGCGGAGCGACGGCGGCCTGAGCCCGCTGCCCTACCTGAAGCTGCTCGAGATCCATCGCCGGCGCGGCGACGAGGCGGCCTACCGCGAGATCCGCGAGCGCTTCAACCGGTGCTTCAACGCCTACGCGCCGGCGTCGGGAGTCGACCCGGCCGAGGGCCGCTCGCTCGTCGACTATCCCGAGACGCTCGCGCTTCTGCAGGGGCTTTGGCCGGCGCCGGCACGGGCGATGCAAACGCTCGACGCCGCGCTGATCCGCCGCAATCCGGACGAAGACACCTTCGACCTGCCTGCGTATCGGGAACTGCTGCTGCTGTACGCGGTGGCACGCGACCTCGCCGAGCGGGCGGGCGCGCCGGCGATGACGACGACGGTCGACCTGCCCCTGCCGCTCGACGACCCGCGCGACCCGCCGATCGCCCGGCTCAGCGCGACGGCAGCGGGCGTCGATGCGTTTCGTTCGAGCGACCTGGCGACTTTGCCGATCGACCTCGACGTGTCGATCGCGTCGCCCGGCGTGTCCTTGCCAGAGGTCGAAACCGTGCCCTCGGCACTCCGGCGCAGCGGCCACCGGCCGTTCACGACCGAATCGAATTTCGCCGGCTTCGACGGCAGCGAGCCGGGCACGATGCCGAACTCGACGGGCTGATTCGGCGCTGGCGCGGTGCGCCGCGGCGCGGGCGTCAAAGCGTCTGCAGCCGTTCCAGCGCGAGGGCCAGGGTTTCGTCCTTTTTCGCGAAGCAGAAGCGCGCGAGCCGTTGCTCGATCGGCACCGCGTAGAAACCGGCGATCGGGATCGCCGCCACGCCGATGTCGATCGTCAACCAGCGGCAGAACGCTTCCTCGGGCAGATCGCTGACCGCCGAATAGTCGACACACTGGAAATAGGTGCCGGCGACCGGCAGCGGCGCAAGCCGCGTTGCGGCGAGCCCGGCGCGAAAGCGATCGCGCTTGTCCTGGTAGAACGCAGCAAGGCCGAGGTGCAGGCCCGCGTCGGCCATGCAGGCGGCGATGCCGTGCTGCATCGGCGCGTTGACCGTGAACACGTTGAACTGGTGCACCTTGCGGAATTCGGCCATCAGCGCCGCCGGGGCCGCGACGTAGCCGACTTTCCAGCCGGTCACGTGGTAGGTCTTGCCGAAGCTCGAGATCACGAAGCTGCGCTCGGCCAGTTCCGGAAAGCGCGCCACGCTCTGGTGCTCGGCAGCGTCGAACACCATGTGCTCGTAGACCTCGTCGGCGACCACCAGGACCGGCGTGTCGCGCAGCAGCGCGGCGAGCTGCGCCATCTGCGCTGCCGACCAGACGGTCGCGCTCGGGTTGTGCGGCGTGTTGACGATGATCGCCCGGGTGCGCGGGCCGATCGCCGCGGCGATGCGCTCGAAATCGGGCGCGAAGCTGCGCGGCGTCAACGGCAGATGCACGGGCCGGCCGCCGGCGAGGCGAATTGCCGGGCCGTAGCTGTCGTAGCACGGGTCGAGCACGATCACTTCGTCGCGGGGGTGCACGATGGCGAGGATCACGGTGAGGATCGCCTGCGTGGCGCCGGCGGTGATCGTCACCTCGCTGCCCGGGTCGTAGGTGCGGCCGTAGAGCGCGGCGATCTTCGCGCTCACCGCTTCGCGCAGCGCGGGCACGCCCGGCATCGGTGGGTACTGGTTGTGCCCGGCGCGCATCGCCGCGGTCACCGCGTCGGGCAGCCGCGGATCCGGGTCGAAATCCGGAAATCCCTGCCCGAGGTTGACCGCCCCGTGCTCGACCGCGAGCGCCGACATCTGCGAGAAGATCGTCGTGCCGATGTCGGGAAGGCGGCTGGCGAGGCGGGGGGTCATGGGCCCGAAGGCAGTTGAATCGGTCCGATTCAATGGTGCACCGCTTCCCGGAGCAGCTCGGTGGCCCATTGGTTCAAGCTTTTCCCCGCTGCTTCGGCTGCGACGAGTGCCGCGCCATGAACTTCGGGCGGCATGCGCAGCAGCAACTTGCCCGAGGCCGGCTTTTCGGGCCTCACGCCCTTTTCCTTGAACTCCAGCAGAAAGTCTTCGACGGCTGTCTCGAACTCCTTGCGCAAGCCGGCGACGGTTTCGCCATGAAAGCTGATCATGGTGCGTATGCCGAGGACCCGTCCGACGAAGATCTCGTCGCGTTCGTCGAATTCGACGCGAGCCGTATAGCCTTTGTGGGTCATGGTGTTCATGGCTGCACTCCCACGCGCTTCAACAGCTCGCGCGCTTCTTCGATTTGATACCGCTTGGCCTCTTTGCCCGGATGAGGCCGGTGACAGCGCCACTGCTCCGAATGCAACTCGATCTTGATGCGCGAGCCCTCTCGCTCGACAACCGTACCGCCAAGCGCTTTCATCAGAGCTTCGATATCCGAGAAGACGACGGACGACGACGTTGGAAGAGCGAAGATCGCCTCGAGCGTTTTACGATGCTTGGCGTTCAAGACGTCATGATATCGAAACACGATATCACGGTCGATCCAAAGCGTTGCCCAGGGATGTGATCCAGTCGCCTCACAACTGGTAATCCTCCCCCGCGTTCCCCGCCATCGCGGCATCGATCCAGCGCCGTCCGAGGCGGTCGGAAAGGAGCTCGGCGAACTGGTAGACGAAGTTGCGGAGGTAGGCGCCGCGCTTGAAGGCGACACGGGTGAGGTTGGTGCCGAACAGATGGCCGGCGGGACGCCAGACGAGGTCGCCGCCCGGCGGCTCGTCGCGCACCGCGAGCTCGGCGACGATGCCGATGCCGAGGCCGATGCGCACGTAGGTCTTGATCACGTCGGCGTCGATCGCCTCGAGCACGATCTCGGGTTTCAGGCCGCGCGCGGCGAAGGCTTCGTCGACACGCGTGCGGCCGCTGAACGACGGGTGGTAGGACACCAGCGGAAACACCGCCAGATCCTCGAGCGTGATCCGCTCAAGTTGGGCCAGCGGATGGCCGGCCGGCATCACGATGGCGTGCCGCCATTCGTAGCACGGCAGCGACACCAGGCCCTCGGTCTTGGCGAGGCGCTCGGTGGCGATGCCGATGTCGGCGACCTCGTCGATCACCATTCGCGCCACCTGTTCCGGCGCGCCCTGGTGCAGGCTGATGCGCACTTTCGGGAAGCGCTTCCTCAATTGCGCGACCGGCTCGGGGAGGAAGTAGCGGGCCTGGCTGTGGGTGGTGGCGATCGAGAGCGTGCCGGCGTCCTGGAGCGAAAACTCGGCGCCGATGCGTTTCAGGTTGCCGACCTCGCGCATGATGATGTCGATCGATTTCAGCACCTCGCGGCCGGGTTCGGTGATGCGGCGAAGGCGCTTGCCGTGACGGGCGAAGATGTCGATGCCGAGTTCGGCCTCGAGTTCGAGGATGGCCTTCGAGATGCCGGGCTGCGAGGTGAAGAGCGCCTTCGCGGTCTCGGTCAGGTTGAGGTCGCGACGCACCGCCTCCTGGACGAAGCGGAACTGGTGCAGGTTCATCGACCACTCGGGCGTGGCGCCGCTTCGACCGGGTCGGCCGCTTCGACCCCATCCACCCCATCGACCCGCGCTTCGTCGAAAGCCGCGGCCTGCGCGATCGCCTCGATCACCCGCGGGTCCACGCCGATCGTGCGGGCGAGCCGCCACTGCACCTGCGGATGCGCGGCGACCAGCGCGGCCACCAGCGCTGGTACGTCTTTTCGAACATGGCCGCCGGCGCCGAGGAAAAGCGGCATGACGTCGACCGCAGTACAGCCGGCGGCGACAAGCGCGCCGCCGGCGTCGACGAGCCCGGGCGCCATGAACTCGAGAAACGCGAGCCGCACTTCCGACCCCGGACGCAGCGCCGCGGTGCGTTCGCGCACTGCCGCGAACGGCGCGGCCCAGCGCGGGTCCCGGGCGCCGTGCGCGAACAGCAGCAGCCCGTGGCGGCCGCGGGTCGACGCGCCGCTCATCGGTAACGCACCAGCCAGCTGAACGCCGCGAGCGACATCAGGAGGTAGATCGCGCTCGGCGTGGCGGCGACGATCCAGGGTGTCCAGGCGTGCAGCAGCCCGAGGTGGCCGGCGACGTTGTTCAGGAGCACGAAGCTGATGCCGAGCATGATCCCGCCGAACACCTTGAGGGCGACCCCGCCGGCGCGCGCGTGCAGGTAAGCGAAGGGCAGGGCGAGGGCGACCATCACGACGCAGGCGAATGGGTAGAGCGCGCGCTTCCAGAAGGTGATCCGCTCGACCTGGGCGGCCTGTTCGTTCTCGGCAAGGTGAGCGATGTAGCCGGCGAGCTGCACGGTCGACATCGACGCGACCGGCGAGACCGCCGCCGCGACCACCCCGGCGGTAAGGGTGCTGCGCCAGTCGAGTTCGGAAAGCGTCGCGCTGCGTGTCGAGGGCGCGGTCGACGGAACGGCCGCCGCTGCTGCCGGCTGTGCCGTCGCCCCCCCAGCGATCGGCCGGCCGTTCGGGCCGGCGCCGGCCCCCTCGCCAAGTTCAGCCGGCCAGCGCGTGATCTGCACGTCTTTCAGCCGCCAGAGCTGGTCGGGCTGTACCACCGCGCTCTTGGCAGCGATCTGCGCGACGAGGCGGTTGTCGGCATCGAACTCGAAAATCCGGATCCCGCTCAGGCGCGCGCCCGGGCCGGCCGTGCGCACGTTGATCGAATAGCTGCGCTCGCCTTCGGCCGTCATGGCGTGGTCTTTCAGCCAAGCGCCCGAGCCGTTCAGCCGGAGGCCGCCGCTTGCCATCGCCTGCACGTCCTGCGCGCTTCTGGCGCCGAGCGGTGCGAGGTAGTCGCCGACCAGGAAAGTCAGCGCGCCGAAGCCGAGGCCGAGAGCCGCGAGCAGCCAGAGCGCGCGCCAGGGCCCGAGGCCGCCGGTGCGCAGGATCGTGTACTCGGAGGCCTGCGCCATTTGCGCGAGCGTGTAGATCGTGCCGATCAGGACGGCGATCGGCGCCACCTCGTACACATGGCCCGGCTGCAGCAGCAGCGAATACAGCAGGCCGGCGACCAGCGTGTAGCCGTTCTTGCCGACGTCGTTCATCTGGTCGACGACATCGATGAAGAACGAAAGCGAGAGGAAGGCGGCCGCGACGAATGCGATCGCCTTGACGATGTCGACGTAGAACAGCCGGCGGACGGTCTTCATCCGGAGGCGGGCCGCCGGGCCGCGAGCCGCGCGCGCCAGCGTCCGCGGCGGTTGCCGGTCTCGCGCCACGCCAGCAGGCCGAGCGCCAGCGCGAACGCGCCGCCGTGCGTCAGCAGCAAGGCCGGCCCCATCTTGAGCCGGCCGCTCTCGACCCAGGCGTCCGAGAGGTTGATGAGGTTGTAGTAGGTCGCGAAGGCGAACAGCGCGAAGAGCAGGTTCCAGTTGCTCGCGCGGCGCAGATTCGCGGCCGAGAGGCCGATGCCGAGCAGCGTCAGGTTGGCGGCCGCGAGCAGAAGCCCCAGCCGCCATACGAGCTCGCCACGGTTGGCCGGCGTCGGCTCCGTCAGAAGCCGCCAGCTCGACAAGGCTTTCGGCGGCAACTTGTCGATGCCGGTGATCGCGTGTTCGCCGATGCGCGTCGCATAGCTCTCGAAGCGCGCGAGCGTCTTGTCGCCGGTGCGCAGGTTCGATTCGTTCTGCTGACCGCGCGCGAGCACGAGGAGCCGGTCGTCGCCCGCGAGCTCGATCCGGCCGCTGCGGGCCGAAGTGACCGATTCCTTGTCGGCGTCGTTCGCCAGGATGAAAACGTTCCGCCCGGTGCGCGCGTCGGCCGCGTCGCGCTCGATGAAGAACACCCGCCGGCCATCGTTGGACGTAATGAACTGGCCGGGGGCGATGCGCGAGAGGTCGGAGCGCTGCACGAAGCGCTCCCTGAGCTCGACGCCGCGCTGGTTTTGCCACGGCCAGACGAAAAGCGCCAATGCGCCGATGACCGCCAGCACCGGCCAGCTGAGCCGCAGCACCGGTCTCAGGAAGCGCATCAGGCCGACGCCGCTCGCGAACCAGATCGTCATTTCGCTTTCGCGGTAGAGCCGGGTCAGCGTCGCAACGATCGCCACGAACAATGAGAGCGCCAGCATCGTCGGCAGATGCCCGAGCGCGACGTAGCCGAGCAGCAGGACCACGTCCTGCGGTGCGATCCGGCCGCCGGCGGCCTGGCCGAGCGTGCGGATCAGCATCATCGTCAGCACGATCGTCAGGATCACGATCAGCGTCGCGCCGAAGTTCCGGGCCAGCTCTTTGCGCAAAGTTGAATCGAATAACATCGCCGGCTCGTCTTCGCTGCCCATTGCGGCAGGGCACATCGATTATGGACTTTCGCCCCCAAAGCTCTTCGCCCGAGACCTTGTCCGGGCTCGCGAGCGACGCGCTCGTGCTGGTGGTGACGGGCGAGGTGGTCGACCCGGCGCTCGATGCGCCGCTCGCCGCGCTGCTCGCCGAAGCGATCGAGCAAGGCGACCTGATGCTGAAGGCCGGCAAGACGCTCTATCTTCATCGGCCGGCCGGCGCGCGCGCCGCGCGCGTCGTGTTCGCAGTCGCCGGCGGCACGACGACCAAGGCCTTCAAGACCGCGGTGGCGAACGGCTTCGCGCAGGTCAAGGGCGGCGGTGCCAAGCAGGTGACGATCGGCAGGGCCGACGCCGGCGTGCTCGACGCGGTGCACGCCGAGGCAATCGTCACCGCGGTGCGCGACACGAGCTACCTTTATCGCCACACCAAGCCGAGCGCGCCGCCGGCCTTGCAGGTCGAACGGGTGATGCTGCTCTGCGGCCGCGACGAGATCGATGCGGTGCAACGCGGTATCACCCGCGGCGAGGCGATTGCGGCCGGGGTCGCGCTCGCCCGCGAATGCGCGAACCGGCCGGCCAATTTCTGCACCCCGAGTTACCTTGCCGAGACCGCGAAGAAGCTCGGCAAGGACCACGGCCTGAAGGTCGAGATCCTCGACCGCAAGGACTGCGAAAAGCTCGGCATGGGCGCGTTCCTCGCGGTCGCCCGGGCCTCGTCCGAGCCGCTGCGCTTCATCGTCGCACGCTACGAAGGCGCGCCGAAATCCGCAGCGCCGATCGTGCTGGTCGGCAAAGGCATCACCTTCGACACCGGCGGCATTTCGCTCAAGCCCGGCGCCGACATGGACGAGATGAAGTTCGACATGGGCGGCGCGGCGAGCGTGCTGGGCACCCTCCGCGCGGTGGCGGAACTGAAGCCGAAGCTGAACCTCGTCGTGATCGTGCCGGCCTGCGAGAACATGCCGGGCGGCGATGCGGTCAAGCCCGGCGACGTGGTGACGACGATGTCGGGCCAGACGGTCGAGGTATTGAACACCGATGCCGAGGGCCGGCTGATCCTCTGCGATGCGCTGACCTACGCCGAGCGTTTCAAGCCGGCGGTCGTCGTCGATGTCGCGACGCTGACGGGCGCCTGCGTGATCGCGCTCGGCCACCACCACTCGGGCATGTTCACCGCCGACGACGAGATCGCCAGCGAACTGCTCGCGGCGAGCGCCGCGGCACTCGATCCGTGCTGGCGCATGCCGCTCGACGAGGAATACGACGCCGGTCTGAAAAGCAACTTCGCCGACATGGCGAACATCGGGGGCCGCCCCGGCGGGGCGATCACCGCGGCGATGTTCCTGAAGCGCTACACCTCGAAGTACCCGTGGGCGCACCTCGACATCGCCGGAACGGCGTGGAAGTCGGGGGCCGCCAAGGGCGCGACCGGACGCCCGGTGCCGTTGCTGACGCATTTCGTGCTCGCGCGGGCGGCGTGACGCGGGTCATGGCGGTGAGGCGGGTGGTGTCGGTGAGGCGGACTGTCTACGCCGGCGCCGGCGCCTGCGTAGACAGTCCGCCGGCGATCGGGTCGACCCGATGACCGAGGTCAGCTTTCACTTCAACGTTCCCGACCGGACCGACTACACCTGCCGGTTGGTGCGCAAGGCCGTCCGCACCGGCGCGGCGGTCGTGCTCGCCGGCCCGGCCGACGCGATCGCCCACTTCGACCGTGCCTTGTGGAGCTTCGAGGAGACCGAGTTCCTGCCGCATCGGGTGCTCGAGCCGGGCGAGGCGGTGAACCCGCGACTCGCGCCGACCCGCGTCTGGCTTGCCGAGGACGCCCGCACGGCGGCGTGCCACGAGGTGCTGATCAACCTCGGCAGCGAGCCGGCGCCCGGCTTCGAGAGCTTCGATCGGCTGATCGAGGTCGTCTCGGGCGAGGAGGCCGACCGCGGTGCGGCACGCCAGCGCTGGAAGCACTACGTCGACCGCGGCTACACGATCACCCGGCACGAGGTGACGCGTGCCGAGCCCGAGCGATGAGGTCGCCCGCGGCACCGACCGCGCCGGATCGGGTGCCGACGTTGACCGAAGTCGTCGTCTGGCCGCCGGCGGATGCATCGATGCCGTCGATCCCGCCCGCCCTGTCGCTTCCGCCGGCACCGACCCCGGCGCTTCGGCTCGCCGAAGACGAGATCGTCCAGAGCGTGCTGCTGCAGCTTCAGCGGCAGGTCGACCTGATGCTCGAGTACCGGCTCCGCGAAGTGCTGACCCCGGTGCTGGCGCGCGCGGCCGACGGTATTGTTCGCGATGCGCGCAGCCAGCTGGCATCGACCTTGCGTGCTGTCGTCGAGCGCGCGGTGGGCGAGGAACTGGCGCGGCGCCGCGGCGCCTGAGCACAGCGGCCGCCGAGCAAGCCGGTAACCGCCCGCTCGCACCGGCGCCTCCCGGGCAGCGGCGCGGCCCGGAAAGCCCTGTAGAGCCGGCGATTCTTTTCGGTTAAGGTTCGCGCGCCGTTCGGCGATCGCGGCGTATCCGACCGATGGTTCAAGATTCCAACCCTGTGGAGATTTCCAGCATGCAAGTTCAGTTGAAGACGATCGCGTTCGCCGCCCTGGTGTCGGTCGGCGGCCTCGCGCAGGCGCAAGACATGCTCGTCAAGATCGGCGCCGTCGCGCCGACCAGCGGTGGCCAGGCGCACCTCGGCAAGGACAACGAGAATGGCGCCCGCATGGCGGTCGACGATTTGAACGCCAAGGGCGTGATGATCGGCGGCAAGAAGGCCAAGTTCGAACTGCTCTCCGAAGACGACGC
>CAXSGM010000063.1:0-15653 GCA_964236915.1 uncultured Rhizobacter sp.
ACTGCCGCCAATTCGAATCAATCGCGACGGTTGAGAGAAACCTTGAGCGACGGTGTAAACGGGCTGCGCAAACGGCGGCTTGATCATCGTTGCCTTAGGTTGGTGTCGAACTCAAGGTCGGCCAGGTGCTGAAGCTCTGCAACGAGTCGATCCGTGTCCCAACCGGCGTTGAGGCCCAGCTTGTTGTCCGCGATTGCGTACGCCGCCTTCTGCGCCTCACTGAGCCCGGTCAGCACGATGCACGGCACCGTGTCGAGTTGCAGCTTTTGAGCGGCGCGCCACCTACCCTCGCCGGCAACGATCACGTTCTTCTCGTCGATCAGGACCGGGCAGGTAAAGCCGAACTCCTTGATCGATGCTGCGAGCTGCGCGATTTGCGCCTCGCCATGGGTGCGTGCGTTGTGCTCGTACGAGAAAAGGTCCGCGACCTTTAGATGCACGAGCTTGTGAGTAGAGATCACGCGACCTCCGTCGCGTCAAGGCCCCGTTCTTCGAAGAGGCGTTCGAGCATCGCTTGGACGAGCGTGTAGTAGTCGCCGGGCAAGGGCATACCGCCGAAGAAGTAGTCGTTGACGATGTCCTCGTACAGGCCCTCTCATACTCTCCAAGGTAGTCCGCCACTACTGGTGTATGAAGGTGGTTGTTAGCCTCAATGGAGTAGAGGAAGTAGCCCAACAGTCCTGCGTCGGCGGAGAAGGACACGCTTGGCGTGACGCTGACGGGTCGACCGCGGAACTTAAAGTTGGTGCTCTGGCCGCTGAGCATGATGTTCTGGTGAGGTATTTCGAAGCGTTCCATTTCAGTAGTCCTTAGAAAGTTGCAGACAAGGCTCCGCCGTAGCCCGTCGTGCACGGGTTTGCAGTTGATGGCGGTGGGAAAGGGGTTAGGCGAGCAGCCGGCGTTCGTACGCCGCTACCGCAGCAGGCGTGATCGGGTCGGTGCCGTACTTCGAGACATAGAGCGCGCGCACCTTTGTGGCGGCCCAGATGAGGTCGATCTGCGGCTGCGAGAAGTCAGAGGTGGCGCTGCCGCAATGGAGGGAGACGCCGACTTCAAGGTGGACGGCCTCTTCGGCCAAGGTTCGCTGGGCCACAGCCTCTGGCGTCGGGGCGGTTCGCTTGAAGCGCTTGGGAAGGGCGCCGTCGAGCAAGGCTCGGATGACGGCGTCGGCGGGCATGGCCCAGTCGTTGTTGCAGCAGCGGGCGAACAGGTTCTGCAGGGTCTTCTTGCAGGGCACCTTTATCGCGGCCTTTAGCTTGACGGCAAGGGTCCAGACGGCGTTCTCGAAGCCGGCGAAGGTGCGATAGGCGCTCGGCGAAGAAATGGCTGCGCCGACGCCATTCAAATCCAATCCATTCATTCATTTCTCCCACGTGTTTACGATGGGATGAAGTTTGAACTTTTGGCTTGTGCTTGGTACCCTTAGGATTAGGATGTGTTTAGCTGACTGGTACAATCGCGCGGAAAAATGGGACCCGTGGGTCCCTGAGAAGTCGGTGCCGTTTTTCTACTTCGGCAAGCTGGTGACGACGTGCTGAAGGCCTATGGAAGCGTGATCTGAGTGAACGTCGGTTGCTTCACGCGCACGCGCCTGCGGGCGGCCTTGCTTCGTTCGTTGATCCATGGATCGGCTTCCACCTGGCGCACGGAGCCTCCAGCGTAGGTGAGCTGGATGAGGAAGTCAGGGTGTTTGCTCAGATAGCTCTTGGACGCTAACTCAGCGTAGCGCGGGTCCTTCCAAAGATCGTCCGGCTCCTTAATGTCGACCGTGAGCCAGCCGGAGCTCATGAACTCCGCTGCGAACTCGACTCGCTGAAGCTGTCGGCGCAGGGACACCTGCATGCGGCGACGCAGGTCGTTCAGCTCAGGGCCGCCCTTCTTTTGCAGCTCCTCGTGGTGCTTGAAGAGGTCCTCGGATTCCTTGATCTCGGATTCAGTGATGGGGACGCGTGCAGCGTTCTTGAACTGCTTCTCCACCTCGACGATTTCGAGCTGGACCATGTTCAGCTCGTCAGCCACGGCTTGCACGTCTGGTGCAGCCATCGCGAGCTTGACCATCTGTGTCTGCCGCTTTTTGAGCTGGTCGATCCTCGCCTGCATGACCGCCGACTCGTCGGGTGAATCGCCAAAGAGACGCCCTCTCGTATCACGAGCTTGTTTATTGATGAGACGGTCGAGGATCGCCGTTTCGGCTGCCTTGTATGGGAATGGCCGGGCCTTGCAGCCAGCGTTCGAGTACGACGCGAGACAGTGAACGTAGGCTGTGCGGTCGTGTGTGGGCACGAAGCGGGTGCGACCGCCGCAATAAAAGCAGTACGACATGCCGCTGAACAGATTCGCTACCGCGTCTCCCTTGGTACCACCGGTCGTCGTCCGTTTCTTGATCGCGTCCTGCACAGCGAGCCACTCGTCCTTCGGCACGACTTCAGGGAAGTAGCCCTCGATGACCTGGGTGCCTCCTCGCTTCTGCGTGTAGGTGCCCATCACCGATGGGTTGCGAAGCAGCGCGCCGATGACGCCCTGCGTCCAGAACTGCGCGTCCTCCATCGTGGGCACGCCTTCCTTGTTGAGCGCGTCCACGATCTTGGTCTGACCGAGGCCCTTACCGGCCATGCGGTAGATGCGCTGCACGACGAGCGCCTTCTCAGGACGTTTCGCCCACTTATCGTCTTTCAGCAACAACCAAGCTGGCCCGCGCTTTGAAAGGATGGTTCCTGGTCTCCAATCGGCCCGCTTGTTGTCCCAAGCCGCCTTGACGCGGGTGGACTTGGTCGCGCTCTCCTCGTGCGCTCGCATCATGTAGGTGAGCGAAATGATGAGCGACATCCCCTTGTCGGCCTTGATGCGCTCCCGCGAGTACGTCTGCCCGTCCATGAGCGTGACGATCACGATGCCGCGGCGGATGATGGAAAGGAACAGCTCAAGCGCCTCGTCCACCTGGGCGCGAGACAGCCGGTCGAGTGATTCGACGAGGAGAAACGAGCCGGGCTTGATGATCCCGTCGTCGACTGCCTTGAGGAACGTGCCTAGCTTGCCCTCGATGACGTTCTTGCCCTTGAAGGCAGACACGCCGAGGTCACGGTAGGAGTGGTTGTCGAGGACGAGGTTGTGCTTGGACGCGTAGTCCGTGGCGAGCTTGAGCTGCCGTCGAACAGAATCACCGAGTTGCTGCTTCTCCGAGGAGAACCGCACATAGCTGTATGCCGTGGACATGGGCTGGTATCGGCCGATCAGACTTAAATCTTGATACCAGCATATTAAACAGTCTGACGTTCGTAGTAGCTTCCCATGGCCCGATTCTAGAAGTCGGCGTCGCGCGAGCCGATGCGGGCCAGCAGGTACAGCATTGCCGCATAAGGCCAGAGCCATCCGACCCAGCGGGCCAGGCCGTAGAACCGGATGAAGCGGCCCTGCTCCCACGCTTGCAGGCTCTGCGCGAAAAAAGGATCGGCGGGCGCCCGCGCTACCAGCGTGACCAACGCGGTCAGCGCCACCAGGCCGAGGCCGGCGGCGGCGCGCCGCGGCAGCCAGACGAGGCTGGCGGCGACGACCATCGCCGTGCCGAGCGCGGCCAGCGCCCGCGCCGAGGCCCAGGCGGCGAAATGCTGCGGCGCAAAGTTCAACGCCGTCGAAAGCGTGGTCGCTGCGCTGCCGAGCGCCGCCGCGCCGAGCACCAGCACCCAGCGACGCCAGCCGCGGCGCGAGACACTGAACGCGACCAGGCACGGCCCGAGCAGACCCAGCGCGATCGACGCGAATTCCTCACGCGGCGAAAGCGTTGCCAGCGCCTGATCGACATCGACCCACCCGGCGAACCGGGCCGCCCCGGGGCCGTCGGCCAGCAGCGCCGCGATCGTGAGCCGGAGCTTGTCGACGACCTGGCCCTCACCGAGCGGCACCGGCAGCGGGAACAGCAGCCCGAGCGGCCACAACAGGAGCAGCGCGAGCGCGCCACGGCTCGAGCCGATGAACCAGCGGTCGCGCGCGGCTTGCCAGCGTTCGACGGCGCCGAGCGCCTGCAGCAACGCCCCGAGCGCGGCGCCGATCAGGGTACCGAGCGCGTTCAGCCCGAGATCGACGTTGGAGGCGACGCGTTGCGGCAGGAAGTTCTGCAGCGTCTCCATCGCGAGCGAGAGGCCCGAGCCGGCCAGCGACGCAACGAGCAGCGCCGGAAAGAGCCGCCCACCGCTGCGCACGATCGCGCCGAACACCAGGCCGCCGAACGGCAGGTAGCCGAGCAGGTTGGACACGAGATCGAAGGCGGTCCAGTGGCGCGGCCAGGGCAGCCACAGGAACGCGGACGGCGCCACGCCGGTGAGCTGCCACGGCGCGAAGGGATAGAGGCTCGCATAGACCAGCAGCGCGGCGTAGAGCCACGCGAGCGGCACCGCGGAGCTCCGATGGGCCGCCATGTCAGCCTTGCGGCGCAGCGGACCCGGCACGTGGCCGGCTCAGAACGGCTTCACGACGACCAGGACGACGATCGCCACGAACAGCAGCACCGCCGACTCGTTGAAGACCCGGTACCAGCGTTCGGTGTGCCGGCTTTGCAGCGCCTCGAAGCGCCGCAGCAGGGAGCCGCAGGCATGGTGGTAGCCGATCGCGACCAAAACCAGCAGCAGCTTCGCGTGCAGCCAGTAATTGCCCGGACCGCGACCGATGCCGTAATAGAGCCAGAGAACGAGGCCCAGCGCCAGTGCGACCAGCATCAGCACCGTGCCGAAGCGATGGAGCTTTCGGCCCATCAACAACAGGCGCTCGCGCTCGGCATGGCTGTCGGCCGGCACGGAGGCGAGGTTCACGAAGATCCGCGGCAGGTAGAACAAGCCGGCGAACCAGCTGGCGACGAAGACGATGTGGAACGATTTGATCCAGAGCATCGATGGATTATCGAGGGGCCGCCGCGGTCGGCACGAAGCGCCGATCGGACACAAAAACCCCGGCACCGGGCCGGGGTCGAAAGCCGTCGCGCTGTCATCACGTTCAGGCGCCTGCTCAGGGAGGAAAAGCAGGGAACGACCGCCTTGCGGCTATCATTCGCTCTCGATTTTAACGACACGCGCGCGGTTCATTGCGTCGCCGGCCCTCCGGTTGTGGTCATTGCGCGAGTCCTACGCCCGCGCCGTGCCGGCGGCGAAGAACCGCGAAGGGCGGCGGCACGAGGCGCGGCGCACGAGACGGACCGGATGCACGCACGCGCTCCCTTCCCCGCAAACCGGCCGCGTCGCCTGCGGCGCGACGCCTTCACGCGCGACCTGGTACGCGAGCATCGCGTCCACGTTCACGACCTGATCCTGCCGGTGTTCGTGCTCGCCGGTCAGGGCACAGAGCAAGAGATCGGCTCGATGCCCGGCGTGAAGCGCCGAACGCTCGACCGCCTGCTGCCGCTCGCCGAGGAATGCGTCACGCGCGGCATCCCGGCGCTGGCGCTGTTCCCGGTCATCGAGCCGGCGCTGAAGACACCCGACGGGCGCGAGGCGCTGAACCCCGACGGGCTGATCCCGACCGTGGTGCAGGCGTTGAAGCAGCGCTTCCCGAGTCTCGGCGTGATGACCGATGTCGCGCTCGATCCCTACACCTCGCACGGCCAGGACGGCCTCGTCGACGAAGCCGGCACGATCCTCAACGACGAAACCGTGGAGGTGCTGGCGCGCCAGGCGCTGATCCAGGCCGGCGCCGGGGTCGACATCGTCGCACCCAGCGACATGATGGACGGCAGGGTCGGCGCGATTCGCGAGGCGCTCGAAACCGAAGGCCTGATCCACACGCGGATCATGGCCTACAGCGCCAAGTACGCGAGCGCGTTCTATGGCCCGTTTCGCGACGCCGTCGGCTCGGCCGCCAGCCTCGGCAAGGGCGACAAAAAGGCCTACCAGATGGACCCGGGCAACGGCGACGAGGCGCTCCGGGAAGTCGGCCTCGACCTGGCCGAGGGCGCCGACATGGTGATGGTCAAGCCCGGCATGCCCTACCTCGACATCGTCCGCCGCGTGAAGGACGAATTTCGCGTGCCGACCTTCGTCTACCAGGTGAGCGGCGAATACGCGATGCTGAAGGCCGCGGCACAGAACGGCTGGCTCGACCACGACGCGGTCGTGCTCGAGAGCCTCGTCGCGTTCAAGCGCGCCGGCGCCGACGGCGTGCTCACGTACTTCGCGCTCGACGCCGCGCGGCTTCTGCAAGACCGACGCTGAACGCCTCCGGCACGATGCGGATCTTCCACATCCACGGCGACCAGTTCGACGAACTCGATTCGCTGCCGGGCGAGGCGCCTGCCACCGGGTACTTCTGGATCGGGGTCGGGCGGCCGGAGCTCGAGGCGCACCTCGCCGAGCTGCAAGCCGCCCTGCAGCGCTGGACCGGCACGCAACTCGTCGATCTGCACGTTCTCGACTTGCTGAACGCGCAGCTGCCATCGAATTTCGACTACACCTCGACCTACGACCTGCTGACCTTCAGCCGGCTCGCCGCGGTCGACGCGCCCGCCGCCGGCACCAACACCAGGCCGGCGACCGCCCTGACGCGGATCGACACGAGTCCGGTCGGCTTCGTCGTCTTCGAGCGTTTGCTGGTCACGGTGCATCCGGCTGACTGCGCTGCGCGCGACCACTTCGCGAACCGACTGCAGCAGCAGACGCCGAGCTCGGAAAGCCGCAACAGCGTCCGGGTGCCGCCCAATCCCGCCGACATGGCGCTCAGGATGGTCAACTTCCTGGTCGACAGCTACCTCGACCTGCGCCGCCTCCTGAGCCGCCAGCTCGACGCACTGCAACAGGAACTGTTCAGCCCGCGAGCCGACTACCGAAGCTGGACCCTGCTGCTCGATTCGCGCAACAGCCTGCACCTTCTAGAAGATACCTGCGAAGACCAGCGCGCAGCGATCACCGAGTGGATCGACGCGTACGACGAACTCGAGCCGGCGACCGATCCGGCGGTGCTGCGCGAGCGCGAGCTGCTGGGAATCCGGGCGCGCGACGTGCTCGAGCACATCGAGCGGGTGCTCGCCCACGTGCGCCGGCTCGAGGCCTCGGCCGAGAACGCCGTGCAGATGCATTTCTCGGCGCAAAGCAACCGCACCAACGAGA
Organism: uncultured Rhizobacter sp.; assembly: GCA_964236915.1. Classification (GTDB taxonomy): domain Bacteria; phylum Pseudomonadota; class Gammaproteobacteria; order Burkholderiales; family Burkholderiaceae_C; genus LMDS01. The sequence goes on from CAXSGM010000063.1 coordinate 7,086, forward strand.
TCATGCGGACGCTCACGGTTTTGACGGCGATCTTCCTGCCGCTCAACCTTGTCACCGGCTTCTTCGGCATGAACTTCGAAGGGCTGCCGCTGATCCACAGCGCCAAGGGCTTCTGGTGGACCTTCGGCTTCATGCTGATGATCGGCGGCGGGCTCAGCTGGTACTTCTGGCGCAAGCGCTACCTGGTTCGTCCGCCGTCGGATTGAGCGCGCCGGCACGGCGCTCAGCGCGCGTAGGGGTCGTCGAAGCCGAGCGCCCGCAGCAGCTCGCTTTCGCGCGCCTCCATCCGGCGCGCCTCGGCCTCGTCTTCGTGGTCGTGACCCTGGGCGTGCAACGTGGCGTGCACCAGCAGGTGCGCGTAGTGCGCCTCGAGCGCCACGCCGAGCTCGCCGGCCTCGCGCCTCAGCACCGGCGCGCACAGCACGAGGTCGGCGATCACGACCGGCTCGCGTGCATAGCCGAAGGTCAGCACGTTGGTCGGGTGATCCTTCGAGCGGAAGGCCTGGTTCAGCCGCCGCCCTTCTTCGGCATCGACGATGCGCACCGTGATCTCGCCCGGCCGCTCGAGCGCCGTGCGGATCCAGCGGCTCGCCCTGGCGCGGCTGAGGAGGGCGCGATCGCCGGCGTCGGCGAACTGCAGCGAAAGCGCCAGCGGCGGCCGGCCGCGGGGCAGCCGCCCGGCCCGCCCGGGCGGGTCAGGCGCCATCGAGTCGCGCCGCGTCGTACGCCTCGACGATTCGGGCGACGAGCGGATGGCGCACCACGTCGGCCGAGGTGAAGTGGGTGGTGGCGATGCCGCGCACCCGGCGCAGCACGCGTTCGGCGTCGATCAGGCCGCTTTCGGTGCCGCGCGGCAGGTCGATCTGGCTCACGTCGCCGTTGACGACGACCTTGGTGCCGAAGCCGAGCCGCGTCAGGAACATCTTCATCTGCTCGTTGGTGGTGTTCTGCGCCTCGTCGAGGATCACGAAGGCGTGGTTCAGCGTGCGGCCGCGCATGAAGGCGAGCGGCGCGACTTCGAGCGTGCCTTTCTCGAACGCCTTGGCCACCTTGTCGGCGCCCATCAGGTCGTAGAGCGCGTCGTAGAGTGGGCGCAGGTACGGATCTACTTTCTGAGCGAGGTCGCCGGGCAGGAAGCCGAGGCGCTCGCCGGCCTCGACCGCCGGCCGCGTCAGCACGATGCGCTGCACCGCGCTGCGCTCGAGCGCATCGACCGCGCAGGCGACGGCGAGAAAGGTCTTGCCGGTGCCGGCCGGACCGATGCCGAAGGTGATGTCGTGCGCCAGGATGTTGCGCAGGTAGGTGATCTGGCTCGGGGTGCGGCCGACCAGGTCGCGGCGGCGCGTGCGCAGCACCAGCGCCTCGGGATCGGCTTCGGGGTGGGCTTCGGGGCCCCATTCGTCGTCGAGACGCGCCACCCCGCCGCCCGATGCGGCGCCCGCAGCGGCCGGCCCGGTACGGCGGCGCGTGGCGGGCCGCCGCTGCGCGCTGCCTGCCTGAACCAGCGCGAGTTGCAGCTGCTCCGAACCCACCGGCGCCTCCGCCGCCGCGTAGAGCGTTCGCAGCACGTCCAACGCGATTTCGGCCCCTGCCTTCGGCCCCTCGATCCGGAAATACTCGTTGCGCCGCGAGACGCTGACTTCGAGCTGCCGTTCGAGATGGCGCAAGTGCGCGTCGAGCGGGCCGCAGAGATGGGCGAGGCGGGCGTTGTCGCGTGGCTCGAACGAATGACGGAGGATCAAGGTGGCGGCGCCGGCAAGTCGAAAGGATGCGAATTGTCGCGCTGTGCTTTGGCGTGGCGTAGTCGGCACCGGGACACCGCCTCGCCGGCCGCACGCCGGGCTGCTCCGGTACGATCCGCGCCGATGTCCGAAACCGCCGTCGCCACCGCGCCGACCCGCCCGTGCCGGTTCGGCGCGCAAGACCCGGCGGCGACCCGGCCCACCGGCGTCGACCGGTACCCGAGGTTTGCGCGATTCGCACGGCTCGTGAGATTCGTGCGGCTCGCAAGGTCCACCGGCTCCTCGATGGTGGCGCTCGCACTGCTCGTGATGCTCGGGTCGATCGCTCCGGCACCCGCCTTCGCGGCCGAGCCGCAGACGCTGACGATCGACCGGGCGGTGTCGATCCAGAACGTCGGCGAACCGGGCTCGACGGCGACGGTCATGCTGCCGGTCACCCTGCCCGACGACTGGGCGGTGAGCCGCCCGCACTTCGAGGGCACGGTCTGGTACCGAATGGCGTTCGACCGGCCTGCCGGCACCGACCCGCGCGAGTTGCTGGCCGTCCGCCTCGACCGCCTCTGCAGCAATGCCGAGATCTACCTGAACGGGCAACGCGTCTGGAGCGGCGGGCGGATGCACGAGCCGGTGACCCGCAACTGCCGCCGGCCCGCGCTCGTGATGCTGCCGGCGGCCCTGGTTCGCGACGTCGGCAACGCGCTCGACCTGCAGCTGCAGGGCCACGCCCTGTCGCGGGTCAGCGCGCGTCGGGATGCCGGTGGGCTGTCGGCGATCGAGATCGGCCCGCTCGCCGCGCTCGCGCCCGAGCACGAGCGCGCGCTGTTCCGCAAGCTGACCCTCGTCGAGGCGGTCAACCTGACGCTCGTCGCCGTCGGCTGCGTGATGATCGGCCTCGGCTGGCTCAATCGCCGCGAAGCCTACCTCGGCTACTTCGGCTGGATGGCGCTGGTCTGGGGGCTGCTCTCGGCGCGCGTCTGGTGGCGCGACGTGCCCTGGGACAACGGCGTGATGGAGTTCCTCTACACCACCGCCGACGCGCCGCTGGTCGCCCTCGCCGTGCAGTTCCTTCTGAGCTACGCGGGGTTGCGTTCGCGCTGGATCGAGAACGGGCTCGCCGCCCAATGGCTGCTCCTGCCGGCCACGTTGCTCCTCGCCGGGCCCGGCCGGCTGTTCGTCGTGGCCAACGTCTGGCACGCGCTTTTCGCGCTCGAGATCGCCGCCGCGCTGGTGCTCCACGTGCGCGCGCTTTGGCAGAGCCGCCGCAACGATACGGTCGCCAACGGGCTGCTGGCGTTCGTCGCGGTTTTGCTGATCGGTGCGGCGCTCGGGGTGCAGTTCGGCTGGCTGCCCGAGCTCGCGGTCTCGCCGATGCAGGTGCTGCTGCCGCTTCTCTTCATCGGCACCGCCGGGCGGCTGTTGCTGGTGTTCGCGCGCACGCTCCGGGTCGCCGAGGCCGGACGCGACGACCTCGAGGCGCGCGTCCAACAGGCCACCGCCGAGATGGAGCGCAACTTCGCCCAACTCGCCGAACTGCGCGTCGAGCAGGTGACCGAGAAGGAGCGCAAGCGGATCGCCGCCGACCTGCACGACGACCTCGGCGCCAAGCTGCTGACCATCGTCCACACCAGCGAAAGCGAGCGCATCTCGACGCTTGCCCGCGAGGCGCTCGAGGAGATGCGGCTCTCGGTGCGTGGGCTCACCGGGCGGCCGATGCGGCTGGCCGATGCGCTCGCCGACTGGCGCGCCGAGACCGTGCTGCGCCTGGGCCAAGCCAACATCGAGGCCGACTGGCGCAGCCCGGCCGAGGAGACCGAGCAGCTGCTGCCGGCGCGCGGCTTCGTGCAGACGACGCGGATCCTCCGCGAGGCCGTCAGCAACATCATCAAGCACAGCGAAGCGTCCCATTGCAAAGTGCGCTGCGCGATCAGCGAGCGCCAGTTCGGGCTCACGGTGCAGGACAACGGCAAGGGCATTCCAATGGAGCTCGACGGCCGCCTCGACCGCGGCCACGGCATGTCGAGCATGAAGCACCGCGCCAAGCAGATGCAGGGCCAGTGCCTGGTCGAGTCGGGCCCCGGCTACGGCACCGTGATAAGGCTCACGCTGCCGCTTTGAACCGGGCGCGGCACCGGGAAACCCCGCTGCTAGGATCGTCCGGCCCCTGTCTCGGGGGTTCCCGACATCGACGAATCGCCGTAGGGCGAACGTCGCCGGACCCTTTCAACGCCCGAACCCCGGGCTCCAAGCGCCGCCATGAGCCACATCCTTCTGCTCGAAGACCTGCCCGAGATCCGCTCCTGGTTGAAGGTGCTGATCAAGCAGGTGTTCCCCGACTCGGTGATCCACGAGGCGGCGCGCGTGCACGATGCGCTGGCGCTCGTCACCGCGGTCCGCTTCAACCTCGCGCTCTGCGACCTCGGCCTGCCCGACGGCTCCGGCGTCGACGTGGTCGCGGCGCTGCGCGAGCACCAGCCCGAATGCCAGTCGGTCGTCGTGACGATCCACGACGACGACGATCACCTGTTCCCGGCGTTGCAGGCCGGCGCCTTCGGTTATCTCTTGAAGGAGCAGGCGCGCGAGCTGATCGCCGAACAGCTGAAGCGCATGGCACAGGGCGAGCCTCCGCTCTCGCCCTCGATCGCGCGCCGCGTCATCTCGCACTTCGCCGCGCAGACGCTCCAGCAGGAGCGGCCGCAGAACATGCCGCACGTCGCGCTCACCGATCGCGAGAACGAGGTGCTGCTGCGGGTGGCCAAGGGCTTCACCCTGCCGGAGATCGGCGTGCAGCTCAACCTCTCGCGCCACACCATCGCCGACTACGTGAAGCAGATCTATCGCAAGCTCAACGTCAGCTCGCGTGCCGAAGCGGCGCTCGAGGCGCAGCGGCTCGGGTTGTTCAGGCGCGCTTGATCAGGCCGGCTTCGGCCGCTTCGGCCGCTTCGGCCTCGGCGCGCCGTTGACGGCGATTGCTCGAAGGACGAGCGCCTTGAACGCCGCGGCGTCGATCTCCTCACCCTCGCGGATATCGATCGCACGCCGCACCTTGCCGTCCAGACTGACGTTGAAGAGACCGGCCGGATCGTCGAGCGACGCGCCTTTCGCAAAGGTCAGCTTGACGACGCTCTTGTAGGACTCGCCGGTGCACAGGATGCCGGAGTGCGACCAGACCGGCGTGCCCAGCCACTTCCATTCCTCGACGACCTCGGGATCGGCTTCGTGGATGAGCCGCCGCATCCGGTCGAGGGTCGAACCGCGCCAGTCGCCGAGGTCGGCGATGCGTTTCGAGATAAGCGCCGAGGCCGACGCGCTCGGGCTCGCATTCGGGCTCGCATTCGTTTCCGATACCGTCATGTCAAGGTCCAAGGTCGAGAGCGCCGGATGATGCCGGCGTGCGGCCGGTCGTGATAATCGGTCGATGATCGGCCGACTCACCGGAATCCTCGCCGAAAAATCCCCGCCGCAGGTGCTGCTCGACGTGCAGGGCGTCGGCTACGAAGTCGACGTGCCGATGTCGAGCTTCTTCAACCTGCCGGCGCTCGGCGAGCGGGTGACGCTCCTGACGCACTTCGTCGTGCGCGAAGACGCCCAGGTGCTGTTCGGCTTCCTGACGCACGCCGAGCGCTCGACCTTCCGCCTTTTGGTGAAGATCGCCGGCGTCGGCCCGCGCACGGCGCTTTCTATCCTCTCCGGCTTGAGCGTCGACGAGTTGGCGCAGGCGGTCGCCCACCAGGAGAGCGGGCGGCTGGTCAAGGTGCCCGGCATCGGCAAGAAGACCGCCGAGCGCTTGCTGCTCGAATTGAAGGGCAAGCTCGGCGATGCGGTCGCCGCGCCGGCGAGCATCACCCACCCGAGCCAGGGCGACATCCTCCAGGCGCTGCTCGCGCTCGGCTACAACGACCGCGAGGCGGCGCTGGCGCTGAAAGCCCTGCCGCCCGACATCGGCGTCAGCGACGGCATCAAGCAGGCGCTGCGCGCGCTCGCGCGCTAGCCGCCGCCGCGGGCGTGTACTTCCTCGCCGCCGCGGCGTGCACTTCCTGATCGCCACCGCCGGCAGCGCCGGCGATGTCTACCCGTTCATCGCGATCGGCCGGGCGCTGGCGGAGCGTGGCCACGCGGTCGAGCTGATGGGCGCGCGGCCGTACGAAGCGGCCGTGCGCGGCGCCGGCCTCGCGTTCATGCCGGTCGGCGCGCCGGGCGAATTCGAACGGGTGGTCGCGGCGCCCGAACTCTGGGATCCCCGCCGCGGGCTCGAACTGATCGTTCGCGAAACCCTCGCGCACCTCGGCGCTGCCGTCGAACAGGCGCGCGCGGCGCTGCGCCCCGACACGCTGCTCGTCGGCAGCACGCTCGCCTGGAACGTGCGGCTGCTGCAGGAGCAACTCGGGCTGCCGGCGGCGACCGTCCATCTATCGCCTAGCTGCATCCTCTCGGCGGATGCACCGCCCCGGCTGCCGGTGGTCGGTGACCTGCACTGGCTTCCCGCGCCGCTGCTCCGCCGGCTGTTCGCGGTGATCGAGCAGCGGCGTCTCGATCCGCTGATCGCTCCCGGGCTCAACCGCCTCCGGGCGACGCTCGGCCTGGCACCGGTCGCTCACGTGATGAGCCAGTGGGCGAACTCGCCCGACCTCGTCATCGGCGCCTGGCCCGCGTGGTTCGCGCCGCGCCAGCCCGACTGGCCGCCGCAAGCCGACACCGCCGGCTTTCCGCGATGGCAGCGCACCGTCGATCCGGCGGCGCTCGACCCGGCGCTGCTCCGCTTCCTCGACGCCGGGCCGCCGCCCATCGGTATCACGCCCGGCTCGGCGATGGCGCACGGGCGCGGATTTCTGACCCTCGCGCTCGCGGCCTGCGCCGAGGCCGGCCGGCGCGCGTTGGTCGTCACGCCGTACGCCGATCAGCTCCCGCCGAGCTTGCCGGCCGGCAGCCACCATGTCGCTTACGTGCCGTTCGAATGGCTCGTGCCGCGCCTCGCCGCGCTGGTGCACCATGGCGGCATCGGCACCTGCGCCCAGGCGCTCGCGGCCGGCGTGCCGCAACTCGTCGCGCCCTTCGCGCACGACCAGTTCGACAACGGCGCGCGCATCCAGCGGCTCGGCGTCGGCCGCTGGCTCGGGGCGCGGGCGGGTCGGCGGCGCTGGGCGAACGCGCTGCGGCGAGTCGTCGACGACGGTGCGGTGCGCGAGCGCTGCGCCGCGGTCGCCGCGCGGCTGCAGGCCGACGGCAACGCCGCCGAGCGCATCGCCGACCGGCTCGAGGCGCTCGGCCGGCTGCGGGCGGCCGATTCGCCGAGCCGGTAACGCCTCGAGCGGCGTCGACCGCTGTCGACCAGCGCCAAGCCGGCACGACCTGGCCGGCGTCGGTCAGTGCGCGTGCGACGCCGCCGCACCGCCGGCGTCCTTCGGCTTCTGCACGACGAGATTGACCTCGGTCTTGCCGCCGCGCTCGAACTCCATCGTCAGCGGCACCCTGTCGCCTTCCTTCAAGGGCTGCTTCAGGCCGATCAACATGATGTGAAAGCCCATCCCCGGCTTCATCGCGATGCGCTCGCCGGGCGGCAGCGCGATTTCGGGCACCTCGCGCATCCGCATCACGCCGCTCGCATCGACCGACATCGTGTGCATCTCGCTTCGCTGCGCCGCCGGCGAGGCGACACGCAGCAGCCGGTCGGGCGCGCTGCCGGTGTTCTTCATGCCGGCGATATAAGCGGCGCCGTTGACCGCGCCTGGCGGGGTCGGGGTCGCGTACGGGTGCTCGATCTCAACGTCGCCGGCCCGGCCGCCGTGGGCTTCGGCTGCGACAGCGGCCAACCCCACGGTGAGACCGGCGAGGAGGACAAGCGCAGCGGCGCGCCGCGTCGAACGGGAGAGGAAACGATCTGGGCGCATGACTACTCCGGAAGGTCGATGCAGGGGTCGATGCAGGGTCGATGTTGACGATCGAAGGCCGCGGCCAACGACCTTTGTGCGGGCGGCCGACCGCCGTCGGGACGCGCCCGATAATGCCCGAATGGCGATCCAGACCGATCCCTTCGAGCCGTCCGGGCGGGTCGTCGGCGTGGCGCCGGCCTCGCCGAACGAGGAGGCCATCGAGCGCGCCCTGCGGCCGAAGGGCCTCGCCGATTACGTCGGCCAGGTCAAGGCGCGCGAGCAGCTCGAGATCTTCATCGGCGCCGCCGCCAAACGCGGCGAGGCGATGGACCACGTGCTGCTCTTCGGCCCGCCCGGCCTGGGCAAGACGACGCTCTCGCACATCATCGCCGCCGAGCTCGGCGTGAACCTGCGCCAGACCTCCGGCCCGGTGCTCGAAAAGCCCAAGGATCTGGCGGCGATCCTCACCAACCTCGAGAAGAACGACGTGCTCTTCATCGACGAGATCCACCGGCTCTCGCCGATCGTCGAGGAAATCCTGTACCCGGCGCTCGAGGATTACCAGATCGACATCATGATCGGCGAGGGCCCGGCCGCGCGCTCGATCAAGCTCGACCTGCAACCCTTCACGCTGATCGGCGCGACCACCCGCGCCGGCATGCTGACCAACCCGCTGCGCGACCGCTTCGGCATTGTCGCGCGGCTCGAGTTCTACACGGCCGAGGAACTGGCGCGCATCGTCCGGCGTTCGGCGGGGTTGTTGAAAGTGCCGATCGACACCGAGGGCGCCATCGAGATCGCCCGGCGTTCGCGTGGCACGCCGCGCATCGCCAACCGGCTGCTGCGCCGGGTGCGTGATTTCGCCGACATGAAGGGCGACGGTCGCATCGGCGCCGGGCTCGCTGATCGGGCGCTGAAGATGCTCGATGTCGACGCCCAGGGGCTCGACGTGATGGACC
>CAXSGM010000064.1:0-15523 GCA_964236915.1 uncultured Rhizobacter sp.
GGGAGCGGGAGCGGGAGCGGGAGCGGGAGCGGGAGCGGGGGCGGGGGCGGGGGCGGATCACAACACCGTTCGCCCCGAGCCCTTCGACCATGCTCAGGACAGGCCTGTCGAAGGGCCCGTGCCTCCGGAGCCTGCTGTCGAAGGTCCAATACCCAAAGACCCGAACGCCCGCATCATCCTCGAAGCCAGCGCACTGACCAAAAGCTTCTGGGTGCCGAGCGGTGTGTTCGGCCGGCGCGAGTTCCGGGCGGTCAAGGGGGCGACCTTCCAGCTGCGCCGGGGCCACACACTCGGCGTGGTCGGCGAATCCGGATCAGGCAAGACGACGATGGGGCTCGCGCTGCTGCGCCTGCACGAGCCAAGCGGCGGCCCGGTCGGCGGCCGGGTGACCTTCGACGGCATCGACTTGCTGGGGCTTTCGAAACGCGCGATGCTGCCGATGCGAAAGCGCATCCAGGTCGTGTTCCAGAACCCGTACGCCGCGCTGAACCCGCGCTTCACGATCGGCCAGACGCTCGTCGAGCCGATGACGATCCATGGCATCGGCGCGGGCCACGCCGAGCGCGAGGCCCGCGCCCGGGCGCTGCTCGCGAAGGTCGGCCTCGACGACGCGGCCATGGCGAAGTACCCGCACGAGTTCTCCGGCGGCCAGCGCCAGCGCGTGGCGATCGCCCGCTGCCTGACGCTCGATCCCGAGGTGCTGGTGCTCGACGAGGCGGTGAGCGCCCTCGACGTGTCGGTGCAGGCCCAGGTGCTGAACCTGCTGCGCGACCTGCAGGACGAGCTCGGCCTCGCGTACGTCTTCATCAGCCACGACCTGGCCGTCGTGCGCTTCATGGCGGACGAGGTGCTGGTGATGAAGGACGGCGAGGTCGTCGAGCAGAACAGCGTCGAACAGATTCTCGACGCGCCGCGCGAGGCCTACACGCGACGTCTGCTGAGCGCGGTGCCACGGGGGTATGTGGCGCATTGAGCGAGCCGCTCCGACTGTCGAGGGAACCACCCCTCCCCTCACCACCCGTCCGTCACCACCCGTCCAGTGCAACATCGATCGCGACCCCGGCGCGCAGCGCCGCCCGGGTGCCGTTCGCGCCGCGCAGCCGCAGCCACGTCGCCTCGGGCCGCACGCCGACCGCGCCGAAGCGCCAGAGCTGCGCGTAGGAAGCCGCGAGCAGCGTGCCGGCCGCTGCCGGGTCGTCGATCGCCGAGTCGAAGGCGCCGAAACCGGTGCGCAGCCGCCCCCAGTGCAACTTCCAGCTCGCGTCGGCGGCGCTATCGATCCAGCCGAGCGTCAGCACCCGCGCGTCCGGCCCCCAGCCGGCGCCGAGCCAGCGGCGGCCGTTCGTGTAGCCGCCGGGATAGGCGTAGTTGCGATAGGCGCATCCGACCATCGGCGCCTGCCCGATCGGCATCTTGCAGCCGGTTTCGGCCAGCTCGGCGAACCAGCGATGGCGGCCCTCGGCCGACCAGCTTTCGATGCCGTACACCCCGAGGTGGCGCGAGGGCCAGTGGCCGCCCAGATCCTCGCCGATCAGTTGCAGGTAGCCGGCGCAGCGCAGGCCGAAGAAGCAGCGCACGCGCAGGTCGTAACCGGCCATTTCGTTGGCCGGGTCGCGGTGCGCGTCGGCGGGCGTGTCGGCGTTGACGTCGCGCCCCACCAGCAGGTCGACGAAGCTGCGGAACGACTCCGAGCGGCCCGCGCCGCCCCACTGCGCGCTGCGCACCAGGCCGATCTCCACCCCCGACCACGGTCGCAGCGTCAGCCGGGCGCCGAACAGCATCGGCCGCGCCGGCCGGTCGACACCGGCGAGACGGCCGACGAAGGTCTCGAAGCTCCACGGGCCGAGCCAGGCGAGCCAGGGCGTCGCCGAAGCGCCGACGGCGCTGCGCTGCAAGCCGACGGCCGCGATCGCCGGCGTGTTGTCACCGAGCAGGAGGCTCGACTGCCATCCCGGTCCCCACCAGCTGCGGTGCGCCCAGGCCTGCCACTGGAGCCCCAGCGCCTCGACGCCGATCGCGCTGCCCTCCAGAGCCCCGCCCACGCCGCCGCGACCGCTGCGCTCGACACCGTCCGGGCGCCCCGCTTCCGGCGTCGCCCGCTCGATGTGCAGGCCGAGCCGGCCGGCGACCGGCCCGAGCCGCGCCGAGCCGCTGCGCAGGTCGGCCGACGCACCCGGCGCCCCCGGGTCGCCGAAGCCGACCGGCCGCTCGCCGGCACTGCGGAGCGCCACGGCGGCCGACGCTCCGCGGGCGCGCGCCAGTTCGTCGCGCAACGCCGCCCGGGCGTCGTCGAGGCGATCGGGCAGCGTCGCCGGCAACCGCTCGAGGGCGTCCTCGACCGCGGCGCGGGGCAGCGGCCAATGCGTCAGCGGCAGCGCCAGGCCGGCCTGATCGACGAGCAGCTCGAGCCGGTGGCGGCCGATCGGGCTCGGCGTCCACGGGATGGACGACTCGGCGTGCGCAGCCGGGGAAAACGCCGCAGCCATCGCAACGGCCACTGCAACCACAGCTCCGGCCCCTGCCACTCCGAGGCGGCGGCGACACCGGCCGCGGCGGGCAAAGGCGGCGGCGCCACGGCGGGTCAGGTGCGCCACCGTCCGGGCCACATGCGGGCAACTCCGCGCAGCCGGCGCCGGGCCGGCGCGCCACACTGGCCTCGGAGGCCGCGTCCATCGCCCGGCCGGGAGCTGCCGTCATGCGTCCGATCCATCGTCGTCACTGGCTGTTGCGCAGCGCCGCCGCGCTTCTGCCGGCCGGCATCGTCGCCGGAGCCGCGCACGCGCAAACCGGCTGGCCGACGCGTCCGGTGCGCATCGTCGTGCCGTTCGCGCCGGCCGGAACGACCGACATCCTCGCGCGCGCCCTCGCCCCCGAGTTGACCAAGGCGTTCGGGCAGACGGTCATCATCGACAACCGCCCTGGAGCGGGCGGCAACCTCGGCGCCGACCAGGTCGCGAAGGCGCCGCCCGACGGCTACACCTTGCTGATGGGAACGGTCGGTACGCATGCGATCAATCAGTCGCTCTACCCGAAGATGCCGTTCGACCCGCTCAGGGACTTCGCACCGGTCGTGCTGGTCGCGAGCGTGCCGAACGTGCTGGTGATGAACCCGGCCCGGATGGAAGCGATGGGCATCCGCACGGTACCCGACCTGATTCGCTACGCCAAGGCGAATCCCGGCAAACTGAACCTGGCGTCGAGCGGCAACGGCACCTCGATCCATCTGGCCGGCGAGCTCTTCAAGTCCATGACCGGCACCTACATGGTCCATTTCCCGTACCGCGGCTCGGGACCGGCGCTGCTCGACCTGATCGCCGGCACGATGGACCTGATGTTCGACAACCTGCCGTCGGCGCTCCCGCACATCCGGTCGGGAAAGCTGCGCGCGATGGCGGTGACGACGCTGCAGCGCAGCGCCGCGCTGCCCGAGGTGCCGACGCTCGACGAATCCGGCGGCCCGCTCAAGGGCTTCGACGCAAGCTCGTGGTTCGGCCTCCTCGCGCCGGCCGGCACGCCGCCGGAGATCGTGCTGCGCGTGCAGCAGGAAACCGCCAAGTCGTTCCAGTCGCCGGCCTTCAAGGAGCGGCTGGTGTCGCAAGGCGCAATTCCCGGGGGTCAGCCGCCGGCGGATTTCGCGCGCTTCATCGCCGCCGAGACGCGGAAGTGGGCGCAGGTGGTGAAGGTGTCGGGGGCGAAGATCGATTGACGCTTCCGGCGCGCCCGCGTCTTTCGGCTTGACGTCGTGCCGGAGGCGCCGCTCGGCCGCGGATACTTGCGCAAGGCGTCCCGATGTCGGCGCACCGCGGCACTGAAGGGCGACATCGAGCAGCCGTTCATGCCGTCGATGCGCAACACGAGTCGTTTGCACCGATATTGCCGGCGGCTGCGCTGCCGCGTCGTCGCTGCCAGAACGCGCCCGCTTTGCTACGCGGCGGTCGGCGGGTTCGCGACCGGCGTTCACTACGCGCTTCTGGTGCTCGCGGTCGAGGTCTTCGACGCGCCCGCCTGGCTCGGCTCGGGGCTCGGCGCGCTCGTCGGCGCGCAGGTCGCCTATGCCGGCAACCGCCGCTACACCTTCGCCCACGCCGGAACGATCGCCCGCTCCTGGCCGCGCTTCATGGCGACGGCGACGCTCGGCGCGCTGCTCGGGATGGGCGTGGTCGGGCTCGGCGTCTCGATCGGTGTGCCCTACCTCGCCGCGCAGGGCGTCGCCACGCTGCTCGGGCTGGTCGCGACCTTCCTGATCAACCGGGCGTGGACGTTTCGGTGACCGTAACGCCGACGCCGGTCTGCCACACCCGTCCGAGCACCACGTCGGCCGCGCCCAGGTCGTCCATGAAGGCCCGGCTCTCGAAGTAGGCGCGCTCGCGCGCCCGTGCCGCGCCGATCGGGTCGGCCGGATCGTCGCCGGCGCCGGCGCCGGGGTGGCAAAACAGCAGGCCGCCCTCCGCCGGCAGCGCCGCGAGCCAGCCGCGCACCCGGGCGCGGTAGTCGCCGGGGCCGAAGTCGTAAGCGCCGAGAAGCACCGGGTTGTGGGGGATACCGCGGCGGCGCGCCTCCGCCGCCAACGCGCGGCCGCCGCTCGCTTCGATCACCCGGCGCTTGAATGCGAACCCCGGGCCGAGCAGGCGGCCGGTCGAACGCAGCGCCGGCCGCGGCTGCAGGCGGAGGACGGCATCGAGCACGAGCGGGCGGATCCCGGGCAGGTGGTGGACGTGCTCGTGGCCGTCGATGAACGCCGGCGGAACACCGACGGCACCGCGGAAGGCGGCGAGTTGCGCGTCGAGCTCGGCGCCGATCGCCGCCAGCGGCAGCCGCCCGAGGTGCGCGCCGAGCAGCAGGCGGCCGATCCCCGGCAGCCGCGGCCAGCGCGCGGCCAGCGCCGCGCTGGCGGGCACGCCGTCGGTCAGATTCAGGTGCAGGCCGACGTCGACCGCCGCCGGCAAACCCCGGAGCAGCCGCGCCGCATCGGCCCAGTGCGGGCTGTTGGCGATGCAGGCGATTGCGGTGAGCCGGCCGGCACCGGCCAGCTCGGCGATCACCGCCGAGGTGCCGGGCGCCTGACCGAAATCGTCGGCGCAGACCGCCAGCGTGCGGCTCAACCGCCTCCCGCCGCCGCGGGTTCGGGTGCGGGTTCGGGTGCGGAATCGGACGCCCGTTGCGCCGGCGCGCGGTCGGCGGCCGGTGGTGGTACCGCGCTGAACATGCCGCGCCCGGCTTCGGCGCCGACGATGTAGACCGGGCGCTGCTTGACCTCGTCGAAGATCCGGCCGACGTACTCGCCGAGGATGCCGATCGAGAGCAGCTGAACGCCGCTGAAGAAGGCCATGCTGCAGGCGAGCGTCGCCCAGCCCGGCACGCCGGTGCCGTAGATGAAGGTCGCGATCACGATCCAGAGGCCGAAGCCGATCGCGCCGAGCGCCATCAACACCCCGGCGGCGCTCCAAAGCCGCAGCGGCGCGTTCGTGAACGCGGTGACCCCCGTGAACGCGAGGCGCGAAAGCCGCCGCAGCGAGAAGGTGCTGGCACCGGCATGGCGCTCGGCCGGTACGTAGGGAATGACCGTGTTCTCGAAGCCGACCCAGGCGTAGAGCCCCTTCATGAAGCGATTGCGCTCGGGGAGCGCCTTGAGCGCCTCGACGACGCGCCGGTCCATCAGCCGGAAATCGCCGGCGTCGGCCGGTATCGGGCTGGCGGCGTCGCGGTTGACGAGCCAGTAGAAGATGGCGGTGCCCATCCGCTTCGGCCAGCTTTCGTCGGCCCGCGAGGCGCGCGCCGTGGCGACCATGTCGGCGCCGTCGCGCCAGGCGGCCAGCATCTCGGGTATCAGCGAAATCGGGTGCTGCAGGTCGGCGTCCATCAGAAGCACGACCTCGCCCTCGGCGCGGTCGATGCCGGCGGTGAGCGCCGCCTCCTTGCCGAAATTGCGTGACAGGCGCACGTAGCGCACCCCCGGCTCGAGCAGCCAGCGCCGCATCGCCGCGGGGGTCGCGTCGCGGCTGCCGTCGTCGACCACGATCACCTCCCAGCGCTCGGTGAGCTCCGCGAGCTGGGCGGTCAGCGTGTCGAGCAGCGGGCCGAGGTTGTCGACCTCGTTGTAGGCTGGCACCACGCAGCTCATCGCCGGGCGGCTCGAACGGGTGGAACTCGATGTCATGAAGCCGTTGGTCGCGGGCACATACAAACTTTACGCGGGACAAGCGATGTCATCATGACGCCGATGCGCTCGCCCTGGGTTCGATTGCCACTCGCCGTGTTGTTCGTCGTGCCGGTTTTTTTCGTCCAGACCGCGGTTTGGGGCGCGTTGCGGCCGCGTATCGGGCTTCTGCAGACCGCATGGGTCGTCGGCACGGTGGCGAGCTTGGGCAGTTGGGCGGCTTACGTGCTCGCCGTGCGCTGGCTCGAACACCGCCATGCGTTCGAATTCGGCCGGCGCGGCGCGGCACGCGAATTGGGTAGCGGGCTGGCCCTCGGCGCCGCACTGTTCGCGACGACGATCGGCGTGCTCGCCACGACCGGCACCTATCGCGTCGTCGCAACCAGCAGCCCGGTTGCCGCGCTCGTGCCGCTGGCCTCGGCGATCGGCGCCGGCGTGCTCGAGGAGGTGCTGTTCCGCGGTGTGCTGTTCCGCCTGATCGAGGAAGCGCTCGGCACCTGGACCGCGCTCGCCGTTTCGTCAGCGTTGTTCGGCTTCGGCCATCTGATGAACCCCGCAGCGACGCTGCAGGGGGTGCTGGCGATTGCGTTCGAAGCCGGTGTTTTGCTGGGGGCGGCCTACCTCGTGACCCGGCGGCTCTGGCTGGCGATCGGCGTGCATGCGGGCTGGAACTTCACGCAGAGCGGCATCTTCGGTGTGCCGACCTCCGGGTTCGCGATGCCCGGGCTGCTGCAGGGCCGGCTCGACGGCCCGGTCTGGCTGAGCGGCGGCGCGTTCGGCGCCGAGGCGTCGGTGGTCGCGCTGGCGGTCTGCACGCTGGCCGGGCTCGGCTTGCTGCGGCTCGCCTATCGCCGCGGGCGCTTCGTGGCGCCGGCGTGGCGCCGAACCCCGCGCGCCGCAGCCGCTGTCAAACGCGCCACGGGTTGAACGTTCACAGCTAGGGTGCGTTCACCGGCGACGTCGGATCGAGCAGCAGCGCCATCAGATCTCTGAGCTGCGGTTCGGTCAGCACGCCGGCGTGGCCGAACCGGGGCATGCTCGAGCAGGCGTTGTAGGCCTTTGCGTTCCAGAGCTTGCCCCAGGTGTAGCGGACGACCGCCTCGGCGGCCGGCGCGGCCGGATCGACGACGCCCCGCAGCCGGCCGTACTGGTAGAGGCTCGGCCCGAGCGTGCCGTACGCGATCTCGGCCTTCGCGATCTGATGGCAGTTGTAGCAATTGCCGCCGGCCGGCACACCGACCGGATCGCTCCAGGTCATTCCGCGGCCGTTCTGCGCCAGCGCCTCGCCCTGACGCCAGTCGCCGAGGTAGCGGCCGTCGGCGGGCCAGCGCACGGTCGCGAGTTGTTCGGCTTCGAGGCGCTTGGCCACCGCCTCGGGCGGCGGGCTGGGCGCCGAGCAGAGCTTCTGCAGCTCGTCCTGGGTCAGCCGGTCGAGGCCAGCGCTGCCCTGCCCGCGAAACGAGGCGCGAAGCAGCTCGGACGCGAGCCGGTCGTCGCCGTTCGCTTCCGGCGCCGGGTTCGCGCAGGCGCCGACGAGTGCCGCAGTCACGAGGGCGCCCGCGCCGAGTCCCGCGGCGGTCGCGCCGCGGTGCCGCCATCGGCTCATCGCTTGATCGACGGCGCGACCGAGGTCGTGCCGCGCGCCTTGACGCCGAGGTAGACGCCGAGTGCGATGGTCGCGTCGGACGCATAGCCGGGATAGGGGAAACGCTGCTGCCGGTAGCAGTCGTTCAAGCGCCGCTGCAGGCTCCAGAGCTCGCCGTTCGAGACCCGGTAGGCGGGCCAGGCGACGACGCCCATGCCCTCGCCCGGGGGCCCGGTGAAGTTCGGGAGATCTTGGAGGCGGATCCGCTTGCCGTCCTCGCCGTGGCACGACGCGCAGGCGAAATCGTACGGGCCGCCGCGGAAGAAGAAGAGGCTCTGCCCGGCCGCGTACATCCGTCGCTCCTCCGCATTCGCCTGCGGCACCTCGAACTTCCGCCCGCGCGACTCGGCCGCGATCCAGCTCACGAGCGCCTCCAGGTTGAGCTGCTCGCCGCGGCCGAAGGGCGTCGCCGCGATCGCGGCGGCGTCGAAGCCCTGCTGCGTCGCGAGACAGGTGAGGAGGCGCGATTCGAGGTCTTGGACCCGGCCGGTATCGGCGAACCAGCGCGGCAGCGCGACGAACGCGCCCTTGACGACGCCGGGGCCCTGGCCGAGATCACAGGCCTCGAGCGACGTGTCCTTCGGGCCGCGCTTCTGCTTCCAGAGCGCCTCGCCTTTGACCTCCCACAGCTCCGCCGGATTGCCCTCGGCGAGCAGCGCGCGGTACTGGGCGATGGCCTCGGCGGTCGAGGTCTGGGCGGTCGCGGCGCCGGAGCCCGTCGCCATCGCGGCGCAGACGGCGGCCCAAAGCGCAGACCGCAGGCGCCAGCGCCGCGCCGGTCGCCTCATGCGACCGTGGCCTGATCGGTGCGCCGGTCGCCGTGGTTGTCGATCCAGCTGACCGTGATCGTATCGCCCGCCTTCGCACTTTTTAGCGTGAATTGCGTGAACGGGTTCTTGGCGATCGCGGTGCCCCATTGCGCGCTCAGCACCGGCTTGCCGTTGAGCGCGGCCGTCACTTCCGTGATGTGCCAGGCGGGCACCAGCTTGCCGGCGGCGTCACGCCGCAGGCCGGTCTCCATCTCGTGGCCCATCAGCACGCGAATGACGGCGCCGCTGCCTTGCATCTGCGCCCGGATGCGCATCGGATCGGACATCGGGAATTCCTCCTGAATCAGGGAAAACGAACCTTACCCGCCGCAGCCGCCCAAGGTCACCTTCACTTCCTTTTGCGCATACAGCACGCGCCCATCGGCGAGGATGGCGATGGCGGTGACGTTGGAGGTCTGGCCCATCTTGATGCGGGTCGAGATCGCGGTCTCGACCGCGTCGGTGAACTCGAACACGCCGGCCAGCGGCGTCGGGTTCTTCTCGACGACAAACGCCAGCCGCTGCACGCCGGGCAGCGCCGAGGCGGCGGCGATCGGCACGACCGCACCGTTCTCGGCAATGTCGGGCGCGGTCAGCGACACCTCCTTGCTCTCGACCGGCCTGGCCAGGCCGAGCGCCCGCAAGGCCTCCTCGGCGGTCTTGCTTTCGAAGGCCGCACGGTTCCAGGCGGTCTGCGCCTCCGCGGGCAGCAGTCCGGCGGCCGCCAGCAGCGCCGCCAGCGCCGCGCCGTTCGCGATCAGGTCTCGACGGGTCGTCATCGCAGAAAACTCCCGGGCCGCGGAATGCGCCGGAGGCGAGACTCTACGGTGGTTTCGGTCGCGATGCATGCGAGCCGCCGACCCACGCCCCGCGAAAGACGTGTCGATTCGAACCGCGCGGGGCGCGCCCGGCGGCGTCAGGTCTCGGCCGCCTCGCGCGCCCAGGCCGCCTCGATCTGTTCCTGCACGCGCCGGGTGCCGCGCAGCACGAGCACCGGGTCGAGGCCGGCCTGCGGCGCGACCTTCGCGGCGACCTCGTCGAGCCGCTGCGGTGCGGTCATCAGGGCGTTGGCGAGCGCCGAGAGCGCGCAGATCGCGCGACGCGGCTGGTCCATCGGCAGCACGAGGTGGGCGTTGACGCCGATGTGGAAGCGCACGCTCGTGACCGCCGCCGCGGCGAGGCCCCAGGTTTCGCACAGCGCCGCGCCCAGGGCATCGTGGCTGACACCGAAGGCGTCGTGTTCGAGCGCGGCGAGGTCGGCGTCGTCGGCCGCCTGGGCCTGAAGTTCGCGGGAGCGCGCGATCGCGTGCCGGAACAGCACGGCCTTGCCGCATTCCTCGAACAGACCGGCCGAATGCGCGGCCCAGGGATCGACATCGACCGCCTGGCCGATCCGCCCCATCAGCAGACCGCGGACGCTGGCCCGTTCCCACAGGGCGTTCAACTCGGCCGCCGGCGGAAACAGCGCCCGCAGGCCGATCTCGAAGGTGATCGCCGCGACTTCGCGGGTGCCGAGGTGGGTGATCGCCTGCTGCACCGATTGAACCCGGCCGCGCAGGCCGTAGAGCGACGAGTTGACCGCCTTCAGCACGGCCGCGGCGAGCGCCATGTCGGCGGTGATCAGCGCGCTGATCGCTTGCAGGTTGGCGCCCGGGTCCGAAAGCAGGTTCGAGAGCGCGATCAGCGCTTCGGGCTGGGCGGGTATGTCGATGTTGAGCGAGCGCAACTGGGCGTCGACCGGCATGTCAGCCTCTCGAATGCAGACCGAGGAAAAGGGCCATGCTAAGGGCGCTGTCACAGCGCCGATCGCTCGAGAAACGCCGCCCGGATCACCCATCTCACGGCTGCCGTGAACGAAAAAGGGCGCCGGAACACCGGCGCCCTCGTTCTGCGTTGGCCTCGTTCGGGCCAGGGCGGCTGGCTCGCGCCGCAGCCCGCTGTTATGTCTCCTCGGCCTCGTCCGGCCCGGCACCATTGCGGTGCCCGCGGCGAGTGATGAACTGTAATTCGGCTCGTTACCGGTGCACTAGGGCTTTACCCGGCTCGTTCCACGTCGCCTTGCCCTGCGGTCCACCTTCGCGTGCACAAAGGCAGGGACGCCTCAAGCGGCGACGACCGCCGGCTCCGCGAATACGCTGAGCCGCTCGGGCACCAGCCAGACCGTCCGCCCGGCGTTGAGTTCGAGTTGCGCCGCCCGCTCGCGGGCGAGCTCGACCTCGTAATGCTGCCCCGCGACGCCGTCGAGCTCCACCCGGCTGACTGCGCCGAAGCCGAGCACCCGGACGACCGTGGCTTCGACGCCGTCGACGACCCGCTCGGTAGCGATGGCGAGCTCGTGCGGGCGCGCGAAGGCGAGCGCGTCGGCGCCCTGCGGGAGCGCGGGCTCGCCATGCCGCAACGCCTCGGTGCCGACCCGCAGGTGCGCGCCGTCGACCCGCCCGGCGAAGCGGTTCGCCGCGCCGAGAAAGCCGTAGACGAAGGGTGTCGCGGGGCGTTCGTAGACCTCGGCCGGCGAGCCGACCTGCTCGACCCGACCGTGGTCCATCAGCACCACCCGGTCGGCCACTTCGAGCGCCTCTTCCTGATCGTGGGTGACGAAGAGGCTGGTGACGTGCAGATCGTCGTGCAGGCGACGCAGCCAGCGGCGCAGCTCCTTGCGCACTTTGGCGTCGAGCGCGCCAAACGGCTCGTCGAGCAGGAGCACGCGCGGTTCGACCGCCAGTGCGCGAGCCAGCGCGATCCGCTGCCGTTGGCCGCCCGAGAGCTGGGGGGGAAAGCGGTCGGCCAGCCAGTCGAGCTGCACCAGGTTCAACAGCGCGTGGACCTTGGCGGCGATTTCCTTCTCCGACGGCCGGCTCGCGCGCGGCTTGACGCGCAGGCCGAAGGCGACGTTGTCGAACACGGTCATGTGGCGAAAGAGCGCGTAGTGCTGGAACACGAAACCGACCTGGCGTTCGCGCACATGCGTGTCCGAGGCGTCTTGGCCGTCGAGCAGCACCTGGCCGCGGTCCGCGGTCTCGAGGCCGGCGATGATGCGAAGGAGCGTCGTCTTGCCGCAGCCGGAGGGGCCGAGCAGCGCGACCAGTTCACCGGCGGGGAAGTCGAGGCTCACGTCTTCGAGCGCGACGAACGCGCCGAACGCCTTGTGGATGTTGCGGACCTGGATGCTCATCGATGGGGCCTCATGACGCCGCCTCGCCCGACGCGGCCTGACGCCATTCGACCAGGCTCTTGAGCCCCAGCGTCACGAGCGCGAGCAGCGCGAGCAGCGAAGCGACCGCAAAGGCGGCCGCGAATTGATATTCGTTGTAGAGGATCTCGATGTGCAACGGCAGCGTGTCGGTCAAGCCGCGAATGTGACCCGAGACGACCGAGACCGCGCCGAACTCCCCGAACGCCCGCGCGTTGCAGAGGATGACGCCGTACAGCAGCCCCCACTTGACGTTCGGCAGGGTGACGTGGCGAAACACGTGCCAGCCCGAGGCCCCGAGCACGACCGCGGCCTCCTCCTCCTCGCGGCCCTGCGCCTCCATCAGGGGAATCAGCTCGCGGGCCACGAACGGAAAGGTCACGAAGACGGTGGCGAGAACGATGCCCGGCACCGCGAAGATGATGCCGATGTCATGCGCCGCCAGCCACGGACCGAACCAGCCCTGCGCGCCGAACACCAGCACGTAGGTCAGGCCGGCGACGACCGGCGATACCGAGAACGGCAGGTCGATCAGGGTGACCAGCAGGCTCTTGCCACGGAAATCGAATTTCGTGACGAGCCACGCCGCCCAGACGCCGAACGCGAGGTTGAACGGCACGGCGATCGCCGCCGCAAGCAGCGTCAATTTCAGGGCATCGAGCGCGTCGGGCTCGACCAGCGCGGCGAGGTAGACGTCGACGCCCTTGCGGAGGGCCTGGTAGAAGACCGTCACCAACGGCAGCAACAGGAACAACGCGAAGAACGCCAGTCCGGCAGCGAGGATCGTGCGCCGCACCCATGGCGACTCGCGCGTCGCCGGATTGGCTTGGAAACGGCCCGCAGCGGTCATCGCCCGGGGCGGCGGCGCTTCGCCACGGGTGCCGGGCAGCGGCGCCCCGAGCGCACCGGTCGCAGCCGCGTTCATCGCCGCACCCCGATGCCGTGCGAGCGCGCGCTCCAGGCCTGCAGCGCGTTGATCGCGAGCAACAGCGCGAACGCGAACACCAGCATCACCGTCGCGATCGCGGTCGCGCCGGCGTAGTCGAACTGCTCGAGTTTGGTGACGATCAAAAGCGGCGTGATCTCCGAAACCATCGGCAGGTTGCCGGCGATGAAGATCACCGAGCCGTATTCGCCGACGGCGCGGGCGAAGGCGAGCGCGAAGCCAGTCAGAAGCGCCGGTGTCAGCACCGGCAGCACGATGAGGCGGAAGATCTGCCAACGGCGGGCGCCGAGGCTGGCGGCGGCCTCCTCGAGCTCGAGATCGATGTCCTCGAGCACCGGCTGCACGGTGCGCACGACGAACGGCAGGCCGATGAAGGTCAGCGCGACGAGCACGCCGAGCGGTCGGAACGCCACCTGTATGCCGAGCGGCTCGAGCAGCGCGCCGATCCAGCCGTTCTTGGCATAGAGCGCGGTCAAGGCGATCCCGGCCACCGCGGTCGGCAGCGCGAACGGCAGGTCGATCAGCGCGTCGACGATCCGTTTGCCGGGAAACGTGTAGCGCACCAGCGACCAGGCCAGAAGCAGACCGAAGACCGTGTTGATCGCCGCCGCGAGCAGCGCCGCGCCGAAGCTCAGCCGGTAGGAGGCGACAACGCGCGGCGCGGTCACGGTCTGCCAGAAAGCGTCCCAGCCCATCGAGGCGGTTTTCAGGAACACCGCCGAGAGCGGGATCAGCACGATCAACGACAGGCACGTGACGGTCCAGCCCATCGCGAGCCCGAAGCCGGGCAGGACACGACGGGGCCGCCGGCGCTCAGACGCCGGCGCCGGCGTCGGCCCGGCGGGCGCGGAGGAAGCGCCACGCAGAGGCGCGCGAGCGGCGAGAACGGCAGCCATGGGGCGCGGAGCATAGGCGCCGCCGCGCGGTGCGCGAACCATCGAATCGGCATTTGCATATGCAGGCGAGCGCGGCGCGACCGCGGCACACTCGGAGCGCGATGTCTGCTGAACCGCCGCTCCTCGTCGCCTGCCTCTGCGCCGCCTGGTGCAACGTTTGCCGCGACTACCGCACCGGCTTCGACGCTTTGGCGGCGCGGGCCGACCCGGCGCGGCTACGGCTCGTCTGGATCGACATCGAGGACGAGGCCGACCGGCTCGGCGAACTCGAGGTCGAGAACTTTCCGACCCTCTTGGTCGCGCACGGCACGAAGCCGCTCTTTCTCGGTCCGCTGACACCCCAGCCGGCGGTGCTCGAGCGGCTGATCGAGCACGCGCTCGCCGGCCGTCTCGCCGCGCTTCCCGTGGCGTCCATTGCCGCCTGGTTGGCCGCCGGGCTCCTCGATCCTTCTTCGGAAGGCGTCGACACCAATGGTTCTAGGGATTGATCGGCGCTGCACAAATCGAAAGTATTGGCAAAGCGATTTACGGAACCCGCGACAAGCAACGCTACTTTCCGAGTGCATTGCAGTCGCGCCTCGCTGGTGGCGCTCGACCACGTTCGCACCGAACTCAACGACATCGTCGATGGAGCATCATGGATTCGTTCGACCGAGATGACGCTCCACCGATGTTCGACCTGCGCCGGCGCATGGTCGTGGCCGGCGGCTTCGCTGCTGCCGGCGCCTTCGCCGTCGCGCCGCTCGCGCTTTCGCAAGCCGGCGCCGTCGACGCGAATGCCTTCATGTCGCTGTCGCGGCTGTTGATACCGCACCGCCTGAACGGCGTGGTTGGTGGGCGCATCGCCGCGGCCATGGCGGCATCGACGCAGGGATTGCAGGGGCAGGTCGACGCCCTGCTGGCAATTGCCAAAACGAAGAACGCGAAGATCGTCGAAGACTTCTTTCCCGACGTCCCGAACGGACCGCTGAAAGAAACCGCGCTGGCGATCATCTACGCCTGGTACGCGGGCGTGCTGGTCGATGCGCCCGGCGCCCAGGTGTTCGCATACGAACTGGCGCTGGTGTTCCAGCCCACCAACGACGTGATGACCATCCCGACCTACGCCATCAGCGGGCCGAACGCGTGGAAGTCGGCAGGTCCACCGCTCGGACAGGTTCCGACCTTTCAAAACGACACGGCCTGACGGCGTGCCCGAACATGAACGAGAACGACAGCGCGGACGTGGTGATCGTTGGCACCGGCGTGGTCGGATGCCTGATCGCCGAACAGGTCTTGGACGCCGGCCATTCGGTCCTGATGCTCGAAGCCGGTCCCCGCGTGCAGCGCTGGCAGATCGTCGAGAACTATCGCAATCTGCCGCCCAGCTTGCGGGGACAGCCGGACGCCCCTTACCCCCCAGTGCCATGGGCGCCGATTATGGAGACCTACACGCCCAAGGCGGCGGCCAGTTACATCCAGACCGAGGGGCCGGACGCGGTTGCCTATCAACAGGAATACGTGCGCTACGCCGGCGGGGCTACCTGGCATTGGTCCGGCCTCTGCTGGCGATTGACCGACGAGGACATGCACTTGAAGTCGCGGTTCGGCGTTGGCGAGGACTGGCCCTTCGACTACAGCGTCCTCGAGCCGTACTACACGCGCGCCGAATACGCACTCGGTGTGGCCGGTCCATCGAACCCCGCCCAGCAGTGGCCGGCGATTCGCTCCAAACCGTACCCGATGGAACCTTTCCCGTTCGGTCCGGGCGACCGGCGCATCACGGACGCCTTTGCAAAGATCGGATTGCAGAACATTCCCGCGGCTCAGGCGCGCAACAGCGCCATCGCTTATCACGGCCGGCCGCCATGCTGCGGCAACAACAACTGCACGCCGGTCTG
>CAXSGM010000065.1:0-14113 GCA_964236915.1 uncultured Rhizobacter sp.
GGTCAATGCTTCGAACCAGGCGCCGAGCTTTCTTTTCGTCGCCGACGAGACGCCGCTGCACCGCAAGCTCGGCATCTACGAAACGAGGGCTTGACGCCGGGCACGGTGAACCGGATCACTCGTCGAGCGTGTGGCGCGCGATATCGACCTCCAGCCGCTCGGCAGCGTCGCGCGGTCGCAGCGCCGCCGCTTCCTGGTAGAGCTGCGTCGCCTGGTCGGAACACCGTTCACCCTCGAGCACCAGCAAGCCGCGGGCGTATTCGAGCCGCGCGAGCACCGAATCCGGGTCGAGCTTCAGCGCCGCCCGGAACATCGCCAGCCCTTGGGCCTTGCTCGCCTTCTGGGTGCTGCCAATCAGCGTGCCGAGCTTGTCGATCACCTCGGCATGGAACGCGCCGAGCGCGATGTGCGCGTTGGCGTGCCCGGGCGCGATCGCGATCGTGGTCTCCAGCGCGGTGCGGACGCGGCCGAGTAGACCCTGGGCCAGCGCCAGACCGATCGGGGCGCCTTGCAACTGGCGGGCGAGCGCGACGGCGAACAGGTGGTGCGCGTTGGCGTCGTCCGGCCGAAGCGCCGCACGCGCGGCCGCACGCTCGGCCACCGCCTGGCAGAGCCCGAGCCGCACGCGCTCGCGCCGCTCGAGGTACAGGGCCTGGGCCAGTTGGGCGCGATCGGCGGCGTTCGCGCCCGAGCCGCCTGCCGCGAGCCCGGCAGCGACCGCCGCCTCGAAGCGGCCCGCATGGAACAGCGCCCAGGCTTCGCGTTCGGCCGCCGCCGCGGGCAGCGGTTCGGCGTCGCCGAGATGCAGGCGTTGCCACGCGGCCACGAGCGTCGCGGGATCGAAGCGGCCATCGGCGCCGTCGGGCGAATGCGCGGTCCAGCGCGCCATGCTGTGCGATCTCCTGCGGTCGGCCGGAACGGGACGACAAGTTAGCACCAAAGCCGGCGTCTTTCCGGGCCGCTCCTACAATCCTGCGTCCCATGCCAGCCATTTCGTTCCGCGACGTCGGCAAGACGTACCAAGGCGCTCGGGGTGCCGTTCATGCGCTCGACGGCGTCAGCTTCGACATCGAAGGCGGCGAGTTCTTCGGCCTCTTGGGTCCGAACGGTGCCGGCAAGACAACGCTGATCAGCATCCTCGCCGGCCTCGCCCGCGCGAGCCGCGGCAGCGTCAGCGTGCTCGGCCACGACGTGGTCGCCGATTACCCGGCGGCCCGGCGTGCCCTCGGCGTCGTCCCGCAGGAGCTGGTGTTCGACCCGTTCTTCAGCGTTCGCGAGGCCTTGCGCCTGCAGGCCGGCTACTTCGGCGTTCGCACCGACAAGCGCGCCAGCGACGCCTGGATCGACGAGTTGCTCGCCAACCTCGGCCTCGCCGACAAGGCCGACACCAACATGCGCCAGCTCTCGGGCGGGATGAAGCGGCGGGTGCTGGTCGCGCAGGCGCTGGTGCACCGGCCGCCGGTGATCGTGCTCGACGAGCCGACCGCCGGTGTCGACGTCGAGTTGCGCCAGACGCTCTGGCAGTTCGTCGCGCGGCTCAACCGCGAGGGCCACACGGTGCTGCTCACCACGCACTACCTCGAGGAAGCCGAGGCGCTGTGCGGCCGGCTCGCGATGCTGAAGCAGGGCCGGGTCGTCGCGCTCGACCGCACTTCGGCGCTGCTGGCCGGCACCGCCAGCACGATGCTGCGCTTCAAGATGGACCAGGCGCTGCCGGCAGCGCTCGCGGCTCAGTCGCGCATCACCGGCCGGATGATCCAAATTGCCGCCCACGACGCCGGGGAAGTCGAACGCATCCTCGGCGTGCTGCGCGCCTCCGGCTGCCGGCCAGAAGACCTGGAGATCGGCCGCGCCGACCTGGAAGACGTGTTCCTCGAAATCATGAGCGACGGCCTGAAGGCGGGCGCGGCGGCCGAAGGGGCTTCGGTATGAGCATGCTGCGTAGCTGCAAAGGCGCGACTGGGCTGCCTGGCAACGAGGTTCGCCGATGAGCGCCCAACTTCCCGCCGACGAGCTGCGTGCGCCACGGACGCTGCCGGCCGGCAGCATTCTCGCGGGCGCCGGCACGCTGCTCTACAAGGAAGTGCTCCGCTTCTGGAAGGTTGCGTTCCAGACGGTCGCCGCGCCCGTGCTGACCGCGATCCTCTACCTGCTGATCTTCGGCAACGTGCTCGAGGACCACGTGCGCGTCTTCGGCGGCCTGCGCTACACCAGCTTTCTGGTTCCCGGCCTGGTGATGATGAGCGTGCTCCAGAACGCCTTCGCCAACAGCAGCTCGTCGCTGATCCAGAGCAAGATCACCGGCAACCTCGTGTTCGTGCTGGTCACGCCACTTTCGCCATGGGCCTGGTTCCTGGCCTATGTTGGCGCGTCCGTGGTGCGCGGCCTGGCGGTGGGCGCGGGCGTGATGCTCGCGACGATCGGCTTCGTACCGCTGCACGTGGCCGAGCCCGGCTGGATCCTCGTCTTCGGTCTCGCCGGCGCCGTCCTGATGGGAGCGCTCGGGCTGCTCGCGGGGCTCTGGGCGGAAAAGTTCGACCAGATCGCCGCGTTCCAGAGCTTTCTGGTCATGCCGATGACCTTCCTCGCCGGCGTGTTCTATTCGGTGGCCTCGCTGCCGCCGTTCTGGCGCGCGGTCAGCCACCTGAACCCGTTCTTCTACATGATCGACGGCTTTCGCCACGGCTTCTTCGGTCGCAGCGACGTCGCCCCGACGACGAGCCTGGCGGTCGTCGGCATCGCCCTGGTGGTGGTGTGCGGGGTGTGCCTGCAGCTCCTGCGAAGCGGCTACAAGATCCGCCACTGACGGCGGCTCATGGCTGCTGCAGGGGCCAGCCGTAGAATCCGGCGATGCCCGATCCGACCTCTCTCGACATCGAGCGCCTGATCGCCGGTGGCCTGGTCTGCGAGCACCTCGCGATCGACGGCGATGGCCGCCATTTCTTCGCCACGATCGTCTCGACCGAGTTCGAAGGGGCGAGCCGTGTGCAGCGCCATCAGCGGGTCTACCGAACGCTCGGCGACCGGATGCGCGAGGAGATCCACGCGCTTTCGATGAAGACGCTCACGCCGGCCGAATGGCGCCGATCGGCCCCGGCGCAGGACAGCGCCAAAGCCCTCCCCGACCCACATCCCCACCACTGACACACCGCTCCGGCCGGCCCGGGCTGTCGGCGTCGCGAGTCGGTTCGGTCCAGTGCTCCGCCTCCGCGCCGATCTGCACCGGCCGCCGAGCCCGCACCCGATGGACAAACTTCTCATCCGCGGCGGCCGCCCGCTCGAGGGCAAGGTCACGATCTCCGGCGCGAAGAACGCAGCGCTGCCCGAGCTTTGCGCCGCGCTCCTGACCGACGAGCCGGTCACGCTCCGCAACGTTCCGCGCCTGCACGACGTCGACACCGCCTGCCGCCTGCTCGGCGATCTCGGGGTCGCGATCGGGCGCGACGAGAGCGACGGCAGCGTCATGCTCCAGGCGCGGCGGCTGGTGTCGCACCTCGCCCCGTACGAGCTGGTCAAGACGATGCGCGCCTCGATCCTGGTGCTCGGCCCGCTGCTCGCCCGCTGCGGCGAAGCCCGGGTCTCGCTGCCCGGCGGCTGCGCGATCGGTTCGCGGCCGGTCGATCAGCACATCAAAGGGCTGCAGGCAATGGGCGCCGAGATCGTGGTCGAGCATGGCTACATCGTCGCCCGCGCCGCGCGGTTGCAAGGCGCCCGCATCACGACCGACATGGTCACCGTCACCGGCACCGAGAACCTGCTGATGGCGGCGGCGCTGGCCGAGGGCGAGACGATCCTCGAGAACGCCGCCCAGGAGCCCGAGATCCCCGACCTCGCCGAGATGCTGATCGCGATGGGCGCGAAGATCGAAGGCCATGGCACGAGCCGGATCCGGATCGAGGGCGTCGCGCGGCTGCACGGCGCCGACCACACGGTGATTCCCGACCGCATCGAGACCGGCACCTTCCTGTGCGCCGTGGCGGCTGCCGGCGGCGACGTGCGGCTCGAGCGCACCGACGCGCGCCACCTCGAAACCCCGATCGAGAAGCTGCGCGAGGCCGGGGTGACGGTCGATGTGCTCGAGGGCGGCACGATCCGCGTCCGCAGCTTCGAGCGGCCGCGCGCGGTGAGCTTTCGCACCAGCGAGTACCCGGCTTTCCCGACCGACATGCAGGCCCAGTTCATGGCGCTCGACTGCATTGCCGACGGCACGGCGGTGGTCAACGAAACCATCTTCGAGAACCGCTACATGCACGTCAACGAGTTGGTGCGGCTCGGCGCGCGGATCGAGGTCGACGGCCACACGGCGGTGATCCGCGGCGTGCCGCGGCTCTCGGGCGCGGCGTTGATGGCGACCGACCTCAGGGCTTCGGCGAGCCTGGTGATCGCCGGCCTCGTCGCCGACGGCCAGACGCAGGTCGACCGCATTTACCACCTCGATCGCGGCTACGACCGGATGGAGACCAAGCTGCGGGCGATCGGCGCCGCCATCGAGCGGGTGCGATGATCACCTTCGCCTTGCCGAAGGGGCGGATCTACGACGAGATCGCGCCCTTGCTCGCGGCCGCGCGGATCGAGGCCGCCGAGGATCCGGAATCGACGCGCAAGCTCATCGTCGGCACCCGCCAGCCGGACGTTCGGCTGGTGCTGGTGCGCGCCGCCGACGTGCCGACCTACGTGCAGCACGGCGGTGCCGACCTCGGCGTCGTCGGCCGCGACACCTTGCTCGAGCATGGCGGCGTGGGGCTCTATCAGCCGCTCGACCTGGGCGTCGCGAGGTGCCGGATGAGCGTCGCGGTGCGCGCCGACTTCGACTACGCCGCTGCGGTGCGGCAGGGCTCGCGGATCCGTGTCGCCACCAAGTATCCGAAGATCGCCCGCGATCACTTCGCCAACAAGGGCGTGCACGTCGACACGATCAAGCTCTACGGCTCGATGGAACTGGCGCCTCTGACGGGCCTCGCCGATGCCATCGTCGACCTGGTCTCGACCGGCAACACGCTGCGCGCCAACCAGCTCGTCGAGGTCGAACGCATCATGGACATCTCGGCGCGGCTGATCGTGCACCAGGCAGCGCTGAAGCTGAAGCGCGAGCCGATCCGGCGGATCATCGACGCATTCGCGGCGGCGGTCGAAGCTCGGGAGTCGGAACGATGAGCTTGGCGATCCGGCGGCTCGATACGTCCGCCGCGACCTTCGAAGCCGAGTTCCGCCAGGTCTTGCACTGGTCGGCCGAGACCGACGCGGCGATCGAGGAGCGCGTGGCTGCGATCCTCGCCGACGTGCGTGCGCGGGGCGACGCGGCGGTGCTCGAAGCCACCCGCCGCTTCGATGGTCTGGCGGCGGCAAGCGTCGCCGAGCTCGAGATTCCGCGCGCCGAACTCGTCGCCTCACTCGATGCGATCACGCCGGCACAACGCCGGGCGCTCGAATTCGCCGCCGAGCGGATCCGCAGCTTCCACCAGCGCCAGCTCGAGGCGTGCGGCCGGTCCTGGAGCTACCGCGACGCCGACGGCACGCTGCTCGGCCAGAAGGTGACGCCGCTCGACCGCGTGGGTCTGTACGTGCCGGGCGGCAAGGCGGCGTACCCGTCGAGCGTGCTGATGAACGCGATCCCGGCGAAGGTCGCGGGTGTCGGCGAAATCGTCATGGTGGCGCCGACGCCGGCGGCTGGCAGCCTGGCGACCGGCGGCAGTGAATCCGCTGGCGGATCGAGCCGCGGGCTGCGCAATCCGCTGGTGCTCGCTGCCGCGTTGCTCGCCGGAGTCGACCGCGTCTACACGATCGGCGGCGCCCAGGCGATCGCGGCGCTCGCCTACGGCACCGAAACGATCCTCGCAGTCCACAAGATCACCGGCCCGGGGAACGCGTACGTCGCGGCGGCCAAGCGCCGGGTCTTCGGCCAGGTCGGCATCGACATGATTGCCGGTCCGAGCGAAATCCTGGTGCTGGCCGACGGCACGACACCGCCCGACTGGATCGCGATGGACCTCTTCAGCCAGGCCGAACACGATGAGCTGGCGCAAAGCATCCTGCTGTGCCCCGATGCCGCCTACATCGAGCGCGTGCACGCGGCGATCGAGCGGCTGCTGCAGGAGATGCCGCGTCAGGCGGTGATCCGCGCTTCGCTCGCGGGCCGCGGCGCGCTGATCCACACGCGGGGCATGGAAGAAGCCTGCGAGATCAGCAACCGGATCGCGCCCGAGCACCTCGAGATCAGCTCGACCGATCCGCACCGCTGGGAACCCTTGCTGCGCCACGCCGGCGCCATCTTCCTCGGCGCCTTCACCAGCGAGAGCCTCGGCGATTACTGCGCCGGGCCGAACCACGTGCTGCCGACCTCCGGCACCGCGCGCTTCTCGTCGCCGCTCGGCGTCTACGACTTTCAGAAGCGCAGCAGCGTGATCGAGGTGAGCGAAGCCGGGGCCGACTCACTCGGACCGATCGCTGCGGAACTGGCCTACGGCGAGGGCCTGCCGGCGCACGCACGGGCAGCACAGATGCGTCTGCTACGTTGACACTAACATCTTGCAGCACGAAAATCGTGTGATGGACGTGCTATGAAGAACGTGACGGTGACGATGGAAGAGGCGGTGGCCGACTGGGCACGGCTCGAAGCGGCGCGCCGTAACACGAGCGTGTCGCGGCTCGTCGGCGAGATGCTGGCCGCGAAGATGCGGCATGACGACGCCTATGCGCGGGCGATGAAAGAGGCGTTGAAGTTCGAGCCGCTTCCTTTCGAAGGCTCCTATATGACGCGCGATGACATCTATGCCGAGCGTCTCGACCGTTTTCGTTGACACCAATGTTCTGCTGTATGCGCAGGATCCGCGGGACGCGTCGAAGCAGCAAGGCGCAGCACGTTGGCTGGCCTGGTGCTGGCGCGGTCAGCGCGCGCGGATCAGCACGCAGGTGCTCAACGAGCTCTATGCCAATCTGCGTCGAGTCGCCCCGTCCTTGTCGGTCGAATCCGCCCGGAGCTTGGTGCGTCGTTACCGGCTCTGGAACCCGTGGCGGGTCGACGATGCCACCGTCGACCTGGCGTGGGAGGTCCAGGACCGCTTTTCGCTCAGCTATTGGGACGCCCTGATGCTTGCTGCCGCTCGCCAGCAAGGCTGTGCCTGCTTCCTCAGCGAAGACCTCCAGCACGAGCAGGAGATCGACGGTGTGTGCATCCTGAACCCTTTTCTCGTCGGTCCTGAACGGATCGACACGCGCGTATGAGCTCCCTCGCCGACCGCCTCGCCCGGACGCTGCGCAGCGACGTGCAGGACATGCACGCCTACGCCGTGCAGCCGAGCGCCGGCTTCGTCAAGGTCGACACGATGGAGAACCCGTTCCGGCTGCCCGAGGCGCTGCAGCGCGAGCTCGGCGAGCGTCTCGGCCGGGTTGCCCTCAACCGCTATCCGGCCGAGCGCACCGAGGATCTCCGCGCGGCGCTCGGAGCGCACGTGCGGCTTTCCGACGATTGCGCGCTGACGCTCGGCAACGGCTCGGACGAGCTGATCACGTTGCTCGGCACCGTCTGCGATCTCCCGGGCGCCGTCTTCGTGGCGCCGCTGCCGGGGTTCGTGATGTACGGCATGTCGGCCGCCTTGCAGGGCATCCGCTTCGTCGGCGTGCCGCTCACGCCCGACTTCGAGCTCGACGAGGCCGCCATGCTCGCCGCGATCGAAACGCATCGGCCGGCGATCGTCTACCTGGCTTATCCGAACAATCCGACCGCCAATCTCTGGGACGACGCCACGATCGAGCGCATCGTCGCTGCCATCGGTCGGCAGGGCCACGGTTTCGTCGTGATGGACGAGGCCTACCAGCCGTTCGCGGCGCGCGATTCGATGGCGCTGATGCGCCGTCATCCGCATGTGCTCGTGATGCGGACGATGAGCAAGTTCGGACTCGCCGGCGTGCGCATCGGTTACCTGATCGGCCGGCGCGAAATCGTCGCCGAGGTCGAGAAGGTGCGCCCGCCGTTCAACGTCAGCGTCCTGAACGCCGAAGCGGCGCTGTTCGCCCTGGAGCATGCGGACGAGTACGCGCGTCAGGCCGCGATCATTCGCGCCGAGCGCGAGCGCCTGCAGGCGCGACTCGGCGAACTGCCAGGCGCGAGGCCGTTTCCGAGCGAGGCCAACATGATCCTCGTGCGGGTCGCCGATCCGGCGGCCGTCCATGCCGGCATGAAGCAGCGCGGCGTGCTGATCAAGAACGTCTCCGGGCTGCATCCGTTGCTGCACGGGTGCCTCCGGATCACCGTCGGCACGCCCGACGAGAACACGCAGATGCTCGCGGCATTGGAAGCGAGCCTGCGATGAGCGTCGACACGAGCGCCCAGCGCCGGGCCGAGGTCACGCGTGCCACCGCCGAAACGAAGATCCGGGTCCGCGTCGACCTCGATGGCACCGGCACCGCGAAACTCTCCACCGGCATCGGCTTTTTCGATCACATGCTCGAGCAGGTCGCACGCCACGGGCTGATTGACCTCGAAGTCGAATGCGCCGGCGACCTGCACATCGACGGCCACCACACGGTCGAGGACGTCGGCATCACGTTCGGCCAGGCGGTCGGTCGGGCGGTCGGCGACAAGAAAGGCCTGGTTCGCTACGGCCATGCGTACGTGCCGCTCGACGAGGCGCTGTCGCGGGTCGTGATCGATCTTTCCGGGCGACCGGGGCTGCACCTGCGGGTCGACTTCACCAGCGCGATGATCGGCACGCTCGATACGCAATTGGTCCACGAGTTCTTCCAGGGTTTCGTGAACCATGCCGGCGTCACCCTGCACATCGACAACCTGCATGGCGTCAACGCGCATCACCAGTGCGAGACCGTCTTCAAGGCTTTTGCCCGGGCACTGCGGATGGCGGTCACCGTCGATCCACGGGCGGCCGGCACGATCCCGTCGACCAAGGGCGCGTTGTGAGCCTCCAGGGATCGGCCCGGCGCCGCGTCGCGGTCGTCGATTACGGCATGGGCAACCTGCGCTCGGTGTCGCAGGCGGTCGCGCATGTCGCCGGCGACGCCGCGTGCGACGTGATCGTCACCGCGCGGCCGGAAGAAGTTCGGGCCGCCGAACGCGTGGTGCTGCCCGGGCAAGGCGCGATGCCCGATTGCATGGCCGAGCTGCGCTCGTCCGGTCTGCTCGGCGCGGTGCTCGAGGCCGCAGCCACCAAGCCGCTGCTCGGCGTCTGCGTCGGCATGCAGATGCTTCTGACGCGCAGCGACGAAGGCCCGAGCGACGGCCTCGACCTGATCCCCGGCGGCGTCCACCGCTTTCAGCTGGACGGCCGCCTCCAGCCCGACGGCAGCCGCTACAAGGTACCCCAAATGGGCTGGAACCGCGTGCACCAGAGCCGCCCGCATCCGCTCTGGAACGGCATCCCCGACGGCGCCTACTATTATTTCGTCCACAGCTTCTATGCCCGTCCCGACGACCCGGCGAGCAGCGCCGCCGAAACCGATTACGGCGCGCGCTTTACCTGCGCCCTGGTGCGCGATAACATTTTTGCGACGCAGTTCCACCCCGAAAAGAGCGCCGCACACGGTTTGGCGCTCTATCGCAACTTTCTCCACTGGCACCCCTAGTCCCCCTGCCACCGAACCGGACGGCGCCCGCGCTCCGCCCCCCATGCTGCTGATCCCTGCTATCGATCTGAAAGACGGGCACTGCGTTCGCTTGAAGCAGGGCGACATGGCCGACGCGACGACCTTCGGCGAAGACCCGGCGCGGATGGCGCGCCGCTGGGTCGACGCCGGTGCGCGGCGCCTGCATCTGGTCGATCTGAACGGCGCGTTCGCCGGCAAGCCGGTCAACGAGAGTGCGGTGAAGGCGATCCTTGCCGAAGTCGGCGACGAGATCCCGGTGCAGCTCGGCGGCGGCATCCGCGACCTCGACACGATCGAGCGCTACCTCGACGACGGTCTTTCCTTCATCATCATCGGCACCGCGGCGGTCAAGAGCCCGGGGTTTCTGCGCGACGCCTGCTCGGCGTTCGGCGGCCACATCATCGTCGGCCTCGACGCCAAGGACGGCAAGGTCGCGACCGACGGCTGGAGCAAGCTGACCGGGCACGAGGTCATCGATCTGGCGCGCAAGTTCGAGGATCAGGGCGC
Organism: uncultured Rhizobacter sp.; assembly: GCA_964236915.1. Lineage (GTDB taxonomy): Bacteria > Pseudomonadota > Gammaproteobacteria > Burkholderiales > Burkholderiaceae_C > LMDS01. Next base: position 10,105 of record CAXSGM010000065.1, read on the forward strand.
CGAGGCGGTCGTCTATACCGACATCGGGCGCGACGGCATGCTGACCGGCATCAACATCGACGCCACCGTCAAGCTCGCGCAGGCCCTGACGATTCCGGTGATCGCATCGGGCGGGCTGGCGGGTCTGGCCGATATCGAGCGGCTCTGCGAGGTCGAGGAGCACGGCATCGATGGCGTGATCTGCGGCCGCGCGATCTATACCGGGGCGCTCGACTTCACGTCGGCTCAGGCACGCGCCGACGAATTCGGCGGCTAGGGCCTGTTAACGCTATGGGAGGAGACGCGCCGGTGCTCCGCAGGCCGCAGGGCAAGGCGCACGCGAGGCCGTGTGCCCACGGCACACAACGAGCGTGCAACGCGGCCCTGCGGCCTGCGGAGCACCGGCCCTCCGGGTGACCTCAGCAAACGGCCGCTCGCCGCGTTGCAAATGCTCGCCGTAGGCTCGGCTACGCCTGCGCTTTGCGCCTTGCGAGCGGCCGTTTGCTGAGTCACGCGTCTCCTCCCATAGCGTTAACAGGCCCTAGTGCCGGAAGGATTCAGCGCGCCCGGCGTTCCTGGTCCGCCGGGTTCTCGTTCGCCAAAATGGCTCAGCGTCCCGCGCGCCGCCGCCGGCTGATCCACATCCCGCCCAGCACCAACCCGACGAACACCATCGGCGAGGTCGCGGGCTCGGGCACGACGGACACCAGGAAGCCCGAGATCTCGCCGCCGGGGTACGCCGCGTTATGGATGTTCACGTAGGCACGCCCGGTTTGCGTGCCGGCGAGCAAGATGGCGAAGCTCGGCGAACCCAGCGCGAAGGTGTTCGAGTAGGTCCCGCTCGTCGCGTTCGGGAAAACCGTGAAGCCCTGGAACACCGCCGAAGTGCCGACGAAGGGCACCTCGTTGCAGCAGTGGATGTGGCTCGCCGTGGCAGCGCCGCCGATCAGCCCGGACCAGGTTTCGCTGACGCTGACCGTTGAGCTCGCGTCATCGAACAACACGGAGGCGAAGCCGCTCGCCGGCGTCGCGACCGCAGGCACCTCAAAGGCGCCGCTTAGCAACGCGGAAAAGCTGTAGGTCGTCGCGCCCGCGCCCGTCATGCCGGCGCCGAGTGCGAGCGCCTGAAGCGCGCGCAAACCGAATCGAGACGTTGAACGTGTCATCGCATGCTCCGTGTCAAGCCCGACGGCTTTGGCCGATCGTGCAGTTTGTCGCGCCCGCCGCTGTCGACCACCCCTGATTCCCGGGGGGTCGGCGGATCGACGTGCGCCCCCCGGGCCGCGTCGATAATTCGCCCATGCTGGCTAAACGCATCATTCCGTGCCTCGACGTGACCGGCGGCCGGGTCGTGAAAGGCGTCAACTTCGTCGAGCTTCGCGATGCCGGTGACCCGGTCGAGATCGCGGCGCGCTACAACGACCAGGGCGCCGACGAGCTCGCCTTCCTCGACATCACCGCGACCAGCGACGGGCGGGATCTCATCCTGTCGATCATCGAGGCGGTCGCGTCGCAGGTGTTCATTCCGCTGACTGTCGGCGGCGGCGTGCGCACGGTCGAGGATGTGCGCCGGCTGCTGAACGCCGGGGCCGACAAGGTGAGCTTCAACTCGGCGGCGGTCGCCGACCCGCAGGTGATTCGCGACGCCTCGCGCAGGTACGGCGCCCAGTGCATCGTGGTCGCGATCGATGCGAAGCGGCGGGCAAGTGCCACCGACGCTGCGGGCGGTGCCCTAGGATGGGAGGTCTACACGCACGGCGGCCGCCGCAACACCGGTCTCGACGCGGTGGCCTGGGCGTGCGAAATGGCAGCCTCGGGTGCCGGCGAGATCCTCCTGACCAGCATGGATCGCGACGGCACGAGAAGCGGTTTCGACCTCGGCCTGACCCGCGCCGTCGCCGATGCGGTTCCGATGCCGGTGATCGCCTCGGGCGGCGTGGGCTCGCTCGCGCATCTTTCCGAAGGCATCCGCCTCGGCGGCGCGGATGCGGTGCTTGCGGCGAGCATCTTCCACTACGGCGAGTTCACGGTCGGCGAAGCCAAGGCGCTGCTGGCGCGCGACGGCATTCCGGTGCGCCTGTGAGCGCGGCGCGCGCGGATCGGTCGCCTCCCGGCGTGGCAAAGCGCCCGAGCCGGACCGACCTGCGGCGCGACCGAGCCGTCGAACGCCGGCATCACGAAGTTCGGCTGATCGGCGGCGTCTGGAAGCGCAGCAAGCTGCCGGTCGCGGATGTCGCGGGTCTCCGGCCGACCCCCGACCGGGTGCGCGAAACGCTCTTCAACTGGCTCGGCCAGCGGCTCGACGGCTGGCGTTGCCTCGATGCCTTCGCCGGATCCGGAGCGCTCGGCTTCGAAGCGGCGTCGCGCGGCGCCGCCGCGGTGGTGCTGCTCGAACGCGAGCGCCGGCTGGCCACGCTTCTCGCCGAAGCGAAGGAGCGCCTCGGCGCGGCGCAACTGCGGATCGAAGCGGTCGACGCGATCGGATGGATGAAGCGCGCCGCTCCTGCCACCTTCGAGATCGTGTTCCTCGACCCGCCGTTCGACCTGCCGCTGCTTGCGCCGGCCCTCGCCGCCGCCGCGCCGCTCGTCGTTCCCGATGGCTTCGTGTATGTCGAAGCAGCCGGGCCGATCGAGCCGCCCGAGGGCTTCGTCCTGCATCGTCAGGGCCGTGCCGGCGCTGTGCATTTCCATCTGTTTCGCCGCGCCGGGGCCGCTTGACGCGCTCGCTACACTGCGCTCGGACACCCGCCCCGAGGAGCGCGCCTTGACCTCCGTCACCCGACTGACCGCGATCTACCCCGGGACCTTCGACCCGATGACGCTCGGGCACGAAGACCTGATGCGCAGGGCAAGCCGGCTGTTCGAGCGGCTGATCGTGGCGGTGGCGGCGGGGCACCACAAGCGCACGATGTTCACGATCGCCGAGCGGCTCGACATCGCGACCGAGCTGGCGGCCGAGTACCCGAATGTCGAAGTGATGGCGTTTCGCGGTCTGCTGAGCGATTTCGTCGTCGGCAACGGCGGCAAGGTCGTCGTCCGCGGCCTGCGGGCGGTCAGCGATTTCGAGTACGAGTTCCAGATGGCCGGCATGAACCGGCAACTGATGCCCGAGGTCGAGACCATGTTCCTGACGCCCGGCGACCGCTACCAGTTCGTCTCCGGCACCTTCGTTCGCGAGATTGCCACCTTGGGCGGTGATGTCTCGAAGTTCGTGTCACCCTCGGTGCTCAGTCGCCTGCACCGCCGGGTGACAAAAGTCGAGGCTTGAAGAAGCGTGGCCCTGCTGATCACCGACGAGTGCATCAACTGCGATGTATGCGAGCCCGAGTGCCCGAACCAGGCGATCTCGATGGGCGCGGATTACTACGTGATCGATCCCGGGCGCTGCACCGAGTGCGTCGGCCACTTCGATGCGCCGCAGTGCGTGCAGGTGTGCCCGGTCGAGTGCATTCCCCGCGATCCCGAGCGGCTCGAGTCGACCGAGACGCTCTGGCAGAAATACCGGCGTCTGCAGCAGGAGGCGCGGGCCGGCGCGGCGCCTCCGAGCGGCGTGTTGCCGGCCGTTTAGGACGAGGACGGCCCGAGGAACGCCTGCTCAGCTGGCGCCGCGCTTCTTGCGGATGCTTGGGTCGGTTGCGATGAAGTCGCCGTCGGGCAGCGGTCCACCGCCGATTCGGCGGCGCTTTGTGGCGTGTTTTGGCAAAGTGATGGGTGCCGCGACGGCGGGCCCGGCCGGACGGTCGAGCCGCCCTGCAGCTGCCGGCCGAAGTGCGCGTTCGCGCTGGAGCCGTTCACGTTCGAGCGCCGCGGCTCGCCGCTGCTCGGCGGTTGCGATCCGGAGCGCCGCCGCGTGCTGCTCGCGGGTGCGCTCGTCGGCGATGTCGAGGCGGCGGCCTTCGGCACACGGCCGCGGGCCGTAAGTGTTGCCGCAGCGGTAGACCTCGGCGGCTCCGCCCGCCCCGACGGCGGCCGCCAGCATCGCGCCCGTGAGCACCAGGGCCGGCCAGCGCGCCTTCATCGTGCCGGCCCG
>CAXSGM010000066.1:0-13266 GCA_964236915.1 uncultured Rhizobacter sp.
GCTCGCCCACCTCCCCGGTTATCTGGGGGTTGCACTTACTTTGTGAATCCACGCAACCACGGCGACAGCTACGACAACGCCCTGGCCGAGACGATCAATGGCGCCTAGAAGGCCGAACTGATCCATCGCCGAGCGCCCTGAAAGACCAAAGAAGCAGTCGAACTGCCACCTGGAATCGATATCGTGGTTCAATCATTATCGACTGCTGGAACTCATCGGCTACATCCCGCGAGGCAAGCGGAGACAAACTGCTTCGGCGCCAAACGGCTCAGACCTATGGCAGGTGCAAGAATAACGAAGGGAAGTAGGTGCTTCTCGAATTCATAAAAACCATCGCCGAGAACCACGAACAAGGGACTGCCGAGAACGAAGTAAAGCAACGCCAAGCGCCAGCGATTCGACCGTGTCTTCCAGAGGCCCACCAGAAAGATGACAAGACCGACGAGGGCAGCATGTCGCAGCAACCATCGCCGACAGCTTTCGTAAAATCGGTGCTCGTCGCCGAGCTGCCTGATGTAAGCAAGATTGTAATCCGAGCACCACGCGATGCTGTACGTGTTCACTAGGTATTTGAAGAGGCAGTCGGGGCACGCGGACAGCAAACCTGTAAACGAGCGCAAGCTCATCGCGTCTCGCACTGCCCCCGGAAAGCCCGCAAAGTCATCGCTGGTCAAGCGGCTATATCCATAGCGCGGGTAGATCGTCACACCCTCCGGCCAAAACGATGTGCCGAACAGCGGCATGTTCTCGAACGGCTCCAATCCGACCGTCGCTTGCTGCAACACCTGCCGATGGATACCGAAGTAGTCGTGCCGTGCGCTAAAAGTGGTGGCCGGCCACGCTCGAACGTCCTGGAGCGCCCAACCAATACCGTTGAAGAATCGGTTGTATGAGTTGGCGAGCGCTCGACCGCCGATTTGTGGATACCCAACTGAGACCGCGGCGAGCATTAGCCAGACGGCGACCGCCGCACGAACACGGCGTCTGACGGACTCGGCGGAGGCGGCAATGTCGCGCGCAAGTAATGCCGCAAGAATCGGCAAGAGAAAAACCATCTGCGCCTTCGCGTATAGCAGCAGGCCGCCGATCACGAAAAGACCATCTCGACGTCCCAAGCGAAGAAACCGCTCGATCATGGCGAACAGCCAAGGCGCAAGCGCGAGAACGGCCGCATCCTCGTATGCAGATTTCAACTCAAACCCGGACATGAAATAGTCCATCGCGAAGACGCTTCCGATCAGCAGTGCAGCCGGCCCGCGGAGCGACCGAACTGCAACCGCAACGCCCGACCAGAAGATCGCGGTCAGAGCCCAGAATAGGCTGGCGGTCCGTACGCAATCCGCGCCAACGAGCTTGTGCATGAGGAAGACGGCTTCAGCCAGGAGCGCCACGGACGAGGTCGGCAACAGTCCCCTAAGTGTCATCGGTCCTACGGGCTCGCATCCTTTAAGTGCCGCATTTTCCGTGGCCGCCACGAACATGCTCCTTGTGACACGTTTATAGTCGCCGTTGTTTATCATCGGCTGTACGAAAGCGACTGCGTCGATGACGCACATAACGCCCAAAATAACGAGGATGAGTCGCACGATCATTGCCGAGCCGTCTCGGTACAAGTACTTTGCGACCATGTGTGACTGTTCCCGCATATTTTGGAGAGAGAGCTAAGCTGTCTCCTGATTAGAAACCAATCTCCGCATGTCCCTTTTTGACTGTTTCCCTTGTGATCGGCGCGCGCCGTCGACGTCGACGATCGAGCGGGCGATGAGCCCTCGCAGGTCGAAGCGGCGGTTGAATCGGTAGGCGAAGGCGCCAAGGTAGTCGGCGCCGTATTTGCTGAACTTCAGGGCGTGGAACGTTCCGGCGAGCATGGGCTTCAAGTTGCCGAGCGAAGCGGGTGCCGGGGCTGACCGGGAGGAACCAGCCCATCGGCACAACGCGCTGCAGGATCTCGTCGAGCGAGACGCCCGCCTCCGCGCGCAGCACGCGCTCGCGCGGTCGAAGGCGATGAAACGGTCGAGGCCACGGGTAAGCAACAGCGTGCCGCTGTCGTTCAGCGCGACATTGCCGTAACTGCGACCGAGACCGTGGGCAAGCAGGCCGGAGGGCGTGTCCGCGGCCGGCAACGCGATAGCCCGATCCGCAAGTCCCAGCTCGCGTGCGGCGCGCGCGGGGGGCCAGGGGCCCCACGAGCAAGCAGTCATGCCGTGCTCACGGGGCGCCTTTCAGGACGCACTCGTCTTGCGCGCACTGACCTCGGGGCGCACGACCGCGGGACGCGACAGTATCGGCAGCAATCGCACCAGAATAGGGATGCCGATGGCTACAGCGAACCAAAGTGTCGTCACGCGGATGAAGAGCGTCGCAGTGATCGCGGTCGCACGGGCGAGGCCGTTGGCCCGCAGCAGCGCCATCATGGCCGCTTCCGTGCCCCCGAGGCCACCGGGCATAAAGCTGAGCGCACCAGCGAGCATGCCGGCAGCGTAGGTAAATACCGCGAAGCCGGGTGAGGTCCCAGCGCCGAGCCAGTAAAGCAGAAGCCAGAACGCGAACGCTTCCGCCGACCAAGCGAGCAGACTAAGCGCGCTCGCTACCAGCAACACGCGCGGCGTGTGGCAGCGGCGCGCGTTCTGCAGCAAGCGCAACAGCGCATCGAGCGCCCGCGCGAAGGCACTTTCGCGCGAAGCGTTGACCGCGAGAGCGCTGCGCGCGCGTGCGAGCAGCGTTTCGCGCGATATCAGCAGCAACAGCCCGACCAGCGTGCCGATGCCGATCACGAGCAGCGGCCGGATTGGCGGGTAGACGTTCCAGCCGAAGCTGCAAAGCAGCGCGACGGCGAGTAGATCAGAAAGCCGCTCACTGACGAACGCGGCGACGCTCTCGTCGAGCGCGACGCTGCGTTGCTTTAAAAACAGCGAACGCACCGCCTCACCTACTTTGCCGGGCGTGGTCGTCAATGCGAAGCCCGCAAGGTAGATGGCAAGGCTCGGCCGCCAGGGTTGTGGGCTGCCAAGCACGCGCAGGAAGAGTTGCCAGCGGATGAAACGCAGGCCGTAGTTGAGACAGGAGAGCGCGAGCAACGTTACGGCACCGCCCCAGCCCACGCTGCCAGCCCCGTTCCAGACCTCCTGCCACCCGCCCCAGAGCGAAAACGCAAGGTATCCGAGCGCGGCGACAACGACCGACGCAAGCACGGCGCGCCAGTGGCGGGCGCCGATCGGTGCGGCGGTCGAACTGGTATTCAAGTGGGGATCGTGATCGTCGCGGCGATCCAGGCGGCGAGCGTCGCGATCATGTGGCGGTCCGTAGACAGGTCGCGTGCGGTGCCGTGACCCATCCCGAAACGGTGCAGCAGAAAGAGGTACCGAAAGATGCCATAGACGATGAACGGCACCGTGTAAAGACGAGCTTGTCACTGCCGTGCAGGCGGACCGTCTCCGGGCTCACCGTGCAAATCGAGTAAGAGAGGATCCGCAAGCCCCGGTGATCGCGAGGAACTGCTCAACGAGCGGCAGATCGTACTGCGCCAGCACCTTGCGCGCCATCGTCCCATCCGACGCGACAAGCTTCAACTCGGCACGGCGCCTGCCGAAGCCAAGTAGCAATGTCAGCATCATTCCCCAAAGCATCAGCCAGGCCGACGGCGGAATGCCGACACCGAGCGTTCCAATCAGAACGCGCAGCACGAAGCCGGCCGCGATCACGAAGACACCTCCCACTACGACATGCTTCAGGCCGAACGAACAGGCGACGTTCATCGCTGCATAGCAAGCGACCAGCGCAAGCGCTGCGCGCGACACCGACGCCGCTAGCACCAGGTTCGCAATGACCAGTGCGACGCAGATTACCCTAGCCGCTGTCATGCTACCCGCGCCGCTTGCAATCGGACGATTGCGCTTGGTGGGATGGGGTCGGTCGGATTCGCCGTCGACAATGTCGTTGAAGATATAGACTGCGCTTGCCATTGCACAAAAAGACAAGAACGCGAGCGCCACTGCGAGCAGCAGCGGCGCCTCATGCCAGCGGTGCGAGAACACCAGCCCGACGAGGACGAATCCATTTTTCAGCCACTAATGCGGGCGCAAAGACCCGAGCGCCGGCTGGAGCCGGAATGGCACAGTACGCGCTTGATCCATCGGGGAACCTGCATGAAGCGCCCGGAACGAGCGCCCGGTGATTTAGCAAAGCGTGTGCCCGCACGCAGCGCTGAAGGGCCCTTGGTCCGGGGGACGCCGATCAAGCTGATCGCTATCTTCGACGGCGCCTTTTATAACCATGGGCGGTCGTCCTGCATAAGATTGAGTGCTTCGCAGATTATTTGAAAAGCCCATGGACCTCGGCATCGACCTCGGCACCTCCGAAGTGAAGGCGGTGCTGCTCGACGACGCGCAGCAGGTCGTCGGCCAGGCGCACGCGCCGGTGCCGATCGCCCGGCCGCATCCGCAGTGGTCGGAGCAGAATCCGGCCGACTGGTGGCAGGCGACACGCACGGCGCTCGCAGCCCTGTGCGAAGCGCATCCGCACGCCTATGCCGCAGTCCGCGGGATCGGGCTCTCGGGGCACATGCACGGGGCGACGCTGCTCGACGCCGACGACCGCGTGCTGCGCCCAGCGATCCTCTGGAACGACGGCCGCAGCCACGCCGAGTGCGCCGAGATCGAGGCACGTGAGCCGCGCAGCCGGGAAATCACCGGCAACATCGCGATGCCCGGCTTCACCGCGCCGAAGCTGGCATGGGTCGAGCGGCACGAGCCGGCGATCTTCGCGCGCGTCGCACGGGTGCTGCTGCCGAAAGACTTTCTCCGGCTCCAGTTGACCGGCGAGGCGGTCTCCGAAATGTCGGACGCCGCCGGGACGCTCTGGCTCGACGTCGGCCGCCGCGACTGGTCGGACGCGATGCTCGCCGCCACGCACATGACCCGCGCGCAGATGCCGCGCCTCGTCGAGGGCAGCGCGCCGAGCGGCGTGCTGCGGGCGGAGGTTGCGGCCGAACTCGGGCTCGCGTCCGGCGTGATCGTCGCTGGCGGCGCGGGCGACAACGCCGCCAGCGCGGCCGGCATCGGCGTGGTCGCGCCCGGCCGCGCGTTCCTGTCGCTCGGCACCTCCGGCGTCTACTTCGTCGCCAACCAGGCGTTCTCGCCGAACCCCGCGCGCGCCGTGCACGCGTTCTGCCACGCCTTTCCAAACACCTGGCACCAGATGACCGTGATGCTGAGCGCCGCAAGCGCCCTGCGCTGGTTGCGCGATGCGACCGGCGCGGCGAGCGAGGCCGAACTCGTCGCCGCCGCCGCGGCGCTCCCGGTCGACGCAGCGCTGCCGCTTTTTCTGCCCTACCTGTCCGGCGAGCGCACGCCGCACAACGATCCCCACGCCACGGGCGTCTTCTTCGGCCTGACGCACGACCACGGCCGCGGCCACTTGGCGCAAGCGGTGTTAGAAGGCGTGGCGTTCGCGTTTCGCGACGGCCAGCAGGCGCTCGTCGAAGGTGGGGCGCGTATCGAAGCGGTGACACTGGTCGGCGGCGGCGCCCGCAGCGCGCACTGGGCGCAGGTGCTCGCCGACGTGCTCGATCGCCGGCTCGACCGCCGCAGCGGCGCCGAAGTGGGGGCCGCCCTCGGCGCAGCCCGGCTCGGCCGGCTGGCGCGCACCGGCGAGCCGATCGACGTCGTCTGCACCGAGCCACCGCTGATCGACAGCTTCGTGCCGGATGCGGAACGTCATGCGCGGCTCGCCGAGCGGTATCGGCGTTTCAGACGGCTGTACGAGGTGCTGGCACCGGAGATGCGGGTTGCCGGCGGATGAGGCAGGCGCTCGCTGCGCATCCGTAGCGAAACGCGCGGTGCTGATGCACCCTGTCCTGCGCAAGCTGCACACGCTTCGAGAAGAAGAGGTCGAGATGCTGCTTACCGACATCGCGCAGCATGCGATCGTGCTGGCACCCGGCATGGGGTCGCCGGCACCGGACCGAGATCGTCAACTGCTGTGGGATCTGCTCGCAGCCAGGACCGATCTGCTGCTCGTCACCGGCGACAAGGCGCTGCAACGCGACGCCGCGATGCGGGCACGCGGGTTGTCGCCGCAGGCCCTCATCGACGGCGCGTAGGCCGCCGTCGTCCCGTCGCCGCATCGTGGTCGTACGATCCGCGATGACCGTCCCGACGCACTCCGCCTGCCCTGGCCTGCCGTGCCCCACCAAGCCGATGCCGCGTTCCGTGTCCACCTCCGCGTCCGATTCGACCCGCACCGGGCGCCGTGACAAACCGGTCGTGCGGTTCCGGCTGCGCGTCACCGTCGGCGACGTGATCGCGATCGGGCCGGGCAAGGTCGCGCTGCTGGAAGCGATCGCCGAGACCGGGTCGATCACTTCGGCCGCGGCGCGGCTCGAGATGTCGTACCGGCGCGCCTGGCTGCTGCTCGACCAGGTAAACCACGCGCTGCGGCAGCCCGCGGTCGATTCGGCCAAGGGCGGACCGCACGGCGGCGGCAGCACGCTGACGAGCGCCGGTCGCGAGCTGATCGGGCTCTATCGCACGATCGAACAGACCGCCGAGGCGGCCTGCAGCGCCGAGCTGAAGCGGCTGCGCGGCCTGCTGGCGCGCTGAACCCGAGCGTGGTTCGGGAGGCGCCAGGGCGGAGCCGCGCTCAGCCTCCGACCGATATGCACTGCGGTATATTTCGGTCGCCGATCGATGCTCGCGACGAACCCCATGCCGATCCAACGCCCGCCACGACGCGCACGGCGCTTCGCCACCCGCTTGGCCCTGACCGCGCTCCTCGCACTCGGTGCCTCGCTCGGCCGGGCGGCCGACCTGATCGTCTCCGGCGCGGCGAGCCTGACCAACGCCTTTCGGGCGTTGGGGCCCATGTACGAGGCGCAGAACCCCGGAGCGAAGGTGCTGTTCAACTTCGCCGCGTCCGATGCGTTGCTGGCGCAGATCGCCAAGGGCGCGCCGGCCGATGTGTTCGCGGCCGCCGATCAGGAATCGATGGACCGGGCCGAGGCGCAACAGCTGCTCAGACCCGGCTCGCGACGCGATTTCGTCAGCAACACGCTGGTGCTCGCCACCCCGTCCGACAGCACGCTCAACGTCCAGTCGCTCGCCGACCTGCGACGCCCCGACGTGCGGCACGTCGCGCTCGGCGCACCCGCCAGCGTGCCGGCCGGCCGCTATGCCAAGGTCGCGCTCGAGGCGGCGCGTCTCTGGCCGGTCGTCGAAGCCAAGGCCGTCTATGCACAGAGCGTCCGCCAGGCGCTCGATTACCTCGCGCGCGGCGAGGCCGACGCGGGCTTCGTGTACGCGACCGATGCGGCGGTGATGAAGGAAAAGGTCAGAGTCGCCGCGACCGTTCCGACCGGGACGCCGATCCTCTACCCGATCGCCAGCGTCGCGGGCGGGCCGAACCCGGTCGACGCGGCAAAGTTCGCTGCGTTCGTCGCCACACCGGCCGCCCAGGCGGTGCTCGCGCGCTTCGGATTCGGCAAGCCTTGAGCCGCAGCGCCCCAGCGCAATAGCGCACGATGGAGTCGGCGTGGGTCGCGCTCGCGCTGTCGCTGAAGGTCGCGGGCTGGGCGACGGCGATCGACCTGGTGCTCGGCGTTTCGATCGGCCTGTTGCTCGCACGAGGCCGCTTTCCAGGGCGCGAGCTGCTCGACGCGCTGCTCACCCTGCCGATGGTGCTGCCGCCGACCGTGCTCGGCTACTACCTGCTGGTGCTCGTCGGCCGCCGCGGCGTCGTCGGCCGATGGCTGCTCGACACATTCGGCATCAACCTCATCTTCACGTGGCAAGGTGCGGTGATCGCGGCGAGCGTCGTCGCCCTCCCGCTCGTGCTGAAGGCGGCGCGGGCCGCGTTCGAGGGCATCGATCCGCAACTCGAGCAAGCTGCGCGCGTGCTCGGACTGAACGAATGGGCGGTGTTCTTCCGGGTCACGCTGCCGATGGCGTGGCGCGGCATCCTCGCCGGCGTGCTGCTGGCGTTCGCACGGGCGCTCGGCGAGTTCGGCGCGACGCTGATGGTGGCCGGCAGCATCCCCGGCCGCACCCAGACCTTGTCGATCGCGGTCTACGAGGCGGTGCAGGCCGGGCAGGACGACACCGCCAATGCGCTGGTGCTGATCGTGTCCGCGGCCTGCGTCGCGGTGCTTCTGGTCGCCGGCCGGCTGGTGCCCGGGCGGGTCGCGCGGTGACGGGTTCGCGCCGCGAATCGGCATGAGCTTCGAGGTCGACGTCACCAAGACCCTGCGCAGCGCCGCGCGCGCCTTCACGCTCCACATGCGCTTTCGCACGCACGGCCGCCGTACGGTGATCCACGGCCCGTCGGGCGCGGGTAAAAGCCTGACGCTGCAGGCGCTGGCCGGGCTGCTGAGGCCCGACGCCGGCCGCATCGCCTTCGATGGCGAACCGCTGTTCGACGCCGATGCGCGGCTCGACGTGCCGGCCTGCCGGCGCCGCTTCGGCTACGTGTTCCAGGACTACGCGCTTTTCCCGCAGCTCACGGTTCGGCAGAACGTCGCCTTCGGCTTGCACCGCGGCCTCCTCAACCCGGGCCGTCGCGGTGGCGGCGAGGCGGTCGATCGATGGCTCCGCAGCTTCGAGCTCGAGGCGGTCGCTGCGCAACGGCCGGCCGAGCTGTCGGGCGGTCAGCGGCAGCGAACCGCGCTCGCGCGCGCGCTCGTCAACCGGCCGCGTGCGCTGCTGCTCGACGAGCCGTTTGCCGCGCTCGATCCCGGCTTGCGCGAGCGGATGCGGACCGAGCTCGATGCGCTGCTGCACCGGGTCGACGTGCCGGTGCTGCTGATCACGCACGACCCCGCCGACCTGGCGTGGTTCGGTCACCAGACGCTTCGGGTTCGCGACGGGATGGTGGTGGAGGACGAAGTCGAGCGATCGAGCGATCAGGCGGCGCCGGCGGATGGGCGACGGGATTGACGACCCTGCAGCTGCGACCCGGGAGACCGGTATCGAGGGGCTGGATAGCTGAAGTCAGAGCTCGGCCCGGCCCGTCGGTGGTCGGTCGCTTTTCGCTGGTCAATTGGAGGAAACGCAGCCGCAGGCCTCCCCTTTCGGAGCGACTACACCGGCATCAGCTTCACGGCAACGCAGCAAAACCGCCTGCAGACGGTGTTCCCGACCGGCGTGTGCGACTGGACGAAGCCCGGCGTTGGCCAACAGGCCCCGGTGCCGCCGCCGACCTATGCCGCCGGCCCGGGAGGCGCGCCACTGCCTGCAGCGACCATCTCGACGCCGCTTTGACGGCGTTGCGGTCGGGCTCGCACGAGACGCATGGACCCTTCGACAGGCTCAGGGCGAACGGGTCTCTCTGCGAACGAATCGGCTGCCGATTCCCGTGCGAACGCGCGGCTGCCGCTCTCGCCGCGAACGGGCCGATCGCCCCTGACCGTTCGGGCTGAGCTTGTCGAAGCGTCGATGCGCCAACGGCCGTTCAACAAGCTCCGGGGAACGGGTCGGCTGCCAAACCCGATCAGGACGTCCCTGGGTACGACCCGCCATCGAGCAGGATGTTGTGCCCGGTCGGGTACCGCGTGAGCGCTGCACAGAAAAGCGCACACCGCGCCGAACTCGGTCGCGGTGCCGAAGCGACGCGCAGGAATCGTGTTCTCGCGATCGCGCCACGCGCTCGCCGGATCGCGCCGCGCTTTCTCGGCGGCGGCGCGAACGGTCACGCGCAGCCGCTCGTTATCGAACGCCCCCCGGAAGGAGGCCGTTGATCGTCACGCCGCGCGGGCCGCGATGCCGCTGCGTGCCAGGCCGGCGACGATGCCGATCAGCCCGCTGCGCGCACCGTTCAAGAGGCCGAGCACCGCGATCGGCGCCTTCACCGCGCGCGACGTGATGTTGACGATGCGGCCGAAGCCGCGCGCCGCCCTCGCCTCGACTGGCGCCTTCCTCAGCTCGATCGGCGCCCGCATGCTGGCATCGAGCGCGCGGATCCAGACCTTGCGGTCCAAGTCCCGGAAGTCGCCGGGCAGCAGGTCACCGGCGTCGGCAACCGTGATGTCGACCCACGCGCAGGCGGCAAGCGCCGCGCGCGGCCTTCGGCGGTCGTGATGTCGCCGCGTCCGCCCGCACTTCGCTGCCGCCGTTCAGGGCGCGGATCTCGTCGGCGCTCGATCCGAGCGCCTCGCTGCCGCGCGCCGTGACGACCACGTTCATACCTTCCTCGGCGGGCGCCATGGCGCAGCCTTGCCCAGCTCCCTGCTCGCGGCGCAGACCAGCGCCCACTTGCCCGCAATGCCCAGATCATCTACCTACCGCCACTTGGCCAGCAGCCAGATGCCGGCGAGCACCAGCAGCGTGCCGGCGCCGATCCATGGCGTAAACGGCTCCCCAAGGATCACCACGCCCATCAGGATCGTCGAAAGCGGGCCGATCATGCCGGTCTGGGCGGCCACGGTCGCGCCGATCCGCTCGATCGCCATCATCACCATCAGCACCGGCGCGAAGGTGCAGAGCGTCGCGTTCAGCACCGAAAGCCACAGCACTTCGGGCGCCACGGCGAACGCCGCGAGCGGCCGCAACAGCAGAAACTGCGCGATGCAGAACACGCAGGCGACGCTGGTCGCGAGCCCCGTGAGCCGCGTCGCGCCGAGCCGCTTCACCTCCTCGCCGCTGTAGACGAGGTAGATCGCGTAGCTGACCGCGCTGGCGAAGACGAGGCCGGCACCGAGCGCGACGTGCGGCCCGAGCGCCCCGAGCTCGTGGCCGAAAACCAGCGCCACGCCGCAATAGCTGACCGCGAGCGCGGCGACCTGCCGCCTACCGACGCGCCGCTTGAAGACCAGCACGCCCATCACGAGCACCAGCGTCGGGTTCAGGTAGAGGATCAGCCGCTCGAGGCTGGCGCTGATGTAGGCCAGCCCGGCGAAATCGAGAAAGCTCGCGAGGTAGTAGCCGGTAAAGCCGAGGCCGACGACGACGCGCCAGTCGCGGCGGGTGAGCTTCGGCCTGGCGCGGCCGGCGCGCCACGCGAGCAGCAGGAACAGCGGCAGCGCGAAGAGCATGCGGTACATGATCAGCGTCACCGCGTCGACGCCGTACCGGTACGCGAGCTTGACGATGATCGCCTTGCCGGAGAACGCGATCGCGCCGACGGACGCGAGCGCGAGGCCGGGCCAGACCGGGCGATCCGGTCCGGCCGCCGGGGAAACTGCGGCGGCAGTGGAACTCATCGGACAATTCTAGGGAGGCGGCGCGACGCGAGGCAGCTGGCACCGGACTTGCACATGCGCTCCTTCGACCGCCCACCGACCGGCCCTTCGGCTCCATGCGCATCCTCGTCGTCTATTGCCACCCCGTCGAGACCAGCTTCTGCGCCGCCTTGCACGCGCGCGTGCTGGACGCGTTGCGCAGCGGCGGCCACGAGGTCGACGACTGCGATCTGTACGCCGAAGGCTTCGACCCGGTGATGTCGCGCGCCGAGCGGCTCGGCTACCACGACATTCCCGCGAACCGCGCGCCGGTCGAACGCTACATCCAGCGGATCGAACGCGCCGAAGCCATCGTGTTCTGCTTTCCGACGTGGTGTTTCGGCCTGCCGGCGATGCTGAAAGGCTTCTTCGACCGGGTGTTCATGCCGGGGGTGGCCTTCGACATGAGCGACCCGAAGAACGTCAAGCCGGCGCTGACCCACATCCGCCGGATCGCCGCGGTCGTCACCTATGGCCGGCCGCGCTGGACGGCGGTCCTGATGGGCGACCCGCCGCGAAAGATCATCACCCGCTACATGCGTCGGTTGACCGGCGGGCAGGCGCGGGTCGACTACCACGCCTACTACCACATGAACGTCGCCACGCCGCCCCGGCTCGAGCGCTTCAAGGAGCGGGTCGGGGCGTCGATGCAGCGCTTCGCATGATGACGATGGCCGCTCCGCCCGAGCCGCCGCGGTCCGAGCCGGATGCGGCCGGCCCTGCGCCCGCGTCGGATGCCGCACCCGCGGCCGGCATCGCCCAGCCGCTCGCCCGCTACGCCGCCTGGCGCCGCGCCGGCGATCTAGTGCTGCTTTCGGGCGTGATCGCGGTCGATCCGGCGAGCGGCACGATCGTCCGTGGCTACGCCGACATTCCTGCCGGTGCGGCCACGCTCCTCGGCCGCACCGGCGAGTTCTCGACCGACATCAAGGAAGGCCCGATCCTGGCGCAGAGCTGGACCGTGCTCGACCGCATCCGGCAGACGATCGAGGCCGCCGGCGGCCGGATGAGCGATGTCGTGAAGCTGGTCCAATACTTCCGCGACCTCGATCACTTCCCGTACTACAGCCGGGTGCGGAAGCTGTTTTTCCCCGGCGAGCCGCCGGCTTCGACGGTGGTCGAGGTGAGCGCCATGCTGCCGACCGCCGACATCCTGATCGAAGTCGAAGCGACCGCCTGGCTGCCGGCCCGGCGCTGACGACGACCGACGAACACACGAACCGACCAACGACCGACCGACCGACCGACGAGGGCATAGACGACCATGCTGCACGGCTACAACCCGCCCGCCCGTTACCTGCCCTACCTGAGCTGGACCGAAGTCGCGGCGCTGCCGGACAAGGCGAACACGGTGATCGTGCTGCCGACCGGCGCCACCGAGCAGCACGGCCCGCATCTCCCTTGCGCCGTCGACGCGGTGATTTGCGCCGGCGTCGTCGGCCACGCGCTCGCCAAGCTCCCGCCCGGGGTGCCGGCCTACGCGATGGCGCCGATCGTCTATGGCAAGTCGGAGGAGCACCTGCACTTCCCCGGCACGATCACGCTCAGCGGCGAGACGCTGCTCGCGACCATGATCGAAGTCGCCGAGTCGGTCTACCGCTCGGGCTTTCGCAAGCTGCTGATCGTGAACGGCCACGGCGGCCAGCCGCAGGTGATGGAGATCATGGCGCGCGAAATGCGGCTCCGGCATGGCGACTACATCGTCGTGCCGCAGCACACCTGGCGGCTGCCGCATGTCGCCGGCCGCTACATGAGCGACCGGGAGAAGAGACAAGCGATGCACGCCGGCCATGCCGAGACCGCCATCATGCTGGCGCTCGCGCCCGACACCGTTCACATGGAACGCGCCGTCGCCAATTACCCGCCCGAGTTCCCCTCGAAGCTGCTGTCGCCCGACGGCCGCCCAGCCTGCGCGTGGACCGCACGCGATTTCGGCCCGAGCGGCGTGATCGGCGACCCGTTGCCGGCAACCCGCGAACAGGGCGAGGCGATCCTCGAGTCGCTCGCGACGAGCTGGGCGCAAGCCATCACCGAGCTGCACGCCGCCCACTGGCCGGCGC
>CAXSGM010000067.1:0-12483 GCA_964236915.1 uncultured Rhizobacter sp.
GCGTGGATCGGCGTGCCGAGCGCGGCGAGCGCCATCACCTTGTACTCATCGCTCGAATGCAGAAAGCCGAGGTGCGCGGTAATGCGTTCGTAGAGGATGCCGAGCGAATGCGGCATCTGCACTTCGCCGAGCGCGTCGTAGCGGTGGTCGCGGTAGCGGCCGTAGGTGGTGGTCGCGCGTTCGCCGCGCCCGTCGAGCGTCATCACGGCGGCGCGCTCGAACGGCGCGGCGAGGAAGGCGCTCGCTTGATGTGCGAGGTGGTGGTCGACCCAGTGCCACGCGAAGCGCGCGCCGCCCTCGCGCGCGGTCGCGAGGCGCTGGCGCAGATGGTGCGGCGCGCCGTCGATCAGTTGCCCGGGGGCGTTGAGGATCTCCGCAAGGAAGAGCGGATCCCAGGGGTTCTGCCAGCGGCCATCGGCGACCGGGTTCTGCGGGTTCAGCGGGATCTCGATCGTGCGCGCGTCGAGCAGCGCCGGGTCGTCGACGAAGTGCCGCGGCTGGAAGCTGTAGCCGACATGGTCGACCTCGCGCAGGGTGACGCCGGCCCGCTCGAGGCAGAAGTCGATGGCGTGGAACGGCAGCTCCCAGGCGCTGAACGGCACCGGGCGCTTGGCGTGCTTGACGCGGGTGAAGCGTTCTTCCTCGGCGGCCGCGACAACGACCCCGTCGACGACGATCGCCGCGGCGGAATCATGAAACGCGGCGTTGAGCCCGAGCGTGATCATCGGCAGGCTCCGCATCGGAGAACCAGGGGCAGAAGGGTCATGACGCTGCTCGGCAGGGGACGAGGGTAAGGCGAAAGCGAAAGCGAAAGCGAAAGCGCAGGCTGCGCGGCAAGGCGGGTGCCGGGCATTCGAACGACTGTAGCCGCAGGCTGCGGCGTACACGGCAGCCGTCTGGTCGCGACGCGCTGTCGGCGATTGCCGCAGTCGTCTCACGCAGCGGCGTCGCGCGGTTGCCTCAGAATGAACGCTTCGCCACCACGGCGGGCGTCGCCTCGTCCCCGGTCTGCATGCGGCCGGGGATGTCGACCGACGACCGGTTGCCCTCGTCCCGATGCGCCGAACCCGCCCCGCCCGAACCGGATCCGGCCGCGCGCTCGCCGCCGTTCTCGGCCTCGCGTTGCTGGTGCTGCTGAAGGCGACCGCGGCGCTCGCGCTGCCGATCGCCGCCAGCGTCCTGGTGGTGCTGTTGCTGAGCGGGCCGGTCGAGCGGCTGCAAACCCGGGGCCTGCCCGGGGCGTTGGCCGCGGCGCTCATGGTGTTCGTGCCCGCGGGTGCCCTCGTCGCGCTGGGCGTCGGCGTGGCGCCGGCAGCGGCGGGCTGGCTGGGCGATATCCGCGCGGCCTGCGCGCGGCTCGCCGAGGCCGTTCCGGCGTCGACCGGCGGATTGGGTGCGGCCTTGCGCAAGTTGGCGTCGGGCGACGGGCTCGACGGCGCCGCCGCGACGCTGCCGGCCGAAGCCGGGGAGACGGCGTTCGCGCTCGCCTCGGTGCTGATGCTGAGCTTTTTCGTGCTCTGGGGCCAGCGCGCGCTCCTTGCGGCCCTGCTGCGCGCGGCGCCCGACCGGCGCGCCCGCATCCGCCTGCTCGGCGCCTTGCGCGACGCCCGCCGCGGCGCCGGCCGCTACCTGGCGACGATGGGCTGGATCAACCTCGGGCTGGCGGCGCTGACCGGCCTCGGGCTGGTGGCGCTCGGCATCCCGCACGTGCCGGCCTGGATCGCGGTCATCTTCGGGCTGCTCTTCGTGCCCTACCTCGGGCCGGCCGCGATCGCGCTGCTGCTGGCGACGGCCCGACCCGGGGCCTCGGTGGCGGCGATCGCCGTGCCACCGCTCCTCTTTCTGGCGCTGCACGCGGTCGAGGCCCAGTTCGTCAGTCCCTGGCTGATGGGGCGGCGCCTCCGCGTCGGGCGTCCGGCCCTCTTGCTGTCGGTGATGGCGGGGGCCTGGGCCTGGGGTGTCGCTGGCGGCGTGCTGGCCGTGCCGCTGCTGATCGCTGGCCAGGCGCTCGTCGCGCGGCGCCGCGGCGCGGCCTTCTGGAAGGCGTTGCTGGCGCAGGAACCGGCCGACGCCGCGAGTCTTGCCGACAGCGCGGCCCACATCATGGAAAATCGCCCCGGCGGAT
The DNA here is from genome assembly GCA_964236915.1 of uncultured Rhizobacter sp. Taxonomy (GTDB): domain Bacteria; phylum Pseudomonadota; class Gammaproteobacteria; order Burkholderiales; family Burkholderiaceae_C; genus LMDS01. Next base: position 2,126 of record CAXSGM010000067.1, read on the forward strand.
CGGTCCCGGCGATCCGGGAGCTTGGCGTCCACCGCACGCCGCGACCGACCGACCCGATCCCCGCATGCGCATCGCCTACGTCACTGAAACCTACGTCCCCGAAATCAACGGCGTTGCCCTGACGGCGGCCCGCGCGGTGGCGTACCTCCGGGCAAAGCGCCATCCGCTCGAGCTGATCCGGCCGGCGCAGCCCGGCGAGCGGCAAGGTGCGGCATCGGGCGAATGGCGTTCGGCCGGCTACCCGGCGCTGCTCTACCCCGAACTCCGGTTCGGCCTGGCGCGGGCCGCGACCCTGGCGGCACGTTTTCGGAGCTTCGGCGCCGAACTGGTCCACATCGCCACCGAAGGCCCGCTCGGCTGGACCGCAGCCACCGCGGCGCTCCGCCTCGGCTTGCCGGTCACCTCCGACTTTCGAACCAACTTCGACCAGTACAGCCGGCACTACGGACTCGGCGCCTTCGAGTTCGCGGTGCGCGGCTACCTGCGCCACTTTCACAACCGCACCCACCGCACCTTCGCGCCGACCCAGGAAACGCGCCGCCAGCTCGACGCGGCCGGCTTCGAGCGGGTCGAGGTGATCGGCCGCGGGGTCGATCTGCAGCGCTTCTCGCCGACGCTGCGCTCCGCCGCGCTGCGCGCCGCGTGGGTCGGAGATGAGGCCGGCCCGGTGTTGCTGTACGTCGGGCGGATCGCGCCCGAGAAGAACGTCGAGCTGGCCCTCCAGGCGTTTCGGGCCGCGCGCGCGGCGGTGCCGGCGACGCGGATGGTCGTCGTCGGCGACGGCCCGCGCCGCGCCGCGCTCGCCCGTGCCTACCCCGAGGCCATCTTCGTCGGGCGCCAGACCGGCGCGGCGCTCGCCGCCCACTACGCCAGCGCCGACGTGTTCGTCTTCCCGAGCCTGTCCGAGACCTTCGGCAACGTCACGATGGAGGCCCTCGCCTCCGGACTGCCGGTGGTCGGTTTCCGCACCGCCGCGGTCGCCGAGCACGTGCAGGACGGCGTCAACGGCCGCTCCGTCGAGCCCGGGGACGCGGCCGGCTTCCAGCGTGCCACGGTCGAGATCGCGGCTGTGTCCGACCGGCTGCCGGCGTTTGCCGCGGCTGCCCGCGCCAGCGTCGCAGCTCACGATTGGGCCAACGTGCTGGGCTGCTTCGAGACCCGGCTGGTGGAGACCGCCCTTGACCCCGCAAGCACCGGATCGCCCGCCGCCTGCACGGCGTAGATGGGCCGAGCGCGACCGCGTCTGGGTCCGCTCGCTGCATCGCGCCAGCGCCAGCCGTTCGGTGCTCGCGACGCTGGTCGCGATGAGCTGGCTCGCTGACGGCATCGTCTTCTATGTGACGATCCTCGTGCTGCCCTGGATTGGCGGCCCGCGCGGCACCGCCTGCTCGCTGCGGATGGCGCTGCTCGCGTTGGTCGACCTCGCGATCTACCGGATCCTGAAGCGGCACTTCGCCCGCCCGCGGCCGTTCATCGATTGCCCGGAGGTCGTGCCGAGGGCGCGTTGCCTCGACGAGTACAGCTTCCCGAGCGGTCACGTGCTGCACTCGGTCGCCTTCGGCACCTTGCTCTGCGCCTACTACCCGGGGGTGGCGTGGCTGGTCTGGCCGTTCGTCGCGCTGGTCGCGGCGTCGCGGGTCGTGCTCGGGCTGCACTATCCGAGCGACGTGATCGTCGGCGGCGCGCTCGGCTGGGTGATGGCGGCGTCGGTGCTCGTGCTGTTCTGACGCCCGTGCGGTTGCCCGGCGAGTCGCCGGCGCGGGCGCGCCGCTGATGTCGACGCTCGCGGCCGGCGCGCGGCTTCGCGGCTCAGGCTGCAGCCAACTCGCGTGCCACGGCGGCCAGCGTGCACGCGCGCCGCGTACCGGCCTGCTCGCGCGCGAGCCGCGTCCACGAGCGCACGATCTCCGGCGCTTCGTCGCTCGGATGCAATTCGAGCCGCACGACCGGATCGGCCCGCTGCAGCCGGCCGAGGGTGGTGTTCCAGATCTGCGACATCCGGCGCCGCCAGGCGGTCGAGGTGCTGTAGACCTGGGCCTGGGCGACGAGCTCGCGCCGCGTTCTTAGCAGCAGCAGCCGGCGCACGGTGCAGGTGTAGTCGAAGGGCTGCGTTGCCAAGGCTTGCCGCGCGCCCGGCCCGAGCAGCCAGGCCGGCGCGACGAAGCCGCTCGGTTGCAGGCCGAGTTCGCCGAGCCAGGCCCGGCCGGCGTCGATCCGGCGCGTCGCCTCGCCCGCGTCGAGGGCCCAGAACTCGCCTTCGCCACGGGTGTAGACGGTGCGGCGCAACCGGTCGATCGGCCCGGCCACGCCGCTCGCCACGGTGTCGTCGCGGTGCGTATAGCCGTGCAGCGCGACCTCGTCTCCGATCCCGGCGCGCCCCTGCAGCCAGCGTTCGAACGCCGGGTCGCGCCCGCTGCCGTGGTAGCGCGGCACCGCGAGCAACGTCAGCGGCAGGCGCGCGCGGCCGAGCGCCGTGCTCACCGCGTCGAGGCCGTCGATCAGGCGCCGGCAGCGATCCCAGGTGGGTGGCGCGACATCGTGAATGACGATGCAGAGCGAGCGCCGCGGCGCCACCGGCGCGGAGCCAGTGACGGCGGCGCGGCCGGCCATCGTCGGCGCCGGCGATAGCACCGTCATGCGGGTCGCGGCTGCGCCGGCACGCTTCGGCCGGTCAAGCGGTCGTAGTGCCGCAGCAGGCCCGGAAGCACCTGCTTCCAGTCGTTGGCGAGCCCGCGGCGTCGTGCGGCGTCGTGCAGCGTCGCCTGATCGCGTTCCAGCACCCCGGCGATCGCCTCGGCGAACGCCTGTGGAGTGCCGGCGCCGACCGCCGCCCCGACCGTGTCGTCGACCAGCTCGCCGGTGCCGGCCGCGGCGCGGGCGACCACCGGGAGGCCGCAGGCCAGCGCCTCGAGCACCGAGAGGCCGAAGGTTTCCTGGGCACCGGCATGCACGAACACGTCGGCGCTCGCGAGGACCGCGGCAAGGCGTTCGGGCGCAGCGATCGGCGGCAGCATGACGACCCGCTCCCCCCCCGGCGGCCGCGGACCGGCGCCGACGGCCAACAGCCAGTAGCGGCTGCCGAGCAGGCGCACCGCCGCGGCGAGAGTCGGCAAGTCCTTCTCCGGTGCGAAGCGGCCGGCGAAAACCAGCAGCTGCGCGTCGCCAGGGATCCCGAGCGACGCCCGCCAACCCGTGCCGAGCCGACGCCCGGGATCGAACACCGTGCAGTCGACGCCGAGCGGCTGGTGACGCGCGCTCGTGACGCCCCAGTCGAGAAGCTGGGCGGTCATCGATTGGCTCGGCGCGAGCACGAGGTCGAAGCGGCGGTAGAGCCGCACCAGGTAGTCACGCGCCGCCCGCTCGGCGCGGCGTTCGAACATGCCGCCGAACGGCCGTTGGAGCGCCAGCGCCGCCATGCGCGGCAGGTTCGAGTGGCAGAACGCGACCGCCGGGATGGCCAGGCTGCGGGCGGCGTCGAGCGTCGACCAGGCCAGCCGGTAGGGATCGGCGGATTCGATCAGGTCGGGCCGGGCGGCGACGAGCTGCCGAGCCGCCGCGCCGCGCCGCCAGGGAAGGCGGTAGGCACCGCCACTGCCCGGCAGCGGCAACGAGCCGATCGGCAGCATGCCGGGGGCGTCGGGCGTCGGCGTCGCCACCGTGTGCTGCCAGGCCGAATGGCGGTGCAACCAGTCGCGTTTGGCGACGACGTAGCGGCGCACGCCACCGCTCGGATTCCAGAACATCGTCGCATCGACCAGCCGCGGGGCGGGGCGCGGTTCGCGGTCGTGGGGATCGGGATCGGGCGCCTTGGCGCCTGATGCCTCGGGCAGCGCGTCGACGCGGGGCGCGACGCTCGGGCGTGCGTTCCGGGCGCTCAGCTCCACACGCTGGCGAGCGCGGGAATCAGGGTCGAGGGCGAATCGGCATCGGCAGCCGCCTCGCGCGTTTCTACCGCCCCCGCCCCCGCCGCCGTCGTCGTGACCGGCCGGCCGACCTGCACGACGTGCAGGCCCGCCGCGCCCCAGGCGGCGGTATCGAGCCGGTTGCGGCCGTCGAACACCATCCGCATCTGTAACGCAGCGGCGACCCGTGCCGGATCGAAAACCAGGTAATCGGGCCACTCGGTGACGACGACCAGCACGTCGGCATCGACCAGCGCCGCCTCGGCGGTTTCGGCCCAGCGCAGGCCGCTCGCCGGCGGGATCACGGCACGCGCATTCTCCATCGCGACCGGGTCGTGCAGCGACACGTGGACGCCGGCGCGCAGCAACTGGGCGATCAGCGGGATGCTCGGCGCGTCGCGCATGTCGTCGGTGCCCGGCTTGAACGCCAGGCCCCAGATGGCCGCCCGCAGGCCGCGCAGCTTGAAGAGCCCGATCTCGCGCTGCATCGCCGAGAGCGCCCAGCGGCTCTGGCGGTGGTTGACGCGCTCGGTGGCCATCAACAGATCGGTGCGGAGCTGGTGCTGGCGCGCCGTGTGGCGGAGCGCCGCGACGTCTTTCGGGAAGCACGAGCCGCCGTAGCCGAGCCCGGCGCGCAGGTGATAGGCGCCGATCCGTGGGTCGGAGCCCATGCCTGCACAGACTTGCTCGATGTCGGCCCCGGTCGCCTCGGCGATCGCCGCCAGCTCGTTGACGAAGCTGATGCGCGTCGCGAGCATCGCGTTCGCCGCGGTCTTCGCCAGCTCGGCGCTGCGCGTGTCCATCCTCAGCACCGGCACGCCGCGCGCGACGAGCGGCGCGTAGGCTTCGAGCAGGCGCTCGGCCGCCCACGCCGCATCGTCTTCGGCGCCGACGATGATGCGGTCGGGGTTCAAAAAGTCGTGCAGCGCGGTTCCTTCGCGCAGGAACTCCGGGTTCATCAGCACGCGCGCCGCGTCGCTGCCGGCGACGGCGACGAGCTTGGCCTGCAGGCGCCGCGCGGTGCCCACCGGCACGGTCGACTTGATCGTCACCACGGTCGGATGCCGCACGACCCGCGCCACCTGTTCGGCCACCGCGTCGATCGCGACCATCGAGGCGCCGCCGTCGGCGCCCTGCGGCGTACCGACGGCGATCAGCACGATGTCGGCGCCGGCCAGAGCAGTGTCGACATCGATGCTGAACACCAGCCGTCCCGCCGCCAGGTTTGCGGCGACCGCCTCGTTCAGATCCGCCTCGAAGATCGGGATTTCGCCGCGCCCGAGCATCTCGATCCGGTCGGCGTCGGAATCGACGCCGGTGACGCGGTGCCCGAAGGAGGCGAAGCACACCGCGGCGATCAGCCCAACATAGCCGGTGCCGACCACGGTGATCTTCAACGGCGCGGTTCGGAGCGATTGGACAGCGGTCAGCGGAGGGTGGGCTTTCATGGGGCAGCGATGCTAAGCCGTGCGGTTGGAACCGAAGAGCAATCGACGTTCCGTGACGGAAGCCACGGGCGGCGGGCGATTGTCCCGCGTTTCACGGTTGCCGGAAGCGGTTTTCAAGGTCCGGGCCGCGGCCTCGACCACGGCCTCGACGTCGACGCCGAGCGCGCACTCGTGGCCGGTCGGGCAGACCCGGTGCCCGCACGGCCGGCAGGCGACCGCATGCCACAACACCGGATGGCGCACCGCGTCGAGCGGGGCCCAGCGGGCGACGTCGGCGCCGGAGCTGATCGCGACGCTCGGGGTGCCGAGCGCGGCGGCGACATGCATCACGCCGGTGTCGTTCGACACCAGGAGCCGCGCGCGTTCGAGCAGCGCCCCGAGCGTGAAGAGCTCGGTGCGCCCGGAGAAATCGAGCGCCGGCTGGCGCATCCGGCCGGCGACTTCGGCCGTCAGCGCGGCCTCCTGCGGGCCGCCCGTGAGCACGACCCGGAAACCCTGCGCCGCCAGGGCATCGGCTACGGCGGCAAAACGCTCGGGCGGCCAGCGCCGTGACGCGAGCTGTGCGCCCGGGTGCACGCAGACGAACGGCGCCGCCAGCACCTCGGGCAGCGTGGCGGCGAGCGCGTCGCGATCGGCGTCGGTGACGGCGTAATCGAGGTGCAGACCACGGCGCGCCAGGCCGAGGTGGTCGGTAAGCGCCAGAAGCCGTTCGATCTCGTGACCGTGCATCGGCCAGTCGCAGTGCAGCGCGGGCTCGGCGCAATACGCGCCCGGCTCGACGAACCCCGCCATCCGCTTCGCGCCGAACCCGGCCAGCATCTCGTTGACGATGCCGCCGCTGCCGTGCAACTGCAGCAACAGGTCATAGCCGGCAGCGCGCTGGCGCGCGACGAAGCCCGGCCAGGCCGCCCCGTCGGGTTCGATCTCCGGCAGCAGCGGATGGCCGGGGAATGCCTCGAACCGGTCGACCGCCGGCAGGCGCGCGGCGAGTGGCGCCGTCCAGGGCAGGCCGATCAGCGTCAATTCGGCTTCGGGCCAGGCCGCACGGACCGCGCGGAGCGCCGGCGTGGCGCACAGCAGGTCGCCCAACATCAACGCGCGGAACACCGCGATCCGCCGTATCGGCACGCCGGCGAGGGTGGGGTGCAGGGGCATTCGCGGGCCCTTCTCAAGCGCGCCGGCACGCGGCGGCACCGGCCCCGGCAGCGGGCGCCGCGTCGCCCAGCGCAGGCCGCGACCCGTTTCGACCGGCGGTCGCGCGCCACAGATCGAGCGCCGCAGCGACGAGTTCGTCGGCCTCGATGCCGAGAAGGCAGCGGTGATGGCCCATCGGACACACGCTCTTCAGGCAGTCCCGGCACGGCACCGCGTGGCTCAGCACGCGCGAGGGCACGGCCCAGGGCGTGTGCTGCGGATTCGTCAAGGCATAGGCGACGACGACCGGCGTCTGCATCGCCGCGGCCAGGTGCGCCGGGCCGCTGTTGTTGCAGAGGCAGAGCCGGGCGCCGCCGATCAGGGCGGCGAGTTCGCCGAGCCCGAGGTCGCCGGCCAGGAGGACGCTCGACCGGCCACGCGCCTCGACCGCCGCCGCCGCTTCGGCGCACGCGGCGGCGTCGTCGATTCCGCCGGCCAGCACGATCGCGGCACCGGTCGCCTGGGCAATGCCGGCGGCCGCCGCGCCGAACCGGTCGGGCGGATAGCGGCGCGATGGCGCGCTGCTGCCGGGGTGGACGACGAGGTACGGCTCGCCGGGCCCGATCCCGGCAGCAGCGAGGCGACGGCTCACGGCCTCGATCTCGCTCGCGCGCGGCACGAACACCAGCGGCGGCGGCGCCGTCGATGCGGCCGCGGGGTCTGCGTCCGGGCGCGAATCGGCGTCGGCACCGGCCTCTGGCGTGCCGCCACCGGCATCGTGATTGCGATGACCATCGCCGGCTGCGGCCCCGAAACCGACCGCGGCGACCAGGTCGAGTTGCCGCTGCACCTCGTGGCGCATGCCGGGCCCGATGCGGTCGGTCTCCGGCACCCGGTCGCTCAGCAGTTGGTAAGGGTTCTCGCGGGCATAGGCCAGCCGCAGCGGAATCCCGGCGAGCCGCAGCAGCAATGCCGCCGGCAACGCCGACTGAGTGCAGACGGTAAACACGATCGCCGCGTCGAAGCGGCGTCGTGCCAAGCGCGCGATGAAGAGCCGCTCGTCGCGTGGCGTCAGCGCTGGGCCCTTGACCCACGGGGCGTCGAACAAAATCGCGTCGGCGAGCCGCGGCAGGTGGGGGGCGAGCGCGGCAGCGGAGTTGGAGCCGAGCAGGGTCAGACGCCGGCCCGGGTCGGCGCCGACCGCCTGAAACGCCGGTGTGGTCATCAGCACGTCGCCGAGGTTGTCGAGGCGTACCAGCAGCAGATTCCTCGCGCGCTGCCAGAGAGCCGTGCGGTCAGGATCCGGTCCGGCGTGAGCAACCTTTGCCGCTGTGTCGGCCATAGCCAGCGGCGGGCGGCTCATGGGATGACCGTCGTGTTGCGCAACTCGGGTGTTCGTGGTTCGGGCGGCCCGGGAGCTTCTGGGGTCACCTCGTGCTGTGCATTGGGAAGTTCATTTCGGGAGGGCCGGCGGCGTCGAGCGGAAGCCCGATGCGACGTCGGTGGTGTTGGAAAGGGCGTTGATCGAGCAGGTGATAGGTGCCGAGCGGATTCCTCCTGGGTCATCCAATGACCGACCTCCGCTTACGCCGGCGCACGAAGAAAAAAATCGCGACCAGGACGGCGACGATAACCGCTCCGATCCCGACGCGAGCTTCCAACAGCAGCGGCGATTTCGGGCCGCCGCGCCGCCCCTGAGCGACCTGCTCAGCCGAGACGGTGACGTGCCCGTCGCCGAAGTTGGACAAAACGTAGTTACTGACCAGGACGATCTGGGCGTCGCTCAGCGCACTCGGCCCCCCGCTCCGTTTTGCTCCGAATCCCGGCATGTAGTAGACCTCGCCGCTTGCCGTGGTTCGGTCGACGCCGTTCAGAATCGTGGCAATGAGGTTCGTTCCGCGCGGGGCGCCGACCGCCGAGTTGTTGAAAAAACTCGGGAAATAACCGTCGGAACTTCCTGCGCCCGCGGGGGAGTGGCATGTTGCGCAATTGCCGCTGAACAACTCGGCCGTCGCGGTCGACGCCCAGGTTCACGCCGGCTGCGCTTCCCGCGGCTCGCGCCGAGCCGAAGGGCGGCGGAGCGTCGCACGGCGTCGCAGGATCTGCACCGTCGGGCGCGTGGGCGCACAAATAATTGCCTCGGCCGCGGCCATCAGATTTGAAACCCGATGGTCGGGCACGCGGATCGGCGACCATTTCCAGACCGTCTCGTTGCCGACGTCCATCAGCACCGAGCGGCAGCCGGCGCGCCAGCCGGCTTCGATGTCATCCAGGATGTCACCGACCATCCACGAGCGGCCGAGGTCGATGCCGTGGGCGCGTGCCGCCTCGATCAGGAGGCCCGGTGCCGGCTTGCGGCACCGGCACGTCGGTTTGGTGCCGTCGGCGGTCGGCGCGTGCGGGCAGGCATAGAAGCCGGCGAGCGGCAGGTCGGCGGCGGCGAGCCGGTCGCTCAGCGCGGCGGCGAGCCCTCGCAGCTCGGCGATGGTGAAGCGGCCGAGCGCGATGCCCGGCTGGTTGCTGATCACGATCAACAGATAACCCGCATCGACGAGCCGGCGTAACGCCGCTTCGGCATGCGGGGTAAAGCGAAGCAGCGCCGGGTCGACGTTGTAGGGGACGTTCTCGACCAGGGTGCCGTCCTTGTCGAGAAAGACGGCGCGCCGCGCGCCCTTCGTGCGGCTGCCGACCGCCGGGGCCGGCAGCAGCCTCATACCGCGCGCAAGCCGAGGCCGGCGGCACGGCGCCGCGCGGGCAGGGCACCCAGATCGGCGTGAGCCGCCTCGGCCGAGGCGCGCCGGGCGACCCCCAGATACGCTTCCGCCAGGTCGCGCGCCACGCGGTCCCAGGTGAAGAGCGTGCGGCTCCGGGCGATGCCCGCGCGGCCCATGGCGCGGCCGAGCCCGGGGTTGGCGTGAAGGTCGCAGAGCTTCGCGGCGAGTGCGTCGGGATCGTGCGGCGGTACGTGGAAACCTGTCACCCCATCGGTCACGGTGTACTTGATGCCGCCCACCGCGCTGCCGATCACCGGCGTGCCGCAGGCCATCGCCTCGAGTGGCGTGATGCCGAAGGGTTCGTACCACGGCGTCGTGACGAATACGTCGGCCGCGGCATAGTAGCGGCGCAGCTCCGAGCGCTTGCGATGACCTGTGAAGACGACGCGGTGGGCGACGCCGCATTCCTGGGCCACGCCGCGCAGCCGCGCGATCTCGGGCGTGCGGTCTTCGTCGGGGACGGCGCTGTCGCCGCCGACGACGATCAGCCGCGCTGGCACGCCGCCGGGGAGGCGCCCGAGCGCCCGTATGACGTTGTCGATGCCCTTGCGCGGCACCAGTCGGCCAAGCTGCAACACGATGAACTCATGCGGGTCGAGGCCGAGCGCGGCGCGCGCCTCGGCCCGGTTCATCGGCGCGAATTCGGCGGTGTCGACGCCGCACGGCACGACGCTCACGCGCTCCGGGTCGGCGTGGTAGAGCTGCTCGAGGTCGGTGCGGTCCTGCGGGCATTCGGCGATCAGGCCGTCGGCCGTGCGCACGAGCTCGCGCTCGATCGCCAGGCGTTCGGGCGGAAACCGGTCGGCGTCGCGCTGGTGTTGCAGCCGCACCAGGCCGAGCGCGTGAAAGGTCATCAGGAACGGCAGCCCGAGCGTTTGCTGAAGCTGGCGCGCGACCCATCCCGACATGAAGAAATGGGCGTGGCAAACGTCGTACGGCCGACTCGCCCGCAGAATCCTCTCGGCGGTGCGCGCGAATTCGTTCATGTGCGGCAGGAGCCGCTCCTTGGCGACGAACCCGGGCGGCCCGGCGTCGATGTGGATCACCCGGGCGCCGGCCGTCAGGTCGACCGTCGGCGCCAGCGCCGGGCTGTCGCGTCG
>CAXSGM010000068.1:0-12009 GCA_964236915.1 uncultured Rhizobacter sp.
CTGGAACAAGGGCCAGCTGCGACGAGGGAGTGATCACATGGGATGGGACATTTAGTAACCCAAGCGGCGCACGCATCGCCGACATGAGCGCCTTTCTCGCGGCTGCCGGGCGCGAACTTTCGCGTTCGCCACCGCCAGATCAAACCCCCGCCAGCACCCGCACATGCGCCGCGACGCTGCGGGCCAGTGCGCTCAGGTTGTAGCCGCCTTCGAGCACCGACACGATCCTGCCGCTGGCGTGCCGGTCGGCGACCTCCTTGAGCTTCGCCGTGATCCACGCATAGTCGGCTTCGACCAGGCCGAGCTGGCCGAGGTCGTCCTCGCGATGCGCATCGAAGCCGGCCGAGATGAAAACCATCTGCGGCGCGTGGGCCTCGAGCCGCGGCAGCCAGACGTCCTGAACGATCCGCCGCACTTCGGCGCCGCGCGTGTACGCCGCCAGCGGCACGTTGACGACGTTCTCGCCCAGCGGCGTGCCGCCGCTGAACGGGTAGAAGTTGTCCTGGAAGATGCCGACCATCAGCACCCGCGGGTCGCCGGCGACGATGTCCTCGGTGCCGTTGCCGTGGTGCACATCGAAATCGACGATCGCGACGCGTTCCAGGCCGCGCACCTCTAGCGCATGGCGCGCGGCGATGGCGACGTTGTTGAAGAAGCAGAAGCCCATCGCCCGGTCGCGGGTCGCGTGGTGGCCGGGCGGGCGCACCGCGCAGAAGGCGTTGGTGGCGCGGCCGTCGAGCACGGCGTCGGTCGCGGCGACCGCGGCACCGGCAGCGCGCCGCACCGCGGCCCAGGTGCCCGGGCCGGCCGAGGTGTCGGCATCGACCGCGACCAGCGGCTCGCCCGGCGCGATCGTGCCGAGCGTCGCGTGCATCGCCTCGACGTGACGTGGAGCGTGCGCATCGGCCACCGCGGCGAGGTCGACCAACGGCGCCTCGAGCCGTTGGAGCGCGAGCTCGAGCCCGGTCGCGAGCAGGTGATCGTCGATCGCGTCGAGCCGCGCGGCAGACTCCGGGTGGCCTCGACCCATGTCGTGACGGCGGCAATCGGGATGGCTGTAGAACGCGGTCGTCATCGGGCTTTCGCGTCGTGGCATTTGCAGTAACGTGAGCGGATGGACAGACCCGTTTCGCTCGCTGAACCCGCGCTTCCGGAGCTCTCGGCAGCTGCGCGCGCCGCGCTGCTCGGCGAACTGATCGACCGGATCGAGACGATTATCGTCGGCAAGCGCGCGCAGATCGAGGACAGCGTCACCTGCCTCCTGGCCGGCGGCCACCTGCTGATCGAGGACGTTCCGGGCGTCGGCAAGACGACGCTGGCGCATGCGCTCGCCGTCACCCTCGGCCTGCGCTTCTCGCGCACGCAGTTCACCGCCGATCTGATGCCCTCCGACCTGATCGGCGTCAGCGTCTACGAGCGCAGCCGCGAAGCCTTCGTCTTCCACCCCGGCCCGGTGTTCGCGCAGGTGCTGCTCGCCGACGAGATCAATCGGGCCGGCCCGAAGACGCAAAGCGCACTCCTCGAGGCGATGGAGGAGCACCAGGTCACCGCCGAGGGCGCGACCCGCCCGCTGCCGACGCCGTTCTTCGTGATCGCCACGCAGAACCCGAGCGACCAGCTCGGCACCTACCCGCTGCCCGAATCGCAGCTCGACCGCTTCCTCATGTGCCTGACGCTCGGCTACCCCGACCAGGCGAGCGAGCGCGCGCTGCTCGCCGGCCACGACCGCCGCGCCGCAATCCAGCACCTGCCGACCGTGATGACGCCCGAGCAGCTGATCGAGGCGCAGCAGGCGGTGCAGGCGGTGCACGCCTCCGAGACGCTGCTCGACTACCTGCAGGCGCTGATCGCGGCGACGCGCTCGGGCCGCTGGTTCGTCGAAGGCCTGTCGCCGCGCGCCGGGATCGGCGTGCTGCGCGCGGCGCGGGCCCGGGCGCTGCTCGGGCGCCGCGATTACGTCGCCCCGGACGATCTGCAATACGTGCTGCCGCGAACCATCGCGCATCGCCTGGTGCCGGTCGCCGGTGCCGGTCGCGGGCCGATCGAGCAGGTGCGGGCGATGCTCGAGGCGGTGCCGCTGCCGTGACGCGGGGCGCGAGCGAAACGTGCCGCCGCGCTGCGGCCGCAACTGCCGCGGCGGGATCGGCCCCGTGATCGACGCGACGCTGCCACGGCCGGGTCGGCGGCCGGCCGCGGGCGGGGCGTGGCGCGAGCGCTTCCACGCGTGGATGGCGGCGCGCCAGCCGCGCACCGACACGCTGCTGCTCACCCAGCGCAACGTCTACATCCTGCCGACGCCGGCCGGCTGGATGTTCGCGCTGACGCTCGTCCTGCTGCTTCTCGCGGCCGTCAACTACCAGTTGAACCTCGGCTATCTGCTGACCTTTCTGCTGGCCGGCAGCGGCCTGGTCTCAATGCACCTGACGCACGCGACTCTGCGCGGGCTGACGCTGCACCTGAAGCCGGTCGACCCCCTGTTCGCCGGCACCGCGGCCGCGCTCGACCTCGTGCTCACCAGCCCGGGCGCAGCGCGCCACGGCATCGGGTTGAAGCTGGCCGATGCCGCCGACACGACCCGCGCCTGGATCGACGTGCCGGCGCTCGGCCAGGCGGCGGCCCGCCTCGCCCACGTGGCGCCGGCACGCGGCCGCCACACCCTGCCGGCGGTGGTCGTGGAGACGCGCTTCCCCTTTGGCCTGTTCCGCGCCTGGACGGTCTGGCGGCCGGCGGCGAGCGTGCTGGTCTATCCACGCGCCGAACTGCCGGCGCCGCCGCTGCCGGCCGCGCACCCTTTGCCGCACGGCCAGGGCGGTGCCCGCCGCAGCAGCGGCGGCGAGGCTGACGGCGTGCGCGCGTACCGGCGCGGCGACCCGCTTCGTCAGATCGCCTGGAAAAAGACCGCCAGGGCGTTCGACACCGGCGGCGAGCTCGTCAGCCGCGCGACGGCCGCCTCGGCCGAACGCCAACTCTGGCTCGATGCAACGGACTGTGGGCTGGCGACGCCCGAGGGCCGGCTGTCGCGGCTCGCCGCCTGGGTGCTCTCGGCCGATCGCGCCGGGCTCGACTACGGACTGCGGCTGCCGGGCACGGAGATCGCACCGGCCGCCGGCGAAGCACATCGCCGCCGCTGCCTCGAAGCGCTCGCGCTGTGCCCGGCATGATGCAGCGCGCGCCCGCGCCGCGCTTCGTCGCGCCCGGCCGCCCGCGCTGGGGCTTCTGGCGGCATCTGCCGCGCGATGCGCGTGACACGCTGTTCCTCCTCGCGGTGATCGGCTGGACCGTGCTGCCGCATGCCGCGCACCTGCCGGTCTGGTGCTCGCTGCTGACGCTGGTCGTGCTGCTTTGGCGCGCGCACCTGGCCCTCGCGAACGAGGCCCTGCCCGGGCGATGGACGCTGATCGTGGTACTCGGCGTCGCGATCGCGCTGACCTTCTATTCGTTCGGCACGCTGCTCGGCCAGGAGCCGGGGGTGACGCTCGCCGTCGTGCTGATGGGGCTGAAGACGCTCGAACTGCGAGCCCGTCGCGACGCTTTCGTCGTGTTCTTTCTCGGCTTCTTTCTCGTCCTGACGCACTTCCTCTACTCGCAGTCGCTGCCGCTCGCGGGTGCGACGCTGCTCTCCGTCTGGGGCCTGCTGACCGCGCTGGTGCTCGCCCACATGCCGGTCGGGCAGCCCGGGCTCCGTCAGGCAGCCACGGTTGCCGGCCGCGCCGCGCTCCTCGGTGCGCCGGTGATGGCGCTGCTGTTCGTGCTGTTCCCGCGGGTCGGGCCGCTCTGGAGCGTGCCGGGCGACGCCCATTCAAAGACCGGGCTTTCGAACGCGATGCGCCTCGGCTCGATCGCCGATGTGGCGCAGGACGACAGCATCGCCTTTCGGCTGCGCTTCGACGGGCCGCCACCGCCGCCGGCGGCGATGTACTTCCGCGGCCCGGTGCTGACGGTGTTCGACGGCGCCGAGTGGCGCCCGCTGCCGGCCTCGACCGGCATCTCGAGGCGCAACCTGCGGACGAGCGGTGCGCCGCTCCGCTACGAGATGACGCTCGAAGCGCAGCGCCTGACGAACCTGCCGCTGCTCGAGGCCGCGACCGCGGCGCCCGTCATCGACGGTCTGCGGGTCTATCCCCTGCCCGACCTGCAGTGGCGAATCGAGCAACCAATCTACGAGCGCCTGCGCTTTCGGGCCGAGGCCTATCCGCAGTTCCGCCATGGGCCGACAGCCGCCGATCCGGCGCTGACCGAGGCGCTCGAATTGCCGCCCGGCTTCAACCCGCGCACCCTCGCCTGGGCCGCGGCCATGCGCCGCGACCCGCGCTACGCCGAGGCCGACGCCCGCACCCTCGCCGAGGCGCTGCTCCGCCACATCCGCACCGCCGCCTTCAGCTACACGCTCGCGCCGGGCGGCTATGGCGACGCGAACGGCCACGACACGATCGACGAGTTCTGGCTCGATCGGCGCCGCGGTTTCTGCGAGCACTTTGCCGCGGCGTTCGTCGTCGTGATGCGGGCGCTCGACGTGCCGGCACGGGTCGTCACCGGCTACCAGGGCACCGACCCGCTGCCGGTCGATGGCTACTGGGTCGTGCGCCAAAGCTCGGCGCACGCCTGGGCCGAATACTGGCAGGCCGGCGTCGGCTGGGTGCGGGCCGACCCGACCGCCGCGGTCGCGCCGGAACGGATCGACCGCAGCCTCCGGCTCGTGCCGCCGGCGGGGCTCGTCGCCGACGCGCTCGGCAGCGTCAGCCCGCGGCTCCTGGAGCGCTGGCGCGACGGCTGGGAGGCGCTCAACAACCGCTGGAACCAGTGGGTGTTGAACTACTCGCGCGGCCAGCAGCTCGACCTGCTGAAGGCGCTCGGCTTCGAGGCGCCGAACTGGGAAGACGTGGCGCTGCTGCTGATCGCGACGCTGAGCGCGCTGGCGCTGGTCGGCGCCGGCTGGGCGGCCTGGACGCAGCGGCGCATCGATCCGTGGACGCGCCAGATGGAACGGCTGCGGCGGGCGCTGCGCAGCATCGGCGTCGATGCGCCGCCGCACCTTCCGCCGCGCGCGCTGGCCGGGCGGGTCAGCGCGCGCCATGGCACCGCCGGTGCAGCGCTCGTCGAGCTGCTGCTCACGCTCGAACGCCAGCGCTACGACCGAACGACGGCGCGGCGCCCCGATCGGCGGCTGACCGGGCGCTTCGTCGTCGCCGCGCGGGCGCTGGCCGGGCAGCCGGCGCAGAACGGCTGAGGCACGGCACCCGATCGGCGATGGGCAATCGCAATCGGCGATTGGCAAATGGGCAATGGGCAATGGGCGACCGGCGACCGGCGATGGGCGATGGGCCAATGCCAATGCCAATGCCGACGTCATTGGCCATTTGGCATCGCGAACCGCGAATCGCCACCGGTGTCGCCGCGGGGCGACCCGAGCACCGCCGATAATCGATCTATGCATCGCCCGCATCCGCGCCGCGCCACCCTTCTCGTCGCGATGCTCGTCGGATTCGCCGCCAACCCCCTCCCCGCCGCCGCCGCGACGAAAAAACGGCCGCATCCGGCCGCGGCGCGCGTGGCCGACATCCGCGCCGACGACGCGCCCGACCTCGTCACCTACGGCGCGCGCGACGACGTGATGCGTTTTGGGGCCGAGCTCGCCGAGCGCCGCGGCCTCGACTTCGGGTGGGTGCAGAACGCACTCCAGCGCGCCCGTTTCGTGCCGAGCGTGGCCCGGTTCATCATGCCGCCGCCGGCCGGCAGCGTGAAGAACTGGGCGGCGTATCGCGCGCGTTTCGTCGAGCCCAGGCGGATCGCCGCGGGGGTCGCGTTCTGGCAGGCCCACGAAAAGTGGCTGCAGCGCGCCGAAGCGACCTACGGCGTGCCGCCCGAGATCGTCGTCGGCATCGTCGGCGTGGAGACGATCTACGGCCAGCAAATGGGCAACTTCCGCGTCATCGACGCGCTCGCGACGCTGGCCTTCGACTTTCCCGCAGGCCGCAAGGACCGCAGCGCGTTCTTTCGCGACGAGCTCGAGAACCTGCTCGTCTGGTGCCAGCGCGAGGGCGTCGATCCGCTGCGCCCCACCGGCAGCTTCGCCGGCGCCATGGGCATGCCGCAGTTCATGCCGTCGAGCGTCAACCGTTACGCCGTGGATTTCGACGGCGACGGGCGCATCGACCTGCGCGGCGACGCGGCCGACGTGATCGGCAGCGTCGCCCATTACCTGGCCGAGTTCGGCTGGAAGCGCGGGCTGCCGACCCGCTTCGAGGTCGCCGTGCCGGTCGACGCCGCCGACCGCGCCTTTTTGCTCGCGCCCGACATACTGCCGAGCTTCAGCGCGGCCGATTTCGGCGAACGGGGTGCCAGGCTCGACGCCGCGGCGTTCGCCGCCGACGCCGCCCTCGCCGAGACCGGCGGCGTCGGCAAACTGGCGCTCGTCGAGCTGCAGAACGGCGCGGCCGCGCCAAGTTACGTCGCCGGCACCGCCAATTTCTACGCGATCACCCGCTACAACTGGTCGAGTTACTACGCTATGGCGGTGATCGAGCTGGGCGAGGCGGTGGCGCGGGCGCTGCCACAGCGCTGACGGAAGCTGCAGCGGCTCACTTGCCCGAACGCAGCCAGTTCTCGACCTGAAGACCGGGCACGCGCTCGAAGTGACGCTGGTTGTCGGTCACGACCGTCAGGTCAAGCGCCAACGCGTGGGCCGCGATCATGGTGTCGAAGTCGCCGATCGGCGTGCCGGCGCGGCGCAAAGCGGCGCTGAGGGCGCCATACGCATCCGCGGCCGCAGCGTCCCAAGGCTGCGTCGTCGATGCCGCGAGAAAGCCCTCGACCAGCCGCCCGAGCCGTGCCGAATCGGGCCGCAGCGCAACGCCGTACCGCAGTTCGGCACGGGTGACCGCCGAGATGCACCAGGCGTCGGCCGGCAGGGCGAGGAGGCGCGTGTCGATGGCAGGCGTCCCGCGCATGGCCTCGCTGGCGGCGTTCGTGTCGAGGAGGTAGCAAAGACGCGACGCCGGGGGCGCCCTGATCACGGGTTCTCCGGCCATCCGGCGAAGGGATCCCGGTCATGGGCGGTCGCCGGGCGCGTCAGGAATAAACCGTTTGCAGAAGCGCCCGGCCCCGACAGCAGGTCGTCGCGCAAGGCGACGAAGGCCTCCCAGTCGCCGGGCGGGCGGGCTGACAGGATCACGTCGCCGGTCGCGCGGTCCCGCGACACATAAACAGCGTCACCCGAAAACCGGAACTCCGCCGGCAAGCGGACGGCTTGACTGCCCCCGCTGGCGAAGAGCTTGGCGGTCTTCGCCAAAGATTTTGCTTCCATATAGCTACAGTGTAGCTATTTTTGGCGTTCACGCCGGTATCACGCTCACCTCGACGTCCATCTCCTGCTCGCCGCCGCCGAGGATCACGCCGCGGAGTGGCACGACATCGGCGAAATCGGCGCCCCAGGCGAGGGTGATGTAGCGCTGATCGGCGAGTTGATCGTTGGTGGGATCGAATTCGACCCAGCCCTGCGCCGGGGAATACGCGGCGATCCAGGCGTGCGAGGCATCGACGCCCATCAGCCGCGGCAGGCCCGGCGGCGGGTCGGTCAGCAGGTAACCCGAGACATAGCGCGCCGCGAGGCCCAGGCCGCGCAGGCACGCCAGCATCAGGTGGGCGAAATCCTGGCACACGCCTTTGCGCTGCTGCAACACCTCGTCGACCGAAGTGCTGACGGTGGTCGCGCCCGGCTCGAACTTGAAGTCGACGTGGATCCGGTGCATCAACTCGCCGACCGCCTCGCGCCACGGCCGGCCAGGGGTGAAAGACGCTTCGGCGTAGTGCCGCGCGGCGTCCGACAGCGGCAGGAGACGGGTCGGCTCGGTCATGCTGGCGGGGATCAGATCGTCGTGCTGCGGTTCGCGGCGGAGGATGTCGCGCACCGCTTCCCAGTTCGGCGGCGCGGGCGGCAGCAGCGGGCCGGCCGACGCAGCCGAAAAGGCTGCCCGCCGCGGTCCGCCAACCGTATCGAGGGCTCCGGCCGAAGCGTCCGCTGCATCCGCCGGGTGGCCAGCGTCGAGCTGAAGCTGCAACGGCTCGTTTGCCCTGAAGGCCGTGCCGGACGCATCGCGCGCGCTTACCTCGACCAGGCACTCCATCCGCACCCGCAGCATCCGGTGCGCCCGGTGCAACGCGAAATGGGTGACCGGGTTGCCGAAGCTGTCGATCTCGTCGCGGCGTTCGTCGGGCGGCGGCTCGATCCACAGCGAGTAGGACACCAGGCGTTGCCAGGGCAGCCGGCGCGGCGTCAGGCGGGCCAGCTGCCAGGATTGCGAGACCGGTGCGGTGTAGGCGTAGCGCGTCTCGTGATGGACGACATAACGCTCGGGCGCGGCCGGCTCCCAGGCGCGGCGAGACGCTTCGAGCCCCGGGCCGGCCGGCGCAGCGGCGCTTTCCATCATGCGACCAGTGAAAGCACGCTGCGCGACGCGGCGTGCGAGAAGAACTTCTGCGTCAGCTCGTCCGAGACGGCGACGGCAGCGCGGCGCAACTGCTCGAGGGTTTCGGTCGTCCTGGCGCTATCCGGGTGCAGATCGTGCGGCGCGAGGGCCTGGAGCCCAGCTTCTCCCGGCAGTAGCACGTCGCTCGCGAAGCGCCCGTGGCTCTGCTCGAGCTTGGCGACGTATTCGAGCAGGCCCTTGACCTGGAAGGCGATCGAACGCGGGTTGGTTTCGTCGCGCACCAGGATGTCGAGCACCGGCAGCCACTCGGGGGCGACGCGGTAGCGCAGCCGGTAGGTGCCCGTCGAGTCGGCGAGGTCGAGCAGCCAGTCGAGCGGATGGGTCGTGCCCTCGGACATCGCCACCAGCAGCGTCGAGCACAGGTTCGCGAGCCGTTCGACGCGGCGTCCGATCGAAAGGAAACGCCAGCCGGTGCTGCGGGTCATGCCGTCGAGCACGTAGCCGGAAAGCGTCGTCATGCCAGTCACGGCGCGATCGAGCCAGGCGAGCGCCAGCGGCAGCGAAGCACCACGCTGGAAGATCGGGTCGCCCGTCAGCTGGTTGACGATCCGGAGGTTGTCGGGCGAGAGCCGGTCGCGCAGGTTGAAGGCGGTGCGCGCGAGCTGCTTCAGGCGCACGGACAGGGCTTCCTCGGGATGGGTCGCGGCCCGGCGAAGCACGACCTCGACGGCGTCGGTGTCCGCGATCAGCGCGAAATGGTGGGCAAGCCGGATCGACGGCTCGACGCTGGCCGGGGTCTCGGCGCCGCGCTCGAGCAGGTCGGCAATCGCGACCCGCAGCACGCGCACGGTGTTCTCGCAGCGCTCGCCGTAGCGGCCGTACCAGAAGAGGTTCTCGGCGGCGCGCGACGGCAGGTTGACGCGCGAGCTGACCAGATCGGCCGGCTTGACGGTCGTCGAGAGCAGCGAGAACGACGCGTTCACCGGCGCACCCGACAGCACCCAGGTGTCCTTGGAGCGGCCGCCGCGCTGCATCGCGATCACCCGCGGGTCGCCGTCGAACGCGACCCGCGTCAGGCCACCGGGCATGACCCGGTAGCCGTCGGGCGTCGCCACCGCGAAAACGCGCAGGCCCACGGCGCGGGGCGTCAGGGAATCGCGCGGCATCCGCGGATCGCGCGGCGCCGGAGCGCGCGCCGGGTCGGGCCGGCCGGCGGGGCGCCCGCCGGCAGCGCCGCGCTCGAGCACCGGCGCCTGCGACACGCGCACCCACTCCTGCGCGACGAAGCGCTGCGGCCGGGCGGCGATCCGCGCCCGCAAATCGAGGCGCTCGGCGGCCGAGAGATCGGCGCCGAACAGCGCCGGTTCGCGCACCGAACGCTCCAGCGGCTTGATCAGCAGGCGGTCGAGCCGGCGCCAGGCGTCGTCGAACGCGGCCGGTTCACCGAGCCACCAGGTCGCGACCGACGGCAGCTTGAGCGGCTCGCCAAGCAACTGGCGCGAGAGCTTCGGCAGGTAGCCGAGCAGCGCGCCGGATTCGAGCACGCCCGAGCCGAGCGCGTTGCCGACGAAGACGCTGCCGCGACGCACGCAGTCGACCAGGCCGGCGACGCCGAGCGCGGAGTCCGAGCGCAATTCGAGCGGATCGCAATAGTCGTCGTCCTGGCGGCGCAGGATGGCGTGAACGCGCTTCAGCCCTTCGACCGTCTTCATCCAGACCGAGCCGCCGCGCACGGTCAGGTCGCTGCCTTCGGCGAGCGCGAAGCCGAGGTAGCGTGCCAGAAGCGCGTGTTCGAAGTAGGTTTCGTTGAACGGCCCGGGCGTCAGCAGCACGACCAGAGGCGCGCCCTCGCCGGGACCGGGCTTGGGCGCCCAGTGCAGCAGCGAATCGCGCACCGATGCGAAGAACGCGGCCAGGTGCTGGACGTTCAGGTCGCTGAACAGCTGCGGAAAGACCCGCGACACGACCAGCCGGTTCTCGAGCGCGTAACCGGCCCCCGAAGGCGCCTGGGTGCGGTCGCTGACGACCCACCAGCGGCCGTCGCGCGAGCGCGCCAGGTCGGCGGCGTACTGAAACAGGTGCACGCCGCCGGCCGGGCGCACGCCGACCAGCGGATGGAGGAAGCCGCTGTGACCGAACACCACCGAGGCCGGAATCGCGCCGCTCCGCAGCAACGAGCGCGAGCCGTAGATGTCGCCCAGCACTCGGTTCAGCAGGTCGGCCCGCTGGGCGATGCCGGCCTCGATGCCGGCCCACTCGTCGGCCGCGAGCAGCAGCGGCAGCGGATCCACCTCCCACGGCCGATCGGCGCCCAGAGGATCGGCGTAGACGTTGTAGGTGATGCCGTTCTCGCGGATCTCGCGCTCCATCAGCGCCAGCGTCTCGCCGATGTCGGGGCCTTCGCGGGCGGCGAGCGAGCCCACCAGCGCGTCCCAGTGCGGCCGCGGCGCGCCGTTCGCGGCGAGCATCTCGTCGAAGCGACCGGCGAGCGGCGTGTAGCCGGAGAGCAGCCCGGCGAGCGTCGTCGGGTCGGACGACGCGGCGGGGTCGACAGGCGAATCGGGCACCGGTCTGCTCAGGAGGTGGCGCGGCGCACGCCGGCCCAGGCGCTGACCGCGGCGAGGGCGAGCAGGACGGCGCCGGCGGCGGCCTGGCCGGCGCGGGTCGCCCGGCCGAGCATCGCGGCCCGCGCGCGGCTACCGGCCCGGACGAGCGCCGCGCGCACCCGGCCGGCGCCCCAGGCGTAGGCGGCATCGCTGCCGGCCGCGATGGCGACGAAGCCGGCACCGAGGCCAAGCGCTTGCGGCAAGGCTGGCCGGGCGGTGTCGATAAACGGCGGCAGGAACGCGGCGAAGAAAAGCGCGGTCTTCGGGTTCAGCAGCGCGACCACCGCGCCGTCGACAAACAGCCGGTGCCGAGCGACCGGCGCGGGCGCTTCGACCGCGCCGCCGGGCACCGGCGCAAAAGCGCGGCCACCGCCGAGCGCCCGTCGGAGCAGCCCCAGACCGAGCACCGCGAGATAGAGCGCCCCGACCCCCGTGACGACGACGAACGCCCAGCGCGACGCCGCGAGCAGCGCCGCCAGGCCGCATGCAGTGGCCACCGCACTGCCCAGGTTGCCCGCGGCGACGCCGGCGACCGACGCCAACCCGGCGCCGCGGCCCTGCGCCAGCGTGCGGGTCACGATGTAGATGACGCCCGGCCCGGGTGTCGCCGCGAGCAGAACGCTGGCGCCGATGAACGCGGCGAGCGCGTTCGGGCTCATCCGCGCCCCTGCGCGCGTCGAGCGGTTGCGCACCGGGGAGCGTCGGCCCGCAGCAAAACCCTCGCGGCCATGCAATCGACGGCTTCCATCGTCAGATGCCCGGCGCCCGCCGCAGGTCGAGCGTGAACGGGAAATCCGGATTGCGCTCCTCGCGCGGCACCGCCATGTAGCCCGGCGTGTGGCCGGTGCGGAAGAAGCGCGCGAGCCGGCGCGCCTCGGCCTCGTACGCGTTGACCGGAAAGGTGTCGTAGCTGCGGCCGCCGGGATGCGCCACGTGGTACTGGCAGCCGCCGAGCGAGCGGTGCATCCAGGTGTCGA
>CAXSGM010000069.1:0-11131 GCA_964236915.1 uncultured Rhizobacter sp.
GCGGTGATCGGTCGCCACGTGATGATCGGCGGGGCGGCGATGATCGGCGGGCATCTGGAGATCGTCGACCACGCGATCATCTCGGGCGGCTCGACCGTCACCCATTCGGTGCGCCAACCCGGCACCTGGACCAGCATTTTCCCACTCGACCAGCACGCCGCCTGGGAGAAGAACGCGGCGGTGCTGCGGCACCTTTCCACCTTGCGCGGACGGGTCAAGGCGCTCGAGCGGTCCGTCGCAGCGCCCCCCGGCCCGAGCCGGCAGGACAGCCCCGATGCGACGACCGCAGGGCGCGGCACGAAGGGCCCTGAATGAGCTTCGACATCCACCAGATTCTGAAGCGCCTGCCGCATCGCTATCCCTTTTTGCTGGTCGATCGCGTCGTCGAGCTCGAACCCGGCAAGCGGATCGTCGCCCTGAAGAACGTGACGATCAACGAGCCCTTCTTCAGCGGCCACTTCCCGAACCGCCCGGTGATGCCCGGGGTCTTGATGCTCGAGGCGCTCGCCCAGGCCGCGGCGATCCTGTCGTTCGACAACATCGGCGCACGCGACGAGAACACCGTGTTCTATTTCGTCGGCATCGACAACGCCCGTTTCAAGCGGCCGGTCGAGCCGGGCGATCAGCTCATGCTGCACGCGAGCCTCGACCGGGCACGTGCCGGGATCGTTCGCTTCCACACGCACGCGATGGTCGGCGACACGCTCGCGGTGCAGGCCGACCTGATGTGCACGATGCGCCAGGCGGGTTGACGAAGGCCGGCATGGTAAAGGTGCATCCGACGGCCATCGTCGAGCCAGGCGCCGAGCTGGACGACGACGTCTCGATCGATGCCTACACGATCGTCCGCAGCCAAGTGCGCGCCGGCGCCGGCACGCGCGTCGGCCCGCACTGCGTGCTCGAAGGCCGCACGACGATCGGCCGCGACAACCGGATCTTCCAGTTCTGCTCGATCGGCGCGGTGCCGCAGGACAAGAAGTACGCTGGCGAGCCGACCGCGCTCGAGATCGGCGACCGGAACCTGATTCGCGAGTTCTGCACCTTCAACCTCGGGACGGCGCAGGATTCGGGCGTCACCCGGCTCGGCAACGACAACTGGGTGATGGCCTACGTGCATCTCGCGCACGATTGCCAGGTCGGCAACCACACGACGCTCGCCAACAACACCACACTCGGCGGCCATGTGCGAATCGGCGACTGGGTGACGGTCGGCGGCCTCGCCGGCATTCACCAGTTCGTCAAGGTCGGCGCGCATGCGATGGTCGGCTTCGCGAGCGCCGTGTCGCAGGACGTGCCGCCCTACATGCTGGTCGACGGCAATCCGCTCGGAGTGCATGGGGTCAATGCCGAAGGCCTGAAGCGGCGCGGTTACGGCCCGGAGCGCATCGCGGCGATTCGGCGCCTGCACCGGCTGTTGTACCGGGACGGCCTGACCTTCGACGCGGCGCGGCAGGCCATCGATGCCGAAGCGGCGCGCGCTGCGAGCCCCGAGATCGCGGCCGATGCGGCGTTGATGAGCCGCTTTCTCGCGGACGTCGGCCGTGGCATCGCGCGCTGACGGCGGCGGATCGGGCCTCACGCCGCACTTCGCGATGGTTGCCGGCGAGGCCTCGGGCGACCTGCTCGGCGGTCTGCTGCTTGCCGGGCTCCAGCGGCGCTGGCCCGGTCTGCACGCCGGCGGCATCGGCGGCGGTCGCATGATCGCCCGCGGCTTCGATGCCTGGTGGCCGCAGGATCGGCTTGCGGTCAGCGGCTTCGTCGATGCGCTCGGCCGGTATCGGGAGCTGGCGACGATCCGACGCCGCCTCGGTGACCGACTGCTGGGCGCCAAAGGCAGCGATCGCGTCGACGCCTTTGTCGGCATCGATGCGCCCGACTTCAACCTCGGGCTCGAAGCGCGCCTGAAGGCCGGCGGCCTGCGTGCCGTCCATTTCGTGTCGCCGTCGATCTGGGCCTGGCGCCGCGGCCGCATCGAGACGATCCGCCGCGCGACCAACCTGGTGCTCTGCCTGTTTCCCTTCGAGCCCGCCATCTACGCCCGCCACGACGTGCCGGCCACTTACGTCGGCCATCCGCTCGCCGATCTGATTCCGCTCGAGGTGCCGCGCGCCGCGGCACGCGAGGCGCTCGGGCTCGGTCCCGAGGATGAAGTCGTCGCGCTGCTGCCGGGGAGCCGGCGCGGCGAGGTGCGCTACATCGCGCCGCGTCTGCTGGCGGCGGCCGCGCTGCTGCAGCGCCGCCGACCGGGGCTGCGCTGCGTGCTGCCGGTCGCGCCGGGGCTCGAGGCCACGATGGCGGCGCTGGCCCGCGAGCACGCCCCCGGTGTCGACCTCCGCTTGCTCGACGGCCGCTCCCACGCCGCGCTCGCTGCCTGCGACCTGACGCTGGTCGCCAGCGGCACCGCAACGCTCGAGGCCGCGCTGTTCAAGCGGCCGATGGTGGTGGTCTACGCGATGCATCCGCTCAACTGGCAGATCATGCGCAGGATGAATTACCTGCCGTGGGTCGGCCTGCCGAACATTCTGTTGAACGACGCGGCGGTGCCCGAGCTGCTCCAATCCGAGGCGACGCCCGAGCGGCTTGCCGACGCCGCGTCGGCCTGGCTCGATGACCCGGCCCGCGGCGCGGCCCTTGCTGCCCGCTTCCTGACCCTGCACCGCGAACTGCGGCGTGACACCGCCGAGGCGGCCACCGATGCGATCCAGAAAGTACTTGCGCGCTGAGCCCTTCGGCAGCGTCGCCGAGCCCACGGCCTTGACCGCCGGCGTCGACGAGGCCGGCTGCGGGCCGCTCGCCGGGCCGGTCGTCGCCGCCGCCGTGATCCTCGACCGCGCCCGGCCGATCCGCGGGTTGAACGATTCGAAGCAGTTGAGCGCCGAGGCGCGCGAACGGCTCGACCGGCACATCCGGACGCGGGCCGTCTGCTTCGCCATCGCCGAAGCCAGCGTCGCCGAAATCGACATGTTGAATATTTACCACGCGCGCTTCCTGGCCATGCGGCGCGCCGTCGAGGCGCTGCGCCTCGTTCCGGCCAAGGTGCTGGTCGACGGCAACCGGCTGCCGGTGCTCGCGGTCGCGGCGCAGGCGATCGTCGGCGGGGACGCGCGGATCCAGTCGATCTCGGCGGCGTCGATCCTGGCGAAGGTCCATCGCGAC
This sequence comes from uncultured Rhizobacter sp., assembly GCA_964236915.1. Taxonomy (GTDB): domain Bacteria; phylum Pseudomonadota; class Gammaproteobacteria; order Burkholderiales; family Burkholderiaceae_C; genus LMDS01. Next base: position 3,157 of record CAXSGM010000069.1, read on the forward strand.
CGCCTTTGCCTGGAGCTGCACCGCGAGCATCCGCAGTACGGCTTTGCGAGCCACAAGGGCTACTCGACGCCCGAACACCTAGCGGCGCTGAAGGCGCACGGCGCGTGCGCGCACCACCGGCGCAGCTTCGCGCCGGTGCGCGCGGCGCTCGGCTTGGGCGCGCTTGTCGAGGCGCTTGGCGAGCCGGCAGGGTGAGCGCCGGCCGGGTCACTGCGATCCGCTCGCGCGACAACCCGCTGCTGCGCCGCTGGCGCCGACTGATCGACGATCCGGCCGGCTATCGACGCGCCGGCGAAATCTGGATCGAAGGCGAGCACCTCTGCGCGGCGTACCTGGCGCGCGCCGGCAGCATCGGCTGGCAGGCGGTCATCAGCGATTCGGGCTGGGCGGTGCCGCGGCTGCGCGCCCTGGCCGACCGCGCGACGGCGGTCGTCGTCCTGCCCGACGCGCTGCTGGCGCAGCTCTCGACACTCGAATCGCCGGCGGCGCTCTGCGGCGTCGTGCCGTGGCAAGGCGCGGGCGAACTCGATCCGCACACCGCCAGCGTGGTGCTCGACCGGCTGCAGGACCCCGGCAACGTCGGCAACATCTTGCGCAGCGCCGCGGCCTTCGGTCTCACGCAGATCGTGGCGCTGAAGGGCACGGTGGCGCTCTGGTCGCCGAAAGTGCTGCGCGCCGGCATGGGAGCGCACTTCGGCCTGCGGCTGGTCGAAGCGATCGGCGCCGACGCGCTCCCGGCGCTGCGCGTGCCGCTGATCGCCACCAGTTCGCACGCCGCGGCAACGCTGGCCGAGGCGTGGCTGCCGTGGCCCTGCGCCTGGGTGCTCGGAAACGAAGGGAAGGGCGTCGACGCCGCGCTGCTGCGCGCCTGCACGACGGTGCTGCGGATCCCTCAGCCGGGCGGCGAGGAATCGCTGAACGTCGCGGCGGCCGCAGCGGTGTGCTTCTACGAATCGGCGCGGCGGCGGCGAGCAGGGGTTGCGCCGCGACCGACGCCCTAGACGAAATCAGTACACCAGACGATCCGGCCGCAGGTCGCGCAGGATCGTCGTCGCGATTTCCTCGATCGACTTGTGGGTCGACGAGAGCCAGTCGATGCCCTCGCGCCGCATCATCGCCTCGGCTTCCCGCACCTCCATCCGGCAGTTCTCGATCGAGGCGTATTTGCTGCCGGGGCGGCGCTCGTTGCGGATGTTGCTGAGCCGCTGGGGGTCGATCGTCAGGCCGAAGCACTTCTTCTTGAACGGCGCGAGCGGCACCGGAATCGCGCCGCGGTCGAAGTCTTCGGGGATCAGCGGATAGTTCGCCGCCTTGATGCCGTGCTGCATCGCCAGGTAGAGCGTCGTCGGCGTCTTGCCGCTGCGGCTCACGCCGACGAGGATCACGTCGGCACTGGCGAGGTTCTTCGACGATTGGCCGTCGTCGTGCGCCAGCGAAAAGTTGATCGCCTCGATCCGGTCGGTGTATTCCTGGCTCTTCGACACGTCGGTGAAGCGGCCGACGCGGTGGTTCGAGGTCACGCCGAGCTCGTCTTCGAGCGGCTCGATGAAGGTGTTGAACAGGTCCAGCACCAGGCCCTTGCTGAGGACGCCGCCGCTGCTGCCCTTGACGATCCCGAGGATCTCGCGGTCGACCAGCGTGATGAAGACGATCGGTTTCCTGCCCTCGGTTTCGGCCGTGTGGTTGATCTCGCGCAGCACCTGGTGTGCCTTGTCCGGGGTGTCGATGAAGGGCCGGCGCACGTGGCGCGAGCGCACCGCGAACTGCGACATGATCGAATGGCCGAAGGTTTCAGCGGTGATCCCGGTGCCGTCCGAGACGAAGAACACGGTGCGGTGGGCCATGACGTCTCGAGGAGTGATTCGAGCGGCAATCATAGGCAGGGGCGCCTCAGGGTTCGCCCTAGAATCGGGCGCACCGGTTCCTAAGGCTGCTCTTGCTGCGCTGGCAGTCGCGTCGCCTTGTGTCGTAGCCCTGGACGATTTCCCCGATGCCGAGTCGCCGCCCCGACCTTCGCTGCGCCCGAGCCCTGTGCGGCTCGGCGCGCGCCGGCGCTGCCACTGCGCTGCGACCGCGGCATCGCGAAGCCCGAATTTCTCACCATCCCGGAGCCTTCCCATGTCCAGCGCCACTCTGGCGACCGCCCTGGTCGCCCCCTTCGAACAGCTGAGGATGACCGACGTCGAGTCGGTCGGCGGCAAGAACGCCTCGCTCGGCGAAATGATCAGCCAACTCGCCGCTTCGGGCGTGCGCGTGCCCGGTGGCTTCGCGACCACGGCGCACGCCTTTCGCCAGTTCCTGCAACACGCAGGGCTCGCGGCGCGCATCGAGGCGCGGCTGCGCACGCTCGATACCGATGATGTCCGCGCGCTCGCCCAGGCCGGCGCCGAGATTCGCCACTGGATCGAAGCGACGCCGTTCCCGCCCGAGCTCGAGCAGGCGATTCGCGTCGAGTTCGCGAAGCTGACGGCCGGCAACCCCGGCGCGTCGTTTGCGGTGCGCTCATCGGCCACCGCCGAAGACCTGCCCGACGCCTCCTTCGCCGGCCAGCAGGAGACTTTCCTGAATGTCGTCGGCATCGACGACGTGCTGGCCAAGATGAAGGAAGTGTTCGCCAGCCTCTACAACGACCGGGCGATCAGCTACCGCGTGCACAAGGGCTTCGAACATTCCGGCGTCGCTCTTTCGGCCGGCGTGCAGCGCATGGTGCGCTCCGACCTCGGCGCCGCCGGCGTGATGTTCACGATCGACACCGAGAGCGGTTTCGCCGATGTCGTCTTCATCACTTCGAGCTACGGCCTCGGCGAGACGGTGGTGCAGGGCGCCGTGAACCCGGACGAGTTCTACGTCCACAAGCCGGCGTTGCGCGCCGGCAAGTCGGCCGTGATCCGCCGCAGCCTCGGCTCCAAGCTGATCAAGATGGAGTTCGCGACGCCCGAGGAGAAGGCGTCGAGCGGGCGGCTGGTGAAGACGGTGGACACCCCGCACGAGCACCGCAACCGCTTTTCGCTGAGCGATGCCGACGTGGCCGAACTCGCCGGCTACGCGCTGACGATCGAGGAGCACTACGGCCGGCCGATGGACATCGAGTGGGGCAAGGACGGCCAGGACGGCCGGCTCTACATCCTGCAGGCGCGGCCGGAGACGGTGAAAAGCCAGCAGGCCGGCAAGGTTGAGCAGCGCTACAAGTTGAAGGGCACCGGCACGGTGCTCGCCGAGGGCCGCGCGATCGGCCAGAAGATCGGCACCGGCCCGGTCCGCATCGTGCAGAGCATCTCGCAGATGGACGAGGTGCAGGCCGGCGACGTGCTCGTCACCGACATGACCGACCCGAACTGGGAGCCGGTGATGAAGCGCGCTTCGGCGATCGTGACCAACCGCGGCGGCCGCACCTGCCACGCGGCGATCATCGCGCGCGAGCTCGGCATCCCGGCGGTGGTCGGCTGCGGCGACGCCACCGAGACGCTGCACGAAGGTGCGCTGGTGACGGTCGCCTGCTCGGAAGGCGACACCGGCTACATCTACGACGGCCTGCTCGACACCGAGGTCACCGACGTGCAGCGCGGCGAACTGCCGCCGGCGCCGGTCAAGATCATGATGAACATCGGCAACCCGCAGCTGGCGTTCGAGTTCGCGCAGATGCCCAACAGCGGCGTCGGCCTGGCGCGGCTCGAGTTCATCATCAACAACAGCATCGGCGTGCACCCGAAGGCGATCCTCGACTACCCGAACATCGACAGCGACCTGAAGAAAGCGGTCGAGAGCGTCGCCCGCGGCCATGCCTCGCCGCGGGCGTTCTATGTCGACAAATTGACCGAGGGCATTGCGACGATCGCCGCGGCGTTCTGGCCCAAGCCGGTGATCGTCCGCCTCTCCGACTTCAAGAGCAACGAGTACAGGAAGCTGATCGGCGGCTCGCGCTACGAGCCGGAAGAGGAGAACCCGATGCTCGGCTTCCGCGGCGCGTCGCGCTACGTCAGCGAGGCGTTCGGCGAGGCGTTCGCGATGGAGTGCGAAGCCTTGAAGCGGGTGCGCGGCGACATGGGCCTCACCAATGTCGAGATCATGGTGCCCTTCGTGCGCACGCTCGGCCAGGCCGAGGCGGTCGTCGGGATGCTCGCGGCGCGCGGCCTGAAGCGCGCCTCGCAGGGCGGCAGCGATGGGCTGCGCGTGATCATGATGTGTGAAGTGCCGAGCAACGCGATTCTTGCCGAGCGCTTCCTCGAGCATTTCGATGGCATGTCGATCGGCTCGAACGACCTGACGCAGCTCTCGCTCGGCCTCGACCGCGATTCCGGCATGGAGCTGCTCGCCAAGGATTTCGACGAGCGCGACCCCGCGGTCAAGGCATTGATTTCGAAGGCGATCGCCGCCTGCCGCGCCGCCGACAAATACGTCGGCATCTGCGGGCAGGGGCCGAGCGACCATCCGGATTTTGCCGAGTGGCTGACCGACGAGGGCATCGGCTCGATCTCGCTGAATCCGGATTCTGTCGTCGAGACTTGGCGGCGACTCGCGGCGCGCTGAAAGCGGGCAACTCCAGCGGGCTAGAGGTCCAGCATCATCTGGTCTTTCGCGAAGTACTGCCCCGCGACGCAGATCGCGCGCGGCAGCCGCCCGCAGTGGACGAAGCCGAAGCGTTCGTAGAGGCGAGTCGCCGGCAGGTTGCCGGCGGTCACGGTCAGCGTCAGCACAGTTAGGCCGTCGGCTTGGCGCGCCATTGCGATGCACGCCTGCAGCAGCGCCCCGCCGATGCCGCGCCGCTGGGCGTCGTCGCGCACCATCATTCCCATGATGTGGCCGATGTGCCGCACCTTCGTCCGTACATCGCGCTCGCAGCTGATGGATTCAAGCAGATCGTGCGATTGCCAAGCGGCGAGCGTGAACGCGCCGTCTTCCGCACGCTCGAGACCGAGCCTCGTGCGGTAGCTTTCGGGCGTGTGCAAGCGGGCTTCGGCCGCATCAGAGGTGAAGGCCTGCGGATGCGCTGTGAGCGCCGCGTCGCGCAGCGCTTTGTAGGCCGCGAGCTCGGCTTCGGCGAGCGGCCGGATCACGATCGCAGCAGGCATTCGCGCGGTGGCATCTCGTTCTGGAATGGGTTCGAAAGGGGCGGCGTGAGATCGTACCGCCCGACCTTTACGGACCATTTCAAACTGCGGACTTGCGCGTCGCTTCTCACGTTCACGTGAAGTCGCAGCGCGCCCACGCGAGTCGGCGCTGAAAGAATCGCGCTCCTTGTCAATTCGAGAATCCACTATGAACTGCGTTGCACCCCGCAAGCGGTCGCTCGTTCATCGGGTCGGCCTGCTCGGCTTCTGTCTCGTGATGGCAGCGCTGCCGGCGCGCGCTCAGATCGTCATCGGCCAGACCGCCGGCTTCACCGGTCCGGTCGGTGCCAGCGTCGCCGAAACGACCAGCGGGGCGCGGCTCTACTTCGACGCGGTGAACGCGCGGGGCGGTGTCCACGGCCAGCCGATCCAGTTGATCTCGCTCGACGACAAGTTCGATCCCGCGCTCGCGCTCGTCAACGCGCGCACGCTGGTGGAAACGAACAAGGTGGTCGCGCTTTTTCTGACCCGCGGAACACCGCACACCCAGGCGCTCGTGCCGTTGCTGGCCGAGGCCAAGGTGCCGCTGGTCGGGCCTTCGACCGGCGCCGCGGCGCTGCATGAACCGGTGAATCCTTACATCTTCAACGTGAGAGCGACTTACCAGCGCGAAGCGGAGCGCGCGGTCCAGCACTTGGCACTGATCGGCCTCACGCGCATCGCGATCCTGCGGGTCGACGACTCGTTCGGCGCCGACGCGGCGGTCGGCGCCATGCGGGGATTGACCGAGGCGAAGCTCGCGCCGGTCGCGGTCGAGAAGTTCGATCGCAGCAAGCCCAATTTCAGCGCCATCGGCCCGAAGGTGGCGAGCGCCAATCCGCAGGCCGTGATCGTGATCGCCTCGGGTCAGGCGGCGGCCGATGCAGCCGCGGCCGTGCGCGCGGCGGGCTCGAATGCGCAACTCGTCACGCTGTCGAACAACGCCTCTTCCGCCTTCATCAAGCAGATGGGGCCGAACGCTTACGGCACGATCGTGTCGCAGGTCTTTCCGAACGAGCGGTCGCTGTCCACCCCGCTGGTGAAGGAAGCCCTCGGGCTGGCGCAGGCAAAGAAGCTGTCAGGCGTTTCGCCCGCCATGATGGAGGGCTTTGCAGCCGCGAAGGTGATGGTCGAAGCGCTTCGCCGCGCCGGGCCGAATCCGTCGCGCGAGAAGATCCTGGTCGCCTTGAATTCGCTGCAGGCGTTCGATCTGGGCGGAATGAAACTCGCTTACAGCCCGATGTCGCACACCGGTCTCAATTTCGCGGACCTGTCCATCATCAGCGCCGACGGCAGGTTCCACCGCTGAGACGCATGGCGGCACACCCCGCCGCACCGCGATGCGACGCACGCCGCCTCGTGAACGACCGGCGAAGATGAATCAGTCACGGCGGACCGGGCGCTCAACCGCCGATGTAGTGCATCTCGATGCGACGTTCGTCGGCCGCATTCGGCCGGTCGGCGTCGCCGCCGGTGCGCAGCTCCGAATACCGGTCGTTTCGTTGCCGCCAGACACCGCCAATCGCGGCGGTGATCTCGTCGTCGCCGAGGGGGCCGCGGAGAAGCGAGCGGATGTCGTGACCCCGGCTCGCGAACAGGCAGGTGAAGAGCTTGCCCTCGGTCGAAAGCCGGGCACGGTTGCAATCGGCGCAAAACGCCTGCGTAACGCTGGAAATGAAACCGATCTCGCCGCCGCCGTCCCGGTAACGCCAGCGCTCGGCGGTTTCGCCGAGCGCGCCCGCCTGGACCGGCTCGAGCGGCAACTCGGCGGCGAGGGTGTGTAACACCTCCGCCGATGGTACGACCTCGTCCATGCGCCAGCCGTTCGTCGCGCCGACGTCCATGTACTCGATGAAGCGGAGCACCGCGCCGCTGCCCTTGAAGCGGCGTGCCATCGGTAGAATCTGGTCGTCGTTGACCCCGCGTTTGACGACCATGTTGATCTTTACCGGGCCGAGACCGGCGCGCTGCGCGGCGGCGATGCCCTCGAGCACGTCGGCCACCGGGAAGTCGACATCGTTCATCCGCCGGAAGACCGCGTCGTCGAGCGCATCCAGGCTCACGGTGATGCGCCGCAGGCCGGCCGCCCGCAACGCCTCCGCCTTCTTCGCCAGGGCCGAACCGTTCGTCGTGAGCGTCAGGTCGAGCGGGGCGCCGTCGGCCGTTCGCAACCCGGCGAGCATCGCGACCAGCGCCTCGAGGTGGCGCCGCAGCAGCGGCTCACCCCCGGTCAAGCGAATCTTGCGGACGCCGAGGCCCACGAACAGCCGGGCGACGCGCGCGATCTCCTCGAACGTCAGCAGCGACGATTGCGGCAGAAAGGTGTACTGCCGGTCGAACACCTCCTTCGGCATGCAGTAGCTGCAGCGGAAGTTGCAGCGATCGGTGACCGAGATCCGCAGGTCGCGCAGCGGCCGGTCGAGGCGGTCGACGAGCGCGCCGGCCGGCACATCGCGAAGCGCCGGAACACTCGGCACGGGGGCTCGATAGCGATGGTCCGCGACGGGAATGACGACTTTGCCCAGCATGCGAGAGATTGTGCCTGCCAGGCTCGGATGACGCCTGCGGCAGCCCGGCGGCCCTGCGTCGCGTGAGGCGTTCGAAAGGCGCTGGAAACCGGGTGCGGCGCGGCTGCAGGCCGAGCCGTAGAGTCTTTCGCGAGGCCGCGATGCCTCAGGGTTGCGTGCCTGCGTGCCCGGCGTTTGCGGACGGTTTCGCGTCCAGATCGGCGCGCCGCGCGCCGCTGTAGCGCCGGGCCCAGTACGCGTAGCGCATGTCGTCGACACGCACCTGGGCGCCGGCCCGTGGCGAGTGGATGAACCTGTGCTCGCCGAGATAGATGCCGACGTGCGAGAAGGTGTGCCGCAAGGTGTTGAAGAACACCAGAT
>CAXSGM010000070.1:0-10900 GCA_964236915.1 uncultured Rhizobacter sp.
CTAAGCGATCGTGGTCATGGCGCGAGCCACCGCGGGCGGCCTCAGCGCGCCGTCCAGCCGCCGTCCACGGGCAAGGCGGCGCCGGTGATCGCGTCGGCCGCCGGCGAGCAGAGAAAGAGCACCAGCGCACCGATCGCGTCCACCTGGACGAAGCGCTTGTTCGGCTGGGAGGCGAGGATCACGTCGCGCACCACCTGCTCCTCGGACATGTGGTGCACCATGGCCTGGTCGGCGATCTGGCCCTCGACCAGAGGCGTGCGCACGTAGCCGGGGCAGATCGCGTTGCAGGTGATGCCGGTCTCCGCGACCTCGAGCGCGACCGCCTTCGTCAGGCCGAGCACGCCGTGCTTGGCGGCAACGTAGGCCGACTTGAACGGCGAGGCGACCAGGCCGTGCGCCGAGGCGATGTTGACGATGCGGCCCTGCCCGCGCTGCTTCATTCCGGGCAGGGCCGCCCGGATCGCGTGGAAGTTCGACGACAGGTTGATCGCCAGGATCTGGTCCCATTTGTCGAGCGGGAATTCATCGACCGGAGCGACGTGCTGGATGCCGGCGTTGTTCACGAGAATGTCGACGGCGCCGAAACGCGCCTCGGCTTCGCGGACCATCGCGGCGATCTGTTCCGGGCTCGTCATGTCGGCCGGCGAGTACGCGATCTCGGCGCTGCCGAGCGCGCGCAACTCGGCCGCGGTGCGCTCGATCGCGCCACGTTCGCCGAAGCCGTTCAGGGTGACATGGATGCCGGCGCTGGCCAGCGCGCGGGCGATGCCGAGCCCGATGCCGCTGGTGGATCCGGTGACGATGGCGCTTCGGGTCATGGTGCTTCGGGTCGTCGAGTGGAGGAAAGATCAGGCGGCGTCGGCTTGCGCGGCCGGCGCGGCGCGCTGGAATGCGGGCAAGGTCATGCAGTGGTCGTGGATGGCCGTCAGCCGTGGCACGTGGTCGAGCCGGCAGCCGAAGCGCTGGGCGTTGAGGATCTGCGGCACGAGGCAGCAATCGGCGAGCGTCGGCCGATCGCCGAGGCAATAACTTTCACCGCTGCCGCTGCCACCGCAGCTCCGACTGTCGTCGTTTTCGATCCGCTGCTCCAGCGCCGCGAGCCCGGTCTCGACCCAGTGCCGGTACCAGGCGTTCTTGCCCTCCTCCTCGACGCCGAGGGTGTGCGTCAAATACTTCAGCACGCGGAGGTTGTCGAGCGGATGGATCTCGCAGGCGATGTCGAGCGCGAACGCCCGCACGCGGGCGCGCTCGAGCGGGGTGCGCCCGATCAGGTTCGGCTCGGGAACGAGTTCTTCGAGGTATTCGATGATCGCGAGCGATTGCGTCAGCCGCGCGCCGGCATGCTCGAGCACCGGCACCAGCGCGGCCGGATTAAGCGCGCGGAACGCCGGGCCGAGCTGCTCGCCGCCGTCGCGCAGCAGGTGCACCGGCACCGCGGTCGCGCTCAGCCCCTTCAGCTCGAGCGCGATCCGCACCCGGAACGAGGCCGAACTGCGGAAATAGGTGTGCAGCGTGAGCGCTTCCATCGAGTGTGCTTGTTGAAAGTGAAAGGGTCGCGTCGAGCCGCCCGGGTCAGGGCCGCGCCGGGTCGAAGCGCCTGGTCAGGCCCTGCCAGCACTCGAAGTAATTCGCCTGCAATTCGGCGGTCTCGAGTGCGGCTTTCGTCGGTTGCCAGACGCAGCGCGATTCGAACATGAAGGCCATGGTGTCGGTGATCACGTCGGGTTTCGTCAGATCGGCGCGGCTCGCTTTATCGAAGGTGCCGGCATCGGGCCCGTGGCCGCTCATGCAGTTGTGCAGGCTCGCACCGCCCGGGACGAAGCCCTCGGCCTTGGCATCGTAGGCGCCGTGGATCAGCCCCATGAATTCGCTCGCGACGTTGCGGTGGAACCAGGGCGGACGAAAGGTGTCCTGCATTGCCAGAATGCGCGGCGGGAAGATCACGAAGTCGAGCGCGCTGACGCCGGGCGTGTCCGAAGCGCTGTGCAGCACGAGGAAGATCGACGGGTCGGGGTGGTCGAAGCTGATCGAGCCGATCGCGTTGAAGCGCCGCAAATCGTACTTGTAAGGCGCGAGGTTGCCGTGCCAGGCGACGACATCCATCGGTGAATGGTCCATCTCGGCCCGCCAAAGCCGGCCCATGAACTTGGCGACGAGCTCGTGCGCTTCGTCGAGGTCTTCATACGCCGCCTCGGGCGTCAGGAAGTCGCGCGGGCTGGCGAGGCCGTTCGAGCCGATCGGTCCGAGGTCGGGCAGACGGAAGGCGGCGCCGAAGTTCTCGCAGATGTAGCCACGGATCGCAGTGCCACGGTTACCCTCGTCGATCACCTCGACCCGAAACCGCACGCCGCGCGGGATGACGACGATCTCCTGCGGCTCAGCCTCGAGCGTGCCGAGTTCGGTGACGAAGCGCTGGCGGCCGAGTTGCGGCACGATCAAAAGCTCGCCGTCGGCGCTGTAGAAGCTACGCGAGACCATCGAGCGGTTGGCGGCATAGAGATGGATCGCCGCCCCGCTCTGCGCCCGCGGATCGCCCTGGCCGGCCTGCGTGACGAGGCCCTCGACGAAATCGGTGGGCTCGGTCGGCAGCGGCAGCGGGTTCCAGCGCAACTGGTTCGGCGTCACCGGGCCGGCATTGAAATCGGCTTGCAGGCGGCCGGCGTCGAAGGGCTCGAACGGTCGATGCTGCGCCGCCGGGCGAATGCGATAGAGCCAGGACCGCCGGTTGTCGGCGCGCGGCGCGGTGAAGGCGGTGCCGGAGAGCTGCTCGGCGTAGAGGCCGTAGGCCACGCGCTGCGGCGAATTGCGGCCTTCGGGCAAGGCGCCGGGCAGCGCCTCGGTTGCGAAGTGGTTGGCAAAGCCGGTCTGGTAGCGCAAGTGGTCGCCCGACCGTGGCGGCGGCTCCAGCGTCCCGGCAGGCAGCGCGGCGTTCATTTCGCGCCCCTCGCGTCCACTTTCACGTCGTCTCCAGCACGCCGCGCTCGATCTGGTCGCGCTCGATCGATTCGAACAGCGCCTTGAAGTTGCCTTCGCCGAAGCCGTCGTCGCCCTTTCTCTGGATGAACTCGAAGAAGACGGGGCCCATCACGGTCTGCGAAAAGATTTGCAGAAGGAGGCGCTTGCTGCCCTCGGCGGTCGAGCCGTCGAGGAGGATGCCGCGCGCCTGCAGTTGGTGGACTTCCTCGCCGTGGCCGGGGAGCCGGGTTTCGAGCATCTGGTAGTAATGCTCGTTGGGGGCGGTCAGCAGCGGCACGCCGGCGAGCTGGAGCTGGTCGATCGTGGAGAGGAGGTCGTCGGTGAGCAGCGCGACGTGCTGGATGCCCTCACCGTTGAACTGCATCAAAAACTCCTCGATCTGGCCCGAGCCCTTCTTCGATTCTTCGTTGAGTGGGATGCGGATCTTGCCGTCGGGGGCGGTCATGGCCTTCGAGGTGAGGCCCGTGTACTCGCCCTGAATGTCGAAATAGCGGATCTCGCGGAAGTTGAAGAGCTTCGTGTAGAAATCGGCCCAGTAGCTCATTCGGCCGCGGTAGACGTTGTGGGTCAGGTGGTCGAGCAGCTTTAAGCCGTGGCCGCGCGGATGGCGCTCGGTGCCGTCGATCCAGCGGAAGTCGATGTCGTAGATCGACTGGCCGTCCTCGTAGCGGTCGATCAGGTAAAGCGGGGCGCCGCCGATGCCTTTGATGGCCGGAAGGCGCAGCTCCATCGGCCCGGTCGGAATCTCGACCGGCTGGGCGCCGAGCGAAAGCGCGCGGTGGTAAGCGAGGTGGGCGTCCCGCACCCGAAAGGCGAGGCCGCAGGCCGAGGGGCCGTGCTCGGCGGCGAAATAGGCGGCGGGGCTTTCGGGCTCGCGGTTGACGACGAAGTTGATCTCGCCCTGACGGTAGAGCGACACATCCTTCGAGCGATGCCGGGCCACCTCGACGAAGCCGAGCTTTTCGAAGATCGGCTCGATCAGGCCGGGGGTCGGCGAAGCGAACTCGACGAACTCGAAGCCGCAGAGGCCCATCGGGTTGTCGAAGAGGTCGGGTGGGGCGGGCATGATCGTTCGGCTCCTGGCTGTGAACGAACGCGCCTCGATCGTCAGCCGATCGGCTCGAGTTCGTTCAGGTACACGCCGGCGCGCTCGGCATAGTGCGCGGCGCTGGCTTCGAGTCTGGCGACTTCGGCGTCGGTCAGCTGGCGCTTGACGACCGCCGGCGAGCCGACGATGAGCGAGCGGTCGGGAAAGGTCTTGCGTTCGGTGATGAGCGCCCCGGCGCCGACCAGGCAGTGCTTGCCGATGACGGCGCCGTTCAGCACCACCGACTGGATGCCGATCAGCGACCCTTCGCCGATGGTGCAACCGTGCAGCATCGCCTGGTGGCCGACGGTAACCCTGTCTCCCACCACCAGCGGGAATTCGTCATCGGTGTGGAGCACGGACCCTTCCTGGATGTTGCTGGCGGCGCCGATCACGATGGGCTCGTTGTCGCCGCGCAGCACCGCGCCGGCCCAGACGCTCGCCCGCTCGCCGAGAATGACCCGGCCGATCAAGGTCGCCTCCTTGGCGACGTAGGCAGAGGGCGGCACCGCGGGGGCGGCACCGCGCAGGCGGTAGAGGGTCATCGTGCAGTTCCGTGGGGGGATCGCCTTCAGCCCGGCCGACCCGGGTCGGTCGCCGGCTGCCCGAGGCGACCAGCCGCAGTTATAGCGCCGGGCCGGATCGCAATCCGCGGCGAAGGGCCTACGCAAATAGGGGTTGCAAGCGCGGGGTCGGAGGCACGGATCGAACGCGCGCCGTCAAAAGCGCGCGGTCAACGTCACCCGGACCGTACGCGGCTCGACCGGGTGAAAGTGGATGTCGTCGACGCCGCCGGCCGGCTCGCCCGGCAGCCGCGAGGCGTAGTAGTAGTCGATGTCGCTGCTGCGGCGATCGAACAGGTTGAAGACATCGAGCGCGAGCCGGAGATCGGGCGTCAGGCGGTAGCCGACCCGCAGGTACGCGAGCGTGGTCGCCCTGGAGCGCTGGCTGTCGTCCTCGATCAGCGGCCGCGCGCCGAAGTAGCGAAGCTGGACGTGGCCGAACCACGGTCCGAACTCGGTGACCGTCGCGCCGAGCGAGACGACCTTGCCGACCGAGCCGGGGATGAAGCGGCCGGGGTTCGGCGCGTCGCCCTGCGGCGTGTCGAAGCGGGCGCGCGACATCGAGACGTCGGCGTCGAGCAGCAACCAGCGGGTGGCGACGTAGTGGTTGTTGAGCTCGAGGCCGTAGCGCCGGCTGGCGCCGCTGGCCTCGGTATCGCCGGCGTCGCCGGAGAACACGAGTTCCGAGCCGAGCCGGAGCTGCCACAGCGCCAGCGAGGTCTGCAGCCCGGGGACGATTTCGGTCCGCAGCCCGAGTTCGCTGCCCTGCGTGCGCACCAGCGGCGGCGAAGCCTCGGCCGGCAGGCGCTCTTTGGGGGTGATCGTCTCGGTGACGCCGCGCGCGTCGTTGCTGTGGAAGCCGTTGCCGTAGTTGACGAAAAACTCGGTCTTCGTCCAGGGGCCGAAGACCAGCGAAAGCTTCGGGGTGCCGATGCCGGCGCTGCGCGTGCCGCTGTTCTCGGCGATCGAACTCGCCACATCGAAGTGGAAGCGGTCGACGCGAAACCCCACGACGCTGCGGAACCATGGCGTCCACGCGGTAGCATTCTCGGCATAGAGGCCGGCGCTCGTTTCGCGAACCCGCGATTCCTGGGTGGTCGAGACGCGCTCGCGGCCGACGGTGCCGTACAGCCCGAGCGGATCGATCCGGTCGTGACGCAGCTGCAGGCCGAGCGTCGTGACCGTGTCGAAGCCGCCGAGCCGGCCATTGAAGCTCCGGCTGACGGCGCCGCCGAGGACGGTCCGGCGCTCCGACTGTGCGAACTGGTCGGCGTTCAGCGGCGTTTCGTTGTCGAGGTTGTAGGTGAAATCGGAATAGAGATCGAGGCGCGAGCGGATCGCGTAGGCGTTGACCTTCCAGGTACCGCTGGCATCGAGTCGTTCGGTGCCGGCCGAGAGGCTGTAACGCGCGGTCCGGCCGCCGTCGCTCGGGTCGATCGCGCCGAAACGGTCGACCCGGCCCTGGTCGACCGCGCGCTGCGGGATCTGGTCGGTCGAGTTCCAGCCGGCCGAATAGGCCATCGCGGTGATCGACGAGCGCTCACCGGCGTCGCCGAAGCTGTAGCGCAGCACGCCGTTCAGGCGATGGAACTTCTCGGGGTTGACCCAGGGACCGTTGTTGTGAGCCGCCTCGAGCGCGTACAGCAGGTCGCCGGGGCCGAGCTGCATCGACTTCGTCAGCAGCACCCGGCCGTAGCGGTGCTCGCCGAGCGTCGCTTCGGCGATGCCCTTCGTCAGGCTGCGAACCAGGTTGATGGAGGCCGCGCCGGCCGAGCTGAAATCGCCCTCGTCGGCGAAGTACGGGCCCTTGCGGTAATCGATCCGGTCGACCAGTTCGGGGATCAGCCAGTTCAGATCGCTGTAGGCCTGGCCGTGGGCGTGGGTCGGCATGTTGACCGGCATGCCGTCGACGAAGCTGGCGAAGTCGGTGCCGTGATCGAGGTTGAAACCACGCAGGAAGTACTGGTTCGCCTTCCCGTCGCCGCTGTGCTGGGTGACGATCAGCCCCGGCACGAACTCGAGCACCTCGGCCGGACGCAGCGTCGGGCGGCTCGCGATCAGCGTCGACGTGACCGTGCCCTGGCTCGCCGCGTCGGAGGTGCCGACCGCGTTCAGGTAGTTGCCCTGCACGGTGACCGGCGGCAGCTGTGCGGGCGCGGGCTCACTCGTGGTCTGGGCCGATGCCAGCGAAGCGGCGAGTGCGGCGGCGGCGCAGGCCACGCTGCGGAGGGGAAACGGCGAGGTCAAGCGCGGCTCCTGAAGGATCGTCACGGCTCTCGTACGCGGCCGATGCCGGCCTGGATTCGGAAGAAATGAAAAAACATCTTACAAGTGGCCGATGACGAGACGAAGACAACCCGAAACGGCGCCCTGCAGCTTCGGCGCCGGGCGGCCTCAGGCTGCCGGTTTCAGGTGCCGGTGCGGCGCGGCCGTGACGCCGGCGTCGGCATGCAGGTGCGGCCGATCCGCCGCGTGCAGCTCGACGCTGATCAGGTTGAGCTTGCCGTGGTGCACGCCGCGCTCGGCGCACATCCGGTCGGCGAAGTGCACGACCCGCTCGGTCGCGCCGCGCAGGATCACCGTCTCCAGGCAATGGTCGTGGTCGAGGTGCACGTGCATCGTCGAGGCGGTGAGGTCATGGTGCGCGTGTTGCAGCGCCGTCAACCGCTCGGCCAGGTCGCGCACGTGGTGGTTGAACACGTAGGACAGGCAGGCGACGCACTCCCCGCCTCCACTCGCCTCGAGCTTCGACTTGCCGAGCTCGGCGCGCAGCAGGTCGCGCACCGCCTCGGAGCGGTTCGCGTAGCTGCGCTCGGCCATCCAGGTGTCGAACTGGCTCGCCAGGCGGTCGTCGAGCGAGATCGTGAAGCGTTCCATCGGGGCACCGGTTGCGAGGCGTCAATGTACGCCCGCTGCTTCGGCGGGGCCGCCCCGGCGCGCCCGAGCGAGCCGAGATGGCCGATTTGCGCTGCGGTTTTCGGGCGAACGGCGGTGCAGCGCCGCTTCTAGAGTTCTACCGCGTCGTATCCCCCTTCAGCCCACGCAGTTTCGACTCGATTGCAGGAGCCCTTCTTGAACTTTGGCATGGCAACGTTGAAAACCGCGGCGGTCGCGATCGCTCTGACGGCTGCGGCTTTCGCCAACGCCGGTCAGGAGCTCGCCCTCGGGATTACGCCCTCGCCGTTGTCGTTGCCGGTCGATATCGCGCGCGCCAAGGGCTTCTTCGCCGCCGAGGGCGTGCACGTGCGGGTGGTCGACTGCTTTGACGGTTACGCGTTCCTGCAAAAGTTGTTCGACCGCGAGCTCGACCTCGGCGCCACGACCGACTTCCCGCTCGCGATCCGCAGCTTCGAGCGCACGGACTTCGCCGTCCTGGCGACGATGACCAGGGCGACCGGCCATGTCCGGCTGATCGGCCGTAAAAGCGCCGGCATCACCGCCCCGGCGCAGCTCGCCGGCAAGCGGATCGGCGTGCTCGCAGCGTCGAGTTCGCAGTACTACCTCGACTCGTACCTTTACTTCCACGGCATCGATCCGGCGAAGGTGCGGATCGTGCCCCTCCCGATGGACCGCTTGCGCGGCGCCCTCGCCGCGGGCCAGGTCGACGCGATCGCCGCATACCTCCGCCACTTCGGGCCGGCGCTGGCCGAGCTCGGCACCGACGGCGTGCTGCTGCCTGACATCCGCGTCTACACCGAGTCCTACAACCTCGTCGCGTCGCGCCGCACGCTGGCCGAGCGGCGCGACGAGATCGTGAAGGTGCTGCGCGCCCTCGAGCGCGCCGAGCTCTACATCGCCGCCCATCCCGACGAGGCCAGGGCCATGCTCCTGGCCCGCACCGGGTTCGACAGCGCGGCGCTCGACAGCGTCTTTCGAACCTACTCCTACCGGCTCACGCTCGATCAATCGGTGGTGAGCTCGATGGAGGCGATCGCCCGCTGGGCGCGCAGCGGCGGCCAGGTGAACCGGAGCGCGCGCCTGCCGAACGTGCTGGAGATCGTCGATGCCGGGCCGCTCGGCAGCGCCGTGCCGACGGCGGTGGCGAGGTAGGGATGCGCGTCGTGCCCTTGTCGTCGCCTCACAAGGCCCGCGCCGGATCGCTCGGGCGGATCCTGCGCTGCGCGCTGCACGGGCTGCTGTGGGTCGTGCTCGGGTGCGCCGCCGGCGTGCGTCCGGCGAGCGCGGAGCCGCTTCGCCTGGCGGTGTCGGACGGCACGGTCTCGCTGCCGGTCTACGTCGCCGACGCCAAGGGGTATTTCGACCACGAAGGTGTCGAGGTGCGCTTGCTGACGTGCACCAGCGGACGCGCCTGCTTCCGCATGCTGAGCCAGGACGAGGCCGACCTCGCGACGGCCGCCGAACTGATGATGACGCTCAATAGCCTTGCCGGCTCGGACGCCGCCATCATCGCGACGCTCAGCGCCTCGGCGCAGCAGATCAAGCTGGTCGCGCGCACGACCGAAGGCATGGCGATGGCGCCGGCGGCATGGCGCGGCAAGCGCATTGGCACCGTTCCGGGGACCTCGGCGCAGTACTTCCTCGACAGCTGGCTGGTGTTTCACGAGATCGATCCGAAGACGGTGAGCGTCGTCGCCCTCGCGCCCGATCGCCTGGCCGAGGCGCTGAAGCGGCGCGAGGTCGATGCCATCGCGATCTGGGAGCCGATCGCTTCGGCGACGGCCGCTGCGCTCGGCGCCGAGGTCTCGGTGCTGCCGAACCCGCGGGTCTACACCCAGCACTTCAGCCTGATCGCAAGCCGAACGGCGCTCGCGCACCGCGCCGAGGCGCTGACGCGGGTGCTGCGGGCGCTGGCGAGCGCCGAGCGCTTCATCGCCGAGAGCCCCGCCGAAGCCCGCAAGCTGTTGCAGGCGCGCCTGCCGGATACGCCGGCGGCGACCGACCTCAGGGAGCACGACTTCCGTCTGGTGCTCGAGCAGTCGCTGATCGGCACGATGGACGCCGAGGCCCGCTGGGCGCTGCGCCAGGGGCTGGTCCCGGCCGGGCAGGGCCGGGCCAACCTGCTGCCGAGCATCGACTCGGGGCCGCTGCGGCGCGCCGTTCCGGGCGCGGTCAACCTCGTTCGCTGAGCTCGGGGCCGATGCGCATTCGCACCCGGCTGAAGCTCTCGGCGCTGATCGCCGCGATCGTCGCGATCACAGTGGTCGTGGCGCTGGTGCAAGTGACGCGCCTGGCGCAGCGCGGGCTCGACGAGCAGGCCGAAGCGCGGGAGGTGGGGCGGCACGTCTCCAACATGCTCGTGCTGACCAACGAGATGGTGGCCTACGGCGGCGACCGCGTTGCAGTCCAGTGGCGCTCACGGCATGCGCAGCTCATGGGCGCGACCCACAGTGCCATGCGCCGCAGCGAAGCTCCCGAGCCGAGCCTCCTCGAACTCGAGCGCAACCTCGGCGACCTCCCACCGCTGTTCGAGAAGCTGGTCGAGATCGCCCACCAAGCACCGAGCGATCTCGCTCAACGACGTCGCGACCTGCTCCTCGAGCGGCTGCTCGCCGAAACCCAGGAAGTGGTCGAGAGCCGCTACCGCTGGGCGACGGTCCTAGGGCAGGCGCAGCAACGCAACCAGCGGCTCTACACCGCCATCGTGCTGGCCGCGCCCGCCGCGCTGCTCCTGCTGCTGAGCTCGCTTTTCGTGTTCGTCGTGCGCCGCGTGCTGAAGCCGGCCGGCCGCCTCGAGGCCGCTGCGATCGCGGTCCAGAACGGCCATCTCGACGTGCGCTGCGCCAGCGATGCGCACGACGAACTCGGCGACGCGGCGCGCGCGGTCGACGCGATGGCGCGCGCGCTGCAGCAACAAAGCGCCGCGCTCCGAGCCTCCGAGCAGCGTCTGCAGCTGATCACCGACAGCGTGCCCGCGTTGATCTCCTACACCGACACCGAGGAGCGCTACCGCTTCGCCAACGCCCACTTCGGTCGCAGCGGATCAGACGACCCGGCGCAGATGATCGGCCGCACCGTGCTCGAACTGCGCGGCGAGGCGATGTACCGCGTGCTGGCGCCGCACATCGCGCGTGCGCTCGCCGGCGAGACAAGCCATTTCGAATCGACCTGGCTGATCCGGGGCCGGGCGGTCCATCGCCAATCGACCTATGTCCCCGACCTCGACGACGAGGGCAACGTGCGCGGCTTCTACGGCGTGACCTTCGACGTCACCGAACGCAAGGAGGCCGAGCTGCTCCTGGCCGCGAGCGAACGGCTGTTGGTGAACCTCACCGACAACCTGCCGGCGCTCGTCGCCTACATCGACCGCAACGGG
>CAXSGM010000071.1:0-10858 GCA_964236915.1 uncultured Rhizobacter sp.
CCACCTTGCGCGACGGCGAGCAATCGCCCGGCGCCTCGATGACGCGCGACGAGAAACTGCGAATCGCGCGCCAGCTCGAGCGGCTGAAGGTCGACGTGATCGAGGCGGGCTTCGCGGCATCGTCGAACGGCGATTTCGAATGCATCCAGGCGATCGCCCGGACGATCAAGGACAGCACCGTCTGCTCGCTGGCCCGCGCCAACGACCGCGACATCACGCGCGCCGCCGAGGCACTCGCGGGCGGCCACTCGACCCGCATTCACCTTTTTCTTGCGACCAGTGCGCTGCACATGGAGAAGAAGCTGCGCATGACGCCCGAGCAAGTCTTCGAGCAGGCGCGGCTCGCCACCCGGTTCGCGCGAAACGTCTCGGGCGACGTCGAGTTTTCGCCCGAGGACGGTTACCGCTCCGATCCCGACTTCCTCTGCCGCGTGCTCGAGGCGGTGATTGCCGAGGGCGCGACGACGATCAACGTGCCCGACACCGTCGGCTACGCGGTCCCCGAGCTCTACGGCGAATTTATCCGCATGCTGCGCGAGCGCGTGCCCAATTCGGACCGGGCAATCTGGTCGGTGCACTGCCACAACGACCTCGGTATGGCGGTCGCCAATTCGCTCGCGGGCGTGAAGATCGGCGGGGCGCGCCAGGTCGAGTGCACGATCAACGGCCTGGGCGAGCGCGCCGGAAACTGCTCGCTCGAAGAGGTCGTGATGGCGGTCAAGACGCGGCGCGATCACTTCGGGCTCGAAGTCGGCGTCGACGCGACGCAGATCGTGGCGGCGTCGCGGCTGGTCGCCCAGACCACCGGCTTCGTCGTCCAGCCGAACAAGGCGGTGGTCGGCGCCAACGCGTTCGCGCACGCGTCAGGCATTCACCAGGACGGCGTGCTGAAGGCGCGCGACACGTACGAGATCATGCGTGCCGAAGACGTCGGCTGGTCGGCCAACAAGATCGTGCTCGGCAAGCTCTCGGGCCGCAACGCCTTCAAGCAGCGGCTGAAGGAACTCGGCATCGAGATGGCGTCGGAAGCCGACATCAACGACAGCTTCGCGCGCTTCAAGGAACTCGCCGACAGGAAGAGCGAGATCTTCGACGAGGACATCATCGCCCTCGCCATGAACGAGCCCGGCGCGGCGGCCAGCGAGCACTACCGGCTGCTGGCTCTGGCGCAGCAGTCGGAGACCGGTCGGCGGCCGCAGGCACGGGTCGCGTTCATGTGCGGTGAAAACGAAGTCCAGGCCGAGAGCGACGGCAACGGTCCGGTCGACGCGAGCCTCAAGGCGATCGAATCGAAGGTCGGATCAGGCGCCGAAATGCTGCTTTATTCGGTCAATGCGATCACCTCGGGCAGCACAGAATCCCAGGGCGAGGTGACGGTGCGTCTGCAGCAGGGCGGCCGTGTCGTGAACGGGGTCGGCGCCGATCCGGACATCGTCGTCGCTTCGGCGAAGGCCTACCTCGCGGCGCTCAACAAGCTGCACAGCAAGGTCGAGCGGGTGGCGGCGCAGGGCTGAGAGGCGTCGGCGCGGGGCCCGAACCGCAGCTTGAAGAAGGCCGCGTAAGTTTCTGATCTTGCGCGTGTTTTTTTCTTCACCTACACTGCGCCGCATTCGCGACCTGGGGCTGCCTCGACGATGACGACAACCGGCTCGAACAACCGATACGCGCTGGTGCTGGCGGCGCTTTTGACGACCGCGGCCGGTTTTGCACAGGCGGCCAGGCATCCGTTGGCCAAAGCGAAGCCGCACCCGGTCGCCGCGGTTAAAAGCAGCGTGCGCATCGCGGCGGGACGGGTCGCAATCGCCGGCCGCGTCGCCCGCGCTGACCGGTCCGCCCGCTACAGCTTCGCGATGCGCACGAAGAGCGGCGCGATCAGGCACCTCGCTTTCCTACCGACCGAACCGGCGCGTGCCTCCTTCGGCCAGCTGTACGGCCTGCATTCGACGACCGATTCGCTGGATCTCAAATCGAGCGTCGCCCTGGTGCTCGACTCCGACACCAACGAGGTTCTGTTCAGCAAGAACCCGCAGGCGGTGCTGCCGATCGCCTCGCTGACCAAATTGATGACGGCGCTCGTCGTCACCGAAGCGCATCTGCCGCTCACCGACGTGTTGACGATCACCGACGAGGACGTCGACACCGAGAAGAACAGCCGCTCGCGGCTACGCGTCGGCACCGCCCTGACACGCGAGGAAATGCTGCACCTGGCATTGATGTCGTCCGAGAACCGCGCCGCGCATGCGCTCGGCCGGACCTATCCCGGCGGGCTCGAGGCCTTCGTCACGGCGATGAACACGAAAGCGAACGCCATCGGCATGCACGACACGCAATACGTCGAGCCGACCGGTCTGTCGAGCCGCAACCAGTCGAGCGCCCGCGACCTGGCGACGCTGGTCAAGGCGGCCCAGGAGCACGCGATCATCCGCGAGTTCTCGACCTCGCCCGAACTGCAGGTCGAGGTCGGCAACCGGACGACGAGTTTCCGCACCACCGATGCGCTGGTGCGCAGCCCCGCCTGGGACATCCTGCTGCAAAAGACCGGCTTCATCAACGAGGCCGGCCGTTGCCTGGTGATGCAGACGCGCATGGCGGGCCGCAAGCTGATCATGGTCTTTCTCGATTCGTCCGGTCGCCATTCGCACACCGGCGACGCCGAACGCGTGCGCCGCTGGGTCACCGAATTGCCGGCGCGCCCGGCCGCGGCGCCAGCGGCGGTTCAGCTCGCACCGAAGGCCTGACGCCGGGCTCGCCGGCTACCCGCGAGCCGCTCAGCCGGCGCGATGCCCCAACGCCGTCGACACCTGCGCCGCGGTTTCGCGCAAGCGCTCGAGCCAGGTGTCCTCGAGCCGGTCCGCCGGTGCCGAGATCGAGAGGCCGGCGATCAGCCGGCCCTGGTCGTCGAAGATGCCCGACGCCATGCACCGCACGCCGAGTTCGAGCTCCTCGTCGTCGCGTGCCGTGCCCGACTGGTTGACCCGCGCCAGCTCGCGCTCGAGCCGGGGCAACTCGGTGATGCTGTTGCGGGTGTGGCCGGCCAGCCCGGTGCGCATCGCGTAGGCCCGCACCCGCGGCGAGTCGTCGCGTGCCAGGAACAGCTTGCCGACCGAGGTGAGATGCAGCGGCGCCCGCCCGCCCACCGCCCGCACGACCTGCATCCCCGAGCGTTCACTGTAGGTGCGCTCGATGTAGACGATCTCGTCGCCCTGGCGCATCGAGAGGTTGACCGGCTGGTGGGTCAGCTTGTGCAAGTCGCGCATCGGCCCTATCGCTGCGTCGCGCACATCGAGCCGGGCTTTCACCAGATTGCCGAGTTCGAGCAGGCGCATGCCGAGCCGGTAGCTGCCGGTTTCCGGCCGGTCGACGAAACGGCCGAGCGTCAGGTCGTTCAGGATGCGGTGCGCGGTCGACGGATGCAGCCCGGTGCGCTCGCTGATCTGCTTCAGTGACACTGGATCCGGCTGGCTCGCCAGCACATCGAGCAGTCCGAAGGCGCGCTCGAGCACCTGGATCGCGAGAGCGCGTGATTCCGCTTTGGCCATGACGACAATTGTCGCCCACTTGCGCGCCGTTTTGCATCGCGAAATCGCATCGCACCGATTTCCTGCAGTGGCATTCGTGTTAGCGGGCGCAGTGGCGATCGCGGTGTTGCCCGACGCGGCGGCCCAGGCGCTTGCGGGCGACTATCTCAACCGCAGCTACGACTTTCGCTTGGGCGGGGGCGGTTCCGGCACCGGCCCGGCGCCCCCGCCTTTGTCCGGGGCAGCGATCTCGGTGCCCCGCGTCGCGGGGCGGCTGACGGCGAAGGAGATCGGGCTCGTGATCAACACGCTCGATCCGTATTCGGTCGAGGTCGGCGCGTTCTATGCCAAGAGCCGGCGGCTCGACGCCCACCAGGTGCTGCGCATTCAGATGCCGGTACGGCCCACCCTCGACGCTTCCGAGTTCCGGCAGGTTCAGCGGGCGATCGCCGAGTTCTTCGGCGCAGGAACCCAGGCGCTCGCCCTGGCCTGGAAAACGCCGTACGCGGTCGAGTGCAACTCGATCACCGGGGCGCTCGCGCTGGGCTTGGACGCCGGGTTGTGCGCCCACACCTGCGCCGCCTCGACCCCCTCGCCGTATTTCAATGCGCGCACCTTCCGTCCGCGAACCGACCTCGGCCTGCGGCCATCGATGTTGCTCGCCGCACCCGACGCGGGTTCCGCCGAAGCGATGATCCGGCGCGGCGTCGCCTCCGACGGCAGCCTCGGCCTGCGCGGCTCGCCGCCGGTAAGCGCCTATTTTCTAAGGACGAGCGACGCCGCGCGCAGCGTGCGGGCGCCGCTTTTTCCGCCGCCGGGCAAGATCGCCCGCTTCAACGTCGACGTGAAGGTCGAACGTGCGGATGCCCTCGAGAACGTCGAACGGGTGCTGATCTACGAGACCGGCCAGGTTCACGTCCCGCACCTGGAGACGATCGGTTGGGTGCCGGGCGCACTGGCCGATCACCTGACCTCGTTCGGCGGCGTGCTCGACGGCAGCGGCCAGATGCCGGCGACCGACTGGATCGGCGCCGGGGCCACCGCGAGCTACGGCACGGTATCCGAGCCCTGTTCGCACCCGCAGAAGTTTCCGCATCCGCAAGTGCTGCTGCTGAACTACCTGCAAGGGGCGACCGCGATCGAGGCGTACTGGAAGAGCGTCGCATGGCCGCAGCAGGGCGTCTTCATCGGCGAACCGCTCGCGGCGCCATTCGCCCGGCGCTGACGCCGCGCGCGCCGCGTCGCGCGGCGTCAGGTGAAGCCGCCCACCGCCGCCAGACCGCTTCGCACCGCCCCCTCGAGCGTCGCCGGATAGGGTCCGTCGACGTGATCGCCGGCAGCATGGCAGCCGGGGCCGACGTGCATCGGCGGGCGAACGAGGCCGGGGGTGCAGCGAAACGTCGCCCGCTTGTCGACGACCGTCCGAACGATCGCGAGCGGCACATCTCGCAGCGGCGGCAGAGCGGCGCGCGCCTGGGCGAGCGTCGCCCGCTCGATTGCGTCGACGCCGCGTGCGACCCAGGGCCCGGCGCCGCTGGTGACGAAGGCGAGCAGACCGGCCGGACCGCCGAGCCGGCCGCGATCGAAGACGAACTGGGCCGGCGCCGGACTGACGCTCGGCTCGGCGCCGGCGCCCGCGCCGACGCTGCTTTCGGGGCTGGCGTCGAGCGTCAGCATCGGCTCCGGGAGGCGCACCGTGCCCGCCTGCACGTACACGGTCACGATCGGCTCGTGGACCAGCGCTGCGGCAGCGTCTGCCCACGCCGGCGCGAAGGCGCGCGCCAGCCGCGCCGATTCGCCGGGTGTCGCGGCCAGCACCACCCGCTCGAAGCGCTCGCCGTCGATCGACCAGGCGGCGGCGGCGGCCGCAACCTGGTCCACGCGACACGGCATCCGAACCTCGGCGCCGGCCTGCACCAGCCAGCTCCGCGCCGCCTCGGGCAGCAATTCGCTGAGGCCGACCCGCGGCAGCAGCAGATCGGCCGAACCGGGCGCCGCGAACAGCGCGTCGCGCAGCACGCGCAGAAAAGTCGCGGCACTCGCCTCGCCGGCCGCGGTGTTGAGCGCCGCCACACACAGCGGATCGATCAGATCGCGGCGCAAGCGGGGCGACAGCCGCGCCGTCAAGCTGGCGACGGCAAGCGCCGGATCGCACCGGAAACGGGCCACCGCCCAGCGCGCGCAGGTCGCCAGCAGCGCCAGCCGGTCGCCGAGCGGCCAGGCGTGTTGCCGGATCACGGCGGTGGCGAACGCCAGGACCGGAGGCCCGGGCGGCAGCCGCAGACCGCTGCCGTCGGCGTGCACCAGGGTCAGCGGCAGCCGCACGAAGGCGGCGTGCGCGTCGACTCCGAGGCTGGCGAGCAGGCCCAGCGTCTCGACGTAGGCGCCGATCAGGATGTGCTGGCCGTTGTCGAGCCGGCCGTCGGCACCGGCGAGGCTGCGCGCCCGGCCGCCGAGTTGGGGCGCCATCTCGAAAAGCGTCACCCGGTGGCCACGCCGCACGCCCTCGACCGCAGCGGCGAGGCCGGCCCAGCCGCCGCCGATGACGGCGAGCCGCCCTGGGGCGCCGCCGACCTGCCCACCGGCAGCGGCGAGCCGCGCCGCGCCGACGGTGCGCGCCATCAACGCTCGCGCCAGTTGGTGCGCAGTGCGATCCAGAGTTTGCGGAGCGGCGTCAGCGAGGTGCGCTGGTGCAGCACGCGGAAGTCGTCGGCCTCGATCTCGCGCAGCAGCGTCCGGTAGATGTTGGCCATCATCAGCCCGGGCTTTTGCGCCGCGCGGTCGGCATCGGGCAGCAGCGCCAGGGCCTCGTCGTAGACGCGATGCGCGCGCTCGGCCTGGAACCTCATCAACGCGCTGAAACGCTCGCTGTAGCCGCGGTTCAGAATTTCCTGCGCCTTCACGTCGAAGGTCTTGAGTTCGCTCATCGGCAGGTAGATGCGCCCGCGCCGCGCATCGTCACCGACGTCGCGAATGATGTTGGTGAGTTGCATCGCCAGGCCGAGCCGGTGCGCGTAGGCGAGCGTCGCGTCCTGGCTGCGGCCGAAGATGTTCGCGGCGACCTCGCCGACCACGCCGGCGACCAGGTCGCAATAGCGGGCGAGGCCCGGAAAATCGAGGTAGCGCGACTGCTCGAGGTCCATCCTGCAACCGGCGATCACCGCGTTCAAATGCTCCGGGCGGATCGAGAATGCTTCGGCCTGCGGCATCAGCGCGCGCATCACCGGGTGGGTCGGCCGACCGTCGAAGGCGGCCCCGACCTCTTCTTGCCACCACGCGAGCTTGGCGCCGGCGACCCCGGGATCGCGGGCCTCGTCGACCACGTCGTCGACCTCGCGGCAGAAGGCGTAGAACGCCGTGATCGCGGCACGCCGCGGCGCCGGCAGGAACAAAAAAGCGTAATAGAAGCTCGAGCCGCTCGCCGCTGCCTTCTGCTGGACGTACTGCTCGGGCGTCATGCCGGCGTGCCCGCGTCGCCGGCCGACGGGTGCGTCGATCGCAGCGGCGTGCGCATCGTCAGCGCGCGCCAGGCGATCGACGCGGCATCGCGCGGCCCGAGCGTCGGGCGAATCGTGAACGCCGCGGCACCGAGCCGCTCGACCCGATCGCAGATCGCCAAGCCGCCCTGAACCACGAGCCGGAGCTCCCAGCCAGCGCGCCCGGGCAGGGCGTGGACCAGCGGGGCGCCTTCGAGCAAGAACCCGCGCGCCCAGCCGACCAGCGCACGAATCAGCGCCGCGGCGGCGGCGGTGTCGGCGCCGCCCGAAGCTCCGGATTCGAGGTCGACGCCGTGCTGCGCGGCATCGTCGAGCGGCACGTAGCGCCGGCCACGCGCCAGATCGACCGACAAGTCCTGCCAGAAGTTGATGAGCTGCAGGCCGGTGCAGATCGCGTCGGCGCGGCGCAGGGCCTCGGGCCCTTCGATGCCGTGCAGGTGCAGTACCAGCCGGCCGACCGGGTTCGCCGAGCGCCGGCAGTAGTCGAGCAACTCGGCCCGACCGGCGTAGCGATGCTGCACGACATCTTGCTCGAAGGCGCTCAGCAGGTCGGTCAGCGGGGCGACCGGCAGGCGGTGCGCGACGATTGCGGCGCCCAGCGCTGTGAAGACGCGCGGCCAGCGGGAGGAGGGCAGGCCCGCGCTCAGCGTCGCCTCGAGATCGCAGCGGTACGCGGCAAGATCGGCGAGCCGTCGCGCGGCCGTAGCGTCGCCCTCGTCAGCCAGATCGTCGGCCGTGCGCGCATAGTGGTAGATCGCGACGACCGCCGGCCGGAGCGCCGCCGGGCAGAGCCACGACGCGACGGGAAAGTTCTCGTAATGCTCGACACTCACCGGGTGATTGTCCACGCTCGGCATCGGCCGGCCCGGTGGCGGCGCGGGCCGAAGCCGGCGCTTCCCCCGGTTTGACCACCTCCGACGCGCCGCATAAAGTACCGGCGCTCGACCGACCGGTCGGCACTTCCGCCCGGCGCCCTGGCGCCGGCCCTCGCAGCCGCTGCCGCCGCCTCGGCGCCGCGCCTCCTGCGGCCGCTCGCGCACCGCGTGCTCGCCGCTTCTTTCCGAACGTCCCATGCGCCTCGCGTCCGCCGGTCTCGCGACCGTCCTCTGCCTCGCGGCCTGCTCGCGCCAAGAGCCTGCTGCCGAACCGGTACGCGCCGTGCGCACGACGACCGCGGCGTCGGCAAGCACCGCCGGCGTCTTCGAGTACGCCGGCGAAGTCCGCGCCCGGACCGAATCGCGGCTCAGCTTTCGGGTCGGCGGCAAGATGGTGAAACGCCTGGTCGACCTCGGCGATACCGTGCAGGCCGGTCAGGTGCTGGCCCAGCTCGATGCCCGCGACCTGCGCCTCGGCCAGGACGCGGCGCGGGCGAGCGTCGCCGCGGCCACCGCGAGCTACGAACAGAGCCAGGCCGATTTCAAGCGCTACAAGGACTTGACCGACAAGGGCTTCATCGGCCCGGCCGAGCTCGAGCGCCGCGAGATGGCGATGAAAACCGCGCGGGCCCAGCTCGATCAGGCGCGCGCGCAGTCCGGCGTCCAGGGCAACCAGGCGGGCTACGCGGCGCTGGTGGCGGATGCGAGCGGCGTCGTGACGGCGATCGACCTCGAACCGGGGATGGTCGCCGCGGCCGGCACGCCGGTGCTGCGGCTGGCGCACGACGGTCCGCGCGACGTCGTGTTCGCCGTGCCCGAGGACCGCGTCGAGGGCTTGCGCGCTGCGGCGGCGGCCCCTGGGCGCCTGCGGGTTCGCCTGTGGGGCGCGCCCGCCGGGTCGACGCTTCCGGCGACCCTGCGCGAAGTGTCTGCGGCGGCCGATCCCGCCACGCGCACCTTCCTCGTCAAGGCCGACATCGGTGCACCCGCGTCCGGCGTTCGGCTCGGCCAGACCGCCACCGTGCTGATGGACCAACCCGCGGTCGCCGGCGTCATCAAACTGCCGCTGTCGGCGTTTTGCGAGGAGCGCGGCCGCACCACGGTCTGGGTGGTCGATCGGTCGACGATGACGGTCCGTTCGCAGGACGTGCAACTCGCCGGGGCCGACGGCAACGACGCGGTGGTCGTCGCCGGAATCACGCCGGGGCAGGTCGTCGTCACTGCCGGCGTCCACGTGCTGAGCGCCGGACAGAAAGTGAAGTTCTGGATCGATCCGGGCCTTGTCGCCGCCTCCGCCCCGGTCGCGACGCCGATCGGCATCCGGTGAGCGGGACGCACGACGCGTCGACCTCGGCGTCGACCTCCACGCCCGTCGCGCCCGCCGAATCGGCCGACGAGGCGCCGCCCTCGCGTTTCAACATCTCGAAGTGGGCGCTCGACCACGCGGCGCTGACCCGCTACCTGCTGGTCGTGCTGCTCGCGCTCGGTGCCGCGGCCTATTTCCAGCTCGGGCAGGACGAAGACCCGCCGTTCACCTTCCGCGCAATGGCGATGCGCGTCTACTGGCCGGGCGCCACCTCGCGCCAGATGGCCGAGCAGGTGGTCGACAAGCTCGAGCGCACGCTCCAGGAAGTGCCCTACGCCGACAAGATCCGCAGCTACTCGAAGCCCGGCGAGGCGCAGATCATCTTCCAGGTGCGCGACTCCTCGCCGCCCAAGGAAATGCCGCAGATCTGGTACACGGTGCGGAAGAAGATTGCCGACATGCGGGCGACCTTGCCGGCGGGCGTTACCGGCCCGTTCTTCAACGACGAATTCGGCGATGTCTACGGCTCGATCTACGCCCTCTCGGCCGATGGCTTCAATTATCAGGAGCTGAAGGACCAGGCCGACCGCATCCGTCAGCGGCTCCTGAAAGTGCGCGACGTGAACAAGGTCGGCATCTTCGGTGCCCAGGACGAAAAGCTCTACGTCGAGATCTCGCGCCACCGGTTGGCGCAGCTGGGGCTCGATTTCAGCCAGGTGCTGGCGCAGCTCGGCCAGCAGAACGCGGTCGAATCGGCCGGCACCATCAACGCGCCGACCGATGTCCTGCAGGTGCGGGTCGGCGGCCAGTTCAATACCGTCGAGGAGCTGCGGCGCTTCCCGATCCAGGCCGGCGGCGCGGGTTTCCGGCTCGGCGACATCGCCGAAATCCGCCGTGGCTACGTCGATCCGCCACAGGTCAAGGTGCGCCACCAGGGCCGCGAGGTGATCGCCGTCGGCGTCTCCATGGCGCGCGGCGGCGACATCGTGCGGATGGGGCAGGCGCTCGGCGCGACGATCGCGCAGATCCGTGCCGAGCTGCCGGTCGGGATCGAGCTCGACCAGTTCCAGAACCAGGCCGAGGTGGTGACCGGTTCGGTGAACGAATTCGTCGGCACGCTGATCGAGGCGGTGGTGATCGTGCTCGCGGTCAGCTTCGTCAGCCTCGGGCTGCACCTAAAACCGTTCCGGCTCGACTGGCGTCCCGGCCTGGTCGTCGGCATCACGATCCCGCTGGTGCTGGCGATCACTTTCGTCGTGATGTACTACTGGGGCGTCGGCCTGCACAAGATCTCGCTCGGCTCGTTGATCATCGCCCTCGGCCTGCTGGTCGACGACGCGATCATCGCGGTCGAGATGATGGTGCGAAAGCTCGAGGAGGGTTACGACAAGGTCCGCGCGGCGACCTTCGCCTTCGACGCCACCGCGATGCCGATGCTCACCGGCACGCTGATCACCGCGGTGGGCTTCCTGCCGATCGGGCTGGCGCAATCGACGGTCGGCGAGTACACCTTCGCGATCTTTGCCGTCACCGCCGCGGCGCTGCTCATCTCGTGGTTCGTTTCGGTGTATTTCGTGCCCTACCTCGGTGTGCGCCTGCTGAAGACCCCGCGCCACGTCGAGGGCCAGCCGCACGAGTTGTTCGACACGCCGTTCTACACGC
>CAXSGM010000072.1:0-10649 GCA_964236915.1 uncultured Rhizobacter sp.
GCGGTCGACCCGCTCGATTCGACCTCGCGCCAGCTCGACCCGAACGTCGTCGGCGAGGATCACTACGACACCGCCCGGGCGGTGCAGGGCACGCTGCAGCGCTACAAGGAGCTGCGCGACATCATCGCGGTGCTCGGGATGGACGAACTCTCCCCGGAGGACAAACTCGCGGTGGCGCGGGCGCGGAAGATCCAGCGCTTCCTGTCGCAGCCGTTCCACGTCGCCGAGGTGTTCACCGGGTCGCCGGGGAAATACGTGCCGCTGAAGGAAACGATCCGCGGCTTCAAGATGATCGTCGCCGGCGAATGCGACGCATTGCCCGAGCAGGCGTTCTACATGGTGGGCACCATCGACGAAGCCATCGAAAAGGCGAAGAAGCTGCAATAGGTTTCTGGAGGTCGGCGTCGTCCCCATCCAACCCGTTCGGGCTGAGCTTGTCGAAGCCCTGTCCCGAACACCAACAGCCCTTCGACAGGCTCGGGGCGAGCGGGGAACCGAGACCGGACCCGGTTTTCCTGCCTGTGTTAACTGACTCGCGGATCTCTCATGGCCACACTTCACGTCGACGTCGTTTCCGCCGAGGGCAGCATCTTCTCGGGCGAGGCCAAATTCGTGGCGCTGCCCGGCGAAGGGGGCGAACTCGGCATCCTGCCGCGTCACACGCCGCTGATCACCCGCATCCGCCCCGGGGCGGTGCGCATCGAGCGGGCCGACACCAACGAGGAAGAATTCGTCTTCGTCGCCGGCGGCATCCTCGAGGTGCAGCCGGGTTCGGTCATGGTGCTCGCCGACACCGCGATCCGCGGCCACGACCTCGACGAGGCCAAGGCGAGCGAGGCGAAGCGGCTCGCCGAAGATGCGATGAAGAACGCGAAGAGCGACATCGACTTCGCCAAGGCGCAAGGCGAGTTCGCGGCGATGGCGGCCCAGATCGCGGCGATCCGGAAGCTGCGAGGCAGGTAAAACTTTCGCGCGGTTGGGAGTCGCTTCGTCGGCTGCGGCGAGCCGGACACGTGGCGGATGGCTTCGTCGCACCCAATGGCGTCGATCGGCGGCGTACAGAAATCTGTATGATCGGGGCGTGAAGACCACCCTCGACATCGACGATCGGCTGCTGGCGGATGCCAAGGCGCTGGCAGCGAACCAGCGAACGAGCCTCACCCGCCTGATCGAAGAGGGTCTGCACCTGCGTCTGCGTGCGCGACCCGGCGGTGACCGATCGGTCCGCCCGAAGCTGCCGCTGCTCGAAGGCCGCGGCGGTCTCGTCGCCGGGGTCGATCCTCTGAGCAACAAGGCGTTGCTCGATGCCCTTGGCGATGACGCCTGACGTCAACGTTCTCGTCGCCGCCGCCCGAATCGATCATCCCCACCACGCCGCGGCCCGGGAGTGGTTGGAAGATGCTTTCGCCGCGGCTGGGGGCGCCTCGATCACCTTGATGCCGATGGTGCTCGCCAGCGTGCTGCGCCTGCTGACCAGCCCCAAGATCTTCCGGTTTCCGACGCCTGTCGTCGACGCAATCGGCTTCGTCGATGCGCTGCTGGCGCTGCCGGGCGCCCGACTGGCGGAGCTCGGGGCCGAATGGGGGCGGCTGCGTCAACTCTGCCTCGACAAGCAACTCGCGGCGAACGACATCCCGGACGCCTGGCTGGCCGCGGCGGTCGCCCAATGCGGCGAGCACCTGGTCAGCTTCGATCGCGGCTTCAAACGACTTCTCGGGCGCACGCAGTTCACGCTTCTTTCGCCGACGTCGGCTTGACGACGACGGGTCGGGCGGGCCGAGCAAGCGGGCCACGCGCGGAGACAGCTCCCGCCCTCTCACGCTGCGCATCCATTTCGGGCCGGTAGCCCGCGGTTGGTCCGGCGGTAGTTCGTTCAGGACACGTCGTTCGAGCGCGAGTCGCTCGTCGATCGGGCTGCCAGCTTGCGGCCCGCCTGCGACCTCACTGGGCCGCAGTGGACATGGCGTAGGGCACGGTCGCGCCGCCACTGGCCTTCCAGGCGTCGATCCCGCCCCGGTACCACATCACGTTCGTGTAGCCGGCCGCGAGGGCGTGCAGCGACGCGTTGTACGAGTGCCAGCACTGGCTCCCGCGACAGTAAAAGACGATGGCCCGGTTCTTGTCGCCGCCCGTCAAGGTTTCGAGTGCCTTCGGAAACATCGAGCGATCCTTGCCGAACATGCGCTGCTCGCCGATGCCGTTGCCGAGACCGGCGGCGCCGTCGATCATCGCCGTACTGCCGAGCGCGTCGATCAGGATCGGCTTGGGTTCCCGGGAAAGCAGGTCCTTGAGTTCTTCGGTGGTGACCGTTTTGCCGCCTGGGACGGCGAGAGGCGTCGGCGCAGAATAGGGTGCGGATTTCGGACTTTTCATCGGCGAGACGCCGTCGTCCTTGTCCTCGTCGGCATACCCCGCTGCGAAGACGCTCAGGCAGACGGCCGCCAGCGATGGGAAGAGCACAGAGCGAACGAGCTGGCGAAAGACGGGTTGTGCCATTTCACGATCCTCAAATTTCCGGGATGACGAGTTTCACGCCGGCTCTGCCGTACTTCATCCTCCTTTTTATGGAGATGGCACCACTGGACGGTCGCCCGGGGGCCACACCGCCGTGACCGTTTTTTCGCCACGCGGCGCG
This sequence comes from uncultured Rhizobacter sp., assembly GCA_964236915.1. Taxonomy (GTDB): domain Bacteria; phylum Pseudomonadota; class Gammaproteobacteria; order Burkholderiales; family Burkholderiaceae_C; genus LMDS01. Next base: position 2,636 of record CAXSGM010000072.1, read on the forward strand.
TCGCGTCGCCATCCGCCATCGACCCGCTGAACCCCGCCCAGCTCGAGGCGGTACACCACCTCGGCGGCCCGTGCCTCGTGCTGGCCGGCGCCGGCTCCGGCAAGACCCGGGTGATCACGCACAAGATCGCGCGCCTGCTGCAGGCCGGTTACGCGCCGGGCCAGATCGCCGCGATCACGTTCACGAACAAGGCGGCGCAGGAGATGCGCGAGCGCGCCCGGGCGCTGGTCGGGCCGCGCGCCGCCAAGCAGCTGGCGATCAGCACCTTTCACTCGCTCGGCGTGCGGCTGCTGCGCGCCGAGTACGCGCGAGTTGGTCTCAAGGAGCAGTTCAGCATCCTCGACGCCGACGATGTGCTGCGGGTGTTGAAGGAAGCCGGCGCGACGACCGACCTGGCGCTTGCCCGCCGCTGGCAGTGGACGATCGGCGGCTGGAAAAACCAGGGCCTGACCAGCGCGACGGCCGCGCCGGCGACCGATGACGAGCGCGTCGCCCAACGCGTCATGGCGCGCTACGAGGAGCGCCTCGCGGCCTACCAGGCGGTCGATTTCGACGACCTGCTGGTGCTGCCGCTGCGCCTCCTCGAACGTGACCTCGACGCGCGCGAGCGCTGGCAGGGCACGCTGCGCTACCTGCTCGTCGACGAATACCAGGACACGAACGCCGTCCAGTACGCGCTGCTCAAGACGCTGGCCGGCGAACGCGGCCATTTCACCGCGGTCGGCGACGACGACCAGAGCATCTACGGCTGGCGCGGCGCGACGATCGCCAACTTGAAGCGGCTGCCCGAGGACTATCCGGCGCTGAAGGTGATCGCGCTCGAACAGAACTACCGCTCGACCGGTCGGATCCTCGCGGCCGCCAACGCCGTGATCGGCCAAAACCCGAAGCTCTTCGAGAAGAAGCTCTGGAGCGCGCTCGGCGACGGCGAGCCGGTGCGCGTCGTCGAATGCGACAGCGAGGAACACGAGGCCGAACGCGCGGTGGCGCGGCTTCAGGCGCTTCGCGGCGGCGCCGCGCCGGTACCCGAGGGCATGGCCGCGCCCCCCGTCCGCTACGCCGACTTCGCCGTGCTGTACCGCGCCAATCACCAGGCCAAGCCTTTCGAGAAGGCGCTGCGCAAGGCGAACATCCCGTACAAGGTGTCGGGCGGCCAGAGCTTCTTCGATCGCGCCGAAATCAAGGACCTCTGCGCCTGGCTGCGTCTTCTCGTCAACCACGACGACGATCCAGCCTTCTTGCGAGCCGTGACGACGCCCAAGCGTGGCATCGGCCATCAGACCCTCGCGTCGCTCGGCGAATTCGCCGGCCGCTGGAAGACGAGCCTGTACGAAGCGCTGTTTGCGACCAGCCTCGGCGCGGTGCTGAGCGGCCGCGCCCTCGGCTCGCTGCACGAGTTCGGCCGCTACCTTGCCGACTTGGAGCACCGGGCGCGCCAGGCGGTCGGCGCCGCGTCGGCCAAGGCGCTGCTGACGGCCTGGCTCGTGGAGATCGATTACGAGCGCCACCTGCACGACGCCGAGGAGAGCGACAAGCTCGCCGCGGCGCGCTGGGGCAACGTCGTCGATTTCGTCGACTGGATCGCCAAGCGCTGCGGTGACGACGAGGCTGAGGCCGGCTACGGCGCTGCTTCCAACCACGCCGGCCTCGTCACCGCGAGCGCCGCCAAGAGCGTGCTGGAGGTGGCGCAGACGATCTCGGTGATCGTGAGCCTGGCCGAGCGCGGCGACGACCGGGACGTCGTCACCCTCTCGACGCTGCACGCCGCCAAGGGCCTCGAATGGGCGCACGTGGTGCTGGCAGGCGTCAACGAGGGGCTGCTGCCGTTCCGGAGCGAAGACGACGACATGAGCGCCGAGCGGCTCGAGGAGGAGCGCCGGCTGATGTACGTCGGCATCACGCGCGCCCGCGAGACGCTCGCCGTCAGCGTGCTACGGCGCCGCAAGCGTGGCCGCGAAGCGATCGCCGCGACCCCGAGCCGCTTCGTCGCCGAGATGCGGCTCGACGTGGTGACGGCGAAAGAGGATCCGCATGCCAAGCTGAAGGCTCTGCGCGAAGCGGCCCTGCGGCGGACCGAATTGGCGCGCGCCGCGGCGGCCACGGCGGCGGGCAGCGCCTGAGCCGCGACCGCGGCGCCACCGACCGGGGTTGGCCAGGCTGGCGCGCCGCGCAATGTGGTCTTCTCCTTGTCAGCGCGCAGCGAACTGGCGGCGCGCGCCCATTTCCACGACCCGGTTCGCCGGGATCCCGAAATGCGCCGTCGCATCGAGTTCGTTGCGGCGCTGCCAGATGAAAAGCCGCAGCAGCGTCCCGCGCAGCACGCGCCAGCTTGGCTGCATCGTCAGCGTCTCGTGGCCGAGGAAGAACGAGGTGCGCATCGGGTCGGCGAAGGCTTCGGCGCCGGGGCCGGAAACCTCTCCCAGCAGCGCCGGCACGTCGGGCGATTCCATGTAGCCGTAGCGGGCAACGATGCGCATGAAGCCTTCGTCGTAAAGCGTCCAGGTCAGGCGGTCGCCGGGCGCGGCGTAGGGCGCGTCGACGGTCGTGATCGTCAGCAGCGCGACCCGCCGGTGCAGCACCTGGTTGTGCTTCAGGTGATGAAGGAGCACGGCCGGAACGTCGTCGCTGCGCTCGGCCAGAAATACCGCGGTGCCCTCGACCCGCTGCAGCGACGCCGCCCTGAGCGAAGCGATCAGGTCGCGGAGCGTCAAGCCGGTGCCCGACCGCGCCGCTTCGAGCTGCGTGCGCCCGTAGCGCCATGACAACATCAGGAGGAAGACTACCGCGCCGAGCAGCACCGGCAGCCAGCCGCCTTCCGCGAACTTGAGCGCATTGGCGCCGACGAAGGCGAGATCGATGACGAGGAAGACGCCCGCGAAAGCCAGGGTGCGCCCGACCGACCACTGCCAGCGCGTGCGCGCCAGCGCGGCAAAGAGCAGGGTCGTCATCGCCATCGTCGTCGAGACCGCCAGCCCAAACGCCGCGGCCAGGCTGGACGACGAGCGAAAGCCGAGCACCACCGCGACGGTGGCGATCATCAGCACCCAGTTCATCGTCGGCAGGTAGATCTGCCCGCGCGTCGCCGCCGAGGTGTTGACGAAGCGCACCCGCGGCCAAAGCCCCATCTGCATCGCTTGATAGGTGAGCGAGAACACCGCCGAGATCAGCGCCTGGGAGGCGACGATCGTGGCGAGTGTCGCCAGCACGACCATCGGGTAGAGGCCCCAGGACGGCACCATCGCGTAGAAAGGGCGGTCGGCGAGCGCGGGGTCGCGCAGCAGCAGCGCCCCCTGCCCGAGGTAGTTGCAGAGCAGCGCCGGAAGCGCCAGGCCGTACCAGGCGAGCCGGATCGGGCGGCGGCCGAAGTGGCCCATGTCGGCGTAGAGCGCCTCGCCGCCGGTCAGGCAGAGGACGACTGCCCCAAGGGCGACGAAACCGCGAAAGCCGTTGCGCCGAAAGAAAGCGGCTCCGGTGAGCGGGTTGAACGCTTCCAGCGCCCGCGGCGTCTGCACCAGGCTGGCGATGCCGAGCGCCAGGATGACGACGAACCACACCGCCAGGATCGGCCCGAACGCCGCGCCGACCTTGCCCGAGCCGAGCGCCTGGATCGCGAACAGCGCCACCAGGATCACCACGGTCAGCGGCACGAGGTAGGGGTCGAAGGCGGACGTCGCCACCGAGAGCCCCTCGACCGCGCTCAACACCGAGATCGCCGGCGTGATGACGCCGTCGCCGTACAGCATCGCCGTGCCGATCAGGGCGATCCCGACCCAGACCGCCCGCCCCGGCGTTCGCGGGGCTGCCGCCGTGCCGCTCGGCCGCGCGACGTTCGGGACCAGCAAGGCGAGCAGCGCCAGGATGCCGCCCTCGCCGTGGTTGTCGGCGCGCATCAGCACGAAGACGTACTTCAGGCTCACCATGACGATGAGCGACCAGATGAAAAGCGACAGGCAACCGATGACGTTGTCGGCCGTCGGCGCGACGCCCCGCTGACCGTGAAACGCTTCCTGCAGGGCGTACAGCGGGCTGGTTCCGAGGTCGCCGAAGACGATGCCGAGCGCCGCCAGCGAGAGCGCGAGCGGGGCGGTCGATCGAACGCTCGGCAGTGCGTCGGTTGGGGCTGCTCGGAGCGGCTTCAAGGTGGAACCTTCGGGTTGCGCACGCCGGTATCTACCTTCGAGCGCGGCCCGGCCGGCACATGCAGACGGGTTCGTTGGGCCGCGCAAACCGCCGTTCGGTTCAAAGCAGGCCTTCCTTTTCGTACACCGCCCGCATGACCTGCGCCGGCAGGAAGCGCACACCCCGCTTGGCGCACTCCGCGGATCGCAGTTCGCGCCGGCGTTGCTCGCGCGGATCGTCCATGGCGGGCGCCGCGGAACCGGGCCGCGCCTTGCGCGATGCGGTGTTCGAAGGTTCGCGAGGGGTTTTCATCGAAGCTCCAGGCGGAACCGACGCGGTTCCCAAGGGTGCATTGCAGCAGATTGCGTATTAAATCGGTATCAAGATCGACGGCGCGCTTGGTCGCGACGCTGCATGGAGGGCGTCGCAGCGTGCTTACATGCCCTTGAAGCGTCCGGTGAAGCTGCGGCTGACCTCGAGCTGCTCGGGATGACCGCGCACGCCGACGAGCTGGCGGCCGCGGAAGTCGCGGCTCACGCCGGCGATGAAGCGCGTGTTGACGAGCGTCGAACGGTGGATCTGCCAAAAGACCCGGCGTCTAGCTCCTAGATCAGGTCCCTGATCGGCTTGCGGATCAAAGCCTCCAGCGTCGCCATCTGCACCCGCGTGTATTCGGATTCGGCGTTGGCATGGACGATGGGGGGCGGCAGGCGCCGGCGCGAGCGAAGGCGACAGAAGGGAAGGCCGCAATCTAATCGGCCGGCGTCGCTCGCGGCGATGCCGCCGCGACGAACTGCGCTGCGGTTCGGATGATCCGTTCGTGAAGCCGACGGAACGCCGGCCGTTTTGCTTCCTCGCCGGCTCGCGGGAGGGCGTGGTGCCCGCACGCCTAGCCCTCTCCGCGAGCGGGAGAGGGAGTAAGCGCGGCGTCATGCCCGCACGCACACGACTCGCCGGTTTCAGCCGCCGCCGATGATCCGCGCGCGGGCATGGCGTTTGCGCTGCGCGGCATCATTGGCCCTCGCCCTGGATCAGGAGACCCCCGTGAACGAACCGCTCCCTCGGCTATTCGGCTCGTCCGCCCTTCGGCCGCCGGCGGGCGTGGCGCCGTTCTTCGACCTGCCGCCCGGCGATCGCACGGCGCTGCGGCGAGTGCGCATCCCGGCCTCGCTGACGACGGCCGACGCCGCGCCGCTGCCGCTCGTCACGTCGTTCGAAGCCGGCCCGCTGGTCGAGGCCGACCTCCTGATCGAGCGCGGCCGCATCGCCGGGGTCCGCCCGCCCGGCTCGCTGCCTGCGGAGCTCGGGCCCGATCTCGATCGCTCGATGGTGCTGCCGGGCCTCGTCGACTGCCACACCCACCTCGACAAGGGCCACATCTGGCCGCGCCAGCCGAATCCCGACGGCACCGGCGCCGGGGCCGCCAAAGCCACCGGCACCGACCGCGAGGCGCGCTGGCACGCCGACGACGTGCGCCAGCGCATGGAATTCGGTTTGCGCGCGGCGGCGGCGCACGGCGTGGTCGCGATCCGCACCCACCTCGATTCGATTGCGCCGCAAGCCGCGATCTCGTTCCCGGTGTTCGCCGAGATGCGCGAGCGCTGGGCCGGGCGCGTCGATTTGCAGGCCGCGTCGATCGCCCCGGTCGACCTGTTCCTCAGCCCCGAAGGGCGCGAGCTCGCCGACATCGTCGCCCGGCACGGCGGCCGGCTCGGCTGCGTCACCCGGTTCCGCACGCTGTCCCACGAGCCGCTCGGGCCTGAGTTCGACACGGCGATGGCGACCCTGTTTCGCCTCGCCGACGAGCGCGGGCTCGCCGTCGATCTGCACGTCGACGAATCGAGCGACCCCCGGGTGCTGGCACTACCGCGCGTCGCCGCCGCGGCGCTCGCGACCCGCTTCGGCGGCTCGATCCTCTGCGGCCACTGCACCAGCCTCGCCCTGCAGGACGAAGCGACGATCGACCGCACGCTCGACGCCTGCGCCGAGGCCCGCATCGATTTCGTCAGCCTGCCGACGGTCAACCTCTACCTGCAGTCGCGCCACACCGACCCGGCGGTGGTGCCGGCCGGCGGCGCGGCCCGCACCCCGCGCTGGCGCGGCGTGACGCTGCTGCACGAAATGAAGGCGCGCGGCCTCCGCGTCGCGGTCGCCGGCGACAACAACCGCGACCCGTTCCATGCCTACGGCGACCACGACATGCTCGACACCTACGCGCAGGCCGTGAAGGTGCTGCACCTCGACCACCCGCTCGGCGACTGGATCGACGTCGCCACGCGCAACCCGGCGGCGATCATGGGCCTGCCCGAACGGGGCCGCATCGCCGCGGGGCTGCCGGCCGATCTGATCGTCGTGCGTGCCCGCGACTACTCCGAGCTGCTGGCCCGCCCGCCCTTCGATCGCGTCGTGCTGCGCGCCGGCGTCGCGATCGACACGGCGCTGCCCGATTACCGCGCGCTCGATGCGCTGATGGTGTGATGCCGGAGATCGCTGCGTCGCGGCGTCGCTGAACGACCGTCCGGTCGTTCGCGGTTTCCGCGGGCTGAGGCGCAAACACGCCCACACCTCTGCGTCGCCCCGGCTCGGTTCATCTCCGGCGATCTTCGCCCGTGACGGAGGTCGAGGACTTCGTCGCCGCGCCGGGGTTTAGGCTTGCGGCGATGGCAACAGCAGCAGCAACCGGAACGGCAGCGCCGGTCGGCCGCGTCCGCATCGGCGTCTCGGGCTGGCGCTATGCACCGTGGCGCGGGGCGTTCTACCCCGAAGGCCTGGTGCAGCGGCGTGAACTCGAGTTCGCAGCGCGGGCCTTCTCGAGCCTCGAGATCAACGGCTCGTTCTACTCGCTGCAACGTCCGCAAAGCTGGCGCGCCTGGGCCGACGAGACGCCCGACGACTTCGTGTTCGCGGTCAAGGGCTCGCGGTTCATCACCCACATGCTGCGGCTGCGCGAGATCGAAATCCCGCTCGCCAACTTCTTCGCCTCGGGCGTGCTGCAACTCGGCGCCAAGCTCGGGCCGCTGCTCTGGCAGTTCCCGCCGAACTTCGGCTTCGAGCCGGCCGCGTTCGCGGCGTTCCTGCAGCTGTTGCCACGTACGACTGGGCAGGCGCGCGCGCTCGCGTCACGCCACGATGCGCGCCTCGCCGGTCGCGCGTGGTTCGAGCCCGTCGACGAACGCCCGTTGCGGCACGCCGTCGAAGTGCGGCATCCGAGCTTCGCCGTGCCGGCGTTCATCGAGCTGCTGCGGGCGCAGAACATCGCCTTCGTCAATGCCGACACCGCCGGCAAGTGGCCCGAGTACGACGACATCACGGCCGACTTTCTCTATCTCCGCCTGCACGGTTCGACGACGCTGTACCAAAGTGCCTACAGCGATGCCGAGCTCGACACCTGGGCGGCGCGCATCGATTCCGGCCGCCGCGGCAAGGTCGTTGCCGGCGCCCGGCGGATCGCGCCGTCGCTCCGGCCCGCACGCGGGCCCCACGACGTCTACTGCTACTTCGACAACACCGACAAGCTTGAAGCCCCGCGCGACGCCAGGCGTTTGCAGGAGCGAATCACCGCGACCGCATGACGTCGGCCTGACGGCGCGCGACCCGGCGGCGGCGCCCTGCCGCGCTCACGCCGCGCGCTGCGTCCCGGCGCGCCACTCGCGCATCAGCGCCGCCCACTTCGGCCGCGCCTTGGCGAGATGCCGATCCTTCACGTGGCCGTAGCCGCGGATGTCCTCGGGGATGCGGGCGATTACGGTCGCGAGCTTCAGGTTGGCCGCGCAAAGCGTCGGCAGCAACTCGTCGAGCGTCGCCCGGTACTCGTCGATCAGCGCGCGCTCGGTGCGGCGCTCGGCGCTGCGGCCGAAGGGATCGAAGGCTGTGCCGCGCAGGCCCTTCAGCTTCG
>CAXSGM010000073.1:0-10362 GCA_964236915.1 uncultured Rhizobacter sp.
GTCGAAACGGCTCAACCCGAGCCGGCACCAGCCCAGCGGCGCCGTTGGCGTGCCCTGTGCAGCAGACCGGGCGCTCGGACGATCAAACCCGCGGCGGCGAACAGCGACAGCGTTGCCTGCACGGCGCCGAGTGCGGACGGACCGCCGTGGTCGGTTCCGACGCCCAAACCGAGCACCAGCAACGCCGGACACCACGCCTGCCATGCGCCACGGCGCTCGTCGATGCGCGTCGACGCGGGTGGTACCCGCCGCCGCGTTGCGCCCGCGATCCCCCACGCGACGGCCTGGAGGCACGAGGCGATCATCAGCCCCTGCAAGCCGGGGGCGCACATGAGCGCGAGTCCCGCCGCGACCATGGCGGCCGATGCCCAGGCTGCGTCGTCGAGGTGGACGCCCAGCGCGGCGACAAGACAGGCGGGAACCAGCATCGCCAGCAAATGCAGCGCCATCCAGTCGGCGCTCGACCACCCACCCGCTGCGCCACACCACCCGCCCGTCAGGCTCAGCGTCGCCATCATCGGCAACATGCTCGAGCGCGCGGCGAGAAGCCCCCAGGCCGACGGCCTGCGCCACCCTTCGGGCAGCGACAGCGGCAAAGCGCAGTCCATCAGGCCGGCCAGACCGCCCTGACCATAAAGCGATGCTCGATCCCAGAGCACCAGCGCCGCGCCCACGCACAGACCCCAACAGGCCGCTGCCATGCCCAGCGCGAAGGGGCCGCCGCCGACAACGACCGCCGCAAGCGCCGTTCCGGTGCCGACGCCCGCTGCCGCGGCGAGCGCTTGCAACTTCGCTGCCGACACCCGCCGCCCGCCCGCGGCATGCACCAGGCCGCCCGCTGCTGCCAGCCAGACGACGAGCGGCAGCAGGCCACCGGCCCACAGCGGTGCGTGGCGTTGCCCGAGGGCACCGAGCACAATCCAGCCGCCGATCAACAACCCGGCGGAGAGCCATCGGGCGACGACCGGGGGCCTCATCATCGAGAGCTTATGCCGCGAGGCTCGTGGGCCAGCGCAGCGCATGTCCGGTCTCGCGTTCGAAACGCGCGAGGTCGTCGACGGTGTCGATGTCGACCCGGTAGCGCCGGTTGTCGCTGACGAAGGCTTCGACGAGTTCCGGATGCTGCAACTGCCATTGCCGGCAGCCGACGTTCGCGCCGCCATCGAGGATCTGCTCGCGCACCTCGGCGCCGAAAATCACCGGGTTGCCGCGCTCGCCGTTCACCTCGGGGTGGACGACCGCGACCCCCGGCGCACGCTTCTTCCAGGCGCCGATCAGCGCGGCGATGTCGTGCGCATTGAGGAGCGGCTGGTCGGCGAGGACGACCAGCACGGCGTCGAGCCTTCCGGTGAGCGCCGCCAGGCCGATGCGCTGCGACGAGACCTGCCCATCGTCGGGCTTCGGGTTGTGCACGACAGTGACCGGAAAGGTTTCGACCGCCGGCCCGATTTCATTGGCGTGGTGACCCAGCACGACGACGACCTCGTCGACTCCCGCCCCGGACAGCGCAATCAACATCCGCCGGACGAGGGGCACGCCGCCGAGTTCGAGCAGGCACTTGGGTTTGCGGCCGATGCGCTCGCCGGCACCGGCCGCCAGCACGACGGCGCCGATCACCACGCGGCTGTAGAGCCCGGCGCCGCCTTTGAGGATGCAGCCCATGGGCGGGCGCTCAGGCGCCGCCGCAGCACGAGCCGGCTGTCGGGGCGAGTTGGGGAAGCGGCAGCGCTCGATCCGCCGTCGGTGCGACCGGCAAGAGTTCCTTGCCGGCGGCGGCCGCCGGTTCGCCGCGTCGCGCGCCGACGACGGCGGCCAGCACGGCCAGGGCGATCTCCTGCGGCGTCTGCGCGCCGATCGCCTGCCCGGCCGGTGCGACGATGGCCGCGACGCTCGCAGCGTCGTGGCCGGAGGCGAGCAGGCTGCCGCGCAAGACCCCGGCCTTGCGAGCGCTGGCGACGAAGAACACCTTCATCGCCCGCAGTGCCAGTGCCGCCCGCAACCCCTGCTGGTCGCGCCGGCCCTGGGTCGCGACAACGACGAAGGCTCCGGGTAGGACCGCGTCGGCAAGCGACTCGGCGGTGTCGCTCGTCAGCACCCGCTCGGCATCGGGAAACAGCGCCGGCGCGGCGCCGTGCGCGATCACCGTCACCGCCATGCCGACCCTCGGCGCCAGTTCTGCGAGTGAGACCGCGACCGGCGAATCGCCGACGATCACGAGCCGCGCCGCCGGCAACACCGGATCGACGAAAAGTTCGAGCGTGCCGCCCGAGTGACAGGCCATGCCGAATTCGAGCACGTCGCCGAGTTCGCGCGCCTGCCCTTCACTGCCCGGCGCGATGCGGATCATCCGTGCCTGCCCGTCGGCGAGCGCCTGGCGCACGGTCCGCAGCACGGCCGGTTGCGAGCAGCCGCCGCCGATCCAGCCCTCGATGCGGCCGTCGTCGGTGACGAGGGCCTTGTCGCCCGGCCGGGCCGAGGCGGGCGCTTCGGCGCGGAGAACGCTGACGAGCGCAAACGCCCGTCCCTGCGCCGCAAGCCGCTGGGCGGAGGCGATCCATTCGAGCGAGGCGAGCGACATGCCGGCACTCCTTTTTTAGTGAAGCAGCGTGTCGGCTCGCGCCAGGTCACGCAGGGTGGACAGGGGAACGAAGCGATCGATCAGCGAGAGGCAGCCCTGGATCGCCGCCGAAGCCGGTCGCCCGACCGTCGGGTGGAACCAGGTGATGCGGGCGCCGCGGCGGCGCACCTGCAAGAGTTCCTCGGCGAGGCGCACGGGCGGGTCGGCATCGAAGCCGTCCGACAGCACCCAGACGCGTGCGCTGCGGTCGAGCTGGGCCCGGGCGTGGACGCGGTGGAAGTCGGCGATGCTGGTCGCGATGCGCGTGCCACCGCCGAAGCCGGCGGTCACCGCGTTGACCTTTTCCTGAACCGCGCCGGAGTCTCGCTGCAGGAGTGGCGTCACCTCGGTCAGCCGGGTGTGGAACACGAACACCCGGGCGTGCGCCGCACCGACGAAGGCGCGGGCGATACGCAGGAAGAGCTGCGCGTGCGTCTGCATCGAGCGGCTGACGTCGACCAGGATGAAGAGCTTCGGCCGCACCCGCCGCGGCCTGCGCCAGACCGGGTGCACCGGCACGCCGCCGTTGCGCAGGCTTTCCCGCAGCGTGCGTCGCAGGTCGAGCCGCCGGCCGTGCGGATCGGTTTGCCAGCGACGCGTGAGGCGCTTCCTCAGCCGCGCGGCGATGCGCTCGGCGAGCGTTTCGAGCTCGGTCAGGTCTTGCGGCAGCCATTGCGAGAGCGACCGGTCGTGCAGCGCGTCGACGTGGCTCGCGCCGCCCTGCGCGCGCGGCATCGCAGCGTCGCCGTCGGCACCGGTGTCGGCGGCTACCGCACTCTCGGCCATCGATCCAGCGTCGCGCGGCGCGCCGCCACCCTGGCCAAGTGCGTCGTGCAAGGCCTGCACCGCCTGGCGCAGGTCGCGCGACGGCCGCGTCTGCCCGCTCACGCGGACGCCGCCGGTGTGCCGCTCGGGGTGCCAGTAACGGTCGAACAGCTCGGGCCAGCGGCGCCAGTCGCGCGCGTCGCGGCAGGCGATCGATCGCCACGCGGCGTCGACTTGGCGATGCCGGTCGATCGGCAGCAGCAGCACGACGCGCACGAAGGCCTGTTGCTCGGCGATGCCCACCGAGAGGCCGTGGTCGCGCAGCAATGCGGCAAAGCCGCTGATCACCTCGAGAGGGCGTGCCACCGGGGCCGGAGCGACGGCGCTCATCCCGGATGCGCCGTCTCGACCGCGACGCCGCTGTCCCGCCGGGCTTCGCCGAGCTGCCGCACGCGCTCGGGTGTCGCCTGGAACAGGTCGTCGCGCGTCTTCAGCAGGCAGCCGAGCGTCGCCATCAGCGCGTGTGGATCCTCGGGCAGTTCGGCAAATTGCAGCCGGTGCAGCGCGCGCACCCAGTCGAGCGTCTCGGCGACGCCGGGCTTCTTGCCGAGATCCTCCTTGCGCAGCCGCTGCACGAAAGCTACCGCCTGCTCGACGAGTCGGGATTCGGCTTTTGGCAGGGTGGCTCGCACGATCGCGATCTCGCGGGCGAGTGTCGGGTAGTCGAGCCAGTGGTAGAGACAGCGGCGGCGCAGGGCGTCCGACAGTTCGCGCGTGCCGTTGCTGGTCAGCACGACCTGCGGCACATGAACGGCCTTCACGGTCCCGAGTTCGGGCACGGTGATCTGGTAGTCGGCCAGGACCTCGAGCAGGAAGGCCTCGAAGGCCTCGTCGGCGCGGTCGATCTCGTCGATCAGCAGCACGCACGGCTCGGTGCTCGCGATCGCCTGCAGCAAAGGGCGCTCGAGCAGGTAGTCGCGGGCGAAGAGATCGCTGTCCTTCATCTCACCGCGGCGCGACTCGTGCAGGCGGATCGCGAGCAACTGGCGCCCGTAGTTCCATTCGTAGGCTGCCTGCGACAGATCGAGCCCCTCGTGGCACTGCAGCCGCACCAGCCGCCGCTCGCCTGCGCTGGCAAGCGCCAGAGCGAGGGCGGTCTTGCCGACGCCTGCATCGCCTTCGACGAGCAGCGGTCGCTGCAGTTCGCCTGCCAGCCACAAGGTCGTCGCGAGGCCTTCGTCGGCGAGGTAGCCGGCGCGGTGCAGGCACTCGCGCAGCGCGGCGTCGGTGCTCACGGGCCGCTCAGGCGCGCTTGCCGAAGAGGCCGCCGAACCAGCCCTTGAAAAGCGTCCACATCAGGCCGAGCGCGCTCAGGTCACTGACGGGCTTCGGCGCAACCGGCGCGACCGCCGCCAGCGCCGCCGCGATCGGCAAATCCGCTGCCAGACCTGCGGGCGTTGCCACGGCGGCCCTCACTGCCGGTGTCACCGGCACGGCCGCTGCCGCCGCCGCGCTGAAATTCTGCGCGAACTGCCCGAGCATCATGTCGGACACCGGCACGAGCAGTCGGCTGCCGAACTGCGCCAGCTTGCCGTTGACGATGACGGCGGCATGGCCGAAGAGGACGCAGGCATCTGCGCCCGCCCCCGACTCGAGATGTGCGGTGAGCTCCATCGACGCCGACGAGCCGCCCTTGTCCGCGCCCTTGCCGAGCAGGCGCAATTGCCGCGCCTCGGCGTCGACGCCGAGCACCTCGATGTCCCCGCCGAAGGTCATCACGGCGGGGCCGACCTTGCTCCTGACCGTGCCCTTGAAATGGGTCGCGTCGATCTGCTCGGTAATCGCGGCGCCGGGCATGCAGCCGGCGGTCGCGCGGATGTCGCAGAGCACGGCCCAGGCCTGATCGATGCCGGCCGGGACGTCGTAACGCTTGTCGAGTGAGACTTCCATTACAGCGCCGCCCCGCTCGCCTTGAGCTGCTGCCAGACCCGCCAGGCGTTGTGCGGCATCGTCATGTTGACGACACCCAGGTGCTCGAATGCGTCGACCACCGCCGAGGTGAAGGTCGGGATCGAGCCGACGTGCGGCGACTCGGCGACGCCCTTGGCGCCGAGCGGGTGGTGCGGCGACGGCGTCACCGTGTGATCGGTCTCCCAGCGCGGCGTCTCGACGGCGGTCGGCAGGAAGTAGTCCATCAGCGTGTTTCCCAGCAGGTTGCCCTGGGCGTCGAACGGCATCTGCTGGCCCATCGCGACCGCGTAGCCTTCGGTCAGGCCGCCGTGGATCTGGCCTTCGATGATCATCGGGTTGATGCGGGTGCCGCAGTCGTCGAGCGCGTAGAACCGGCGCACCGCGGTTTCGCCGGTACCGCGGTCGATGTCGACCACGCAAAGGTAGACGCCGAACGGGAAGGTGTAGTTCGGCGGGTCGTAGTAGTGCACCGCCTCGAGCCCGGGCTCGAGGCCTGGCGGCGGCTGGTTGTAGGCCGACCAGGCGATGTCCTTCATCGTCTTGAAGCGGGCGTTGTCGCCTTTGACGTTGAAGCGGTCGATCTCCCAGTCGAGGTCGTTCTCGCCGACTTCGAGCAGGTGGGCCGCGATCTTGCGCGCCTTCGCATGGATCTTGCGCGAGGCCAGCGCGATCGCCGCGCCGGCGACCGGCGTCGAGCGCGAGCCGTAGGTGCCGAGGCCGTAGGGCGCGGTGCTGGTGTCGCCCTCCTCGATCTGGATCACCTCGCTCGGGATGCCGAGCTCGGTCGCGATGATCTGCGCGTAAGTGGTCTGGTGGCCCTGGCCCTGGCTGATCGTGCCCATGCGGGCGATCGCGCTGCCGGTCGGGTGGATGCGGATCTCGCACGAGTCGAACATGCCGACACCCAAGATATCGCACATCTTGCTCGGGCCGGCGCCGACGACTTCGCAGAAGGTCACGAGGCCGATGCCCATCAGCGTCGGGCTCGCCGGGTCGGCGCGCCTCAAAGCTTGCTCGGCGCGCAGCCCCTTGTAGTCGACGGCCGCGAGCACCTTGTCGAGCGCCGTCTGGTAGTCGCCCGAGTCGTACTCGAAGCCGAAGGCCGAGGTGTAGGGGAATTGCTCCTTGCGGATGAAGTTCCTGGCGCGAAGCTCTGCCTTGTCCATGCCGAGCTTCTTCGCGAGGATGTCGACCATGCGCTCGATCAGGTACACCGCCTCGGTTACGCGGAACGAGCAGCGGTACGACACGCCGCCCGGCGCCTTGTTGGTGTAGACGCCCTTGACGCGGCAGAACGCGGCCGGGATGTCGTAGGCGCCCGAGCAGATGTGGAAGAAGCCGGCCGGGAACTTGGTCGGGTCGGCGCAGGCGTCGAAGGCGCCGTGGTCGGCCAGCACGTCGACGCGCAGCGCGGTGATGCGGCCGTCGGCGGTCGCCGCGATCTCGCCGTCCATGTGGTAGTCCCGGGCGAAGGCGGTGGTCGAGATGTTCTCGATCCGGTCCTCGACCCACTTGACCGGCTTGCCGAGCACGATCGAGGCGACGATCGCGCAGACGTAGCCGGGGTAGATGCCGACCTTGTTCCCGAAGCCGCCGCCGATGTCGGGGCTGACGATGCGAACCTTCGACTCCGGGATGCCCGAGAGCAGCGAAACCACCGTGCGCACGACGTGCGGTGCTTGTGAGGTGATGTAAGTCGTGAGGGTGCCCTGCACCGGGTCGAAGCTCGCGACGCAGCCGCAGGTCTCGAGCGGACAGGGGTGGACGCGGGGGTAGTGGATGCGCTCTGCCACCGTGACCGCGGCGGCGGAGAACGCCGCGTCGGTCTTCTCCTTATCGCCTGCGTCCCAGGTGAAGATGTGGTTGTGGTGATCCCGCGGGCCGTGCTGACCAGAGGTCTTGCCGGCGAGATCTTCGCGAATCACCGGTGCGTCGGGCGCGAGCGCGGCGTACGGGTCGATCACCGGCGTCAGCTCTTCGTACTCGACGTTGACCGCCTCGACGCCGTCGGCCGCAGAATAACGGTTTTCGGCAATGACGACCGCCACCTCCTGCATCTGGAAGTGCACCTTGCCGTCGGCCAGCACCGCCGCCACATCGCCGGCGAGCGTCGGCATCCAGTGCAGTTTGAGCGGCTTCAGGTCCTCGGCGGTCAGCACCGCAATCACGCCGGGGACTTTCAGCGCTTCAGACTTGTCGATCCGGATGATGCGGGCGTGGGCGAGCGGCGCGCGGACGATGTCCATGTGCAGCATGCCCGGCATCTTGATGTCGTCGACGTAGTGGCCTTTGCCCTGGATGAAGCGGGCGTCTTCCTTCCTCAGGCGGCTGTCGCCCAGGCCTTGCAGTGCGGCCGTGCGCTCGAGCAATGTCGGATCGATGGGGGCGTTCATTCGGGTCGTCCTTCTCAGGCTGCGATGGCCTGGGCGACAAGGGCGTCCGCCCGCAGCTTGGTCGCTGCGTACTGGATCGCCTTGACGATGTTCTGGTAGCCGGTGCAGCGGCAGAGGTTGCCGGCGATGCCGTGGCGGATCTCGGCTTCGGTCGGGTCGGGGTTTTCCTGCAGCAGCCGCCAGGCCCGCATCAACATGCCCGGGGTACAGAAGCCGCACTGCAGGCCGTGCTCCTTGTAGAAGCCCTCCTGGGCCGCGTGCAGCACGCCGCCCTTGGCGAGGCCTTCGACGGTCAGCACCTCCGAGCCTTCGCACTGGATGGCGAGATGCGTGCACGACTTCACCGACTCGCCGTCGAGGTCGACGGTACAGGCGCCGCAGTGCGAGGTCTCGCAGCCGATGTGGGCACCGGTAAGGTGGCATTCCTCCCGCAGGAAGTGGATCAGCAGCGTGCGCGGCTCGACGGCCTTTTCGACGGGGCGGCCGTTGATCTGGAGGTTGAGGATCTTTTTGGGCATGGATTCGTCTCCGTTATCGGTCAGGCGCAGCGCGCGACGGCGGCGTGGAGCGCACGGCGCAGCATCTGGCCGGTCATCGCGGTCTTGTACTCACGGTCGCCGCGAAGGTCGTCGGCGGGGTCTGTCGCGGCCATCGCGGCGGCCACGGCGGCGTCGATGCTCACGTCGTTGAAGGGCTGGCCGAGCAGAGCAGCTTCGGCCGCGCTGGCACGAATCGCCGTGGGCGCGACGTTCGTCAGTGCGATCCGCACCGCGCTCACTGCCCCGGAGGACATGCGCAGCACGACGGCCGCGCCGGCGGTCGCCCAGTCGCCGGTCTTGCGCTTGAGCTTCTCGTACGCCCAGCCGGTGCCCGACGCGAACGGCGCGACGCGGATCTCGCAAAGGATCTCGTCCTCGGCGAGGTCGGTCATGTAGGTGCCGAGGAAGAACGACTCGGCCCTGACGCTGCGGCGGCCGCCCGCCCCCTGCAACACCAGCGTCGCGTCGAGCGCGATCGAGATCGCCGGGTGGTCGTTGCCCGGGTCGCCGTGCGCGATGTCGCCGCCGATCGTGCCGCGGTTGCGCACCTGCGGGTCGGCGATCGACCGTGCAGCGGCCACGAGAAGCGGCAGTTTGTGCTGCAACAGCGTCGAGTCGATCAGCTCGCGCTCGACGGTCATCGCGCCGATGACGATCTCGCCGCCTTCCTCGCGGATGCCGCGCAGCTCGGGGATGCGGTTGATGTCGATCAGGTGCGCCGGTTGCGCGAAGCGCAGCTTCATCATCGGCAGCAGGCTGTGGCCACCGGCCAGAAGCTTGGCGTCGCCGCCGAGCGAGCCGAGCAGGGCGATGGCCTCGCCGACGGAGCGCGGCGAGTGGTAGTCGAATGCAGGAGGGATCATCGGCAGCTCCGAGAGCGCGTGTTGGACAGCGCTGCGGAGTCTCTGCCTGTGCCGCCGTCCCGGCAACTGCCGGGCAATACCCGGTCCGACTGCACGAAACGCCCGGCTGGGCGCGTGAACGGCAGCCTGTTTGCGCGAGCTGCAAGCGGAGGCGAGGTAGCGCCGCCCAAGCCTAGGGAAAGCGATCTCCCGGACTAACCCGCGGATCGCCGGGGTGGCTTCAGCGTTTGATTGCCGTAGATGTCGCCGGGAGCGCGGCCGGCATGCCAAGCCGCTGAAGCAGTGCGGCGGCGCTCGTCCGCGACACCGGCACCGCCAGCGAGTCGTTCCCGAGTTGGATCATCAGCCGCCCCGATTCGCGGCCGAGTCCCTGGATGGCGGCCAGCCGAACGATGTGGCCGCGGTGGACCCGCATGAAGGCCTCGGGGTCGAGCCGTGCCTCGAGGTCGCCAAGGCTGAGGTTGCAGAACCGGGTGCTGTCGGCCGTGACGACACGGGTGTAATGACCCTCGGAGTACAGGTGCCGTGCGTCCTCGACATCGACCAGCACCAGCCGCTGACCCGCAACAGTCGGGATCTTCGACAGGCGCCGGCGCTGGTTGGCTTCGTCCTTGGGCGGCTGTTCATCGGCCACGAGCTCGGTGATGTCGTAGAAGATCAGGATGTAGCCGGTCGGCTGAGACTGTGCGTCCGACAACCGCGTGACTTTGATCAGCAGCACCCGCTCGGGGATATTGGTGATCATCGTCATCGGCGGCGGATTGCTCACCGGGCAGACCACCGCCTGGTCCAGCATGAACTCCACCTTGGCCTTCGAGCGTTCCGGATGGAAGCCGAGAACGATGCGGTCGAAAGGCTGCATGTTCGCCACCGGCAAGGTGCGGCGGGCAAGGTCGTTCATCGCGGTGACCCGGCGCTCGTCGTCCAGGTGAACGATGCCGACATCGAAGCGCTCGAGTAGATAGAGGGGTGACGAGCGCGACATTGGGGAGGTGTCCGAAAAATGTGAACATGTAACAGTGAACTCGACCCGTTTGCCGAGACCCATGTTCGCAGATCAAGGCATCCATGGATGCGCAAACCAGCCGGGCAAAGCCCCAACTCCCAGCGGTCTTGAAGTTGGTTCTCGATACGAATGTCGTCGCGTGTATCCGCTGCAGACGACCCGCTCGCGCGACACCAGCCCCTGATAGAGCAGCTCGCCAACGAGGGTA
>CAXSGM010000074.1:0-9804 GCA_964236915.1 uncultured Rhizobacter sp.
AGATGCGAACCGCTCGGCGGGGCTCCAATCCCATCACGTGGTCGCTGCCGATCGAACGCCACAAAGGGTTAGCCGAAATCTTCCGCGACCCAAGCTGCACGCATGAGCCCTTGCCCAAGTTGCACTCAGCCGCATGGCATCTCGCTAGGGCGACTGGCCGTCGCGAGTGAATTGTTCCCGGCCTATTGCCGCTCTTGCTCAAAAACTCTATACCCCTTGCCGCCACGCTCTTGGCTTCTCTTCGAGGTCATCTGCCTGCCGCTTTCAATAGGTCTCTTCCTTGGGCCACTGAGCTACGCAATCGCTGGCGTGTGCATGCTGGTTCTCGCCTGGCTGCTATGCCGCAGTGCACTGCCCCTTAGGGCGGCAGAGCCTGCAAAGCACTAAAAGGGGAGTAGCGATGTCTTTCGGCCAAATCGACCGCTACTCGCACCGCGCATCCTCGGATAACCTTGTCCATGGGGCTTCCCCTTTCAAGCAGGCGGGATGTCCCTTCGCATTCCCTGCGATCGCATGCGGCGACGCCGCATCCTTCGGCAGATGGATGCGCCGGCACCGAACCGGCGCGACACTCGGTTCGACCTTGCTCATGCTTCAAGCAGCGACGACAGAGGACTGCAGCCTCGTGACTTCCAAGACGAACGCGCCGCCATTCCGCCGTGCCGAATCCGCGCCGCGCGCGACGCTCGGCGTCGGCCTCGAAGCGCTGGTCGATCGCTTCGCCGACATCGAGCCGCGCAACGCGCTGGCGGCGGCGGCAGCTGACGCCGAGCCGCACGTCGACCTGGTGATCGTCGGCAGCGGCTATGGCGCGGCGATCGCCGCGCGTGAGTTTGCCGGTTGCCAGCCGCCGGACCGCGTCACGCCGCTCTCGATCTGCATCCTCGAGCGCGGCAGCGAGTACTCGCGCGGGGCGTTTCCGGCGCGGCTCGCCGAGCTTCCCGGCCACATCCGCTTCACGACGCCGGCGCAGACCGCGCCGCGCGGCGAACGCACCGGCCTCTTCGACGTGCGGATCGGCCCGGACGCGCTGGCGGTGGTGGCGAACGGCGTCGGCGGCGGCTCGCTCATCAACGCCGGCGTGATGCTGCGGCCACATGGCGATGTCCTGGCGCGGTCGCCGTGGCCGCAACCGCTCCATCCGAACGGCGCGCTCGACCGGCATTTCGACACCGTCGAGCGCTGGTTGCGGGTCGAGGGTCCAGCGCACGGCGACACGATCGATCCGCGCGCCGCAAGCGCTTTCGCCAAGACGCGGGCGCTCGATCGCCTGGGCGGCGGGCGCGCGGTCGGCGTGCCGATCACGGTCGCCCTCGGGCCGGGTGCGCGGTCGGCGGCCAGCGTACCGCTCGAACCCTGCATCGGCTGCGGCGATTGCGCGACCGGCTGCAACCACGGCGCCAAACATTCGCTCGACGTCGGCCTGTTGCGGATGGCCTGCGAGACGGAGGGCGTCGCGCTCTACACCGGCGCCACGGTATTGCGACTCGAACGCGGCGGCACCGGCGCCGGCTGGACCGTCGTCGTCCAGCACACCGACGAGATGCTGCGGCGGCGCCAGGGCGTGCCGTTTCGGCTGCGGGCCCGGCGCGTGGTGCTCGCCGCGGGCACCTTCGGCTCGACCGAAATTCTGCTGCGCTCGCAGCGCCGCGGGCTCGCGCTCTCGTCGCTCCTCGGCCGGCGCTTCTCGGCGAACGGCGACCTGCTCGCGTCGGTGCACGACGCGCAGGTCGAGGTGAACGCGGTGGCCGACGAGCGCACGCCGCCAGCCTCCCGGCATGTCGGGCCGACGATCACCGCGATGCTCGACCGGCGCGAACCGATCGCCGCCGGCGGCGGCTTCGTGGTGCAGGACCTCGCCGTGCCGGGGCCGCTGCGCCGGGCGTTCGGAGAGGTGTTCACGACGGCCGACCGCCTGCACCAGCTCGGCCGGTTCGACCGCACGCGGCACCTGGAAAGCGAACCCGACCGCTGCAGCGTCGACCCGGCGACGATCGCGCGTTCGCTGCCGGTCGCGATGGTCGGTCACGACGCTGCCGACGGCATCCTGCGGCTCATCGAGGCCAGCCCCCAGCCCGGGGCGCCAGCGTTCGCTGCCGGCCGGCCCGACGACGCGGACGACGGCGACGGCGACGGCGCGCTCGGGATCCGCTGGCCTGCGCTTCGCAACGACGGCCGCTTCGACGCGCAGCATGCAACGCTCGGCGCGCTCGCCAGCGCCAACCTCGGCGCGCGGCTCTTGCCGAACCCGTTGTGGCAGTTGCTGCCGGCCACCGCAGCCGACGTCCTCGAGGTGCCGAAGGGGCCGCTGCTGACCGTGCATCCGCTCGGCGGCGTGCCGATGGGCGACGACCGCGAACACGGCGTGGTCGACCACCTCGGGCGCGTCTTCGATCCCGCCCAGCCCGGTCTCGCCGCGGTGCACGACGGTCTGGTGGTGCTCGATGGCTCTATCGTCCCGACCTCGCTCGGCATCAACCCGGCGTTGACGATTGCCGCGCTGGCGCAGCGGGCGGCGTCCCGGTTGCGCGCGGCCGATGCCTGGAACCTCGGCGAGCCGCGGCCGGCCGTGCGACCGCGCGACCCGTTGCCGCCCTACCGGCTGCCGCCCGATCCGCCGCCGCGCCCCCGGCCGACGGAGATCGAGCTGGTCGAACGAATGGGCGGCCCGGCCCGGCTCCGCCCGCACGCCGCCCCCGTCTGGGTGGAACTGACGCTGTTCTCACGGCCCACACCGATCGACCGCTTGATGCAGCCGATGGCGCCGCGCCGCCTGGCGTTCGACCCGGATCGCAGCCGGCTGCGCGTCCTGGCCAAGCAGCCCTCGGCGCTGGCCGACGCATCGGCGGCGGATGGCGTGCTGCTGGTAGCGCCGCTCGGAGGCCACCTCGACGTGTTCACGCCGCGGCCGACGCACCCGTGGCTGCGCACCTTGCGCGGCCTGGCGGCATGGTTTCGCAACCGCGGCCTGCGCGACATCGTGCAGGCCTGGCGCGCGCCGCGCCCCAAGGGTCAAAGTACCTGGCAGACGCTGGTCCGTGGCCTGACGCTCGTGCGCAACGCGATCGCCATGGCGTCACGGGCGGGCGCGGTGCGCGAGATCCGCTACCGGCTCGAAGTGGCCGCCGCGCCCTCGGGCGAGACGCCATCGCTGCCGCGCGGCACGCGCATCGAGGGCGTCAAGACACTGACCTACCGCCAGGCGGCGAACCCCTTCGACCAGTTGCTGAAAATGCGGCTGGAGGTGTTTCCGGGCTTGCGGTCCCCGGCGACGCTCGCGCTCCAGCTGCCTTTTCTGGCGGAGCAGCGGGTGCCGCTGCTGCGGGTCGTACGACAGGAGAACCAGCCGGACGCGCTGATCGACGTCGCCGCGTTCGTCGGATATGTCGCCCGCACGCTCGTCGACGGCCACCTTTGGAGCTTTCGCAAGCCGGATGCGCCCGACCTGCCGTTGCGCCGGCCGCAGCGCTTGCCGGGCGCAATCCCCGGCGCGCCCGAGCCGGTGGTTCACGAGATCGAGGTGGCGCAGCTCGAGGACGGCGCCCGCCGCACGACCGTCAACATCCGCCTGACGCGCTACCGGCCAGAGCGCCCGCGCAGCGAGCTGCCGCCGGTCCTGCTGATCCACGGTTACAGCGCGAGCGGCACCACCTTCGCCCATCCGACGCTCGAGCCGGGGCTGATGCGCTACCTGACCGCGCCGCCGCATCGACGCGACGTCTGGATCCTCGACTTGCGCTCGAGCTGCGGCATGCCGACCGCCGCCCACGGGTGGGCCTTCGAGACGATGGGCGCGGAAGACATCCCGGTGGCGATCGACACGGTGCTCCGGGCGACCGGCGCCCGGCAGGTCGACGTGGTGGCGCACTGCATGGGGGTGGCGATGTTCTTCATGGGCCTCCTGGGCACCGAGAGCGCGCACCTCGACTCGCTCGGCGCGCACGCGGCGCTGCGCGGCGCGATGTGGCGCGAACGGCGGATCCGCCGGCTCGTGATGTCGCAGGTCGGCCCGGCGGTCCTGCTCACGCCGGGCAATATCGCCCGCGCCTACCTCATGCGCTACGTCAAGGCGTTCATCGACGGCGGCGGCTACCGCTTCTCGGGTGGGCGCCCGGGTGCCTTGCCGGACCAGTTGCTCGACCGGGTGCTGGCCGCGATGCCCTATCCCGCGGGCGAATTCGCACTCGAGAACCCGTTCTGGCCGCCCGGCGCGCGGCGCCCCTGGGTCGGCACGCGGCACCGGATCGACGCCCTCTTCGGGCAGGTCTTCAGCCTCGCGAACCTGAGCGACGCGACGCTCGCCTGCCTCGACGACTTCTTCGGCCCGTTCAGCGTCGACACGGTGTCGCAGGTCATGCACTTCGCCGGCCACCGCCTGATCACCGACCGCACCGGCTTCAACCGCTTTCTCGTGCCGAAGACGCTGCGCGAGCGGCTGACGTTCCCGATGCTGAGCGTGCATGCGCGCGACAACGGCCTGGCCGATGCCGCCACGGCCGGGTTGCTGCAGAGCGTCATGGGCCTCCATGCGCGCGAGGCCGGCGGCTCGCTTCGGTCGGTCACGTTTCCGAAGAAGGGCATCGCCGGCGTCGTCGGCCACCAGGATTCGCTGATCGGCAACGCCAAGACGACGGCACCGGTCCTCGCGGAGATCGGCAATTTCCTCAACGAGGCCTGAGCGACGATGACCCCGACCGCATCCGCTACGGCGCCGTCGACCGGGCCCGTCGCCCCTTCGGACCTGAGCTGGCCCTACGTGATCGACGCGGCGCCACCGAGCCTCGGCGCCCGGGTCGCGATCGAGAACGGGCGGGTCAGCCTCTCGGTGAACAACGAGGGCGGCCGGGGCGTGCCGTGGGCGCTGTTGTTGCTTCCGCTGCGCGACGCGGATGGACGCCGGCCCGAGCCGGCCATCGATCTCGTCGCCACCTACGCCGACCCGGCCGCGCGCGCCGACTTCTGGAAGGTTCACCGGCGCACGCTCGACGGCGAACTGCCGAGCCCGCACACGACCGGCTTTTCGGCCGCGGAGTGGCGCGCGACCGGCGCCGGCGGCGCTTCCGACACCCGCCTCGTCGTGCTGCTTTTTCAGCAGAGCGCCCTGACCGCCGCGGCCGGCTCGCGCCGCCCGGATCGAGCGCCCGCGGCCGACCGGTACGCCGAGGAACTGGCGGCATTGAAGGCGCTCTTCGCCCCGGACCGCGACCCCGAGCCCTTGCGGCGCGGGCGGGTTCGGCTCGACAGCCGCGATCTGGCTGCGGCACCGATGCTCACTTCGGGCCCGGCCGCCTCGGAGCCGATCGCGCCGGTCAGCTTCGTGCTCGGCTCCTGCCAGTATCCGGCCGGACTGCTCGACGCGCGCCCGCCCGGCTGCCCGCCGGATCGCGTCGGACCGGCGGCGGAATCGATGCAGCGCCTCGCCGCGCGGCTCGACATTGACGGCACGGACGCCGCGCCGCGGCCGAGCCTGGTCGTGCTCTGCGGCGACCAGATCTACACCGACGCCACCGCTGGCCTGTTCGACCCGCGGGCGCTGACGCCGGCCAGCGCGGCATCGCCGAGCCGGCAAACCGAGGAATGGCTGCGCGTGCCGTACGAGAGCTGGCTCGCGAACGCCGGTCCGGTGCTGGCGCAGGCTCAGGTGCGCACCCTTCTCGACGACCACGAGATCCAGAACAACTGGGAGCCGCTGGCATCGCCGGCCGGTCCGGCGCTGGACCTTGCCAACACCACGCGGCGCGACCTGGGCATCGCCGCCTACAGTCGCTTTCAGCGCGACCTGCGCGGCGGCGCACCGCTGGCGCACGTCTGGTACGCCTTCGCCCATCGCGGCATCGGCTTCTTCATGGCCGACACGCGCACCGAACGCGAGGGGCGCCTCGCCGCCTTCGACCCGTGCGGGCCGTCGATCCTGGCGAGCGCGCAGTGGAAGGCCCTGGAAGACTTTCTGGACGGGTCGAGCCGCGCGCCCCGTTTCGTCGTGTCGCCGGCGATGCTGCTGCCACGCCGGCGCACGAGTGCGGCCCACGCCCGCGCCGCGATCCGCTCGGACGCGTGGGACGGCTACCCCGGCTCGCTGCACCGGCTGCTGGCCACGCTTTGCCGCCGGGAGGTCACGAACGCGGTCTTCCTCTCCGGCGACGAGCACCTCGGCTGCATCGCCAGCGTCAGCGTGACCGATTGCGGCACGGGTCGGGGGATCGTGCTGCACTCGATCCACACGCCGGCGCTCTACGCCCCATATCCGTTCGCGAACGGCCTGGAGGCCGACTTCGAGGCGCCGGACGACTGGACCTTCGATGTCGGCCGCGACCGCTACGCCTGCCGGGTCGAAGTGCTGCGCTGGGCGCCCGCGAACGGCTGCACGCTGCTGACCCTCACGCCGCCGTCCGGACCACCGACATCGACATCGACATCGACATCGACATCGACATCGACATCAGCATCAGCATCAGCATCAGCATCGACGCCGCCCTGGATCCTGAGCATCGATTTCGATGTCGGCGAAGGCCAGTCGCAAGCGCCGACGCGGATCGAGATTCCGGCTCAACCCTGATGCGCGGCCAGCGGCCCGCCGGCGATCGCCTCGCGCAAGGCACGTACCAGGCGCGCACCCTGAACCGGCTTGTGGATCACGCGGAAGCCGGCGGCCGCGGCGAGGCGCAGGATCGCCGGCTCGGTGTCGCCGGTGACGATGACCGCCGGCACCGCGCCGGCGACGGCGCGCACCCGGGCGATCACCTCGATGCCGCTTTCCTCGCGCAGCCGGTGATCGACGACGAGCACATCGAGGCCACCGCCGCACTCGGCACAGCGGACGGCCTCGGCGCCGGTCGCGGCGAGGTGCACGCTGCAGCCGAGCTCGTTCAACAGGCCGCCCAGCGACGTCAGGATCTCGGCCTCGTCGTCGACGACCAGGACGCGCAGCCCGGCAAACATGCCGGGTTCGACCGTCGGCATGGCGTCGGCGAGCGGATCGACGGCGGGCGGGGCGGACAGGCGCGGCAGTTCCAGCGTCACGGTGGTGCCGGCGCCCGGGGCGCTCGTCAGCGCGAGCCGCGCCTCCAGCAGGGCGGCCGTCCGTTTGACGATCGGCAGGCCGAGGCCGAGGCCCTTGCTGCGATCGCGCGACGGATTGCCGAGCTGGTAGAACTCCTCGAAGACCCGCTCCTGCTCGGCCGCGGGAATGCCCGGGCCGGTGTCGCTGACGCGCAGCTGGATCCAGTCCGCCGCGCCCACCGCTGCGGCCAGCGTGACGCTGCCCGCATCGGTGAACTTGAGGGCATTGCCCACCAGGTTGTTGACGATCCGGCGCAGGAGGTCGGGGTCGGACCGCACCGTCAGCCCGGGTTCGGCGACGGCCAATTCGAGCTCGATGCCTTTCTGCCGCGCCACGCCGATGAATTCGTCGCGCACGCTGCCGAGCAGCGATCCGACATCGACATCGCGCCGGTGCGGGCGCACGGCGTCGGCGTCCAGGTTGGAGATGTCGAGCAGGCTGTCGAGCAGGCTGTTGCTCTGGGTCAGGGCGCGGCCGATGCTTTGGCTCAATTCGCGAATCAGCGGGTTCGCTTCGCGTCGCGCCACGATCTCGAGCGTCGTCGCGTTGATCGAAAGCGCGTGCAGCGGCTGCCGCAGGTCATGGTTCGCCGCCGCGAAGAACCGCGTTTTCGAGACGCTCGCGGCTTCGACCAGGTCGCGCGCCGCGCGCTCGGCCTTCGCGAGGCGTTCGTTGTCGAGCGCCAGTTTGACGAGTTGCTCGAGTGCCCGGCCCTGCGCGCGCACATGACCGATGACGAACAGGGAAAGCGAGACCAGCAGCACGCCGACGACCGTGGTGTCGAACGAACGCTGCGCGAACCACACCAGCGCCAGCGGACCGACGGCGCACCAGCACCAGAGCCGAAACGGACGGACGTGACCGCCGACCGCGCCCACGGCCGAGGTCATGATGCCGACGTAGATCATGGTGAACACGTAGTGCTCGGTGTGCACGGGCCGGGTGAAGAGACCGAGCGCGAGCAAACCACGCAAAACGCCGTAGATCACCAGCATCGTCGACAGCCAGCGCAGCTCGGCGTGGACGTCGGCCGGCTCGACGGGCTGCGGGCCCATCACCCGCCGATAACGCCAGACCAGCAAGGCAGCGTGTACGAGGACCCAGGCGGTCGCGAAGTGGACCAGGCCGCTCCGCGCGACCAGCCACCAGAGCATGAGATCCGGCACCAGGTAGTAGCCCGGCTGGCGCCGCAGTTGCTGCCAGCTCAGCCGAAGCTGCGCACGCGCGACTTCCAGCGCCGGATCCGGGCCGGCGGTGGGGGGGTCAACCAACCCGTATGCCTTCACGCGAAGCCTGGTATGCCGCCTCGGTGCGGTTGCGAACGCCGAGCAGCGCGTAGACCGCCGAGAGGTGGGTCTTGACGGTCGTCTCGGCGATCCCGAGCTCGCGCGCGATCAGCTTGTTCGGCAAGCCGCGCGCCGCGGCGCGGTAGACATCCACCTGGCGCCGCGTCAGCTCGTGCAGCCGCTGGTCGGGCTCGATCAGCGGCGCGCCGGGCTGCGGCAGGGCCGCGCCGGGCTGCACTTCGGGCGGCAAAAAGATGCCGCCGGCCAGCACGAACTGCAAGGCCAACACCATCGCCTCGAAGCTGTACCGCTTCGGCACGAAACCGGCCGCGCCGAGTTCGATCGCTTCGTGCACGCGCTCGACGCCGGCTTCGCCCGAGAGCACGACGATGCGCGCGGTGCAGCCCACATCGCGCAACCGGCGAATCGACTCGGCACCCCGGCACGCCTCGAGGTTCCAGTCGAGCAGCACGAGGTCGTGCCGGATGCGCGACGCGGCCTCGACCGCCCCGTCGATCGTGTCGGCGCAATCGATCTCGATCCCGTCGTGCAGCACGCCGAGCAGCTGCTTCAGCCCCTGGAGCACCATCACGTGGTCGTCGACCATCAGGACCTTCATCGTGCACCTCGGGACGGTAGTGGCTCACTGTAGTCAATGCGCCCGCGCGCCGCCTCGGCCAAAAGAACGAAGGCAGCCGCGCGCTCCTCCGTCCGGCCGATGGCGTACCGACTGTGAGGCGACTACTTTCGCCCTCATCGGCGCGATGTAGACGCCGTCCGAGGAACCCATCATGACCACCACCTTTTCGGCCGATGCGCGCATCGCGCCGCTGGCACCGGCCGCTTCAATGCCGCCCCGAACCGAACCGGCGCGTGACGAACTGCTCGCCCTCGTGCTCGACCAGATTGACTACGGCTTCGTGCTGCTCGACGCCGACCTCGCGATCGTGCATGCCAACGGCGCGGCCCGGGCCCGGCTGCGCGAACCCTCGGCCCTGCTCGTCGAAGGCGGCATGCTTCGCGCCCGCAGCCGCACCGACCGGACACTCCTCGACGCCGCGATGACCGGGGCGCAGGTGCGCGGCCTGCGCCGCTTCCTGGCACTCGGCTCGGGCGAGTCGCGCCTGCTGCTCACGGTCGTGCCGCTCGAAGCGTCGGAGGCGGAAGGCGAGCGCTGGGTGCTGATCGGCATGCCGCGACAAGAGATCTGCCAGGATCTTTCGGCCCACGGCTTCGCCCGCGACAACGGCCTCACCGATGCCGAAGCCCGCGTCTTCGGCGCCCTCTGCCGCGGCCGCAAGCCGAGCAACATCGCGAGCGACGGCGGGGTCGCGATTTCGACGGTGCGGTCGCAGATCGCAAGCATCCGGCGCAAAACCCAGGCCGCCAGCATCGGCGACCTGATGCAGCGCGCCGCGCAATTGCCGCCGATGGTGTGCGCGCTGCGGTGCTAGACCA
>CAXSGM010000075.1:0-9765 GCA_964236915.1 uncultured Rhizobacter sp.
TCGCCCGCCACATGCTCGGCCTGCGGCACGGCCTGCCGGGCGCGCGGCGCTGG
The DNA here is from genome assembly GCA_964236915.1 of uncultured Rhizobacter sp. Lineage (GTDB taxonomy): Bacteria > Pseudomonadota > Gammaproteobacteria > Burkholderiales > Burkholderiaceae_C > LMDS01. The sequence continues at coordinate 54 of CAXSGM010000075.1, forward strand.
CGGCAGGTGTGGTCCGACCACCGGTTGAAGGCGTCCTCGCCGGCCGAGGTGAGCCGGCTGGCGCGCGAGGAGGCCCGGCCGGCGTCGGCGTAGGGGGGTCGGGGGCGGACAAGTATCGGGTGCGACGCCGTCCGATCTGCCGTCAGGGCGGCATGCCGGCCGACAGCAGCGCTGCATTGACCTGCTCGGCGAACACCGCGAACCGGGCATTGGCGTCGGGCCGGTGATCCCACTGCGACACCGTGCGGATGCGGGTTCGCGGCAGCGCCAGGTAGCGGTTCATCGTCGTTCTCGCTTCCGCGAGCCGGCCGTCGCGAACCTGAGCCACGGTCAGCGCCAACGCGATGTTCGGTGAGTTCGGGGCCACCGCGTGCGCTTGCCGCAGCCATCCGAGTGCTTCGCCATCGTTGCCGAGTTGCAAACAGGCCCAGCCTTTGAACAACAGGAAGCCGGACAAGCGCGGATCGTTGGGCGCTAGGCGCAGTCCGCGGTCGGCGTAGGCGAGCGTGCGTTCGGGGTCGGCCAGAAAGAAGTGCTCGATCGCGAGCAGCCAGACCGCCCCGGCGTTACCCGGATTCAGTGCCAGGCAGCGTTCAGCGGCGGCGATCGCATCGCGGACGCGGTGCCGACCTTCGAGCACCATGGCCTGCGCGCAATGGCCGCCGGCATAGCCTGGATCGGCGTCGAGCGCGCGCGCGGCGAGGGCCGCGGCGCGGTCCAGATCGGCGCCCGGCTCCAGCGACTGGCCCCGCGACACGCGGTCGGCGAAGTACAAGCCGAGCCGCGCGAGCGCGCGGACGTTGCGGGGATCTTTCTCCAGCGCCTGTTCGCAGAACGCGTAGCTCGGCGCTCCGCTTTCACCGCCGCCCACCCGCGACGCGCCGACGCACCGCATCGCCAGGTCGTCCGCATCCAGCCGTGCGGGTTCGACGGCGGCGATGCGTGCGATGTGCGCCTGCACGAGTTCGACGTCCAAAGCGCTGGCGAGCCGCAGCACGATGTCGTCCTGCGCCCGCAACGGATCGCCCGCGTCGACGTCGAACTGGTCGGTCCAAAGCGTGGTCGCGGTCCGCGCGTCGAGCAAGCGCACGTTGACGCGCAGCTGATTGCCGCTGGGCTGGGTGCTGCCGACGACGACGTAGCGAACGTCGAGATCGGCGCCGATGCTGCGTACATCCGCCTTCTCGGCATCGCCCGCAGGCGAACCGCCGGCGGCGACGACGCGGACGCGGTGCAGACGTGCCAGCGCGCTGGTCAGGTCCGCCGTCAGGGCCGACGCCGGCGCGGACGGCGCTCCGTTCGTCGCCAGCGCGGCGAACGGCAGCACCACCACGCTGAGCGGCGCTGCCGGCTCGCGCCGCTGCTGCCACTCGACGCCGAGGGCGATCATGCCCAGCAGCGCGACGAACAGCGCTGCCGCTCCGGCGTGCCGGTGCCGTCGCGACACTTCCGGCGCAGCCGCCGGCATGGAGGGCGGCACGGGCGGCACCAAGCGAGCCGCCGGTTCGATGGCGGTCGCGGCGTCGAGCACGACCACCGGCGCGGCGAAAAGGTAGCCGCGTCGCGAGACGGTCTTGACGATGTGCTGACTGCCATTGCCCAGGGCGGCTCGAACGTCGCTGACGCAACGTGTGAGCGAGTCGTCGGTCACGACGACGCTGCCCCACACCGCCCCGAGCAACTCGTCCTTGCCGACCAGGCGGCCGGCGTTGCGCACCAGGTACTCGAGCAGCGCGTAGGCCTTCGGTCGGAGCGCGATCGGCGCGCTGCCGCGCACCAAGCTGCCGCAGGCGGTATCGACGGTGAAATCACCGAAGCGAAAGCGTTGCTGGAGCATCGGGGTTCGGGCACATGCATCGCTTTCACGATCGATTTCAGCGCCCGGTCGGTGATTGTTCAGCGTTCGTTCAGGACTCGCAAGCGAATGCGGCGTCGAATCGGCATCCGCGGCCTACAGCCGCATCACGGAGCCAAGTATGAACGAACACACCACCCTGCAGGCGGCATGCCGCGCGCTGCTGTTGACGGCCACGGCGCTGGCGATCGGGCCGACGCTCGCGCCGGCGGCGCACGCGCAGACGAATGCCGACGACGCGGCCATCCGCGTTGCCGTGCGCAACTTCGAAACCGGCTGGAACAAGCACGACATGGACGCGATGTTCCAGTCGTTCACCCCCGATGCCGAATTCGTCAACATCGTCGGCATGTACTGGCGCGGGCTGCCCGACGTGAAGCGGGCCCATCGGGCGATGCACGACGCCTACTTCAAGACCGTGCCGAACCTCATCGAGGATCTTCAGGTGCGGCAGGTCAGCCCCGATGCTGCGATCGCGGTCATCCGGTGGAAGAAGGGCGCTTTCACGCCGCCGGATGGCGTGACCCGGCCGGAAAGCCGCGACATGATGTCGATGTTCATGATCAAGCGCGATGGCCGCTGGCTCGTCGCGGGCGCTCACAACACGCCGATCGACGAGGGCGCGGCGCGCTTCGACCCGGTGGCGAAGTAGGCGCCGCTCAGCTCGCCCGTACCGCTCTGGCCACGTCGGCAGCCCGCCGCCGCTCGCGCCGGGCGATCGCGAGGCTCGCGCCGATGACGCCGACAGAGACGAGCGCCACCGTCAGGGCCGCGATGGCGTTGACGCTCGGGCTCAGACCGAGCCGCGCCCGCGAGAAGATCACCAGCGGCATCGTCGTTGCGCCGGGGCCGGATAGGAAGGCCGAGAGCACGACGTCGTCGAGCGAGAGCGTGAAGGTCAGCAGCCACGCCGACAGCAGCGCCTGTGCCATCAGCGGCAGGGTGATCAGCCAGAACACCTGCCCCGGACGCGCCCCGAGGTCCATCGCCGCCTCGTCGAGCTGCGGGTTCAGGTCCTTCAGCCGCGCCTGGATCACGACCGTGGCGTACGCCATGCCGAGCAGCAGATGGCCGAGCCAGATGGTCGCGAGCCCCCGCTCTGGAAAGCCGAAGGCGCGTTGCACTGCGACCAGCATCAGCAGCAGCGACAGGCCGACGATCACCTCGGGCATCACCAGCGGCGCGCTCAGCATCCCGGCGAACAACGTGCGGCCTCGGAAGCGGCGGTGCCGGACCAGCGCCAGCGCCGCGAGCGTGCCGAGCACCACCGAGCTGCAGGCGGTCGCGAGCGCGATCCGGAGCGAAAGCCAGAGGCCGGCGATGAGCTCGGTGTCGTCGGCCAGCGCCGCGTACCAATGCAGCGTGAAGCCACGCCAGACGTTCGGCACCGGCGAGTCGTTGAACGAGAACACGACGAGCGCGAGGATCGGCAGGTAGAGGAACGCATACCCGAGCGCGAGCCAGCTGCGTGCGAGCCATGGGCCGGCGAACGCGCGTCGCTCGGGCCGGCGGGACCGGTGCGGCGCGATGAGCCGGTCGGCTCCGACCTCCGTCGCCGCGCGCCTCACCGCCGCTGCTCCGCTGCTTCGGCCTGGTAACGGTTGAACAGCGCGACGGGAACGATCACGAGAAGAATCATCGCGACCGCCACCGCCGAAGCCATCGGCCAGTCGTTGTTGCTGAAGAACTCGTCCCACAGCGTCCTGCCGATCATCCGCGTCTCCGGGCCGCCGAGCAGCTCCGGAATCACGTACTCGCCGACGCAGGGAATGAAGACCAGCATCGAGCCGGCGACGATGCCGGCGCGCGAGAGCGGCACGGTGACGGTCCAGAACGCGGTCCAGGGACGGGCGCCGAGGTCGTTGGCCGCTTCGAGGAGGCGCAGGTCCATCTTCGAGAGGGTCGCGTAGAGCGGCAGCACCATGAAGGGCAGGTAGGTGTAGGTCATGCCGAGAACGAGCGAGAACGGCGTGTTCATCAGCTGCTCGGGGGAGGGTACGAGGCCGGCCAGCGCCAGCACCCGATCGAGCCCGAGCGCGCGGATCGCGTCGTAGGCCCAGCCGTGCTCGGTGAGGAGCGCCTTCCAGGCGTAGACGCGCAGCAGGAACGAGGTCCAGAACGGCAGCATCACGAGCATCAGCAGGGCCGGCTGCAGCGTCGCGCGGGCGCGGGCGAGAAAATAGGCGAAGGGGTAGCCGATCGCGAGGCAGAACAGCGTCGTGACCGCGGCGTACTCCAGGCTCGCGAGGTAGGCGCGGACGTAGAGCGGATCCTGCGCCAGCGTCGCGTAGTTGCCGAAGTGCAGGTTCCAGGCGAGCCGGCCGCCTTCGGCTGTGACCACGTCCTTGACGCTCGCGACGTCCATCTCCGAGACGCTGATCTTCAGGACGATCAGGAACGGCAGCAGGAAGAAGATCAGCAACCAGAGGTAGGGGATGCCGATCAGCGTGCGGGCCGCGGCGGAGCGCCGCATGCCGGCGTCGTTTTTTCTCCGGGACGAGCGGCGGCTCACGACGTCAGCACCACCTGGGCGGTCGGCGACCAGCGCGCGCGTACTGCATCGCCTTGGCGGATCGCCTGCGTCGGATGGCGCTCGGCGTTCGGCACGCTGGCTTTCAACACGGCGCCGCTCGGCAGGGCGACACGGTAGACGGTGAAGCTGCCGAAGTAGGCGACGTCCCGGACGGTGCCGAACGCCGTGTTGTCGTCTGTGTCGTTGGCTGCGTTGTCGTCTGCCGCGACCACGCCGTCCGGCACGGCCGCGACCGGCTCCAGCCGGATTTTCTCCGGCCGCAGCGCGACCGACACCGCCATGCCCGCGGTGCCGGCGATGCCGTGGTCGACGAGGTGCGTGCAGTCGGCGCAGCGGATTCGCACCGGCTCGGGTTCGTCCCCGACCAGCGTGCCGTCCATCAGGTTGACGTTGCCGATGAAGTCGGCGACGAAGCGGCTCGCCGGCGTCTCGTAGACCTCGCCGGGCGTGCCGACCTGCAGCAGCCGGCCTTCGCTCATCACGGCGATCCGCGTCGCCATCGTCATCGCTTCTTCCTGGTCGTGCGTCACCATGACGCAGGTCACGCCGACCTCGTGGACGATCCGGACGAGCTCGATCTGCGTCTCCTCGCGGAGTTTCTTGTCGAGCGCGCCGAGCGGCTCGTCGAGCAGCAGCAGCTGCGGCCGCTTGGCGAGGCTGCGGGCGAGGGCGACGCGCTGCTGCTGGCCGCCGGAGAGCTGATGGGGCTTGCGCCCGGCGTAGCGGCCGAGCTGCACCAGCGCCAGCATCGCGTCGACGCGTGCGGCGATCTCGCCCTTGGGCAGCCCCTCGCGCTTCAGACCGAAAGCGACGTTGTCCGCGACCGTGAGATGCGGAAAAAGCGCGTAGCTCTGGAACATCATGTTGAGCGGCCGCTCGTACGGGGGCAGCGCGGCCAGATCGCGCCCGGCGAGGCGGATGCTGCCGGCGCTCGGCGTCTCGAAACCGGCGAGGAGCCGCAGCAGCGTCGTCTTGCCGCAGCCGCTCGAGCCGAGCAGCGCGAAGATTTCTCCCTGGTGGATGTCGAGCGAGACGTGGTCGACCGCGCGCTGGGCGCCGAAGTCTTTCACGACGTCGCTGATCTGCAGAAAGACGTCGTCCGGGGTCATGGGGGCGTGATTCTCCCCGGCGGCGGCGGGCGTCTTTTTCAAGCCGCCGGAGAAAGATCGGCGAGCGTCAGGTCGAGGCAGCGGCGCACCCGCGCCAGCAGCTCGTCGACCTCGGCAGGGGTGATCACCAAGGGCGGGGCGACGATCATCCGGTCGCCCACCGCGCGCATCACGAGGCCGTTCGCGAAGCAGTGGCCGCGGCAAAGCGCACCCACGCCGCGCGACGCTTTGAAGGCCGCGACCGGCGCCTTTTGACGTACCAGCTGCAGCGCCGCCATCAACCCGCAGCTCTGCGTTTCGCCGACCAGTGGATGCTCGCCGAGCGCCGCCCAGCCTTTTGCGAAGTACGGGCCGATGTCCTCGCGCACGCGTTCGACGATGCGCTCCTTCTGCAGCACCCGGATCGTCGCGAGCGCCACCGCGCAGGCGACCGGGTGCCCCGAGTAGGTGAAGCCGTGCTCGAATTCGCCGCCGCGCTCGACGAGCACCTCGGCAACGCGGTCGCCGACCATCACCCCGCCGAGCGGCACGTAGCCCGAGGTGACGCCCTTGGCGAAGGTCATCAGGTCCGGTCGAAAGCCGAAGCGCTCGCAGCCGAACCAGTGGCCGGTGCGGCCGAAGCCGCAGATCACCTCGTCGGACACCACCAGGATGCCGTGGCGATCGCAGATGCGCTGGATCTCGGGCCAATAGGTTTCCGGCGGCACGATCACGCCACCCGCGCCCTGCACCGGCTCGCCGATGAAGGCCGCGACGCGTTCCGGGCCGATCTCGGCAATCTTCGCTTCGAGCCAGCGCGCCGCCTCGAGGCCGAAGGCGTCGCGGTCCGTCGACCGGCCGTGCCCGAACGCGAACGGCTGGTCGATGTGGACGATGCCCGGGATCGGAAGGCCGCCCTGGGCGTGCATGCCGTCCATGCCGCCGAGCGAGGCGCCGGCCATCGTCGAGCCGTGGTAGGCGTTGCGGCGGCTGATGATCACCTGCCGGTCGGGCTGGCCGAGGAGCTCCCAGTAACGCCGGACCATGCGAACGACGGTATCGTTGCCTTCGGATCCGGAGCTCGTGAAGAACACGCGGCGGAAGTTCGGAGGCGTGACTTTGGCCAGCAGTTCGGCGAGCTCGATCGCGACCCTTGGCGCGGTCTGGAAGAAGCTGTTGTAGAACGGCAGCTCGCGCATCTGCCGCGTGGCGGCGTCGATGAGTTCCTCGCGGCCGTAGCCGAGGTTCACGCACCAGAGGCCCGACATCGCATCCAGGATCCGCACGCCCTCGCTGTCGCGCAGCCAGATGCCGTCGCCCGAGACGATCACGCGCGCGCCCTTCGCCGCCAGCGCCTTGTGATCGGTGAAGGGATGGAGGTAGTGCGCGGCGTCGGCCGCCTGCCAGGCCGCGGTGCTGCGCGAATCGATTCCCGGGGCGCCCTGCGCGCCGTCCCCGGGAAGCTCGCCTTGGCCTACGGCGGCGTCGACCGCCGCGCTCATACGTGCAACAGCAGGTGCTCGCGTTCCCACGGCGAAATCACCTTCATGAACTCCTCGTACTCGTTTTCCTTCACCTCCGAGTAGACGGTGATGAAGGCCTTGCCGAGCACGTCGTGCAACTCGGTCTCGTCGGCCAGCCAGCCGAGCGCTTCGCTCAGGCTGCGCGGTAGCTGGTACTCGGAAAGGTAGGCGTCCCCCTTGCACTCGGGCGCCGGGTCGATCCGGTTCTTGATGCCCAGGTAGCCGCAGGCGAGCGTCGCGGCGAGGGCGACGTAAGGGTTGGCGTCGGCGCCGATCACGCGGTTCTCGATCCGGCGCGCCGCCGCGCTCGCAACCGGCGAGCGGATGCCGACCGTGCGGTTGTCGGTGCCCCACTGGATGTTGATCGGCGCGGCGGTCGACCGCACCAGCCGGCGGTACGAATTGACGTACGGCGCGAACAGCGCCATCGCCGCCGGCGTGTACTTCTGCAGGCCGCCGATGTACCAGAAGAACTCGCGGCTTGGCGACCCGTCGGGGTTGCTGAAGAGGTTGCGGCCGCTCGCGTCGAGGATGCTCTGGTGCACGTGCATCGCGCTGCCCGGCTCGCCGGCCATCGGCTTGGCCATGAAGGTCGCGTACATCTCGTGGCGCAGCGCGGTTTCGCGGATCGTGCGCTTGAAGAAGAAGACCTCGTCGGCCAGGCCGAGCGGGTGGTCGTGGAAGAAATTGATCTCCATCTGCCCGGCGCCGGCCTCGTGGATCAGCGTGTCGACGTTCAACTCCATCTTCTGGCAGTAGTCGTAGATGTCCTCGAACAACGGATCGAACTCGTTGACCGCGTCGATCGAGTACGCCTGACGCGAGGTCTCGGCGCGGCCGCTCCGCCCGCGCGGCGGCCGGAGCGGCGTATTCGCATCGGTGTTGCGTTCGATCAGATAGAACTCGAGCTCCGGCGCCACGACGGGCGACCAGCCCTCGGCGGCGTACAGGTCGCAAATGCGCCGCAGCACCGAGCGCGGCGCATACGGGATCAGCACGCCGTCGCGGTCGAAGCAGTCGTGGATGACCTGCGCGGTCGGGTCGCTCGCCCACGGCACGATCCGCACCGTGCTGGGGTCGGGCCGCAAGTGCATGTCGCGGTCGGTCGGGTGGATCACGTCGTAGTACGGACCGTCGGTGGGGAAGTTGCCGGTCACGCCGATGCCCACGATCGCCTCGGGCAGCCGCATCCCGCGATCCTCGGTGAACTTCTCGCGCGGCAAAATCTTGCCGCGGGCGACGCCGGTCAGGTCGGGCACCAGGCACTCGACCTCCGTGACGCGCCGCGCGTCGAACCAGTGTTCGAGGTCGGCGAAGCTGAAGTTTCGGCGGTCGGTCACGGGTGCACCCTGCGGCCTGCGGCCAGTCCCGCCGAGCGGGAAAGAGCCCCTTGAGAGGGCCCGGCGGGGCTCATCGCGGCACCCGCTCGGCTCGCCGCTCGGCGCATGCGGCACCGAACTCGGCCAGCAGCCGCATCGACACGGGGTTGTGCTCGGCCTCCCACTCCGGATGCCACTGCACCGCGAGGTTGAACGCCGGGGCGTCCGTCATCGACACGGCTTCGATCTGGCCGTCCGGCGCGACCGCCTCGACCCGCAGGCCCGGCGCAAGGCGAGCGACGCCCTGACCGTGCAGCGAATTGACACGGAACTGCCGTGGCTCAAGCCACCTGGCCAGTTTTCCGCCCGGCTCGACCGCCACGGCGTGGGTTTCGGCGTACTGCACTTCGAGCGCCGGCGAACGCGCTTCGCGGTGGTCGAAGCGGCCGGGCACCTCGTGCACCGCCTGATGCAGCGTGCCGCCGAGCGCGACGTTGACCTCCTGCAGGCCGCGGCAGATCGCGAACAGCGGCACGCCGCGGGCGAGCGCTCGGCGGATCAGCGGCAAGGTCCAGGCGTCGCGGTCGGGATCGAGCGGCAGGGCCGGGTCGTGAACCGCTTCGCCGTAGTGGCCCGGATCGACGTTGGAGGGCGAGCCGGTCAACAGCACCCCGTCGGCGAGATCGAGCAGTGCCTCGATCTCGTCGGCCCGGGCGGTCGGCACGACGAGCGGCAGACAGCCCGCGAGCCGGACCGCGTCGGCGTACTTCTTGACCGCGACGACGGAAGGATGCGGCCCGAGCGTGCGGTTGCACGCGGGAAGCAGGACGACCGGACGACCGTCCGCCGGGGTGCCGGCAAGCGCCGCCGGCAAGTCGGGAGCAGGGCGCGGCGTCAAGCCGGCGCGCGCAGCACGTCGGCGATCGTGCTGACCATCTGATCGATGTCGGCGGCCTCGACGATCAACGGCGGCGACAGGGCGACCGTATCGCCGGTCGTGCGGATCAACACGCCGCGCTTCCAGCACTCGAGGAACACGTCGAAGGCGCGCTTGGCCGGCTCGCCGGGAATCGGTTCGAGCTCGATGCCGCCGACCAGCCCGCAGTTGCGCACGTCGATCACGCCGGGCAGGCCGCGGAGCGAATGCAGCGCCTGCTCGAAGACCGGTTCCATCTGCGCCGCGCGGGTCAGCAGGCCATCCTCGGCGTAGGTGTCGAGCGTGCCGAGCGCTGCGGCGCAGGCGAGCGGGTGCGCCGAGTAGGTGTAGCCGTGCGGGAACTCGATCAAGTGCTCGGGCCCCGTCATGAGCGCGTCGTGGATCGTCGATGTCGCGAACACGGCGCCCATCGGCACGGCGCCGTTGGTGAGGCCCTTGGCGACCGTCATCAGGTCGG
>CAXSGM010000076.1:0-9621 GCA_964236915.1 uncultured Rhizobacter sp.
TCGTCGTCGCGGCCGATCACCGGGTCGAGCTTGCCGGCGCGGGCGCGCTCGGTCAGGTCGAGCGTGTATTTCTTGAGCGCCTCGCGCTGGCCCTCGGCCTCGGCCGATTCGACCTTCTGGCCGCCGCGCACCGAGTCGATCGCCGCCTCGAGCGCCTTCTTGGTCAAGCCGTGGCCGCGGACGATGCCGCCGAGATCGGTCTTCGCCTCGGCAAGCGCGAGCAGGAACATCTCGCTCGCGACGAACTGGTCGCCGCGCTTGCCGGCGTCCTTCTCGGCCGCCTGCAGCAGCGCGAGCAGATCGCGCCCCGGCTGCACGACCTGGCCGCTGCCCTGCACCTGCGGCAGCCCAGCGAGCGCCGTGTCGACCGCCGTCTTCAGGCCCGCGGTGTTGGCGCCGGCCCGGGCAAGCAGCGCTTTCGGGCCGTCCGCCTGCGACAGCATCGCCGAAAGCACGTGCGCCGGCTCGATGTAGGGGTTGTCGTTCGCGACGGCGAGGCTCTGGGCGTCGGCAATCGCTTCCTGGAATTTGGTGGTGAACTTGTCGAACCGCATGGCAATATCCTCCGATTCGAAGGGATATCAGGGGCCCCGGGCGGTTTTCAAGCTGTCGCAGGCGCGTTCGCGCCGGCCTGCCGAAGCGCTCTCGCGAAGACCGCCGTGCGTCCTGCCTGCGGTTCAGGCGACGACAAGGCGCATCAGCGCGTAGCCCAGCGCGGCGCACGTCAGCCCACCGAGCACATGGGCCGCGGTGTGCGCCAGCGCCATCAGCAATTCGCCCCGCTGCAGCATCAACAGCGACTCGCCGGAAAACGACGAGAACGTCGTCAAGCCGCCGAGAAACCCCGTCACCACCAGCAGCCGGAGCGCTTCATTTGGGCGCCGCTCGAACCAGGCGAGCGCCATGCCGACCAGGAAACCACCGGCGATGTTGACGGCGAGCGTGCCGAGCGGAAAGCCGTTCCAGCGGGCGTTGAGCCAGAGCCCGGCGCACCAGCGCAACAGCGCGCCGAACACGGCGCCGATCGCCACCGCGACCGCCCCGCCCCAGGACACACCCATCATTCGCCACGAGCCGGCGATGGCGAGTCGGCCGGACGGCCGGCGTTGGTCGCGGCGATGCCCCAGCGCGCGAGCGCGGCATCGTCCGCCGAGCGCGCGTCGACCCAGCGCGCGCCCTCGGGCGTACGCTCCTTTTTCCAGAACGGCGCCTGGGTCTTCAGATAGTCCATCAGGAATTCGCAGGCCGCGAACGCCGTGCCGCGGTGGGCCGCGGCCACGGCGACCATCATGATCTGGTCTTCAGGCGCCAGCGGCCCGATGCGGTGCACGACGCGGGCGCCGATCAGCTCGAAGCGGCGCAGGGCCTCCTCGATCATCGACTCGATCGCCTGCTCGGTCATGCCCGGGTAATGTTCGAGCTCCATCGCCGAGACGCCACGGCCATCGCTGCGGTCGCGCACGGTGCCGACGAAAGCGACGACTGCGCCGATCTCCGGACGGCCGCGACGTAAGCCGGCCATTTCCGTGGACAGGTCGAAATCGGCCGCCTGGACCGTCACCCGGGGCGTCGTCATGGGGACCGCGCCAGCATCGTTCGGCAGCTCAGCCGCCCGTCACCGGAGGAAAAAACGCGATCTCGGCATCGGCTTCCACCACCGCCGATTCCTCGCACAACACGCGGTTCAGCGCGCAGCGGAGTGCCCGGTGGCGCGCCAGGGCGTCCGCATGCCGGGGGTCGCGGGCGATCAGGGCGTCGCGCACCGCGCGGATCGTGCTGCCCACGGCCGCCTCGACCGTCTCGCCGCTGCCGAGCGCCTCGCGCACCGACGCGAAGTAGCGCACGTCGACCTTCATGCGAGCCATTCGGCGAACGACAGGTAGTCGACCGCGTCGCCGCGGGCGATCGTCTGCCCCGGCGGGTTGTCGACGACGCCGTCGGCCCAGACGGTCGAGGTCAGCACGCCCGAGCCCTGGTTCGGGAACAGCTCGACGCCGCCACTGTCGTTGCGCCGCACGCGCAGGAATTCGCGCCGCCGGTCGGCGCGCGGCCAGGCGAAATCGGCTCGCAGCCGGATCGACCGGGCCGCGAGCGCCGGCACGCCTTGCAGCTTGAAGAGCAACGGCCGCACCGCGAGCAACGCGGTGATGAAACTCGCGACCGGGTTCCCGGGCAGGCCGAGGAAGTGCGCCGTTGAACCGTCGGGCCGCCGTACGGCGCCGAAGGCCAGCGGCTTGCCCGGCTTGACCGCCATCTGCCAGAGCTCGATCCGGCCCTCAGCCTCGACGGCGGGCCGCAGGTGATCCTCCTCGCCGACCGAAACGCCGCCCGAAGTGACGATCAGGTCGTGCCCGGCGGCGGCCTGGCGCAGCGCGGCGCGGGTCGCGTCGAGCCGGTCCGGCACGATGCCGAGGTCGGTGCACGCGCCGCCGAGCGCCTGGATCGCCGCCCGCAGCACGAAACGGTTCGAGTTGTAGATGGCGCCCGGCGCGAGGGGCTCGCCGGGCATCGCCAGCTCGTCGCCGGTCGAGAACAGCGCGACGCGCGGCTTTCGCGAGACCCGCAGCTCGGCCGCGCCGACGGTCGCCGCCAGCCCGAGCGCCTGCGGCGTGAGGCGCGTACCGGCGCTCAGCACCACCGCCCCGCGGCGCACATCCTCGCCGCGCCGGCGGATCGCCAGGCCGGGCGTCGGCACGAGGTCGATGCGAACGCTGCCACCGTCGACGGCGCTGCAGCGCTCCTGCATGACGACCGCGTCGGCGCCGTCGGGCAGTTGGGCGCCGGTGAAGATGCGGGCCGCGCTGCCCGGTGCGAGCGGCGTGCCGACGTGGCCGGCGGCGATCCGCTGGCTGATCGGCAGGATGGTGCCGGCGCGCCGCACGTCGGCCGTGCGCAGCGCATAGCCGTCCATCGCGCTGTTGTCGGCCGGCGGCACGTCGATCGTCGAGCGCAGGTCCGCGGCGAGGAAGCGGCCGAGGGCGTCGAAGGTAGCGACGGTTTCGTGCGTCTCGGGCGGCAAGGGCTCGACCGCGGCCAGCAGCCGTTCGAGCGCCTGACCGAGCGTCAGCAGCGACGGTCGATCCGGGGCGTTCGGCACGTTCGGCATCGCTTCAGGCATGGTCAGCGATGAAGCGCTTGACGCGCTCGGCGTCGGCCGGCACCACCTCGAAGCGCTTCGGCAAGGCCTCGATGCCGAGGCTCGCAGCCGGCCGATCCGGCGGCTGGCCGATCGCCTCGACGATCGTCGCGGCGAACTTGGCGGGCAGCGCGGTCTCGAGCACGATCATCGGGACGCCCGGCTCGAGGTGCTCGCGTGCGACTTTCAAGCCGTCGGCGGTGTGCGGATCGATCAGCGTGGCGTGCTGCTCGAAGGTCGCGCGGATCGTCGCGAGCCGGTCGGCGTGGGTGCTCGTTCCGGAGACGAAACCATAGCCGGCGAGGCGCGCGAACTCGTCAGGCGTGAGCGCGAAACCGCCCGCGGCGACGCTCGCCGCGCTGAACAAGTCGCGGGCGCGGCCCGCGTCGCGCCCGAGCAGATCGAACACGAAGCGCTCGAGGTTCGAGGCCTTCGAGATGTCCATCGACGGGCTCGAGGTCTCGTGGGTTTCGGCGCTGCCGCGGACCCGGTAGCGGCCGGTGCGAAAAAACTCGTCGAGCACGTCGTTCTCGTTGGTCGCAAGCACGAGGCGGTGGATCGGCAAGCCCATCTGCCGGGCGACGTGCCCGGCGCAGATGTTGCCGAAGTTGCCCGAGGGCACCGCGAAGCTCACGGGCTCGTCGTTGCCGCGCGTGGCCTGGAAATAGCCGGCGAAGTAGTAGACGACCTGCGCCAGCAGCCGCGCCCAGTTGATCGAGTTGACCGTGCCGATCCGGTAACGGCGCTTGAACGCCAGGTCGTTCGAGACGGCCTTGACGATGTCCTGGCAGTCGTCGAACACGCCGTCGATCGCGAGGTTGTGGATGTTCGCGTCCTGCAGGCTGAACATCTGCGCCTGCTGGAAGGGGCTCATCCGGCCCTTCGGCGAGAGCATGAACACCTGGATGCCGCGCTTGCCGCGCATCGCGTACTCGGCGGCGCTGCCGGTGTCGCCGGAGGTCGCGCCGACGACGTTGAGCCGCTGGTCGCGGCGCGCGAGTTCGTATTCGAACAGGTGGCCGAGGAACTGCATCGCGACGTCCTTGAACGCGAGCGTCGGGCCGTTCGAGAGCGCTTCGAGGTAGACGCCGGGTTCGAGCGGGCGGAGCGGCACGACGCTGGCGCTGCCGAAGATCTCGGCGGTGTAGGTCTTCGCGAGCAGCGCGCGCAGATCGGCGGCGGGGATGTCGTCGATGAAGAGGGAGACGATCTCGAACGCGAGCTCGGGATAGGGCAGCTCGCGCCAGCGCGCGAGCGTTGCGGCCTCGACCTTCGGATAGCTGGCCGGCAGGTAGAGGCCACCGTCGGGCGCCAGCCCTTCGAGCAGGATCTCGCAGAAGCGGCGCGGCGTGGCGTCGCCGCGGGTGCTCAGGTAATTCACGGCTTGGGCGCGAACCTCGGTCACGACAGTTCTTCCTTCCGGATCCGCACGATCGGCGCCAGCACGGTCGGCAGCGCCTGCATCCGTGCCAGGGCGTCGTTCATCCGCCCCTCGACCGTGTCGTGGGTCAGGATGATGACGTCGGTCTGGGCTTCGTTCGCATCTCCGGGCGCGCCGCCGGCGCCGGGGCGTTGCAGCAGCGCCTCGATCGAGATGCCGCTCTCGGCCAGGATCGACGTGATGCGCGCCAGCACGCCGGCCTCGTCCTTCACCGCGAGCCGCACGTAGAAGGCGGTGACCACCTCCTCGATCGGCAGGATGCGCACGTCCTGCATCGCACTGGGCTGGAACGCGAGGTGCGGCACGCGATGGTCCGGGTCGGCGGTGTGCAGGCGGGTGATGTCGACGAGGTCGGCGATCACCGCCGAGGCGGTCGGCTCGGCACCGGCGCCCTTGCCGTAATAGAGCGTGCTGCCGACCGCATCCGCCTGCACGAGGACCGCGTTCATCGCGCCCTCGACATTCGCGATCAGCCGCTTGGCCGGAACGAGCGTCGGATGCACGCGGAGTTCGATGCCCTCGGCGCGGCGCTTCGTGATGCCGATCAGCTTGATCCGGTATCCGAGCTGCTCGGCATGGCGGATGTCGGCCGCCTGCAGCTGCGTGATGCCTTCGACGTAGGCCTTGTCGAAGCGCACTGGCACGCCGAACGCGATCGCGCTCATGATCGTCGCCTTGTGCGCGGCGTCGATGCCGTCGATGTCGAAGCTCGGGTCGGCTTCGGCATAACCGAGCCGCTGGGCCTCGGCGAGCGCGGTCGCGAAATCGATGCCCTTGGCGCGCATCTCGGAGAGGATGAAGTTCGTCGTGCCGTTGATGATGCCGGCGACCGATTCGATCCGGTTCGCGGTCAGGCCTTCGCGCAGCGACTTGATGATCGGGATGCCGCCCGCGACCGCCGCCTCGAACGCGACCATCACGCCACGCTTGCTGGCCGCCGCGAAGATCTCGGTGCCGTGCACCGCGAGCAGCGCCTTGTTGGCCGTCACGACGTGCTTGCCGGCGGCGATCGCCTCGAGCACCAGTTCGCGCGCCAGGCCGGTGCCCCCGATCAGCTCGACGACGATCGCGATGGCCGGGTCGGCGATGATCCGGCGCGGGTCGGCGACCACGGCGATCGGCGCATCGCCGAGCTTCTCGCGCGCCGCGGCGAGATCGCGGCGCGATACCGCCGCCAGCTCGATGCCGCGACCGGCGCGGCGGCGGATCTCTTCCTGATTGCGGCGCAGCACCTCGAACACGCCGCCGCCGACGGTGCCGAAGCCGAGCAGCCCGACCTGGATCGGTTTCATCGCAGCGCTCGATGCACGGGAATCGCGTCTTGGCCTCTGCCGCTCGCCGGCATCACATCGAGTACCGCTTGCGGTAGTGCGCGAGAAAGAGCGCGATGCGGCCGATCGCCTCGGTCAGGTCGTCGGTGTTCGGCAGGAACACGAGCCGGAAATGGTCCGGCGTCGGCCAGTTGAAGCCGGTGCCCTGCACGATCAGCACCTTCTGCTCCGAAAGCAGGTCGTAGGCGAATTGCTGGTCGTCGGCAATCGGGTACATCTGCGGGTCGAGGCGCGGGAACATGTAGAGCGCGGCCTTCGGCTTGACGACGCTGACGCCGGGGATGTCGCTCAACAAGCGGTAGGCAAGATCGCGCTGCCGGCAAAGTCGCCCGCCCGGCGCCACCAGGTCGTCGATGCTCTGGTAGCCGCCGAGCGCGGTCTGGATCGCGAGCTGGCCGGGCGTGTTGGCGCAAAGCCGTAGCGACGCCAGCATGTTCAAGCCCTCGATGTAGTCCTTCGCATGCCGCTTCTCGCCCGAAACGACCATCCAGCCGGCACGGTAGCCGCACGCGCGGTAATTCTTCGAGAGGCCGTTGACGGTGACGAAGAGCACGTCGTCGGCGAGCGCGGCGATGCTCGTGTGCTGGTTGCCGTCGTAGAGCGTCTTGTCGTAGATCTCGTCGGCGAAGACGATCAGCTCATGGGCCCGCGCGACCTCGACGATCGCGCGCAGCACGCTTTCCGGGTACAGCGCCCCGGTCGGGTTGTTCGGGTTGATGACGACCAGCGCCCGGGTACGAGGCGTGATCATCGCCTGCATGTGCTCGATGTCCGGCAGCCAGCCGGTCGATTCGTCGCAGCGGTAATGCACCGGCGTGCCGCCCGAGAGGCCGACCACCGCCGTGTAGAGCGGGTAGTCGGGCGACGGGATCAGTACCTCGTCGCCGTCGTCGAGCAGCGCGTTCATGCCCATCGCGATCAGCTCGGAGGCGCCGTTGCCGAGATAGACATCGTCGACCGTCACACCGGCGACGTGCTTTTGCTGGGTGTAGTGGACGACGGCCTTGCGCGGTGCGAACAGTCCCTTGCTGTCGGTGTAGCCGGCCGTGTCGGGCAGGTTCCGGATCATGTCCTGCACGATTTCGTCGGGCGGGGCGAGTCCGAACGCGGCCACGTTGCCGATATTCAGCTTGATGATCTTCTGGCCTTCATCCTCCATCGCGCGGGCTTTGTCGAGCACCGGGCCACGGATGTCGTAGGCGACGTTGGCGAGCTTGCTCGATCTGGGAACGGGCTTCAATGAACCTCCGAAGGCGCTCAGGGCCGCGGCGAACCTAAAATTACACCACGGTTGCTTCCGCCATCTTCTGGCTTCTCCTCTCGAACCGCAACGCCATGAAGTTCCAAGCCGAACGGATGGAAGGACAGAACGCCATCGCGCGGCACGGTGTCGAAGGCGTCGTCGTCAACGGCGCGAGCTACACGGCGAGCGTCATCGTGCCGTGGCGCGGCGAGGTCGCGCCGTGGGATGCCGACGGCTTCGAGGCGCTGACCGTCCGCCACTTTCAGCGCCTTGCCGATCTCGCGCCGGAGCTCGTGATCCTCGGCACCGGCAAGCGCTTGCGGTTTCCGCCCGCTGCGCTGCTGAAGCCGCTGATCGCCCGTGGCATCGGCGTCGAGACAATGGACACCGGGGCGGCCTGCCGCACCTACAACGTGCTGCTCGGCGAAGGCCGTTCGGTGGTCGCGGGCTTGCTCTTCGATGCCTAACCCGATGCGGCTGCACATCGCGGCGAAAGCGCCTGAGGCCGACCGCCCGCGCTGTGACTCGGGACGGCCGCGGTGGAGGAGTCGCCCGTCGAGGCGCATATAATTGACCATGCTCGCGGCTGCGGCCACGGTCCTTCCTCGACATCAGAATACTCCATGACGCCAGCACTCAACAAAGCTGTACCGGAATTTGAAGCGCTCGCGACGAGTGGCGTGAAATTTACGCCACAGGCGTTTGCCGGGAAGGCGGTCGTCCTGTACTTCTATCCGAAGGACAACACGCCCGGCTGCACCACCGAGGCGATGCAATTTCGCGATTTTCACAACGAGTTCATTGAGGCCGGCGCGGTCGTGTTCGGCGTTTCGCGCGACAACATGGCTTCACACGAGAAGTTCCGCCAAGCGCTCGAGTTGCCGTTCGACCTGATCGCCGACACCGAGGAAAAGCTCTGCCACATGTTCGGCGTGGTCAAGAACAAGATCATGTACGGCAAGAAGGTAAAGGGCATCGAGCGCAGCACCTTCCTGATCGACGGCGAAGGCGTACTCCGCGGCGAATGGCGCGGCCTGAAGGTCGCCGGCCACATCGAGGAAGTGCTGAAGGAAGTGCAGGCCTTGAAGACGACGGCCTGAGAGCCTTTTGTTCACGCTCCGAGCCGCACGGTCGCCCCGTGCGGCTTTTTTGTTGCTAGCCCATCACCCATGCCCCTGCCCAAACCGCCCGCCAAACGCGCTGCCCTGTTGAGCGCGTCCGATTACGACGACGCCGCCGCCGAGAACCGGCCCGGCAAACGCACACCGAAAAACCGCACCGCCGCCGAGCCGGTCCCGTCGTCGGGAACCGAGTGGTTCGATGCCGCGTCGGCGGCAGGCGCCGCGCCGCCGGCCGCACCGGTCGCGGCACCACCAGTGGCCCGGATGCCCCCCGCACCGGCAGCGCCCGCCGCACCGGCAGCGCCACCTGCACAGGCAGCGCCACCGGCACAGGCGCCAGCGCCGGCCCGCCAGGTCGCGACGAACTCCCCGCCCATGGCCGCTCCGCGTCGCAGCCAGCCCGCGGCCCGCCCACGACGCGCGCGCGACGACGGCCCGGCCACGCTCTTCGTGCTCGATACCAACGTGCTGATGCACGACCCGACCTCGCTGTTCCGCTTCCAGGAACACGACATCTACCTCCCGATGATCACGCTCGAGGAGTTGGACGGTCACAAAAGGGGGATGACCGAGGTCGCGCGCAACGCCCGACAGGTGAGCCGCGAGCTCGACGGGCTCGCCGCGACGATGCCGAGCCGCGACTCGTCCGGCATGTCGACCGGCCTGCCTCTGGCCGCGACCGGTCACCGCGAGGCCGGCGGCAAACTGTTCTTCCAGACCAACCTGATCGACGTGACGCTGCCCGCCGGCCTGCCGCAAGGCAAGGCCGACAACCAGATCCTCGGCGTCGTGCAGGCGCTACGGCAGCAGCAGCCGCCGGGCCGCGACGTGGTGCTGGTGTCCAAGGACATCAACATGCGCATCAAGGCGCGTGCGCTCGGCTTGCCGGCCGAGGACTACCTGAACGACATGACGCTGGAGGACGGCGACCTCCTTTACACCGGCGTCCTTCCTCTGCCCGCCGACTTCTGGGAGAAGCACGGCAAGACGATGGAGAGCTGGCAGCAGGGCGGACTCACCTACTACCGGATCAGCGGGCCGATGGTGCCGGTGCTGATGATCAACCAGTTCGTCTACCTCGATGCCCCCGGCGCAGCGCCGCTGCACGCCAAGGTGACCGAAATCACCGGCAAGACCGCGGTGCTGCGAACCTTGCGCGAGTACACGCACCAGCGGAACGCCGTCTGGGGCATTACCGCGCGCAACCGGGAGCAGAACTTCGCGCTCAACCTGCTGATGGACCCGGACTGCGACTTCATCACGCTGACCGGCACCGCCGGCACCGGCAAGACCTTGATGACGCTCGCCGCCGGCCTTTCGCAGGTGATGGACGACCGCCGCTACACCGA
>CAXSGM010000077.1:0-8948 GCA_964236915.1 uncultured Rhizobacter sp.
CCGCAGCGGCAAATGTGACACCACGTAGCACCTTGCCCATGTCCAGTCTCCTTTGTTTTTCATGCAATCGAGTTGCGAATATCCCCGTGTAGGCAATACCACAACAACATTGTTGTACGCCGCAAGCGGCGGACTTGGGGTTGGTGTTTCCCCGAGCCCGGTGGCCGAACCTTAAACGTCGTCGGCTACGTAACACTGCGATGTATGCCGCGAGCTTCAGTCGGCTAAAAAGCGTAGGGCGGGTCGATACATCGGCCGACCGCGTCGCACGCATAGGCTGCGCCGTACCTCCACCGAAGGACACGCAATGGACGCGACCCCGATCCGCTTCGACGACGGCGCTGCTTACGAAGACTTCATGGGCACATGGAGCCGGCTTGTCGGCGACATCTTCCTGCAGTGGCTGGCGCCGGCCCGCGGCGGTCGCTGGGTCGATGTCGGCTGCGGCAACGGCGCCTTCACGGAACTGCTGGTCGAGCGCTGTGCTCCCGCCGCAGTGCAGGGCATCGACCCGTCGCCACAGCAGATCGAGTACGCCCGGGCGCGGCTCGCGGCGCATCCGGTCGAAGTCGGCGTCGGTGATGCGATGGCCCTGCCGTACGCCGACCGGCAGTTCGACGCGGCGGTGATGGCGCTGGTCATCTTTTTCGTGCCCGACCCGGCGCGCGGCGTGGCCGAGATGGCGCGCGTCGTCGAGCCCGGCGGCAGCGTCTCGGCCTACGCGTGGGACCTTCTCGGCGGCGGCTTCCCGTTCGCCGCGCTGCAGGACGAGGCGGCCGCGCTCGGCGCCCCGCCGGCCTGGCCGCCGAGCGTCGAAGCTTCGCGCCTGGACACGCTGCGCGCCCTGTGGGAGGGCGCCGGCCTGGTCGATGTCGAAACGACGACGATCGGCGTCGAGCGCAGCTTCGTCGATTTCGACGCCTTCTGGAAGACCGCCCGCAGCGGGCCGCGCCTCGCCCCGGCCGCCGGCGGGCTGCCGGCCGATGCGGTGGCCCGGTTGCAGCAGCGCCTGCGCGAGCGCCTCGACACCGCCGCCGACGGCCGCATCACCTGCAGTGCGCGCGCCAATGCGGTCAAGGGACGGGTCGCGGGGTAGCGATGCCCGTGTCACCGGCTCGGCCCTGGACGCCGCTACCGTCGGTAGCTATCATCGATGACTATCATTTGGGAACGCCGCATGGATACCGCCCGCTTGTTCCAATCCGGCCGCAGCCAGGCCGTCCGGCTGCCGAAGGAATACCGCTTCGCGGGCGCCGAGGTGGTGGTGAAGCACTTCGGCAACGGCGTACTGCTGCTGCCGGTAGACGACCCTTGGCAAACGCTCGAAGCCGGCCTGGCCGCGTTCGAACCAGGCTTTGTGCTCGAACGCGAGCAGCCGCTTGGCCAGGAGAGAGCAGCGTTCGATGCGGCACCGGCGGACCAGGCGCCTGCCCGACGGCGATGATTCTGCTCGACACCAACATCTGTATCTACGTCATCAACGCCCGGCCGCCGGCCGTGCTGGCGCGGTTTCGGCAGCACCGGCTGGGCGAGATCGGCGTCAGCAGCGTGGTCGCGGCGGAGCTCGCGTTCGGCGTCGCCAAGAGCGGCTCGGCCCGCAACCGGCAGGCGCTCGAGATGTTCCTGGCGCCGCTGGCCGTTCTGCCTTTCGACGACGCGGCCGCCTGGGCTTACGGTACGCTGCGCGCCGAGCTGGAGCGCCGCGGCACGTCGATCGGCGGGCTCGACACGCTGATCGCCGCGCACGCCATCAGCCGCCAGGCGCAACTCGTCACGCACCACACGCGCGAGTTCGCCCAGGTGCCCGGACTGCAGCTGGCCGACTGGGCCAGCGGTCCGTGAACGAGCGCGCCGGGCGGCGTTGTAGCCGGCGTGGATTTTTTTCAGTGCACCGGGACGCGATCGGCGATGTGCTGGACGCGATAGAGCCGTTGCAGCAGGCGGTTTGAGAGGCTGCGGTGTCTCCATCACTCGCCCGGCTGCGTACTGAACGTAAGTCACCGCCGCGGCTTGCACCGGTCGCTGGCGTTGTAACCGGACCCCCGCCGGCCGGCGTGCCCGCGGCCTTGGAAAACAACAGGTCCGCCCTTATCGGTGGTCGATATAAAATACGGACGTGGCAATCCAGTCGTTCCGGTGCGGTGACACGAAAGCCTTGTTCGAGCGTCGCCGGGTGCGGCGGTTCGCGAACATCGAAAGCGTCGCGCGCCGCAAGCTGGTTCAGCTCGACGCCGCCACCACGCTCGATTTTCTCCGCGTGCCGCCCGGCAACCATCTGGAGCTCCTGATGCGCGACCGCGAGGGTCAGCACAGCATTCGCGTCAACGCTCAGTTACGTGTGTGCTTTGTCTGGACGCCAGTCGGGCCGCGTGACGTCGAGATCGTCGACTACCACTGAAGGAGTGCCCCATGCCCAAAGCTTTACTGCCTCCCGTGCACCCGGGTGAAGTCCTGCGCGAGGATTTCATGGTGCCTTTCGGGTTGTCGAGCAACGCGCTCGCCGCCGCCATCGGTGTGACGGCGGCGCGCGTCAACGACATTGTCCGAGGGCGCCGCGGTATCACGGCGGACACCGCCTTGCGCCTTGCGCGTTATTTCGGGACCGATGCACGGTCTTGGCTCAACCTTCAGCAGCGTTACGAAATGGAGTGTGCAGAGGATGCGATTGGCGATGTGCTGGACTCGATAGAGCCGTTGCAGCAGGCGGCTTGAAAGGCTGCGCACCGGCATCCCCTTTCCCAACCCATGCAAACCAACCTCAGCCCCGAATTCCGCGGCACGCCGGCCGGCGAAGAAGCCGAGGCGATCCTGCGCAAGTGCGTGCACTGCGGCTTCTGCACCGCCACCTGCCCGACCTACCAGCTGCTCGGCGACGAGCTCGACGGGCCGCGCGGCCGCATCTACCTGATGAAGCAGGTGCTCGAGGGCGCCGTGCCGACGCGGGCGACGCAGCTGCACCTCGATCGTTGCCTGACCTGCCGCAATTGCGAGACGACCTGCCCGAGCGGCGTCGATTACGGCCACCTCGTCGAAATCGGCCGTGAACTTGTCGATGCGCGCGTCGAGCGCCCGGCCGGCGAGAAGGCGCTGCGCTGGCTGCTGAAGGAGGGCCTGACCTCGCCGCTGTTCACCCCGGCGCTGAAGTTCGGCCAGAAGATGCGGCCGCTGCTCCCGGAGGCGCTGAAGCACAAGGTGCCGGCGAGCGTTGCGACCGGCGCCTGGCCGACGCGCGAACACGCGCGAAAAGTGTTGCTGCTCGCCGGTTGCGTTCAGCCGGCGATGATGCCGAACATCAACCGCGCGACGGCGCGCGTGCTCGATGGGGCCGGCATCCAGACGGTGATCGCGCCGCGGGCCGGTTGTTGCGGCGCCCTGCACATGCACCTCGGTGACCGCGAAGGCGGCCTCGCGCTGATGCGCCGCAACGTCGACGCCTGGTGGCCGGAGGTTGAGCGCGGCGCGGTCGAGGCCATCGTCATGAACGCCTCCGGCTGCGGCGCGACCGTCAAGGATTACGGCCACGCGCTGGCGCACGATCCGGCCTACGCGGCCCGCGCCGCGCGCATCGTCGAGCTGACGAAGGACGTGAGCGAGCTGCTGCCCGAGCTCGTCGCGGCGCTGCGCGGCCGGGTGGCGCCGCTCGGGCCGAAGCGCCTCGCCTTCCATTCGCCCTGCACGCTGCAACACGGGCAGCAGCTGCGCGGCGGCGTCGAGGCGCATCTGCGCGAGCTCGGCTTCGACGTGCAGGTGGCGCGCACCGAAAGCCACCTTTGCTGCGGCTCCGCCGGCACCTACTCGGTGCTGCAACCGAAGATCGCCTACGCGCTGCGCGATCGCAAGCTGGAGCAGCTCGCGCCGCTCGGGGCGGAGTGCATCGTCTCGGCCAACATCGGCTGCATCCAGCACCTGCAGACCGGCACCACGACGCCGGTCAGGCACTGGATCGAGGTGCTCGATGCGGCGCTGACGGCGGCCGGAAGCGTTACGCCGGCCGCGGCACGGGCGGAGAAACGGCATGCCTGATCGCGTCGTCGAAGCCCCCATCGACGCACCCATCGATCCGCGCCGGATCGCCGACGTGCCGGTCGCCCACAATGTTCGCCCCGACACCGCCACGCGCGACCGGCGCCAGGCCGAGGTCGTCGCCGCGTTGAAGCGTGTCCTTCCGCCGCACGCGATCCTTTCGCGCCACGAGGACACGGTGCCGTACGAATGCGACGGGCTGACCGCCTATCGCGAATCGCCGCTCGTCGTCGTGCTGCCGGAGACCGAAGCGCAGGTCGCCGCCGTGCTGCGCGCCTGCCATGCGATGAGCGCGCCGATCGTCGCCCGCGGCGCCGGCACCGGGCTTTCGGGCGGCGCACTGCCGCACCGGCTCGGCGTGACCCTTTCGCTCGCCAAGTTCAACCGCATTCTCGCGGTCGACCCGGTGGCCTGCACCGCGCGCGTGCAATGCGGCGTGCGCAATGCCGCGATCAGCGAAGCGGCGGCGCCGCACGGCCTCTACTACGCGCCCGATCCGTCGAGCCAGATTGCCTGCACGATCGGCGGCAACATCGCCGAGAACTCGGGCGGCGTGCACTGCCTGAAGTACGGGCTGACGCTGCACAACGTGCTCAGGGTGCGCGGCTTCAGCGTCGCCGGCGAGCCGATCGAGTTCGGCGCCGAGGCGCTCGACGCGCCGGGCCTCGACCTGCTGGCGGTGCTCGTCGGCAGCGAGGGCATGCTCGCGGTCACGCTCGAAGCGACGGTCAAGCTGATCCCGAAGCCGCAGCTCGCGCGCTGCATCATGGCGAGCTTCGACGATGTCGAGGCCGCCGGCAATGCGGTCGCCGCGATCATCGGCGCCGGCATCATCCCGGCCGGGCTCGAGTTGATGGACAAGCGCATGACCGCGGCGGTCGAGGATTTCGTTCACGCCGGCTACGACCTCGATGCTGCGGCGATCCTGCTCTGCGAAAGCGACGGCACCGAGCTGGAAGTGGCCGAGGAGATCGAGCGAATGGGCGCGGTGCTCGCCGCCGCCGGCGCCGCGCGCCAGCAGTTGAGCCGCGACGAGTCCCAGCGCCTCAAGTTCTGGAGCGGTCGCAAGAACGCCTTTCCGGCGAGCGGCCGCATCAGCCCCGATTACATGTGCATGGACTCGACGATCCCGCGCAAGCGCCTCGCCGAAATCCTGCGCGCGATCGAGGCGATGGAGGGCGAATACGGCCTGCGCTGCGTCAACGTCTTCCACGCCGGCGACGGCAACCTGCATCCGCTGATCCTGTTCGACGCCAACGACCCCGACCAGATGCGCCGCTGCGAGCTGTTCGGCGCCGACATCCTCGAGACCAGCGTGCGCCTCGGCGGCACGGTGACCGGCGAACACGGCGTCGGCGTCGAGAAGCTGAACTCGATGTGCGTGCAGTTCTCGGCTGCTGAGCGCGACCAGTTCTTCGCGCTGAAACGGGCTTTCGATCCTGGCGAGCTGCTCAACCCCGGCAAGGTGATCCCGAGCCTGCAGCGCTGCGCCGAATACGGAAAGATGACCGTGCTGCGCGGCATGCTGCCGTTCCCCGAGCTGCCGAGGTTCTGATGCGGAACCAGCCGCCCGCGCTCAATCCAGCCCACGGCCTGACGCACGACCCCGCACTCGCGCGCCTGCTCGACCAGATCGCGACCGCTCGCCACGCGGGCGCCGCACTCGACATTCGCGGCGGCAACACCAAGGCGTTCTACGGCGGCGTGCCGCAGGGCGAGCCGCTCGAGACGCGGCCGCTTGCCGGCATCAGCAGCCACGAGCCGACCGAGCTGGTCGTCACCGCGCGTGCCGGTACGCTGCTCGCCGAACTCGAAGCGGCGCTCGCCGAGCGCGGTCAGTGCCTGCCCTTCGAGCCGCCACGCTTCGGGCGCGGCGGCGGTGAGGACGACATCGAGCGTGGTGGCGTCCGTGGGGTGGCGGACCGGGCGGATCGCAGCGACGGCAACGGCGACGGCGACATGGCTGGAGCGGTCGGCGGCATGGTCGCGGCCGGGCTCGCCGGGCCGGCGCGCGCGGCGGTCGGCAGCGTGCGCGACTACGTGCTCGGCGCGACGCTGCTGAACGGGCGCGGCGAGTTGCTGACTTTCGGCGGCCAGGTGATGAAGAACGTCGCCGGCTACGACGTCGCCCGGTTGCTGGCCGGCTCGATGGGCGTGCTTGGCGTGATCTGCGAGGTGTCGCTGAAAGTGCTGCCGCGGGTGCCGGCCGAGACGACGCTCGGGTTCGAGCTCGACGAGGGCGAGGCGCTCGCCTGGCTCGACGCGCGCCGTGCTCAGCCGCTGCCGATCACCGCCAGCAGCTGGCACGCCGGCCGGCTGCACGTCCGCCTCGGCGGCGCGCGCGCGGCGGTTGTGAGCGCAGTCCAGGCGCTCGGCGGCGCGGCGCTGGAGCCGGACGAGGCGTCCGTCTGGTGGGACAAGCTTCGCGATCAGCGCCACCCCGCGTTCACCCCCGGCGCCGGCGAAAGCTTGTGGCGCTTGTCGCTGCCGCTCGGCACGCCTGCACTCGCACTCCCCGGCGCAGCTTTGGTCGAATGGGGCGGTGCGCAGCGCTGGCTCCGCACGACCGCGCCGGCCGATGCGGTGCGCGCCATCGCCGCCGCCGCGGGCGGCCATGCGACGCTTTTTCGTGGCGCGGAGGCTGCGCGTTCAGCCGGCGCGTTCGCGCCGCTCAGCGCCCCCCTTGCGCGCATCCACCGCGAACTGAAGCAGGCCTTCGATCCGGCCGGGGTTTTCAACCGGGGGCGGTTGTATCCAGACCTTTGATGCTTCGGCGTTGTTCATCCAGGCTCACCGCCTTTTGTGAGCGAGGCGTCAGGGGCGGCAGCGCGGGAGCGCCAATAGCCCGGCTTGCGGCTGAAGGGAGCGAGTGCCAGGACGTAAACCTCTGCGTCTCGCACCATGTAGACCATAGACCAGGGCGTAGGGAAACTTCGTGGTGAACACGCGCCGCGTCCCGTACTTGTACGGAGAGCCCATGTCCGGAAGTTAGCAGCCAGCCAAGACGCCTTTTCAACGGCGGACGCAAGGCGTTCGCCGAGATCCTTGCTGATAGTTGCGTAATGCTCGATCTCACCCAGCAATTCAGCTCGCGCAGCTTCGTGAAATCGAAGCTGCTTCACTCCGGCAGGCGACGGACTTCGGCAAAAACCTCATTCGCCGGAATCCACTTGGCCGCACCCCTGTCGGCATCGGCGATGCGCCGCTCAAGCTCCGCGTCCCATGCCGCATCGACGCTCGGATCGACCTCGTGCACGGTCGCCAGCAGCTCTTCTGCGAGCTTTACCCGTTCCTCAGGAGAGAGCGCACGCGCCTGACGAGACAGTTCCTCAGCCAATCCCGACATCGTTTTCTCCGTTCAAGTCAGCCCTTGACATGAGCAGCCGGCGCGGCGGCCGACGCTGCGGAAGCAGTAGTTTCGGCCGCCTTCGCAATCGGCCGCCGATTGCGAAGGACAGAAGGCGGCCGGCTCACATCTCGTCACCGGTCTGCCTCATGCGTTCGCCGGCGGCGTGTCGAAGGGGAGCCGCAGCTCGGACAAGTCCTTGCGGGTCTCGACCAGCACCAGCGGGCCGTCGTCGACCTTCGGCGCCGGCTTGCGCTCGCGCGGCACGCGCGGGGCCGGCGGTTCGGCGGCCATCGCCGATTGCACGGCCTGGATCTTCGCGGGGTCCGAGCCGACCCATTGCAGCCCGACCGTTTCGGCCACGTCGCGGAGGGTGTCCAGCGGCAGCGCGTAGGGCTCTGCAACAGCCCCAGCCGGAGCGATCGGCACGGTGATCGAGGAGGCGGCCACTGTCGCCGACGCCGGGGGCGCGGCGGTCGTGCCCGCGTCCTCGCCCGCTTCCGCACGCGGCACCGCGCCGTCGTTGGTCCCCGAAGGCGTTCGGTACCTGCCGGTGGCCGGCGCGTCGGCCGCAGCTGCCACCGCGACGCTCGCCGGGGCGCCGGTCGATGCCGCAGCGTCGGCCCGCTCGCCGAGCAGCTCCGGCGCGCCCGCCGCCAGGTCCGACTCGGCTTCGCGGAACGTCGAGTCCGCAAGTGCGCCGCCTTGAATCACCCCCTCGGCGCCTTCGCCTTCGGGGGCCGACTCCGCGACCGGACTGCGCTCGCGCCGGCCGCGACCCCGACCGCCGCGGCGCCGGGCCTCGGGTGGCGCGTCGGACGCTTCGGCGCCTTCCGGGCTCTGACCACCGGTCTCCTGGCTCGACGTGGCATCGGCCTCGATCGGCGTCGCCGCCGGGTCGGCGCCCGACGTGTCGCCGCCGCGCTCGCCGTTGGCCGTGCCTTCGGGCCGGTCGGAGTCGCCGAAGTCGCCGCCACCAGACGCTGCGGTTCCTTCGGCCGCGGCGCCGCCGGCATCGCCGCTCCGGCCGCTGCGCCCGCCGCGCCGGTTGCGACGCCGACCCGCCGGTCGCTCGCCCGCCGTCTCTCCGCCCTCTGCCGACGCGTCGTTCACGCGATCATCGGCCGGCTCGGCCAATTCGCCGGACTCGACCGCTTCGACACCGGCCGCAGGAGGCGGCAAGGCGATCGGCTCGGCCAGTTCGTTGCCGAGGAACGGATCGGCCGGGCGCTGCTCGAGCTCGGCCGCGACCTGCGCCGAGGCGGCAGCGGTTCGCTCGGCGGAGGCGTCGACGGGCGCGCCATCGGCCCCCGCGCCT
The DNA here is from genome assembly GCA_964236915.1 of uncultured Rhizobacter sp. Classification (GTDB taxonomy): domain Bacteria; phylum Pseudomonadota; class Gammaproteobacteria; order Burkholderiales; family Burkholderiaceae_C; genus LMDS01. The sequence goes on from CAXSGM010000077.1 coordinate 8,688, forward strand.
GCCGACGCCTCGCTTGAACGCGGACGGCGCTCGCCGCGCGGGCGTCGGCCTTCCTCCGGCCGTTCGCCGCCCGAGCGATCGTCGGGCCGGGCTGCGCCACTCCCGGTGCCCTCCGCACCGGCTTCGGCGGTCGTCTCCACGTCGCCCGGTGGGCGATCGGTCGGGCGCTCGCCGCGCCGTGCCCGGTTGTCGCCGCCCCGCTCGCGCCGGCCTTCTCCGCCGCGCTCGGCGCGGCCTTCTGGAGCGCGCTCGGCGCGGCCT
>CAXSGM010000078.1:0-8444 GCA_964236915.1 uncultured Rhizobacter sp.
GGGCGTCGACATCCCGAGCCAGGTGCTCAGCATGCTGCCGTACCTCGCGACGATCCTCGTGCTGGTGCTGATCTCGCGCAACGCCGGCTTCATCCGCGCGAACATGCCGGCCTCGATCGGCAGGCCGTTCACGCCGGGAAGCTGAATGGGTGCGGCACCGCGTCTCTTGAACCGAAGCACGGACAGGGGTTCCGGCCGACGCGGTCTACATCGGCCGCCCGGGGCCCTTCGGCAATCCCTTCGTGATCGGCGCGCACCGCGATCCGGGCGAAATGACAAGCGGCGTATGCGACTAACCCTTTGTGGCGCTCGATCGGCAGCGACCACGTGATGGGATTGGAGCCCCGCCGAGCGGTTCGCATCTGGGCCCCGTACCGAACGACCGCGCGAAGCGATCGGTGCAACAAGGCCGTCTGTAGAGTGGCAGTCTGTTCTCTGTCTCAAAGCTTCTTCGCATCACGTCCGACACCCAAATGAATCGGATCGCAACCCGCCTCAGGCTTCCCATGCCCGTCGGCCAAGTCTCTTGGCCGCCAAGCATGGGCGAGCGTGCGGTTCTCGGTGAGGCTGTCAAGGTCAAGCCCTTCGGGTGGCCTGCGGCCAACCTTGACAGCCTCACCGAGAACAAGATGCGCTTGACGAAAGGGGAAGTCCCTGTAACGGGTTAAAGGCGTCTGCTCTCGGACCCGGTGCGGTCAGGCGCGACGCTCTCTTAGCGACCGCTGTGCAGCGGGTGCTGTCGGTCCCCAGCGGCAGCCGAACTCACGGTCTCGGACGCATTGCAGTCGTTGGGGCGAGCGCACGGCCTCGCTGCCAGCGGCCGGTATCAAGGTACTGCATACGTTGCCGGAGACCGTGGTCGTGGTGTGACACACACAGCCTGGCCCGGGACGAACATCGTCCCGGGCCCGCTGGAACGACTGCTCCTCCTCGGTTCGACCGGTCACTGCCGGCCGATCTGAGACATTCGAGAAGCCAAATCGGACCCCAAAAAACAGCCTTTCGGCAGCCCACCGAGCACCGCAGGAGCCTGGGCATCGCTGCTTAACCAGTCCAAGTTTCTGCCGCACCCCCGTGGCTACATATTGGATCGGCGCCGACAATCAAGGTGACCCAGTTGGGTCCAGTTGCCCGTGCGTACCGCCATGCGGACGTGCAGTCCGGCTTCGGCTGGCGGGTGACGCATCGAAGTAGGGCAAAGGCCGTGCTGACCCTAGACAAGCTCCTCCCCGGTTCGCTGGCGGGTAGCTTTTTTTGTGCCGGTTCGATTTCAATGGATTTGTGAAAAGGCGAAATCTCAACGACGTCCTATTCGGATGAGCGTGGAATTCCTGTCTCCGCTGGCAGCGCCCCTTATCAGCGATCCCACGGACGGGCGGCCTGGTAGGCGGCGGCGACCGGTTGCGCAGCTCAATTCCGCACTTTCGGCGCATCACCCGCCGACATCTGCCGTCGGCGGTTCATGCCGCTCGCAGCGGGTTTCGTCGCTGCCGGGCAGCGCCGGTCCCTTGCCGCTTTCAAGGGATGGCGCACCGCGCTTCAATTGGCAGACACTCGGATTCGCCCGATCGGCTTATGCCACCTGCCAGGGATGTCAATGTGAAACTGCGAGCCATCTTCGATGACGCCGGGCTGGCGCCGCGCACCCGCGTGGGCTTCGGCGCGGCGCTGAGTTGGGGCGCTGCGGTCGGGCTCGCCATGTCGACGCAGCTGCTGTTTCAGCCTTTCATCTGGCGCCACTACGCATGGGACGAAGTGCTCGACGGCTGGCTCGCCCTCGCCGGCGAACGGCTCGCGGTAACGAGCGCGATCGCGCTCGCGCTTGCAGCCGTATCCCGTGTCGCGACGCCGTCGCGGGCGCGCCAGCCATTGCTGTGGCGCGCCGCGCTGCTGGCCGCGGCGATCCTGTTCGGCGCGCTCGCTGGCGAGGCGCTGCTGCTGCTGGTTGAACCGCGCGCGGCCGCCTCGACGCATGGGATCGCAGTGCTGACACGCATCGGCCAATGGGCCATGCTGGCCGGCAGCATCTCATCGCTTTGGTACCTGTGGTGCCGAAACAGCGTCGACAGCAGTGCGGCGCAGGCGGCCGAACTGCGCCGCATCGCAATTGATCGGCAGGTCATGCAGGCGCGGCTGCAGGCGCTGCGCAGCCAAATCGAACCGCATTTTCTGTTCAACACGCTGGCGACGGTGCGACGCCTGCACCGCACCGAGCACGACAAGGGCGCGCAGCTCCTCGTGCATTTTCTCGAGTACCTGCGCTCAGCCCTGCCCGAGCGACCGGGTGAGCGCCGCACGCTCGGCCAGGAGATCGATCTGGTGCAGGCCTATCTCGGCATCGTCGCGGTGCGCATGGCCGGCCGGCTGACGCTCGCCTTCGCGGTGCCCGCTGCATTGCGTGCAGTCGAGTTCCCGGCGCTGACGGTCGCGACTCTGGTCGAGAACGCGATCAAGCACGGCATCGGACCGTCGCCGCAGGGCGGCGAGATTGCGGTGCGGGCGCGGCTCGAAGGCGAGGTGCTCGAGGTTGTCGTCGCCGACACCGGCGTTGGCTTCAGCCCGAACACGATCGGGGGCGTCGGTATTGGCCTTGCGAACATCCGCTGGCGCCTGGCCGCGCTCTACGGTAACCATGGCTCGCTGGTGTTGGGTGCCAACGTGCCGAGCGGCGTGTGCGCAACGATGCGCGTGCCCACGGGCACAGCGACGGCGGCGCCGCGCCGGCGCGGCGGTAAGCGATGAAGTCCTCGCTCGACGCGCTGCGACGCAGCAGCCTGCTGTGGCGCGCTGCGCTGTACGGTTTGTTCTGGGGCATCGCAATCAACGTCGGTGAGGCCCTCTCGCTGCCGCTCGGGCTGGCCGGCTCAGGCCGCGCGCAGCTGAGTGTGATGGCGCTGATCGCGGGTGACTGGTGGGTCACGGGCACCGCGCTGGCCGCCATCGCGCTGCGGCTCGAGCCCGTGCTCGACCGGCGCTGGAAGCTCGTGCTGCTGGTGCTGCTGATGTCGGTGGGCGCGGCGGCGCTGATCGAAGCCAAGTGGGCCGTGTTCCACCTGCTGCACATCGATCTGGCGGCATACAGCCGGCTCGGCGCGCCGGCGCCGTCGTGGGCCAACTTCTGCTACATGCTGTGGATGACGCTTTTCCACGGCGGCATATTCGTCGTCGCCTGCGTGTTGCTGCAGCGCGCCGAGCGCAACCAGCGGCTGCTCGGCAGTGCGCAGATCGCGCGCCGCCGTACTGAAGCGTTGCTCGACGAAGCCGAGTTCGACGCGCTGCGCGGCCGCGTCGACCCGGCCTTTCTTCTGCGCGCGATGGCCACGGTGCAGATGTTCTACGCACGCGACGCGGCAGCGGCCGACCGGCTGCTCGATCAGCTCGTCGCCTTCCTGCGCAGTGCGATGCCGATCGTGCGCAGCGGCGGCTCGAGCCTGAAGACCGAGGTCGGCTTGGCGCGCGACTACGCGGCCCTGAGCGCGGCGATCGATACCGGCAGCACGCTATGGCACGTGAAAGTCGAGGGCTTGCTGCCCGACATGGCGTTCCCGCCGCTGCTGTTATTGCCGCTAATGGATCACTTCAACAGCAGCCGCGACACCGCGCCGCACGCAGTGCGCGGCGCATGCCTTTGCGTCACGAGCGATGCGCGCCGCGTGGAGATCGTAATCGAGTCGCCCGGCGGCATGGATGCGGCCGGGCGCGCTATGGCTCTGCCGTACCCATTGCAGGTGGCGCTGCGCGCGGCGTTCGGCGGCGCTTGGTCGGTGCACTCGGAGCCCGACGCGGCGCAGAGCGGCGTGGCGCTATGTCTGCACATCGCGCGTGGCGGGGCACCCGCCGTTCGCGCATCGGCGTCGGCACCTGCGCCACCGCCCGTCAGCCCCGTTCTGAGTTGAGGAGCCGCCCGACCATGCCAAGCATCATTGCCGTGATCGCCGAAGACGAGGCCGTGCTGCGCGAAGAGATCGCCGCACACCTGAACGAGCTGTGGCCCGAGCTCGAGATTGCCGCGTTGGCCCGCAACGGCATCGAGGCGCTGCAGCAGATCGAGCGCCACGCGCCCGACGTCGCATTCCTCGACATCGAGATGCCGGGCCTGACCGGTCTCGAAGTGGCGCGCCAGTGCGAGGGGCGCTGCCAAATCGTCTTCGTGACCGCGTACGACGCGCACGCGGTGGCCGCGTTCGAGCAGGGCGTGATCGACTACGTGCTGAAGCCGTTCGACACCGCACGCCTGGCCGCGACCGTGCGCCGCGTCAAGCAGCGCCTGGGCAGCACGCCTCCCTCGATCGGCGGCGCGTTGCGCGCGTTGGCCACCGCCGCACCGGCGCGCACGCACCTGCGCTGGATCAACGCCTCGCAGGGCAAGGAAGTGCGCCTGATCACGGTCGACGACGTCTGCTACTTCCAGGCCGACACGAAGTACACCCGCGTCGTCACTGCCGAGGGCGAAGCGCTGATCCGGCGAACGCTGAAAGAGCTGCAGGACGACCTCGACCCGGCCTGCTTCTGGCCGATCCACCGCTCGACCATCGTCAACGCCAATGCGATCGCCGGCGTCACGCGCGACTTTCGCGGCCGCGTCGCGGTGAAACTGAAGACGCGCATCGAGAAGCTCGCGGTGAGCGAGGCGCACGAACATCTGTTCCGGCAGATGTAGCCATCCACGAATTCCATTACCACGGGAGAGCTGAAATGAACGACGCCGATCGCCCCGAAGCCAACGAGCTGCGACGTGCCTTGCTTGCGCTGTTGCCGGCCCTCGCGCTGGCCGACAGCGCACAGGCGCAAGACGCCGCGCGCACCCGGCCGACGAACTACCGCGTCGTGCTCGAGAACGAAGGTCTGCGGGTGCTCGAGTTCAACAGCCGGCCCGGCATGGGCGTGTGCGGTGCGGGTATGCACTCGCACCCCGCGAACTTGACCGTGCTGCTGAGCCCGGCAAAGGTCCGCTTGACGCATGCCGGCGGCAAGCCTCAGTTGGTCGAAAACGAGCTTGGCGCCGTGTTTTGGAGCGAGGCCGAGACGCACGAGGTCGAGAACATTTCGGGCAAGGACGTTCGTGCGCTGATCATCGAGTTGAAGCCGCCGCCCTCGAAAGGCTGACGTCTGCGGTATCGACCTCACACCCGCCCGCCGATCGAACCTCGCCAGCTGCATCGCTGCATCGTTCCCATTTCGTCGCGGATTCGGGCGGGTCCATCGCAGCCGAGCCGGCTTCGTCGGATGCTGCCGTCCGTGCCGTCCGCCCCGTCTATGGTCACCTCCGCAGACCACCGATTCATCAATCCCCCGTAGAGGAGCCAGCATGACTTGCGCATTTGTTCACCGGCATCGCGTTGTCCCCGTCTTGCGAAGCCTTGCCCTTGCAACCGCCTTTGTGGCGGCAACGTCGATCGCGTACGCGACCGACTACGACGAGGCCAGCAGCGGCGACCTCTCCAACAACGCCACCGCCCCGACGAACCTCGGCCAACTGATACCCGGCACCAACCGAATCTCAGGCATGACCATACCAAGCGGTACGTTCGACCCCGCTACCCATGCGTATTCGACTCTGGACAACGACTACGTGACGTTCAGCGTGCCGACGGGGTACGTGCTCTCGGAAATCATGCTCGCCGCGGATTCCGTCATCCAGCCGACCGACCGACTGTTTTTGAGCATCGCGCAGGGGTCGACGGCGGTGGTCGACCCATCGTTCAGCTCCGCGGCGGGGTTGCTCGGTTGGACGCTGGTGAGCCCGTCGATGATCACCGCCAATCTGTTGCCAGATCTGGGTCTTGCCTCGCCCGCAAACTTCCCGGCCATCGGCGGCGCCACAGGATTCACCAGCCCGCTCGCCAGCGGGCAGTACACCTTGTGGGTCCTCGACGGCGACGCGCCTGTGACGTATGACTTCAAACTAAATGTGGCGGCGGCGGTGCCTGAGCCGGCCAACTGGGCACTGCTGCTTGCCGGCCTGGCGGTGATCGGCGCCGTAAGGCGGCGACGCGCGGAGTGACGCGGAGCCTGCGCTTGATGTTTCTAATCCCGAGCGCGTCTACGTGCTGGCCTTCTGGATAACCCTCACCGTTTCAGATAGCGCGCGTTGTCTTCTTGACGAAGTCGTTCGTGAAGATTGCCGGAAGGTCGACTTGGCGCCGGAAATCTCAGGGTCAATGCTTTTCCAGTTACCCGTCGCTAGGCGGAGACGAGAGACGCCTTGAGCCCCTTCCTCATACGTCTGCTCTAGGATCTGGGTTCCTGGATGCATAGATCAGCTCTGAGTCGAAAAGGGCCAGTTCACCATCGGCGGGAGCAGTCGTTGGCCGGACATCGCCGCCGAGTGGCTGATCCTGTCGCGGGCCCTGCTGCCAACGAAGGTCAGGCTTTGACGTAGACCTGATAGCTGTCCGGAAGATCGGCCAAGGTCAGGTATCGGCGGCCGCAGTCATTGGCGAGCGATACACGACTGACCGCACCCAGTCTGTGGACTAAACCGCTCGCGCGGCAGGCGCTCCGGCCGGGCCGGTGGTGGTGCCTTGAGGCTGCGGCTCTGCGATGTTGGTGATCGAGGCAATCCGCCTCGTTCATCGACTGGAGCCAACCATGGAGACCACCACTCGCCCAGAAGCCTGGCGCTCGACCCAGCCGGCGCGGGTCGAGCGCCTCGTGCCGAGCTCCGCGGCCGCGGCCTGGTGTGCTGGTGCGCGCCCTTGCCCTGCCACGGCAATATCATCCTTCGACTTCTCGAGCGAGGCTGACCGCCGATGCCGTCTCGTCCCCCCTTCGATCCGTTCCGCGCCACGTCCACCCAGGAGAACCACCGATGACCGTCGCTTTGCCTGCCTCCCTGCCTCGCCTCGCCGGCTGGGCCTCGATCGTGATCGCCGCCGCCCTCGCGGGTTGCGGCAAGAAGGAACAACCCGCGCCGCCCGCCGGCTCGGCGGCGTCCGCCACGTCCACCGTCGGGGCCGCCAGCGCCCCCGGGCCGCTCAAGGTCGCGTTCGTCTACCTCGCGCCGGTCGGCGACGCCGGCTGGACCTACTCTCACGATCTCGGCAGGAAGGCCATCGAGGCCGAGTTCGGCAACCGGATCCAGGTCGTCACGGTCGACAAGGTGCCCGAGGGCCCGGACGCCGAACGCGTCTTCCGCGACCTCGCCGGCCAAGGCAACAAGCTGATCTACGGCACGACCTTCGGCTACCAGGAGCCGGAGCTGAAGGCCGCGGCCGACCTGAGCGACGTGAAGTTCGAGCTCGCGACCGGCTACAAGACGGCGCCGAACATGCGGGTCTACGACAGCCGCACGTACGAGGGCGCGTACATGGCGGGCATCGTCGCCGGCGGCATGACGAAGACCAACGTGCTCGGTGTCGTCGGCTCGATTCCGATCCCCGAAGTCATCCGCAACATCGACGCCTTCACGCTCGGCGCGCAGTCGGTCAACCCGAAGATCACGACCAAGGTGGTCTGGGTCAACCTCTGGTTCGACCCGCCGAAAGAAACCGAGGCCGCGCAATCGCTGATGAACGGCGGCGCCGACGTGCTGTTCCAGAACACCGACTCGCCGGCCGTGCTGCAGACCGCCGAAAAGGCCGGGAAATACGCTTTTGGCTGGGACAGCGACATGTCCGCCACCGGCCCGAAGGCGCACCTCGGCTCGGCGATCATCAACTGGGCGCCGTACTATTTGAAGGCGACCCGCGAGGCGCTCGACGGCACGTGGACCACCGGTTCGGCTTGGTGGGGCGTCAAGGAAGGCGCGATCGATTTCGTGAAGCTCTCCGACCAGGTCCCGGCCCCGATCAAGACCAGGCTCGAGACGGTCAAGGCGGGCCTGAAGGACGGCAGCTTCACGATCTGGAAGGGGCCGATCACGGGCAACGACGGCAAGGAGGTAATCGCCTCCGGCACGACCGCAGACGACAAGTTCCTCTCGGGCATCAACTTCTACGTCAAGGGCGTCGAAGGCAAGGTGCCGGGCGGCGACAAGAAGTAGGGCGCTGGGGGCGGCGGTCATGGGGGCCGCCGCTTCGGAGCGAAGACCTCGCGATGATCGAGCACACGCTCTTCCACCCGGTCGCGCTCGGCACCGAGCTCGGTGCCGAGCCGCTCCGGGCCCATCTGCTCGAGCATGATCTCGTTCTTTGGCGCGATGCTGCCGGCACGGTGCACGCGGCCGGTGACCGCTGCCCGCACCGCGGCGCCTCGCTCGCGCTCGGCCGCGTCGTCGACGACACGCTCGAATGCGCGTATCACGGCTGGCGCTTCGACGGGGGCGGCCGCTGCGTCGCGATCCCCGCCGTGCCGAGCTTCGTGCCGCCCGCGAGCCATCGCGCCTGCACGCACGCGGCGCGCGAGGCCTGCGGCCTGCTCTGGGTGGCGCTCGATGCGGATGCAGATTCGAACCCGAACCCGAACCCGAACCCGAAGGCCCGGTCCGCGGCCGCAGCGGACCC
>CAXSGM010000079.1:0-8273 GCA_964236915.1 uncultured Rhizobacter sp.
GACGCCGCTGCTGTGTCCCCTCTCCGCCTGCGGTAGAGAAGGAGCAAGACGCCGCTGCGTTACTCCCTCTCCCGCCTGCGGGAGAGGGCTGGGGTGAGGGTCTCCCGCATACCTCGATCCACCCCGTCACAATCACTGTCACGCAGACCGACGCCCGCCATGCTGATCAACTTCTTCTTCACGCTGCGCGCGGCCAAGCTCAAGGTCTCGGTGAAAGAGTACCTGATGCTGCTCGAGGCGCTCGAAGGCGGCGTGCTCGATGCCGACGCCGCCGACCCGAGCGGGCCGACCACGACCAAGTTCTACTACCTCGCCCGCACCACGCTCGTGAAGGACGAGGCGAGCTTCGACAAGTTCGACCGCGCTTTCGCCGCCTACTTCAAGGGCGTCGAGATGCTGACCGACTTCACCCGCGAGGTACCGCTCGACTGGCTGCAGAAGCACCTCGAACTCGAACTCAGCGCCGAAGAAAAGGCCCAGATCGAGAAGATGGGCTGGGACGAGCTGATGGAGACCTTGAAGAAGCGCTTCGAGGAGCAGAAGGAGCGCCACGAGGGCGGCAGCAAGATGATCGGCACCGGCGGCACCTCGCCCTTCGGCGCCTACGGCTACAACCCGCAAGGCATCCGCATCGGCCAGGACAAGGGCCGCAACAAGAGCGCGGTCAAGGTCTGGGACCAGCGCCAGTTCAAGGATTACGACGCCACGCTCGAGCTCGGCACGCGCAACGTCAAGGTCGCGCTCCGGCGCCTGCGGCGCTTCGCACGCGAAGGTTCGGCCGACGAGCTCGACCTCGACGACACGATCCGCAGCACCGCAGCCAACGCCGGCTGGCTCGACATCAAGATGGTGCCCGAGCGCCATAACCAGGTGAAGGTGCTGCTGCTGATGGACGTCGGCGGCACGATGGACGAGCACATCCACCGCGTCGAGGAGCTGTTCAGCGCCGCCAAGGGCGAGTTCAAGCACCTCGAGTTCTATTACTTCCACAACTGCGTCTACGACTTCATGTGGAAGAACAACCGGCGCCGCTTCAGCGAGAAGTTCAGCACCTGGGACGTGATCCGCAAGTACAACAAGGACTACAAGCTGATCTTCGTCGGCGACGCGACGATGAGCCCGTACGAGATCCTGCAGCCCGGCGGCAGCGTCGAATACAACAACGAGGAGCCCGGGGCCGAGTGGCTCCAGCGCCTGACGACGGCCTTCCCGAAGTTCGCATGGATCAACCCCGAGCCGCAGGGCGTGTGGGAGTATCGCCAGAGCATCGCGGTGGTGCAGCAACTGATGAACCAGCGCATGTTCCCGCTGACGCTTGCCGGACTCGAAGGAGCGATGCGCCTGTTGACGCAATGACCCGGCGCCACCGGCGGCGCGGCGTGCCGGCCGCGGCGGCGGTCGTCGTGCTCGCGGGTTGCGCCAACCTGCCGTTTAGCGCGGATCGGTCGGCCGCCGGTGGCCCGCCGGCCGCGATGTCGACGGCATCGGCCGGGACCGCGGGTTCCGATGCGGCGACGCTGCCTGCGACCGCTGCGACGCCATCGACCGCTGCTGCCGCAGCGCCCCCAGCGCCCGCGCCCGCGGCTTCCGCAGCCGCCGCGGGCGACACCGCGACCGCGCTGACCGCGCAATACCGGCTCGAGGTCGACGCCCCGCCGCCGTTGCGCAGCTTGCTGCTCGACTACCTCGATCTCGCCCGTTTCCGCAGCGTCCCCGTCGGCGAAGTGGTCAATGCGACCGAGCTCGAACGGCTGCTCCGCGCCGCGCCGGCGCAGGCCCGCCAACTGCTCGAGACGGAAGGTTACTTCGACGCCAAGGTCGTCGCGACCCGCGACGGCAGCGCGGCCGGGCTGCCGCTGCTCCGGATTGCGGTCGAAACCGGGGCGCTGACGATCGTCGGGTCGGTCGCCGTCACCGCAAGCGGCGAGCTCGGCCGCGCCGCGGCGTCGGGCCAACCGGCGGCCACCGCGGAGCTGGCCGCGCTCCGCGCCCAGTGGCCGCTCGCGCCCGGCGCGCCGTTTCGCCAGGCGGCCTGGTCGAGCGCCAAGGTCGCGACCCTCGCCCGGGCGCGTGCCGACGGCTGGGCCGCCGCAACCTGGGCCCGCACCGACGCCCGGATCGACGCCGTCACCAGTCGCGCCGACCTCGCGGTCGAGCTGGAAAGCGGCCCACGCTTTCGGCTCGGTCCCCTCCGCATCTCGGGCCTGGAGCGCTACGACGCGAGCACCGTGCGCCGGCTCGCGACCTTTTCCCCCGGCGACCCGTACCGCGAACAGACGCTGCTCAATTTTCAGGAGCGGCTGCAAAAGCTCGGCCTCTTCGAGAGCGCCTCGGTCGAGCTCGACGACGCGCCGGCGACGGCCGCGGCGGCGCCGGTCCTCGTGCGGGTGCGCGAGCAGCCGGCGCAGCAGGCGACCTTCGGCATCGGCGTCAGCGCCGACACCGGTGCGCGCTTTTCGCTCGAACACGTCGCGCGCAACGTGCTCGGCACGCACTGGATCGCCCGCAACAAGCTCGAATTCGGGCCGACCCAACGCAAATGGTCGGGCGAGCTGACCTCGTATCCGCTCGCCGATCTGTACCGCAACCTCGTCAGCGCCAGTTTCGCGGATCTGCGGGTCCGGGACGAACAACTCGACAGCTGGAACGTCCGCGCCGGCCGTTCGCAGGACACGACCCGGATCAGCCGCCTCTACTACGCCGAGATCGCGCATGCGCGGCTCGACAGCGCCACGTTGACGAACACCGCCGAGGCCGTCTCGATCGACGCGAACTGGGTGTTCCGCGACGTCGACAACTTGCTGCTGCCGACCCGCGGCGTCGTGAGCACGTGGCAGGTCGGCCTGGGCGTCGCCCACGGCACGCGATCCGTGCAGAGCGAGCCGATCGAAACCGCGCGCGGCCCGTTCGCGCGCCTCTACGCCCGCCTCAACGGCTACCGGCCGTTCGCCGACGGCTGGCTCGGCAGCGCCCGCCTCGAAGCCGGGCAGGTGCTGACGCGGAGCGCGGTCGGCGTTCCCGACACCCTGCTGTTCCGGGCCGGCGGCGACGATTCGGTGCGCGGCTATGCCTACCGCGAGCTCGGGCCGTCGATCGCCGGCGTCACGATCAGCGGGCGCGTGCTGCTGACGGGCAGCGTCGAGGCCGCGCACTCCTTCCTCGCCCGGCTGCCGGCGCTGCTCGGCGCCGTCTTCGTCGACGCCGGCAACGCGGCCGACCGCTGGAGCACCTGGAAGCCGGCCTTCGGTTACGGGGTCGGCCTGCGCTACGAAAGCCCCGTCGGGCCGCTGCGCGCCGACCTCGCCTACGGCCAGGACGACAGGCGCCTGCGCTTTCATTTCAGCGTCGGGGCGGCGTTTTGAGGGTCGATGCCGACCGGTCCGCACGCGTGCCGGCAGGCTCCCGTGCGCCGGCGGCGCCCAGCACGGGCCACGTGCCGCCCGGCGGAGGCGGCGCGCCACCCGGCGGGGGCGACTCGCCACCCTCACCACCCTTGCCTCGCTCGCCACGACGCCGGGGCCGCTTTGGCCGGCTCGGCCGCGGCGCGCTGCTGTTCGTGTCGCTGGTCCTGCTGCTGGTCGTGGCGCTCGGCGCCGGCGTCTGGTGGGCGCTGCGGACCGAAGCCGGCACCGCGTACCTCGCCGCCCGGCTGCCGGGGATCGAGGTCGAGACACCGCGGGGCACGCTCGTCGGCAACTTCGCCGCCGCGCGCATCCTGATTCGCGTGCCGGGCAGCGGCGTGACGCTGACGCTCGAGCGCCCGGCCTGGCGCGGCTTGCGGCTGGTCCGCGCCGCGGCGCCGCTCGGTTTGGGGCTGCACATCGATGCGTTCGAGGCCGGGCGGGTCGATGTCGACGCGGCGCCGAATGCCGGTTCGAAACCGCCGGCCGCTGCGCCGACCGACCTGCGCCTGCCGCTCGCCGTGGAGATCGGCAGCGTGCGGATCGTCGAACTGCATGCCGCGGCGCTCGGCGACGAACCGGTCCGCGGGCTGACGGCTTCCCTGCAGCTCGGCGCGAACGCCGGCGCCGAGCATCGGATCGAAGGGCTGGCGTTCGCCTGGGATCGGCTCCACGCGACCGGCGACGCCCGCATCGCGACCACCGGCCCGCTGACCCTCGCCGCCGTCCTCGATCTCGCGGGAAGCAGCCGCGCCGGGTTGCGGCCCTGGACCGCGCGGCTGGCGCTCGCCGGCCCTCTGGCTGCGATCGAGGTGCAGGCACGGCTGCGCGAAGCCGCTGCGGGGACGACGCCTGCGCTGCCCATGCTGCCTGCGTCGCCAGCGCGGCCGGCGTCGCCCGCGCGGCCGGCGTCGTTCGCGTCGCCCGCGTCGCCCGTGCGGCCCACGTCGTCCACATCGTCCCTGTCCGCCGCGTCGCCGGCTTCGCCCACATCGCCCACGTTGGCCGCATCGTCTACGTCACCTGCTTCGCCGACGTCACCCGTTTCGCCCACATCGCCCGTGCAGTCCACGGCGGCCGCATCGCCTGCGTCACCCACGTTGCCGGCTTCGTCCACGTCACCCCCCTCGCCCGCGTCGCTCGACGCGCAGGCGACCCTCCACCCGTTCGCCGCCTGGCCGATCGGCGCCCTGCAGGCGCGGCTGCAGCAGATCGATCTCTCGGCCCTCGCCAGCGGCGCGCCGCGCACCGCGCTGAACGGCACCGCGAGCGTCGTGAGCCACGGCCTCGACCAGCCGGCGCAGCTCCGGCTCGCGGTCGACAACGCCGCGGCCGGACGCTGGAGCGATGGCCGCCTGCCGCTGCGGCATGCCGACGCGGATATCGCCGCGCGCCCGGATCAGCTCGGCAGCTACGAGATTCGCGCGCTGAGCGCCGAGCTGGGCAGCGCCGACGCCCCGGCCGGACGCGTGAGGGGCAGCGGTCGTGGCGCCGCCGGCCGCTGGCAGCTGAGCGCGGCGCTCGACGGCGTCCGCCCCGAGCGGCTCGACGCCCGCGTCCCGGCGCTGCGCTTCGGCGGCACGCTGGACGCCGGCACGGACGCGGCAGGCGCGCCGATCGCGCTGCGCGCCGACCTGCGCGGCACGCTTGCCGCGAGCGGCCCGGCGCGCGACGTCCGGCTCCAGGTCGACGCCGCCCTCGCCGCCGATCGCATCGACGTGCGCAGTTTCGAGGCGCGTGCCGGCGGCAGCCGTGCCACGCTGAGCGGCGTCGTCTCGCGCAGCGACGCCGCCGCGCCGTGGCGCGTGCAGGCGCGAGCGGCCGTGAGCGATGTCGACCCGGCGCAGTGGTGGCCGGGCAGCCCCGATTCGCCCTGGCGCAAGGCGCCGAGCCGGCTGAACGCGCGGGTCGATGTCGATCTGATCGGGCCCGCGCCGGAGGTCATCGCCGGCGCGGCGCCGACAACGGCGACCGCGACGGCGCCACCGGCCGCATCCGCGACGGCGCGATCCGGCAAGGTCGCGGCGGCCCCGGCCGAGCGCGCCGCACCGCAACGCCCCGCCGCGGCCGCCGCGGCCACCAGTAGCGCCGGGAGCGCAGCCCTCGCCGCCGAGCTCGCCCGCTGGCGCGGCACGGCGCACCTGACGCTGGCGACGAGCCAGCTCCTCGGCGTGCCGCTCGGCGGCGAAGCTCACTTCGAGAACACCGGCGCGGCAGCGAGCCGGCTGAGCTTGCGGCTCGACGCCGCCGGCAACCGGGTCGATGGCCAGGGCCGCGTGGCGCTGCAGGGCAGCGGCACCGCCGACGAGTTCGCGCTGACGCTCGACGCGCCGGCGCTCGGCGCGCTGGCGCCGCTGTGGCGCGCGCTGCAGCCGGCCGGCGACGTCACCCCGCTCGCCGGGCGCCTCGCCGGCTCGGCCCAGTTCAGCGGCCGCTGGCCCCTGCTCACGAGCCGCGGCAAGCTCGACGGCGCGGCCCTGCGCGTCGCCCTGGCCGACGGCACGACGGCGCGGCTCGGCGAACTGCACGCCGACTGGTCGCTCGGCAGCGCGGTCGACACCCCGCTCGATGCCCACGCGACACTCGTCGACGCCGGGCTGCTGGAGGCCGACGGCGCGGCACCCTCGCTCGACACGCTGCAGCTCCGGCTCGCCGGCACCGGGCGCGCCCACACGCTCGAGCTGCGCGCGGTGTCGCCGATGCGGCCGCCGACGTGGGTCGATGCGGTCCAGGGCGGCGCGCCGCCGACGCCCGCGAACCGGACCCGCGCGCTGCTGCAGATCGAAGGCGGCTGGATCGGCGCGACGGCGGGGGCGGCGAACGCCGGCGCGGCGCGAAGCGGTGACGGCACGCGCCGGACCGAAGCCGACCTTGCCGGTTGGCGCGGCACGCTCCGCGCACTCGACTTGCGCAGCGACGCGCCGGGCGCGGCGCCGCTGCTGCACACGCAGGATGTCGGCGTCGAGTGGCAGCACGATCAAGGCGCGGCGTCGAGCCTTGTCGTGCAGCCGGGCCGGGCGACGCTGCTCGCGGGCGCGCTGCGCTGGAGCCGGATCGCGTGGCACGCGGCCGGCGCTGCCGGCGAACCGCCGCGCCTCGATGCCGAGGCCGAGCTCGAACCACTGCGCATCGCGCCGTTGCTCAGCGCCCTGCAGCCGGATTTCGGCTGGGGCGGCGATCTGACGGTCGGTGGCCGACTGCGCATCGCCGGCAGGCCGACCTTCGCCGCCGACATCGCGATCGAACGCCGCGCCGGCGACCTGACGATCACCGACGAGCTCGGCACCCGCTCGCTCGGCCTCGCAGCGCTGCAGCTCGCGTTGGTCGCCAAAGACGGCGTGTGGCGCGCCACCCAAAGCGTCGCCGGCAGCGCGCTCGGCACGCTGAACGGCAGCCAGAGCGTGCGCACCGCGCCGAGCGCCGTCTGGCCGGCGGCCGACGCGCCGCTCGCCGGCCGGCTCGAGCTCGAAGTCGGCGATCTCGGCAGCTGGGGCGGCTGGCTGCCGCCGGGCTGGCGGCTCGGCGGTCAGCTGCATGGCGCGGCAACCTTCGGCGGCCGCTTCGGCGCGCCGGCGGTCACCGGCCGGATCGAAGGGCAGCAGCTCGAGGTGCGCAACTTCCTGCAAGGCGTGCACGTCGTCGACGGCGAGCTCGCGATCCGCCTCGAAGGCGACACGGCGCGCATCGAGCGCATGACTGCAAAAGCCGGCAACGGCAGCGTGCGGATCGACGGCACGGCGACGCTCGGCGCCGCGCCCAGCACGACGCTCGGCATCACCGCCGATCACTTCCAGCTGCTCGGCCGTGTCGATCGCCGCATCGCCGCGAGCGGCAGCGCCCGGCTGACGCTCGACGCGCGCACGCTCGGGCTCGCCGGCCGCTTCGCTGTCGACGACGGCCTGATCGACTTCACCCGTGCCGACGCGCCGACCCTCGGCGACGACGTCCAGGTGACCCGCGCCCCCGGCGTCGCCTCGCCGGCCGCCGCGGCGTCGGCCGCAGCGACCGCCGGACCGCACAGCCCGGTGGGCCCGGCCGCGCGAGCCGTGACGCTCGACCTGCGCGTCGGCCTCGGCGAGCACCTGCGGGTGCATGGCCGCGGCGTCGAGGCGGCCCTGCGCGGCGATCTTCACCTCAGCGCGCCCGGCGGCCGGCTCGCGGTCGACGGCCGGGTGCGCGTCGAGGACGGCAGCTACGACGCCTATGGCCAGAAGCTCGGGATCGACCGCGGCATCGTCGCCTTCGACGGCAACGTCGACAACCCGCGGCTCGACATCGAGGCGACGCGGCGCGACCTCGACGTGCGCGTCGGCGTGCGCGTCACCGGCACGGCCGCCGACCCGCGCGTGCGGCTGTTCTCCGAGCCCGACATGTCGGATCTCGACAAGCTCAGCTACCTCGTCACCGGCCAGGCGAGCGACGGCAGCAACACCGCGCTGCTCCAGCACGCGGCGCTCGCGCTGCTCTCCGGCGAAGGCGGCGGCCCGACCGATCGCATTACAAAGGCGCTCGGCCTGGACGAAATCTCGGTGCGCCAGGCGGAAGTCGGCAGCGTGCGCGAAACCATCGTCGGCATCGGCAAGCAGATCTCCAAACGCTGGTACGTCGGCTACGAGCGCAGCCTGAACGCCACCACCGGCAGCCTGCAGCTCGTCTATCGCCTCGGCCGCCGCCTCACGCTGCGTGCCCAGTCGGGCGAGGACAATTCGCTCGACCTGATCTGGACCGTGCGCTGGCGTTGAAGCCGTGGCCAGCGCCGGTCGGAGCACGTCTTAAACTGCGCCCGTCGCCGATAGCGACCCGCTCCCGCCGTAGTTCAACGGATAGAACGGCCGCCTCCTAAGCGGCAAATACAGGTTCGATTCCTGTCGG
>CAXSGM010000080.1:0-8167 GCA_964236915.1 uncultured Rhizobacter sp.
CGCCAGCGCCGCGCGCCCGGCAGGCCGTGCCGCAGGCCGAGCATGTGGCGGGCGACGTGCGACCAGGGCTCGCCGGCGGCCGCCACCCGCTCCATGTAGCAAACCATCGCCGCCTCCACCGAATCGCGATCTGCCGCGGCGGGCGGATCGCCGAAGAAGCGCGCATCCCAGTCGGCCATCATCCATGGCTGGTGATAAGCGGCGCGGCCGAGCATGGCGCCGTCGACCTGCGCCAGCTCCGCAGCGATCTGCGCATCGGTCTGCAGGCCGCCGTTGAGCACGATCGTCAGGCCGGGGAAGTCGCGTTTGAGCCGATGCACCACGTCGTAGCGCAGCGGCGGCAGTTCACGGTTCTGCTTCGGGCTCAGGCCGCTCAGCCAGGCGTTGCGCGCATGCACGATGAACACCTCGCAGCCGGCCGCCGCGACCGTGCCGACGAAATCCCGAACGAAGCCTTCGTTCTCGATCCGGTCGATGCCAATCCGGTGCTTGACCGTCACGGGCAGCGCCGTCGCATCGCGCATCGCCTTCACGCCATCGGCGACGAGCTCCGGCTCGGCCATCAGGCAGGCGCCGAACGCGCCGCGCTGAACGCGCTCGCTCGGGCAGCCGCAGTTCAGGTTCACCTCGTCGTAGCCCCAGGCTTCAGCGAGCTTCGCGCAGCGCGCCAGATCGGCCGGCTCGCTGCCGCCGAGCTGCAGCGCGAGCGGGTGTTCGGCCGCATCGAAACCGAGGTGCCGCGAAACGTCGCCATGAAGCAGCGCGCCGGTGGTCACCATCTCGGTGTAGAGCCGGGTGCGGCGGGTGAGCTGGCGATGAAAGTAGCGGCAGTGGCGGTCGGTCCAGTCCATCATCGGCGCGACCGACAGACGCCAGGGTGAGGGATCGCCTGCCGACATGGAGCGAATTATCCCGCGCGCATCGGCACGTAAACCCGAGCGCATGGCCGCCGATGCTACCGACGCGCCGCAGTCGCAACCGCCGCGATCGCCTCGACGAAGCGAGGCCACAAGGGCGGCGGAAGGTCGTGGCCCATGCCGGGAACGAGGTGCAGCCGGGCGCCGCGAATCTTCGCCGCGAGGTCGTGCGCGGCGGCGACCGGCACCAGCGGATCGGCTTCACCGTGGACGATGCAGGTCGGCTGCTCGATGCGGGCCAAAAGCGCCGAGCGGTCGGCGTCGGCGGCGATCGCCGTCAGCTGGCGCAGCGCGCCATCCGGGCGGTAGGCGCGTCGCACCGCGCGGGTGACGCGGTCGCGCGCATAAGCGTTGTCGGCGGGATACGCCGGGCTGCCGATCGCGCGGTAGACGCGCAGGTGGTGCGCCACGATGGCGTCGATGTCGCGCGGGTCGAGCCGGCGCGACACCAGCGCGCGGCGCGCGCCGAGCGTCGGCCCGGGTAGCCGCCGCGCGCCGCTCGAGCTCATCATCAGCGTCAGGCTGCGGACGCGCTCGGGATGGCGCACGGCCAGATGCTGCGCAATCATTCCGCCCATCGAGGCGCCGCAGACATGGGCGCTGGCCACACCCAGACCGGCGAGCAGCGCCGCGGTGTCGTCGGCCATGTCGGCGAGGCGATACGGTGCAGCGATCGGCCGGCCGAGGACGTGACGCAGCCAGTTCCGGCCGAGCGGCGGGACGCCCGCCGGCTCGAAGCCGTCGCTAAGCCCCGCGTCGCGGTTATCGAAGCGGATCACGCGAAAGCCGTGTTCGACCAGCCGATCGACGAGGCCCTGCTCCCAGGCCACGAGCTGCATCCCGAGGCCCATGATGAGGACCAGCGGCTCGGCATCGGCCGGACCGTGCTGCTCGACTTCGAGGCCGAGCCCGTTCGCGATCAACCGCATGCGGTGGCCACCCCGGTCGGCATTTCGCCGCGCCGGCGGATGCAGCGCGGCCCCCGCGCCTCAGTACTCGCCGAAGCCCGCACTGCCCGGTGCCAGGTTGTCGAACTTGGTCAGCGGCTTGTTGAAGAACAGCCTGACGGTGCCAGTCGGGCCGTTGCGCTGCTTGCCGATGATGATCTCGGCGACGCCCGGCTCCTTGCTGGCTTCCTTGTTGTAGTAGTCGTCGCGGTAGATGAACATGATCACGTCGGCGTCCTGCTCGATCGCGCCGGATTCGCGCAGGTCGCTCATCAGCGGCCGCTTGTCGGTGCGGCTCTCGACGCTGCGGTTCAGCTGCGAAAGCGCGATCACCGGGCACTTCAGTTCCTTGGCGAGCGACTTCAGGCCGCGCGAGATCTCGCCGATCACGGTCGCGCGGTTCTCCTCGGTGGTGCCGACGCTGCCACTCATCAGCTGCAGGTAGTCGACGACGATCATGCCGAGCTGGCCGCACTGACGCGCCTGCCGGCGCGCCCGGGCGCGGACCTCGGTCGGCGTCAAGGCGGAGCTCTCGTCGATGAACATGCTGACGCCGCCGAGCTTTTCGACCGCCTCCGAGAGCCGGCCCCACTCGTCGTCCTTCAGCCGGCCGGTGCGCAGGTTCGACTGGTCGATCCGGCCGAGCGAGCCGACCAGCCGGAGCGCCAGCTGTGCCGCCCCCATTTCCATCGAAAAAATGACCACCGGCAGGCCCTCACTGACGGCGACGTGCTCGGCGATGTTGAGCGCCAGCGCCGTCTTGCCCATCGATGGGCGCGCCGCCAGCACGACCAGGTCGCCGGCCTGAAAGCCCGAGGTCATGCGGTCGAGATCGATGTAGCCGCTGCGCACGCCGGTCACGTCCTCGGCGCCGTTCTCGTGCAGTTCGGTCACGCGGTCGAGCAGCTGCACGACGAGCGCATCCATCGTCTGAAAACCCTGCTGCGATTTCGACCCTTCCTCGCCGATCCGGAAGATCTTGGCCTCGGCCTCGTCGAGGATCGTGGAAACGGCCCGGCCCTGTGGGTTGAAGGCGCTGGTCGCGATCTCGTCGCTCGCGGCGACCAGTTTTCGCAGCACCGCGCGCTCGCGAACGATTTCGGCGTAACGCCGCATGTTGGCCGCGCTCGGCACGCTCTGGGCGAGCGCGTTCAGGTACGCCAGGCCGCCGCACTCATCCGCCTTGCCGAGGCTTTGCAGCTGCTCGTAGACCGTGATCACGTCGGCCGGCTTGGTCGCGGCGATCAAGCCAGTGAGCGCCGTGTAGATGAGCCGGTGCTCGTAACGGTAGAAATCGCCCGGGACCAACAGGTCGGCGGCGCGGTCGAAAGCGCTGTTGTCGAGCAGCAGGCCACCGAGCACGCTTTGCTCGGCCTCGACCGAATGTGGCGGGATACGCAGCCGCGCAACCTCGTCGTCGGCACGGCGGGGCGACGACGAGGCGTCCTGGGACGGAAAGACAGCCGACATGCGAAACCCATCCTAGAAAGCGGCGCGACGTTCGCCCAGCGACCCAATCCCCACCGCACAACCCGATGTGTTCCCGGGGGACAAGCCTGTGAACGAAGGGCCGCAACCTGTGGAAAACCGTCGCCCTGAAAAGCGAAAGGGCCGGCAAGGCCGACCCTTTCATGCAGCGCACGCCCAGTGAAACCTCAGTCGGTATCGCCGAGCACGACCACCTTCACCTCAACCACGACGTCGGTATGCGGCGCGACGCTGACGGTGTGCTCGCCAATCGTCTTCAGCGGACCGTTCGGCATCCGGACCTGCGACTTCACGACCTTGAAGTCGATGCGGTTCAAGGCATCGGCGACATCCGCGTTGGTCACCGAACCGAACAGCCGGCCATCGACCCCCGCCTTCTGCGTGATGTGCACCGTTCGACCGCTCATCTTCTCGCCGAGCGCGGCGGCAGCGGCGAGCTTCTCGGCCGCGGCCTTCTCGAGTTCGACGCGGCGGTCCGCGAACTCCTTGATCGCCGACACGGTGGCGCGGCGCGCCGAGCGGGTCGGGATCAGGAAGTTGCGGGCATACCCGTCTTTCACCTTGACCACATCGCCGAGGTTGCCGAGGTTGGCGACCTTTTCCAACAGGATCACTTGCATGACATCCTCGCTCGTCAGACCTTGTGCTGGTCGCTGTACGGCAACAGCGCCAGAAAACGTGCGCGCTTGATGCAGTTCGTCAACTGGCGCTGGAAGAATGCCCGCGTTCCGGTGAGCCGGGCGGGCGTGATCTTGCCGTTCTCGCCGATGAAGTCGCGCAGCGTGTCGACGTCCTTGTAATCGATCTGCTTGACGCCGGTGACCGTGAAGCGGCAGAAGCGTTTGCGGCGGAAAAGCAGCGACTGGGTATTGCGTTTGGGCTTGCGGTCCTTCGAGAACCGACCTTTACCACGTGGCGGGGGCATGGAATACCTCTTTTCTGAAACAGGTTCGAACGGAAGCCGGTGACGATGCTTCAGGCATCAAGCCAGCTCGGTGATATGAAAAACGATGCCGCGACCGTTGCGCTGGGCGCCGAGAAAGCCGGCGAAACCGTGCGTGCTGCCCAATTCCAGCGCGCCCACCGCCTGCGTGACCGCGCCGATCGCCCGTGCCTTGATGTCGAAGGAAACCTGCCGCGGCCGGCCGTCCTGCGAAACCTCGGAAGCGTGCTTCAGAGCCAGATCGAGAGCCGCGATGCCGGCCGGTGTGTACCGCATGGCGCCTCGTTCGACCAGCTGCGCCGTCAACACCAGGCGATTCACTCGACGACCGCTCCGGCGCGAGCGGGTGAATACTTCAGACCGACGCTGGCTGCGGCTGGCGCTCGGCGGTTTCGGCAGGACGAGCACCGCGGTCACCACCCCGGTCCCCACCGCGGTCACCGCGGTCGCCACGATCGGGCGAGTTCTTGCGCGATTCCTCGCGCTCGACGGCCTTCATCATCACCGAGGGACCGGTGACGGCTGCATCCTGCACGACGGTCAGATGCCGGAGCACCGCATCGTTGAAGCGGAAGCCGGTCTCGAGCTCGGTCAGCACGTCCTTGCCGCATTCGATGTTGATGCAGAGGTAATGCGTCTTGGCTAGCTTCTGGATCATGTAGGCCATCTGGCGGCGGCCCCAGTCCTCAACCCGATGAACCTTGCCGCCACCAGCGGTGACGAGGTTCTTATAGCGCTCCAGCATCGCCGGAACCTGTTCGCTCTGATCCGGATGGATCAAAAGCACGATCTCGTAATGGCGCATTGAATCTCCTTGTGGGTATGCCACCCCTCGAAACGGCAAACGCCGTCAACCCAGGGTGTGGCAAGGAAAGCTCACGATTCTAGCCGATCGCTGACAGCTGAAAGGCGCGCCGGTCCGCAGAAGCCGGCGTTCGCCGAGCCTCGACACGCGTCGCGCGCCCGTGCGATACGTCTCCGATATACCGCTCGCGACGCCGGCGGCCCATGGCATTCTTCAGCGGTTCGTCCGTCGTACAGCCCAACCCCCTTGTCAACTCGTCCTTTCGATTCTTCTATCCGCCTCGATGATGAGCCACCGATCCGCCCTTGCCAACACCGAACCTGCCGCTCTTGCGGAGGATTGGCAAGCGACCCGCACCGATACCGGAATCGTCACCCGGTTGCTCGGCGACGAAGACGACTACCTGGCGGGCGGCAGCAGCCAGGTGGGCCGGCGGATCGGCCCGACCGAGCACGAGTTGTTCGTCTCGTGTGCCCCTGAACTGGCCCTGCAACAGCAGTTCGAGCACCTGAGACCTGATTTCATCGCCGTCCACGATCTGGGCACCACCGCCACTCGCAAACTTCTCATCGGCCTGGCTGCGGCCGGCGGGCGATCGTTGCAACGCCTCGCGATCCGCCGGCAGAGTCACGGCAACGTGTTGGCGACGCTCGAGTTCGCGGAGCTGCCGACCGCCGACGGCGGCCACCTCCGCGTGTACGCCACCACGGTCGATGCCGACACGGCCGTGCGCCAGCAACTCGCCCGGCTGCTGCTCGCGTTCGCCCGCGTCGGCGCGTTGATGGTCGGCCACCTGCCGGCCCATGCCGTCGGCTCGATGCTGGCACCGTTCCGCGACGCGATGCTCGCCGGCCCCTGGCCGAACCGCGAGCTGCTGCTCCTGCCGCTCAGTGCCGGAACGCTGCTCGGCGACCACGCCGCCGATCTCGCCCGCGGCACCGGCGTCAGGGTGCGCGCCACGCCGCAGGTGGTTCGTCCCGCGGACGCCTGGGGCTACATCAACGGCACCTTGACCCGCCTGCGCCAGCGCGAGCCGTCGCAAGGCCAGCAATTGCCGGAACTGCTCGGCGCGCCTGCCGGCAACCCGAATGCCGAGCGCAGCGCCGCGCAGGACGCCTACCCCGTATCGATCGAGCGCCGGGCGCGTCGCCGCGAACCGATCGGTCGAATACGTCCGACCGCAGCGCCCGGGCCGGTCGGCCCAGCGCCCGTGACCGACGCCCTGCTCGAGCGCTATGCCCGGCAGGTCGCGGCGCTTCCGGGGGTCTTGGCTTGCTGTGTGTTCGACGTGGAACGCGGCGTTCCGGCGGCGGCTTGCGGCGCCGATCCGGGTGCGACCGAACTGGCGCACCACGGCAAGGCCCTGCTCGCCACGCTCGGCGCCAGCGGAACGGCGCTCGGCGGCGGGACCGGCTGCGCCGAGGCCGCGATCACGCTCGAATCGCGCCATCTGCTCCTGCGGGCCCTGCCGGGTCGGCGTGGCCTCGCGCTGCACGCGGTGCTCGACAAGACAAGCGGCAACCTGACGCTCGCCCGATTGCAGATCCAGCGTCTCGACGCCGTGTTCGATCCGCCCGGGCGGGGCTGACCGGCGCAGTTCAACGAGCGACTGGGACAAAGCAGCGGCGTCGAGCCGTTTCCGACCGACGCCGCCCTCCGCCTGTCAGTGCACGACCCGCTCGAAGCGGAAGCCGCCGTCCTCGAAGTCGACCGGGATCACGTCCTTCGGCCCGAAGCGCCCCTCGAGAATCAGCTTGGCGACCGGGTTTTCGATTCGGCGCTGGATCTCGCGCTTCAGCGGCCGGGCGCCGAACACCGGGTCGAAGCCCGCCTTCGCCAGCTCGGCCAGCGCACGCGGCGTGACCTCGAGCTTCATGTCCATCTTCTCGACGCGTGCGCCGAGCACCTTGAGCTGGATCGCTGCGATCGCTTCGATGTTCTTCGCATCGAGCGCGTGGAACACGACGGCTTCGTCGATCCGGTTCAGGAACTCCGGGCGGAAGTGCTGCTTCACCTCGGCCCAGACCGCCTCGCGGATGTCCTCGCTCGGCTGGCCGACCATCTGCATGATCTGGTGCGAGCCGAGGTTCGAGGTCATCACGATGACGGTGTTCTTGAAGTCGACGGTGCGGCCCTGGCCGTCGGTCAGCCGGCCGTCGTCGAGCACCTGCAGCAGCACGTTGAACACGTCCGGGTGCGCCTTTTCGACCTCGTCGAGCAGCAGCACGCTGTAAGGTTTGCGCCGCACCGCTTCGGTCAGGTAGCCGCCCTCGTCGTAGCCGACGTAGCCGGGCGGCGCGCCGATCAGCCGCGCGACCGAGTGCTTCTCCATGAACTCGCTCATGTCGACGCGGATCAGGTGGTCTTCGCTGTCGAACAGGAAGCCGGCGAGCGCCTTGCAAAGCTCGGTCTTGCCGACGCCGGTCGGACCGAGGAACAGGAACGAGCCGGTCGGCCGGTTCGGGTCGGACAGGCCCGAGCGCGAGCGCCGGATAGCGTTGGCGACCGCGGTGATCGCTTCGTCCTGGCCGATGACGCGCTCGTGCAGCTTGGCCTCCATCTGCAGCAGCTTCTCGCGGTCGCCCTGCATCAGCTTCGAGACCGGGATGCCGGTCGCCCGCGCGACGACCTCGGCGATCTCCTCGGCGCCGACCTCGTTGCGCAGCAGCGTCGGGCGGCTCTTCGCGTGGGTCTTCTCGTTGGCCTGGATGTCCTTCTCGCGCGCCTGCAGCTGCGGCAAGGTGCCGTACTGCAGCTCGGCCACTCTGTTGAAGTCGCCCTTGCGCTTCCAGTCCTCGATCTGCTGCTTGACGCGGTCGATCTCTTCCTTGACCTGCGCCGAGCCCTGCACGTTCGCCTTCTCGGTTTTCCAGACCTCCTCGAGATCGTTGTACTCACGCTGGAGCTTGGCCAACTCGTCCTCGATCAGACCGAGGCGGCGCTGCGAGGCCTCGTCCTTTTCCTTCTTGACGGCCTCGCGCTCGATCTTCAGCTGGATCAGCCGGCGGTCGAGCTTGTCCATCGCCTCGGGCTTGGAGTCGATCTCGATCTTGATCTTGGCGGCAGC
>CAXSGM010000081.1:0-8134 GCA_964236915.1 uncultured Rhizobacter sp.
GCCAAGAAATACGTCGAGGAATCGGTGCCGCTGGTGCGCGACCGCGCGGTCAAGCTCGCACCCTCGACGATCGGGGCTGCGCTGGAGGAAAAATTTAGCGAGGACGAGTTGAAGCAGCTGGTCGCATGGCTCGACGCCCCCGTCACGAAGAAGTTCGCACAGCTGAGCCCGGAAATTCAGAACACTTTCACGCAGAAGTTGGTCGCCGACGCGCGCCCGACGATCGAGCCGAAACTGCAGGCGCTCGAGGCCAAGGTACGCACCGCCCTCGGCGCGCCACCGGCCGGCGGCGCCGGGTCGGCCACCGTGTCGCCATCCCCCGCGGCGGCCAGGCCCGCGCCGGCAAAAAGGGCGGCGAGCAGCCGCTGACGCCCGGCTGTCGGCACGAGAATCGCCGCTGCGCATGGCCGATCCAACCCTCGCCGGCGCCGCACCAGCCTCGTCAGCGTCATCAGCCGCGCCCGAGGCCTCCGCGGCGCCCGGGCTGCAGCATCTGCGCGACGGCATCGATGCGGTCGATCGCGAATTGCTCGATCTGCTCAACCGACGCGCAGGCCTGGCGGTGCAGGTCGGCGCGTTGAAGAAGCGGGAAGGCTCGGTGGCGTTCCGACCCGAGCGCGAGGCGCAGGTGATCGACGGCCTGAAAGCCGCCAACCGCGGCCCGCTCGGCACCGAGAGCGTGGCGCCGATCTGGCGCGAGATCATGTCGGCCTGCCGGGCGCTCGAAACGCCGACCCGCGTCGCCTACCTCGGCCCGGCCGGCACGTTCAGCGAGCTCGCCGCGCTCGGCTACTTCGGCTCGACGATCGTCAAGGTGCCCTGCGCGAACGTCGACGAGGTGTTCCACGTCGCGAGCGCCGGGGCGGCTGACTTCGGCGTGGTGCCGGTCGAGAACTCGAGTGAGGGCGTGGTGACGCGCTCGCTCGACCTCTTCCTCACGACGCCGCTTTTCGTCGTCGGCGAAACCAGCCTCTATGTCCGCCACAACCTGCTGCGGCGCGAAAACTCGGCCGTCGGCGTCCAGGCGGTGTGCGCGCATCCCCAGGCGCTCGCGCAGTGCCATGCATGGCTCTCGAACCACCTGCCCGAGGTCGAGCGCCGCCCGGTGTCGAGCAACGCCGAGGGCGCGCGCCTGGCGCAGCTCGACCTGCGGCTCGCCGCGATCGCGAGCACGCAGGCGGCGAGCGAATTCGGGCTGCACATCGTCGCCCCCGCGATCCAGGACGACGCCCACAACCGCACCCGCTTCGCGATCGTCGCCCACCCGAGCCACCATCCACAGCCGAAGCCGTCGGGCCACGATTGCACGAGCCTGGTGGTTTCGGTGTCGAACGTGCCGGGCGCCGTGCACGACATGCTGGCACCGCTGAAGCACCACGGCGTCTCGATGACGCGCTTCGAATCGCGTCCGGCGCGCTCGGGTCAGTGGGAGTACTTCTTCTACATCGACCTCGCCGGCCATCCCGACGACGCCAACGTCGGCGCCGCACTCGCCGAGTTGCGCCGCGTCTGCGCCTTCTTCAAGCTGATCGGCACCTATCCGATCGACGTGCACTGATGCGCCGCCGAAACGAGGGCGCCGGCGCGGCGCCGACCGACCCCCGCGGCGAGCGGGCCGTGTCGTGAGCGACCGAGCCGCGCCGATGTTCAACCAGCTCGGTCTGATCGGCTGCGGCCTGATGGGCGGCTCGTTCGCGCTCGCCGCCAAGCGCGCCGGGCTGGTGCGCCGGGTGATCGGCTACAGCAAATCGCCCTCGACGACCGAGATGGCCAAGCGCCTCGGCGTCATCGATCAATCGGCCGAATCGGCGCTGCTCGCGGTGTCGGGGTCGGATCTGGTGCTGCTCGCCGTGCCGGTCGCCGCGACCGAGTCGACGCTGAAGGCGATCCGCCACCTGGTCGAACCGGGCATGCTGGTGATGGACGTCGGATCGACCAAGCGCGACGTCGTCGACGCCGCCCGGCGGGTGCTGCACGAACGCATCGTGTCGTTCGTTCCTGCGCACCCGGTCGCCGGCAAGGAAGTCGCTGGCGTCGCCAACGCCGATGCGGCGCTCTATCACGGTCGCCAGGTCATCCTCACGCCGCTGCCGCAAACCTCTCCGGCGCTGGTCCAGCTCGCGACCGACGCCTGGGCGGCGGTCGGCGCGCAGGTGCTGCGCATGACGCCCGAGAACCACGATGCGGCGTTCGCGGCGGTCAGCCACCTGCCGCATCTGCTCGCCTACGCGTATTTCAACGCGGTCGCGCGCCAGCCGGCCGGGCGTGATTACCTTTCCCTGGCCGGACCGGGGTTTCGCGATTTCACCCGCATCGCCGCGAGCGACGTCGCCATGTGGCGCGATGTGCTGATGGCGAACCGCGAGGAGGTACTGAAGCAGGCGGCGCGCTTTCGCCAGACGCTCGAGGCGATGGAGCTCGCGCTTCGCTCGGGGAATGCCGAAGCCCTCGAAGCGCTGATCCGGAGCGCCTCGGAAGCGCGCAGCGCCTGGCAGATGACCGGTGCCAAGCCGGCGCCCGGCCGCTGAGCGCCGCGCCATGTTCAGCACCGCTTTCCTCGACATCCCGCCGCTCGCCTCGGCCGGCGGCACAGTCCGCCTGCCGGGCTCCAAGAGCATCTCGAACCGGGTGCTGCTGCTCGCCGGTCTCTGCCACGGCACGACGCGGGTGCGCGATCCGCTGGTTTCCGACGACACCCAGGTGATGCTCGACGCGCTGCGCGAGCTCGGCTGCAGGGTCGAGCCCGGCGACCGGAGCGTGCGGATCGACGGTCTCGGCGGCACGCTTCGCCAGCGCGACGCCGTGCTCTTCGTCGGCAATGCCGGCACCGCCGCGCGCTCCCTGACGGCCGCGCTGGCGGTCCTCGCGACGACGCAGGGCGCCGCCTTCACGCTGCGCGGCGTTCCACGCATGCACGAGCGCCCGATCGGCGACCTGGTCGATGCACTTCGTTCGCTCGGCTGCGCGATCCGCTACCTGGGGGCC
Organism: uncultured Rhizobacter sp.; assembly: GCA_964236915.1. Taxonomy (GTDB): domain Bacteria; phylum Pseudomonadota; class Gammaproteobacteria; order Burkholderiales; family Burkholderiaceae_C; genus LMDS01. The sequence continues at coordinate 2,986 of CAXSGM010000081.1, forward strand.
GACGGGTTTCCACCGCTGCGCCTCGGCGACGGCGGCGTTCACCGGCTGCGCCTCGAGGCGCCGGTCCGGGTGCGCGGCGATGTCTCGAGCCAGTTCCTGACCGGCTTGCTGCAGGCGCTGTGCCTGGTCGCGGCTGAGCACGCCATCGTCGTCGAGGTCGAGGGCGAACTGGTCTCCAGGCCGTATGTTGCGATCACGCTGAATCTGCTGGCGCGCTTCGGCGTGCGCGTCCGCAACGAGCGGTGGCAGCGCTTCACGATTCCGTCCGGCAGCCGGCTCGAATCGCCCGGCACGGTGCAAGTGGAGGGCGACGCCTCCTCGGCCTCGTATTTCATCGCCGCCGGCGCCCTCGCCGCGAGCCGCGAACGTCCGCTGCGGATCGAAGGCATGGGGCGCGAATCGATCCAGGGCGATCTCGCCTTCGTCGGCGCGGCCCAGGCAATGGGCGCCGAAGTTCTGCTCGGCGACAACTGGGTCGAGGTCGCGCGTGGCGCCTGGCCGCTAAAACCGGTGACGCTCGACTGCAACCCGTTGCCGGATGCCGCAATGACGCTGGCGGCGATGGCGCTGTTCGCCATCGGCACGACACGGCTGACCAACATCGCGAGCTGGCGGGTCAAGGAAACCGACCGGATCGCCGCGCTCGAGGCCGAACTCCGGCGCTTCGGCGCCCGGGTCGAGACGGGCGACGACTGGATCGAAGTGAGCGCCCCGAAGCGTTGGCGCGCCGCGACGATCCGCACCTACGACGACCACCGGATCGCGATGTGCTGCGCGCTCGCCGCCTTCAACCCGGCCGGGCTGCCGGTCCGCCTGCTCGACCCGCGCTGCGTCGCCAAAACCTGGCCCGACTTCTTCGAGACCCTGTTTTCCGTCGCCGAGGCGCCGGCCGGCGGGATCCCGGTCATCACCGTCGACGGGCCGACCGCCTCGGGCAAAGGCACGCTCGCGAGCGCCATCGCGGCCCGGCTCGGCTACCGTTTTCTCGACTCGGGCGCGGTGTACCGGGCCACCGCGCTCGCGGCGATGCGCTCCGGCACGCGTCCGGACGACGAGCCGCGCCTTGCGCAACTCGCCGGGCACCTCGACCTCGGCTTCGGCAACGGCGAGATCCGGCTCTCCGGCCAGAACGTGACCGAGACGCTGCGACTCGAGGAAGTGGGCGCGCTGGCCTCGAAGATCGCCGCCTTCCCCCTGGTGCGCGCCGCGCTGCGCACCCTGCAACTGTCGTTTCGCCAGTTGCCTGGTCTGGTCGCCGACGGCCGCGACATGGGCACGGTGATCTTCCCGGGCGCCGATCTGAAGGTCTACCTTACCGCGACGGCGGCGACGCGCGCCGAACGGCGCCACCAGCAGTTGCTCGCCAAAAACATCGCTGTTAGCATCAGCGACCTCCGCTTCGAGCTCGAAGCGCGGGATGCGCGCGACCAGAACCGCGCCGTCTCGCCCCTTCGGCCGGCCGCGGACGCGGTGCTTCTCGACAACTCTTTACTCGGCGTCGACACCTCGGTCGACACGGTGCTGGGTTTTTGGGAGCAACGCCGGCCTTTTTCGAACGAGCGTCCTCGGTCTGCGGATCCCACGGGTCGCGTGGACCCTGCGAAATCTGCAGATTAGGGACGCCCGCCGGAACCGGTCGACAGCGATAAGGGGTGGCCGCTGAAGGTGCCGCCCGAGTCAAGCCCGTCGCTGACCCCACCTGTGCCCGCTTCCTTCCGAGGGCACGCTGCAGCGCCGGTTGTTCAACACCAACCCCGTGGCCATCCCGGCCGCACCCCGGAACCCTCAATGCCCGAAACCCAAGTCGCCGAACCCTCCGGCATGGAATCTTTTGCCTCGATGTTCGAGGAATCGCTGACGCGCGCCGAAATGCGCAGCGGCGAGGTCATCACCGCCGAGGTGGTTCGCGTCGAGCACAACTTCGTCGTCGTCAATGCCGGGCTGAAGTCCGAAGCCTACGTGCCGATCGACGAGTTCAAGAACGACCAGGGCGAGCTCGAAGTCCAGCCCGGCGACTTCGTCTCGGTCGCGATCGACGCGGTCGAGAACGGCTACGGCGACACGATCCTCTCGCGCGACAAGGCCAAGCGCCTGGCGTCGTGGATGTCGCTGGAAAACTCGCTGGAATCGGGCGAGTTCGTCACCGGCACGGTCAACGGCAAGGTCAAGGGCGGCCTCACCGTCCTCGTCAACGGCATCCGCGCGTTCCTGCCGGGGTCGCTGCTCGACACGCGTCCGGTCAAGGACATGACGCCGTTCGAGGGCAAGACGATGGAGTTCAAGGTCATCAAGCTCGACCGCAAGCGCAACAACGTCGTGTTGTCGCGCCGGGCGGTGGTCGAGGCTTCGATGGGCGAAGAGCGTGGCAAGCTGCTGTCGACGCTGCGCGAAGGCGCGATCGTCCACGGCGTGGTCAAGAACATCACCGAGTACGGCGCATTCGTCGATCTCGGCGGCATCGACGGCCTGCTGCATATCACCGACATGGCGTGGCGCCGCGTGCGCCACCCGAGCGAGGTGGTGCAGGTCGGCCAGGAGCTCGACGCCAAGGTGCTGAAGTTCGACGCCGAGAAGAACCGCGTCTCGCTCGGCATCAAGCAGCTGGGCGACGATCCGTGGCACGGCGTCTCGCGCCGCTACCCGCAGAGCACGCGCCTGTTCGGCAAGGTCACCAACATCGCCGACTACGGCGCCTTCGTCGAGATCGAGCCGGGCATCGAAGGCCTGGTGCACGTCTCCGAAATGGATTGGACCAACAAGAACATCGCGCCGAACAAGATCGTCTCGCTCGGCGAGGAGGTCGAGGTCATGGTGCTCGAGATCGACGAGGACAAGCGGCGCATTTCGCTCGGCATGAAGCAGTGCAAGGCGAACCCGTGGGAGGAGTTCTCGACCACCGTGCAGCGTGGCGACCGCGTCAGCGGGCCGGTGAAATCGATCACCGATTTCGGTGTGTTCGTCGGTCTGGCGGCCGGCATCGACGGCCTGGTGCACCTCTCGGACCTTTCCTGGCACGAGCCGGGCGAGCAGGCGGTGCGCAATTTCAAGAAGGGTCAGGAAGTCGAGGCCATCGTGCTGGCGGTGGATGTCGACCGCGAGCGCATCTCGCTCGGCATCAAGCAGCTCGATTCCGACCCGTTCACCAGCTATACCTCGGTCAACGACCGCGGGATGTCGGTGACTGGCAAGGTCAAGACCGTCGACGCGCGGGGCGCCGAGATCCAGCTGAACGACGACGTGACCGGCTACCTGCGCGCCTCCGAGATCAGCCGCGACCGGGTCGAAGACGCCCGCAACATGCTGAAGGAAGGCGACGAGGTCTCGTCCGTGATCATCAACGTCGACAGGAAGCTCCGCTCGATCCAGCTGTCGATCAAGGCCAAGGACAACGTCGACAGCCAGGAAGCGATGCAGCGCCTGGCGCAGACCAGCGAACGCGAGAACGCCGGTACGACGAGCCTCGGCGCGCTCCTCCGCGCCAAGCTGGACACCCAGAACAACAACGGTTGATCGGGTGACCTGCGGGCCGGGGCTCGAACGCGCCTCCTCGGAGGTGCGCTTCGGCACCGGCCTTTTCCCTTTCGTTTTCGATCCGGACCTTCGCCCGTGACGAGATCCGATCTGGTGGCCCAGCTGGCTGAGCGCTTCAGCCAGTTGACGCACCGCGACACCGAGTTCGCGGTCAAAACCATTCTCGACGCGATGTCGGCGGCGCTCGCCAAGGGGCACCGCATCGAGATCCGCGGCTTCGGCAGTTTCTCGATCAACCGGCGCCCGCCACGGGTCGGCCGCAACCCGCGCTCGGGCGAGCAGGTGGTGATCCCCGAAAAGCTGGTGCCGCACTTCAAGCCGGGCAAGGCGCTGCGCGAAGCGGTCGACGCCCACATGCCGGTCGCCGCGGCGGCGGTCCCGGACGAGCCGTCCGCACCAAGCGGCGGCTGACGCGGATGCGCCTGGTCGTCTGGCTGTTTCGGGCCGCCCTCTTCTTCACGCTGTTCGCGTTCGCCCTGAACAACCAGCAGGACGCCGGCATCCGCTGGTTCTTCGGCCAGGAATGGCACGCGCCGATGGTCTTCATCGTGCTGGCGGCGTTCGCGATCGGCTGTGCCTTCGGCGTGTTCGCGATGGTGCCGAGCTGGTGGCGGCACCGGCGGGTCGCGCGGCGCCACGCGCCGGTGATTGCCGCCGCCCCGGACGGCTTCGCAGAGAACATTCCCGCCGAGGTCGCGCCCACCCATCCGCCGCGCGATGGGCTTTGACCCGGTCTGGACGCTGCTCGGCCTGCCGCTTGCTTTCGGGCTCGGCTGGCTCGCCTCGCGCGTCGATCTGCGCCAGTGGAAGCGCGAGCAACGCGACTCTCCACAGGCGTACTACAAGGGCTTGAACCTGCTTCTCAACGAACAGCACGACAAGGCGATCGACGCGTTCATCGAGGCGGTGCAGGCCGACCCGGACACCTCCGACCTGCATTTCGCGCTCGGCAACCTCTTTCGCCGCCGCGGCGAATTCGAGCGCGCGGTGCGGGTCCACGAGCACCTGCTGCACCGCGCCGACCTGCCGCGCGCCGAACGCGACCGGGCGCAGCACGCGCTGGCCCAGGATTTTCTCAAAGCCGGCCTGTTCGACCGCGCCGAAAGCGCTTACCGGGCGCTCGACGGCAGCGCCTTCGACACCGAGGCACGGCTCGCGCTCCTGACGCTGCACGAGCGCTCGCGCGACTGGCGGGCGGCGGTCCAGACCGCCCAGAACCTCGAGCAACGCGGCACCGGATCGTTCGCGACGCGCATCGCGCATTACTGGTGCGAACTCGCGCTCGAGGCCGAAGCCAAGCAGCAGCACGACGAGGCGGAAAGCGCGCTGCGCCACGCCCGCGCCGCAGCCCCGCAGGCGGCGCGTCCGTTGATCCTCGCCGGCCAGCGCGCCGCTCTGGCCGGGGCCCACGCCGAAGCGCTGGCCCTCTGGGGTGTGCTGATGGTCGCCAACCCGGCGGCCTTCAACCTGGTGGCGCGCGATTACGCCCGCAGCGCGCTCGCTGGCGGAACCGCATCTGCCGCCCTCGAACGGCTGCGCGAGCTCGACGCGCGCGCCCCGAGCGGCGATTTGCTCGAGGCGCTCGACCTGCTCGATCCCGAACCGGCGAACCGGCGCG
>CAXSGM010000082.1:0-7548 GCA_964236915.1 uncultured Rhizobacter sp.
ACTTCTGTTTCTGCGCCTCGGTGCCGAACTCGTGGATCGGCACCATCACCAGCGAACTCTGCACGCTCATCATCGAGCGGTAGCCCGAATCGACACGCTCGACCTCGCGGGCTACCAGACCGTAGCAGACATAGTTCAGCCCGGCGCCGCCGTAGGCTTCGGGGATCGTCGCGCCGAGCAGTCCGAGCTCGCCCATCTCGCGAAAGATCGACGCATCGGTGCTGCCCGCGCGGAACGCCGCGGTCACCCGCGGTTGGAGCCGCTCCCGGCAGTAGGCGGCGGCCGCGTCGCTCACCGCGCGTTCGTCGTCGCTCAACTGCTCGGCAAGCAGCAGCGGATCGTCCCAGTGAAACGACGCTCGGTCTTGGGCCATCTCGAACTCGTTAGGTCGGCAGCCCCGAAGAATACGCGAGCGGAAGAACGCGAGGCGATCGCCGCCAGACGACACGCCGGCGCCGAAGCGCGTGCCACGGCCATCCGGCGTCGACCTTGCTACAGTCGCGCGCTTCTATGACGGCCTCCGCCACGACCGTATCGCCGGCAAAGGGGATGTTGCGACTGGCAGCGCCCCTGATCCTGTCGCAGATCGCGCAGGTGCTGACCGGGCTGGTCGACACGGTGATGTCCGGCCAGGCGGGCTCGGGCGAGCAGGCGGTCGTCGCGCTCGGCGTGGCCCTCTGGATACCGATCTTCATCGCGCTGATCACCGTCGTCCAGGCGGTGTCGCCGATCGTGTCGCACCACGTCGGCGCCGGCGACGGCGAGGCCGTCGCGCGTGACGCACGCGAGGGCCTGTGGCTCGCCGCTTGGCTCTCCGTGCTGCCGCTTCTGGCGCTGCCCTGGGCGCCGGATCTGCTCATCCACGCGGGAATCGCCGCACCGCTCGCGGAGCGCACCGGGGTCTTCCTCTGGGGCATCGGCCTGGGGCTGCCGGCCGCGGCCGTTTATCGGGCGATCGGCGCGTACTCGGTCGCCATCGGCCGGACGCGCCCGATCATGGTGCTGTCCTTCGCCGGACTCGCGATAAACGCCGCGCTCAACGATGTACTGATTTACGGCCGCTTCGGCGCACCGGCGCTCGGCGGCGCCGGTTGCGGCTGGGCCAGCGGCATCGGCATGTGGATCGCGCTGCTCGCGCTCGCGTCGTGGACCGCCCTGGCCCCGGCCTATCGACCCTACTTCCTGTGGCGCGACTGGGGCCGTCCGCGTCTCGAGGTGCAGGGGCGGCTCCTGCGGCTCGGCCTGCCGATGGGCGGCGCCGGGCTCGCCGAAGCGGCGGCCTTCGCCGGCGTCGCGGTGTTGATCGGCCGGTTCGGTACCGTGCAGATCGCCGCGCACCAGAGCGCGCTCAACTTCTCCGCCCTGACCTTCATGCTGCCCGCCGGCATCGCTTCGGCGACCTCGATCTTCGTCGGACGCGCGCTCGGCGCCAACGACCCGGCGGCGGCGCGCCGCGCTGCCTGGACCGGCATGGCGCTCGGCTTGTCGATCGCGGCGGCCGCCACGCTCGTCGTCGTGCTGATGCGCCATCCGATCGCCGCCGTCTACAGCAGCGACCCGGCGGTCCGGGCACTGGCCGCCAATCTGCTGCTGGTCGCGGCGTTCTGGCAACTGTTCGACGCCGCGCAGGTGTGCGCCGGCGGCGCCTTGCGCGGTTACCAGGTCACGCTGCTTCCAATGTGGCTGATGATCGGCGCGTTCTGGGTCGTCGGCATCCCGCTCGGCAGCTACCTCGGATACCACGGCTGGCCGGGGCATGCGCCGCTCGAGGTCTACGGTCTCTGGATCGGCCTGGTGATTGGTTTGGTGCTGGTGTCGACCGGGCTGGCACTGACGCTGCGCCGGGTCGCGTTGGGCCGCTTGCACGCGGCGGCACCGTACGCCGCGCGGCCCGCATCCATGCCGTCCTGACCGTTTCGCGGCCGACGTACCGCCGTACGGTGCCCGCGGGAATCGCCGAACCGTCGACAATGCGCGGATGCCATGCTCAGAGGTGCCGGCCCGGTGATCCGCTGGCTGCGCGGTGCGACCGATGCGCTCCCGCCGACCCGCGCCGCCCTGCCGCGCGGCAGCGAGGCGCCGGGCCTGCTCGCGGCGGGCGGGCAGCCGACGCCGGCGCGTCTGCTCGAAGCCTATAGCCAGGGGATCTTCCCCTGGTACAGCAAGGGCCAACCGGTGCTCTGGTGGGCGCCCGATCCGCGGATGGTGCTGTTGACCGACGAGTTCCGGCTCTCGCGCTCGCTGCGCAAGGCGGTGCGCCGCTTCGCCGCCGAACCCGACCGCTGCGCACTCCGCATCGATAGCGCCTGCCGGCAGGTGATCACGGCCTGTGCCGAGGCCCATCGCAAAGGCCAGGACGGTACTTGGATCGTCCCGGAAATGGTCGAGGCCTACGCCGCCTGGCATGCGCTCGGACGGGTCCACAGCTTCGAGACCTGGGTCGACGGCGAATTGGCAGGGGGCCTCTACGGCGTCGGCCTCGGTCGGATGTTCTTCGGCGAATCGATGTTCGCGCGTCGCGCCGATGCGTCGAAGATTGCGTTCGCGGCGCTGGTCTGCTTCTGCCGCGAGCACCGGATCCAGATGATCGACTGCCAGCAGCAAACCGCGCACCTCGCGTCGCTCGGCGCGCGCGAGCTCGGTCGGCCCGAGTTCGAGGACCGGCTGGCGGTGGCGCTAGCGAGCTCGGGGCCCGTCGATTGGACCTATGATTTATCGCTGTGGCGCCACCTCGACGGTGGCCCGAGCGCCGAGGACGCCGGCCCGTGACGCATCCCAAAGAGCTACCGCTCGCATCGCTGCAGTTCTATGCAACCGCGCCGTACCCGTGCAGCTACCTCGAGGGCCGGCTGGCCCGCTCCCAAGTCGCGACCCCGAGCCACCTGATCCATGCCGACGCCTATTCGGGGCTCGTCGCGAACGGATTCCGGCGCAGCGGCATGTTCACCTACCGGCCGTATTGCGACGGCTGCAAGGCCTGCCTGCCACTGCGGATCCCGGTGGCGCGCTTCGTCGCGAGTCGCAGCCAGCGGCGCGCGCTGGCCGCGCACCGTCAGCTTGTCGCGCGGGTGCTGCGCCTCGGCTTCGTTTCCGAGCACTACCAGCTCTACCTTCGCTACCAGGCCGGGCGGCACGTCGGCGGCGGCATGGACCACGACAGCATCGACCAGTACACCCAGTTTTTGCTGCAGAGCCGCGTCAATTCGCGGCTCGTCGAATTTCGCGAACCCTCGACCGACGACCGGCCCGGCACGCTGAAGATGGTGTCGATTCTCGACGTGCTGAACGACGGACTGTCGGCGGTGTATACCTTCTACGAGCCCGAGCCGCGCAAGAGCTACGGCACGTACAACGTGATGTGGCAGATCGAGCAGACGAAGCTCCTGAAGCTGCCCCACGTCTACCTCGGCTACTGGATCGACCAGAGCGCCAAGATGGCCTACAAGGCCAATTTCCTGCCCCACGAACTGCTGGTCAACGGGCGCTGGCAGGGGTACGACGCCGCGCGCGCCGGCGAGCGAGACGGATTCGCGGGCCGTTGATGCGGCGTTGCGGCTCGTAGTCAGGCGACTCGCCTCGCCGCCGCGGCCTCACGACCGAGCCCGATGCGAGCACGCCACCGGATGCCCCGCTCGAGCGCCCTTGCGCGGCGCTGGCGGCGGAGCCGGGAACAAAGGACGCGCGCGCTCCCGAGCACCGCCACCACATCGACGAGCGTTGAGCACGACGCAGACGGTGCCCATCAGCAAAAGCTGAACAACGGCCGAGCCGCCCGCCAGAAACTGCGGCGGAAATGCCAGAAAGAACAATGCGGCCTTCACATTGAACGCCTGACCGGAACGCCCTCCTGCAACGCCTTGCGCGGTGCCGGTGAGCCTGATCTGGCAGGGCGCAGGACTCGATCCGGACGCGAGCAGCCGGACCCGACATAGAGCAGGTTCGCAGCCCCGACATGCTTGACGGCGATGAAGGCCGTGACCGACTCCGCCCGCAAGATTGACAGTCCCGAGGCGCCCGCTCCCGCATGGACGATGCCGCCGACGCCCGTGCCGACACATGCGCCAGACCTTCGGCGCGGCCACCCGTTCGGGTGCGGGCGACCACCTATGCCAGACCCGGCCCGGGGAGCGCGAGAACGACCGCCGCCTCGAAGAACGCAAGTGGAGGAAGCATGATGCATGAGGGGACAGGGTGCACGACGCGTCTTCGAGCGCCTCACCCGCGCAGGCGCTCGGTCACTTCTTCGGCCAGTGCCAGGCAGCTCGTCAGCCCGGGCGACTCGATGCCGTACAGGTTCACGAGGCCGGCGATGCCATGCTCGGCCGGGCCCTGGATCAGGAAATCGGCGTCGGCGGCGTCGGCCCGGTTGAGCTTGGGGCGAACGCCGCTGTAGGCAGGCTGGAGGGCGCCCGCCGGCAGACCCGGCCAGTAGCGGCGGATCGAAGCCTCGAAGCGCGCGCCGCGCGCCGGGTCGACCCGGTAGTCGACCGCGGCCGGATCGGCGTGATCGAGCCATTCGACGTCCGGTCCGAAACGCGCCTGGCCCGCCAGATCGAGCGTCAGGTGGATGCCCAGACCGCCGGGCTCGGGCAGGGGGTAGATGAGCCGGCTGAACGGCGCGCGCCCCGCCAGCGCGAAATAATTGCCCTTGGCCAGGGCGAGCGAGGGGCGGTTCGTCGGCGCGAGCGCGTCGATCCGCGCCGCCATTGCGCCGGCCCAGAGTCCTGCGGCGTTGACGACCACCGGCGCCGCCAGCTCGACCGGCGCCGCGCCGCCGACGTGAACGACATGCACGCCGGCACCGGTCGTCACCCTCGACGCCGGCGAGCGCAGCACGACCGCGCCACCGTGCGCCTCGATTTCGCCCTGCAGCGCCAGCATCAGCCCGTGGCTGTCGACGATGCCGGTCGACGGCGACACCAGCCCGGCGACCGCGTCGAGCGCCGGCTCGAGCCGCTGCAGTTCGCGCGCGTCGACCCGCCGTAGGTCGGCCACGCCGTTGCGCGCCGCGCGCGCCGCGATCGCGTCGAGCGCCGGTCGCTGCGCCCCGCTCGTCGCGACGATCAGCTTGCCGCAGCGCCGATGCGCAATGCCGCGCTGTTCGCAAAAGCGATAGAGCTGCTCGCGCCCGCGCACGCAGAGCCGGGCTTTCGACGAATCGGTGGCGTAATAGATGCCGGCATGGATCACCTCGCTGTTGCGCGAACTGGTCCCGGTGCCGATGGCATCCGCGCGCTCGAGAACGATCGTCTCGTGCCCACCGAGCGCGAGCGCACGGGCGATGGCCAGGCCGACCACCCCCGCGCCGATGACGATCGCGTCGACCTTGTCCAAACGGTGCAGGAGGGGGTGAAAAAACCGAGGCGACAACGACGGAATGGCGAAGCTCGATTCTTCGCACGAACTTCCCACGGTGTCGCGCTCGACGGGCTGACGCCCGGTAAATCGTGGTGGGCGGTGAGGGTTTCGAACCCCCGACCCCAACAGTGTGAATGTTGTGCTCTACCCCTGAGCTAACCGCCCGGTCCTGCCACGGGTGGCGTCGAGCCAAAGCACAGCGGCTTGGCGACGCACCGGAGCCAAAAATTATGCCATGTGCTCCACACGCCGCCAGACGGTGCGGCCTCCGCTCACGGCGTCGAGCTCGGCCAGCAGGCGCTCGTGCGCAGCCATGTCATCGGCTTCGGCATACAGCACCGGCAGATCGAGGCGGCCGAAATCGACCGCCTCGAGCGCCGCCAGCGCGTTGCTGGCGGCCTCATCGTCGATCACCAGCGAATTTTGCCCGCGCGTCATCCGCAGGTACACCTCGGCCAGCAGCCCGGCATCGAGCAGCGCGCCGTGGAGCGTGCGCTTGGTGTTGTCGACCTCGAGCCGCTTGCAGAGGGCGTCGAGCGAATTGGCTTTGCCGGGGTAGATCTCGCGCGCCAGCACCAGGCTGCAGCTGACCCTCGCGACATGCCCGTGGAACGGCCGCCGGCCGACCCGGGCGAGCTCGGCATCCAGGAACGCGACATCGAAGGGCGCGTTGTGGATCAGCACCTCGGCGCCGCCGACGAAGGCGAGCAGCTCGTCGACGACGTGCGCGAACAGCCGCTGATCGGCGAGGAACACGTCGCTCAGCCCGTGCACCTTGACCGCATCCTCGTGGTTCCGGCGCTCCGGGTTGAGGTAGCAGTGCAGCTGCCGTCCGGAGAGCCGCCGGTTCACCATCTCGACGCAGCCGAGCTCGACGATGCGGTGGCCGGCGTGGGCTTCGAGCCCAGTGGTTTCGGTATCGAGGAAAACCTGGCGCATGCCGGCGATTTTAAGGAGCCGCGCGGGCGCCGACCGGAATGCCCGGAGCACGCCCGCGGCCCCAGGCCCAGATGGCGAGGCCGGCCAGCATCATCGGCACACAAAGCCACTGGCCCATGCTGAGATGCAGGGCGAGCAACCCGAGGAAATCGTCGGGCTCGCGGAAGAACTCGCTGGTGAAGCGCAACAGGCCATAACCGATCAGGAACGCGCCGGCGACCTGCCCGAGCCCGCGCGGCTTGCGGGCGTAGAGCCACAGCAGCGTGAACAGCAGCACCCCTTCGAGCAGGAATTGATAGACCGAGGAAGGATGCCGCGGCAACGGGCCGGCATTCGGGTAGACCAGGGCCCAGGGCAACGACGGATCGGCGAGCCGCCCGGGCAGCTCGCCGTTGATGAAATTGCCGAGCCGCCCCGATGCCAGACCCGGCGGCACGCAGGGCGCAATCAGATCGGCGACATCGAAGAACGCCCGCCCGCGGCTCCGCGCATAGACCGCCATCGCGACGATCGCGCCGAGCAGCCCGCCGTGGAACGACATGCCGCCCTTCCAGACCGCGAAGATATCGAGCGGATGGCCCGCGTAGAAGCCGGGCTTGTAGAACAGCACGTAGCCGAGCCGGCCGCCGAGCACGACGCCGAGCACGCCGTAGAACAGCAGGTCGTCCATTTCGCGTGGCAGCCAGCCGCGCGAAGCGAACTGCGGCATCCGCGTGCGAATTTTGCCGAGCCAGACGAGCAGCGCGAAGGCGACGAGGTAGGTGAGGCCGTACCAGTGGATCGCGACCGGGCCGATCTGCACGGCGACCGGGTCGATCTTGGGGTAGCGGATCATCGAAGCGAAGGCGCGAGAGGTGATGGCGCGAGACGGGAGCCGGCGACGATACCAGCGCCCTGCGGCAAGCTCTGGCGCGATACTTCCGGCCCGCCGACAGGAGACCCGCATGACTGAAGCCGCTGACGCGCCGAATCGCCGCTCCGCGAACATCACCGAAGGCGTGGCCCGCGCGCCGAACCGTTCGATGTACTACGCGATGGGCTACGTCGAGAGCGACTTCAAAAAGCCGATGATCGGCGTCGCGAACGGCCATTCGACGATCACGCCGTGCAATTCGGGGCTGCAGCGCCTGGCCGACGCGGCGGTCGCCGGCATCGAGGCGGCCGGCGGCAACGCCCAGATTTTCGGCACGCCGACGATCTCCGACGGCATGGCGATGGGCACCGAGGGCATGAAGTACAGCCTCGTCTCGC
>CAXSGM010000083.1:0-7298 GCA_964236915.1 uncultured Rhizobacter sp.
CTGGTCGTCGACGAGCGTGGTGGTCAGGGAGGCGCTCATGGCAGTCGTCCTCGTCAGGTCCGGTCGGCGGCGCCGCTCGCCACTCGCGGGTCGAAAGCTGGGAACGCGTCGCGCAGGCGCTCGTAGGCGGCGCGAGCTTCGGCGGTGTCGGCACCGGGCAACGAAATCGACAACACGGCGTACAGATCGCCCGGCTCGCGGGCCGGGATGCCGCGCCCGCGCAGGCGCAAGCGGCGGCCGGCGACCGAGCCCTTCGGCACCGTCAGTTCGACCGCGCCGTCGGGCGTCGGCACGGTGACGGTCGCCCCGAGCGCCGCCTCCCAGGGCGCCAGCGGCAGGTCGACGTACAGATCGCGGCCGTCGAGCCGAAAGCGCGGATGCGGTCGAAACGCCACCTCGAGGTACAGGTCGCCGGCGGCGCCTTGGCCGAAGCCCGGGCCGCCCTGCCCGGCAAGCCGCAGCTGCTGGCCTTCGCGGATGCCTTTCGGGATGTCGATGTCGAGCGTGCGGTCACGCAGCACCGGGCGGCCGTCGGCATTGGTCTCGGGGATCCGCAGCGTCACGCTGCGGGTCGCCCCGCGAAAGACGTCTTCCAGGTCGATCATGACCTTGGCATGGCGGTCCTGACCGGGCAGGTCGAACCCGGCCGCGCCATCCGGCCCCGCGCTCGAACCCCGCGCGGCGCGCGTGCGCCGTCCGAACAGTGCCTCGAAGAAATCGCTGTGGTCGGCGCCCGCGAAGGCATCGTCCCCGGCATCGCCGCGGCCGCTGAACTCGAAACCGGCGTCCCAGCCCGGCGGCGGCTGGAAGCCCTGATTGGCCCCCGGGCGGCCGGCGCCGGCCGCCTTTTGGCGCTCCCACTGCGCCGCGGCGGCGTCGTAGGCGGCGCGCTTTTCCGGATCCTTCAGCACCTCGTTGGCCTCGCCGAGTTCCTTGAAGCGGGCCTCCGCATCCGGCTCCTTGCTGACGTCCGGGTGGTACTTGCGCGCCAGCCGGCGGTACGCGGCCTTGATGTCGTCGGCCGTCGCGTCGCGGGCCAGTCCGAGCGTGTTGTAGTAGTCCTTGAAGTCCATCGCGGGGTCGTGGGCGTTCGCTCAGTCCGAATGGACGGGATGGGCCTGAACGCGTGCAGCGGCAGATAGGTCCGCTTCGGGCTCGCACAAGGTCATGAACGGGGTGCACACGGTCTGCAGCGTCACGTGACCGATCCGGAAGCGCTCGCGCAGCTGGCGTGTCGTCGCTTCGAGAAAGGCGTCGCCCGGATGCGCTGCGGGCGTCACAAGGTGCGCGGTCAACGCGACCTCGGCGGTGCCCGTCGCCCACACGTGGAGATCGTAAACCCGCTCGACGCCCGGCTGGGCCGCGAGCAGCGCGCGCACGGCGGCGAGGTCGATGTCGTCGGGAACGGCGTCGAACATCAGCCGGGTCGACTGGCGAAACATCCCCCACGTGCCCGCGACGATCACCGCGGCGATGACAAGGCTGGCGACCGGGTCGAGCCAGGTCCAACCCGTCCAAAGCGCCAGCGCGCCGACGACCACGACCCCGGCCGAAACGAGCGCGTCGCTCGCCATGTGCAGGTAGGCGCCGCGGATGTTGAGGTCGTCCTGCCCGCGCACGAACAGGAGGGCGGTGCCGAGGTTGACCGCGATGCCGATCGCCGCGACCACCATCACCGTCACGCCGGCGATTGGCGCCGGGCTCTGCAGCCGCAGCACCGCCGCCCAGGCGAGCGAGCCCATCGCCACCAGCAGCAGCACCGCGTTGACGAAGGCCGCAAAGATCGACGCCCGCTTCCAGCCGTAGGTGTAGCGGGCGTCCGGACGAAGCTTGGCCGCCAGGGCGCCGCCCCAGGCCATCACCAGCCCGGCGACGTCGCCGAGGTTGTGCCCGGCATCGGCCAGCAGCGCGAGCGAATCGACGCGCCAGCCGTAGAACGCCTCGACCGCCACGAACAGCGTGTTCAGGCCGATGCCGATCGCGAACGCGCGGCCGAAATCGGCCGGCGCGTGGTGGTGGCCGTGGCCGCCGTCGTTCGCGCGGTGGGCATGGGCGTGGGCGTCGTGGGCGTCGTCGCGCAGCGCGTGGTCGTGCGGGGGGTCCGGCGCGGGTTCCCGCGCGCGGTCCGGCGCAGGGTCCGAAAACGCGTCTTCATGCGCTGCGTCGAAGCCATGCGCATGGTCGTGGCGCGGTTGCGATTGCGTCATGCCGCGAGTTTGACTTAAGCCGCGATGACCCTGGCGCGCCGGCTGCGCTCGCCCGCCTCAGGACGCGAGCTGGGCGCGCATCGCGTCGATGACCTGGCGGTAATCCGGCGCGCCGAAAATCGCGCTGCCGGCGACGAAGGTGTCGGCCCCGGCGTCGGCGACGGCGCGGATGTTGTCGACCTTGATCCCGCCGTCGACCTCCAGCCGCACCTCGCGGCCGGTGTCACGGCGGTGAGCGTCGAGCAGGACGCGGATGCGCGCGATCTTCGCCAGCGAGCCGGGGATGAAACTCTGGCCGCCGAAACCAGGGTTCACGCTCATCACGAGCACGTGGTCGATCGCGCCGAGCGTCCACTCGAGCACGTCGAGCGACGCCGCCGGGTTGAACACCAGGCCGGCGCCGCAGCCGTGGGCGCGGATCAGCTGGATCGTCCGGTCGACATGCCGGCTCGCCGCGGGATGAAAGCTGATCAGGTCGGCGCCGGCTTTGGCGAACGCCTCGGCGAGCGCGTCGACCGGCTCGACCATCAGGTGCACATCGATCGGCACGCGGGCGCCATCGGCCGTGACCGCGTGGGGCCGGAGCGCCTCGCAGACCATTGGGCCGAAGCTGAGGTTGGGGACGTAATGGTTGTCCATCACGTCGAAGTGGATCCAGTCGGCGCCGGCCGCGATCACCGCTTTTACCTCGTCGCCGAGGCGGGCGAAATCGGCCGACAGGATGCTGGGGGCGATGCGGTAGGTGCGGTCGGAAGGCATGACGAGCCGGGGTAGGTGACCTGCATTCTAGGAAGCGCCGGGCGGCGCTTCGCTTGTTCGGTCGCGGCCTCTCACACGGGCGCGTCACGCCGGGGGCTTGCTCAGAACCTTCGATGGCGGCCCTTTGGTTGCTGCCAGAATGCCTGCATGCCGAACGCCGAGTTCACCAACAACGTCCAGGTGCGGCATCTGCCCGAGCAATCCGAGCCGGCGCGAAGCCTGTTTGCCTTCGCCTACACGGTGACGGTGCGCAACACCGGCGACATCGCGGCCCAGCTGATCGCCCGGCACTGGGTCATCACCGACGCGAACGGCCACGTCGAGGAGGTGCGCGGGCTGGCGGTCGTCGGCCAGCAACCGCTGTTGAAGCCGGGCGAGCGCTTCGAGTACTCGAGCTGGACCCGGCTCGCCACACCGCACGGCACGATGCAGGGCACGTTCTTCTGCATGACCGAGGACGCGCACCCCTTCGACGCGGCCGTGCCGGAATTCGTGCTGGCGCTCGCCTCGTCCCTGCACTGATGTTCACGCGGCCGCGCCGCGCCTCACCCTGGGATCTGACCGCGCTTCTGAACGCGGCCGATTCGAAAGCCAGCATGCCGGAGCGGCATCTTTGGCTGATCCGGCTGCTCGAATGGTTGCGGCATGCGCCGGTCGACGCGCCGGCCGAAGCGGGCAGCACGCCGCGCGCGGTGCTGCGGCTGAAGCACCTGCTCGGCGTGCTCGATCGCAACCCCGAACACCGGAGGCGCGTGACGCAGCTGTTCCGGCGCTTCTGGTCGGAGGTCGACAACGCCGGGCTGCTCGCCGATTTCGGTTTTGCGCCGCGCAACCAGCTGTGGAGCGAGCTGATCCGGCGCATCCGCACCCGGTTCCTGCCGCTGACGCCGGCGACGACCGACCTCGGCGAGTTGTTCGCCCTGCTTCTGCCGCACGCCGACGATGCCGACTGGATGCTGGCCATCGACGACGCCATGCTCGCCCGCGTCTGCGCCTACATCGCCCCGGCCGGCTCGACGTGGCGCGAGCCGTTCCTTGACGCGATCGTGTTCCTCGCGAGCGAGGTGCGGGCCTCGGGTTTTTCCGCGCCGATCCGCCAGCGGATGAGCACCGAGCTGCTGATCGACCAGCCGTTCCGCCAACTCGCCCGCGCCGCCGAGCAGGTAGCCGATCTGGCCCAGCAGCTCGATTTCGACACCGCGCCGCCCGAGCCCGACGGACGCCGGCACGCCGAGGCGACGACGCGCACCCGCGCCCCCGCCGAGGCCGAAGCGGCGCTGTTGCGCGAGACGACCTACCTGCGCGCGCTGCTCGACAAATGCCGACGCTGCGCGGCGAGCGTCCACGAGCACCTCGAAACGCACGGCGTCTCGGTCGACGTCGTCTTCGAGGTCGACCAGCTGCGCGAGCGCACGTTCCGGATCGATGCGCTCCTGAATTGCGTGCTGAGCCGCGACCCGGCGCGCGAGGTTCTGCTGCTGTTGGCGGATTTCGTCCGCACCGCCGAGGAACGCCGGAGCGTGCGGCGGCTTCTCGGCGACCATTACTCGCTGCTCGCCCGGAAAGTGGCCGAACGCAGCGCCGAGACCGGCCAGCACTACATCACCCGCAACCGCGGCGAATACCGCGAGATGTTCCTCGCCGCGACCGGCGGCGGCGCGGTGCTGGCGGCGACGACGCTGCTCAAGTTCGCGGTGCTGGCGCTCGCGCTTTCGGCGTTCTGGGGCGGCTTCTGGGCCGGCGCCAACTACGCCGCGAGCTTCGTGCTGGTCCAGTTGCTGCATTTCACCGTCGCCACCAAACAGCCGGCGATGACCGCGCCGGCGATGGCCGAAAAGCTCGTCGATCTGTCGAGCGCGGCGCACGTCGAAGGCTTCGTCGACGAGGTCGCGCAGCTGATCCGCTCGCAGGCCGCCGGCATTCTCGGCAACCTGGTCGCGGTCGCGCCGCTCGTGCTGCTGGCGCAGTGGGCGGTCGACGCTGCCCGCGGCCATCCGCTGGTCGGAGCGACGACGGCGCACCACGTGCT
The DNA here is from genome assembly GCA_964236915.1 of uncultured Rhizobacter sp. Lineage (GTDB taxonomy): Bacteria > Pseudomonadota > Gammaproteobacteria > Burkholderiales > Burkholderiaceae_C > LMDS01. Next base: position 4,996 of record CAXSGM010000083.1, read on the forward strand.
CGGCTCGCTGACGCTGCTCGGGCCGACGGCGCTCTTTGCCGCGTTCACCGGCGTGCTGCTGTTCGCCAGTTCGCTGATCGGCGGCTGGGTCGAGAACTGGTTCGTCTGGCACCGGCTCGACAGCGCGATTGCCTGGAACCCGCGCATCGTCGCCCGGCTCGGCGGCGCCCGGGCGCAGCGCTGGGGCGCGTACTGGCGGCGCCAGATCTCCGGTTACGCCTCGAACATCTCGCTCGGCCTGATGCTCGGGATCGTGCCGGTCGTGGCCCTCTTCTTCGGCCTGCCGCTCGAGGTGCGCCACGTGACGCTCTCGACCGGGCAGCTCGCCGCCGCCGTCGGCGCCGAGGGTTTGGACCTGGTGCGGCACGCGCCGTTCTGGTGGTGCGCCGCGGGCATCGTCGTCACCGGGCTCCTGAACGTGATGGTGAGTTTCTACCTGGCGTTCCGGGTCGCGTTGCGCTCGCGCGGGATCCGCCTGGCCGATCGCAGCCGCATCTACCAGGCGATCCGCGGGCGGCTCCGGACCCGGCCGCTCAGCTTCGTCTGGCCGACGCGCTGAAGCCGCGGCGTCAGTCGCGCCGACGCTCGCCGCGGTCACGCCCGTGAAACATCGTCCACCACACCAGCACCACGAGCAGCAGCACGGCGCCGAAGGCTTCGAGGATCAGCACCCACATGTCGATCGTCCTTCGGGCGCGGGTTGAAGCAAGACGCCGGGGCGGCGCTGTCGCGGGGCCGTCGAACGCCGTCGCCGGGGTCGCGACGCACGCGCTCGCGGCCCTCGCGCTGGCGATTCTAGGAGCGCTCGGCGCCTGCTCGACGGCACCGCTGGAGAGGTCGACAGCACCGCCGGCTCCGCCGCCGCCGGTCGACGGCGCGAGCGCCCGGCCGACCGCTCCGCCGGCCGAGCGGTCGATCGGGCACGCGCGCTCGCGCTGGCTGCCGGTGCGCTGGGACGAGCTGCCCGGCTGGAGCAGCGACCGCACCAGCGAGCTCTGGCCGGCGCTGCTGCGCGGCTGCGCCCGCCCGGCGCCAGGCTGGGCCGCGGTGTGCGCCGAGGCGCTGGGCGCGGCGCTCCCGGCGTTCAGCGACGACGCGGCGCGTGCATGGCTCGAGGCGCGGCTGCAGCCTTACCGCGTCGAGGCGCTCGACAGCAAGCCCGACGGCCTCGCGACCGGCTACTTCGAACCCCTCGTCGAAGCGGTTCGCCAGCCGACCGCGGCGCAGCGCGTGCCTATCTACGGCCCGCCCGCCGATCTCGCCGGCCGCCAGCCGTACTGGACGCGCCAGCAGATCGACACGCTGCCGGCCGCCCGGGCCGCCTTGCGCGGACGCACGATCGCCTTCCTCGCCGACCCGCTCGACGCGCTCGTGCTGCAGATACAGGGTTCCGGCCGCCTCGACCTGACCGAGCCCGATGGCCGGCGGCAGCAGGTACGCGTCGCCTTCGCCGCGCACAACGGCCATCCGTACCGGTCGGTCGGCCGCTGGCTGATCGAGCAGGGCGAGCTGGTGCCGGCCCAGGCCTCGTGGCCGGGGATCAAGGCTTGGGCACGGGCCCATCCGGAGCGGGTCGACGAGCTGCTCTGGGTCAACCCGCGCACAGTGTTTTTTCGCGAAGAACCGCTGTCCGATCCGACGCTCGGACCGCGCGGCGCACAGGGCGTGCCGCTGACGCCGGGCCGCTCGATCGCGGTCGACCCGCTGAGCATCCCGTTCGGCACGCCGGTGTGGCTCGACACGACCGAGCCGCTCGGGAGCGCCCCGCTGCGCCGGCTGGTGATGGCGCAGGACACCGGCACCGCGATCACGGGCGCAGTGCGGGCCGACTACTTCTGGGGCTGGGGCGCGGACGCTGAGGCGCAAGCAGGTCGGATGAAACAACCGCTGCGGATCTGGGTGTTGTGGCCGCGGGGATGAGCGCGGGCTTAGGTTCAGGCGGTCGGGGGCAGCCCTCACCCCTGCCCTCTCCCGCGGGCGGGAGAGGGAGTCGAGGCAGTTGCGACCGGCATCCCTCACCGGTGCGGTCGAGGCGCGGGCACTTACGACTCAGCCGGGTTCACCTTGCTCGGGGCCGTGTCACCCCTCCGACCCTCGTCCCCGCCTCTTCCGGCGGGCGGACGTGGAGGCGGTGTTTGCGACTCTCAACCAGCGCCGCCTTGCTTGGGAACTGTGTCACCCCACTCACGCGTCGCGTGTTTCAAATCCTCCAGCCACGCCGCGTAGGCGGTCTCCTTGTCGGCCGGATCGACGCGGAGCAGCGCCGAAGGATGGAGCGTGATCAGCACCCGCAGGCCGTCGGC
>CAXSGM010000084.1:0-6706 GCA_964236915.1 uncultured Rhizobacter sp.
GGGCTCGTCGTGCTGTTCGCGGCGATCACCGCGACGCGCGAGTCGCGCGCCCGCGAGTTCGCGGTGATGCGGGCGCTCGGTGCGAGCGGCGCGCTGCTCGCCAAGGTGCAGCGCGCCGAGCTGCTCGGCGTCGGCGCGCTGGCCGGGGTGCTCGCCTCGCTCGCGGCCATGGCGGTCGGTTGGGCGCTCGCGCGCTGGGTGTTCGAATTCGAGTGGACCGCTGCCCTTTGGGTGCCGCTCGCCGGCGGTGCCGCCGGCGCGATCCTGGCCCTCGCGGCGGGCTGGTGGGGCCTGCGCGAGGTGCTGCGGCGGCCGGTGGTGCAGACGCTGCGGCAGGCGGTCGACGCCTGACGAACCGCGGCCACCGGAAGCTCGCCCGGCCCGCTCGGGCCGGCCGCCGTGAACGCCCGGCCGTTCAGCCGGCCATCGACCGCGTCAGAACGATTCCCAGTCGTCGGTGCCGGTCGGTTGCGCCGGCGCCGCCCTGGCTCCGGTTTCGAACGTCGGTCGGATGACGTTGGTCGCGCGGTTGGCGCCGCGGCGCTCGATGCGCGGCGCGGTCGCCGCATCCGGTGCGGCGGCGGGCTTCGCCACGCTGGCGAAGGCCGGCGCCGCCGAACTGGCCGGCGGCCGGCTCGCGATCTCGGGACGGCGCCCTGCCGACGGCACCGAGCCGATGCGTGCACCGCCCGGAGCGATGAAGCGCTTTGGCGCAAGGCCGGCGGTTGAGGCGCTTGCGCTTCCCGAAGCACCGCCGGGAGCGAGCTTGAACACCGCGACGGTCTCGACCATCCGCCGCGCATGATCGCGCAGGCTCTCAGCGGCCGCGGCGCTTTCCTCGACCAGCGCAGCGTTCTGTTGCGTGCTCTTGTCCATCTGCGTCACCGCTTCGCCGATCTGCGCGACGCCCGCGCTCTGCTCGGCGCTCGCGCTGCTGATCTCGCCGACGATGTCGGTCACGCGGCGGATCGCGCCGACGATCTCGCTCATCGTCGTGCCGGCCTGGTCGACCAGCTCCGTGCCTTTTTCGACGCGCTCGACGCTGGCCGAAATCAGGCCCTTGATCTCCTTGGCCGCTTCCGCCGAGCGCTGGGCGAGCGAGCGCACCTCGCTGGCGACGACCGCGAAGCCACGGCCTTGCTCGCCGGCACGCGCCGCCTCCACCGCCGCGTTCAGCGCCAGGATGTTGGTCTGGAACGCGATGCCGTCGATCACGCTGATGATGTCGGCGATCTTCTTCGAGCTGTCGTTGATGCCCTGCATCGTCTCGACCACTTGGCCAACCACTTCGCCGCCTCGGGTGGCGACCGTCGAGGCGCCGAGCGCGAGCTGGTTGGCCTGCCGCGCGTTGTCGGCGTTCTGGCGCACCGTGGCGCCGAGTTGCTCCATCGATGCCGCGGTTTCCTCGAGGGCCGAGGCCTGCGACTCGGTGCGCTGCGATAGGTCCTGGTTGCCGGAGCTGATCTCCGCCGCGCCGGTCGCGATCGAATCGCTGGCGCGGCGCACGTTGCCGACGACCTCGGTCAGGCTGTCGGTCATCTGCCGCAGCGCCGCCAGCAGCTGGCCGGCCTCGTCGTTGCCCTTGTGCCCGATGCGCATCGTCAGGTCGCCCGCGGCGACGCGCTGCGCCACGTCGAGCGCCGCGACGAGCGGGCCGGTGATCGAGCGCGTGAGCCGCCAGGCGAGCAGGCCGCCGAGCACCAGCGAAGCGCCGCTGATCGCGAGGATCAGCCACTTCGCATGCTCGTAGGACGCTTGCGTCGTCGCGACACCCAGCGCGGCCTGTTTGTTCATCGAGGCGTCGAAGTCGGCGAGCTTGGCCAGCACCTGCGTCAGGATCGGCATGCACTCGGTGGTCAGCGCCTTGCCGGCTTCCTCGGTCCTCTGTGCGGTCGCGAGGCCGACGATGCGCACCAGGATCGGCCGGTACGTCGCCTCGAGCGCCGCCAGGTCGGCGAACATCTGCCGCTCGTCGGGCGTCGAGGCGTCGGGGTTCTTCATGAATCCGGCGAGTCGCTCGAGCGCCTTGTCGAGCGCGACTTGTGCGCTCTTGACGCGGTCGATGTCCGCCTTCTGCGCCCTCGGGTCGGTGACGAGCGCCAGGTTGCGCGTGGCGATCTCCCGCAGGCCGATCGCGTCCTGGATCTGGTTGACGGTGTCGGTCTTGGCGTGGGTGACTTCGGTGATGGTCGAAACCTGGTCGGCGAGGCCCGACATGCGCCCCAGCCCGATGCCGGCGACCGTCAGCTGCAATCCGAGCAAGATGGCGAAGCCCAGCCCGAGCCGGGTGCCGATCTTCATGTTGGCGAGGGAAGCCATGCGGTCTGTTCCTTGGCGATGGTTCGGTTCGGCTCAGTGCACGGCATCGATCAGCCCCATCTCGGCGCTGGCCATCAGGCCCTCGATGTCCATCAGGATCAGCATCCGGTCGGCCACGCTGCCGATGCCGGTGATGAAGCTGGTGTCGATCGAAGAGCTCATTTCGGGAGCGGGCTTGATCGTGTCGCGGCCGAGTTCGAGCACGTCCGACACCGAGTCGACAACGGCGCCGACCACGCGGCCCCTGACGTTCAGCACGATGACGACGGTGAAGTCGTTGTAGTCGGCGCCGTCGCAGCCGAGCTTCAGGCGCAGGTCGACGATCGGGACGATCACGCCGCGCAGGTTGACGACGCCCTTGATGAACGCGGGGGCGTTGGCAATGCGGGTCGGTGCCTCGTAGGAGCGGATTTCCTGCACCTTCAGGATGTCGATGCCGTACTCCTCGCCGCCGAGGCGAAAGGTCAGGAATTCGCCGCCGACCGCGGCTGCCTTGCGGGCGGCCTCGTGCTGGGCGATCTGGCGAGCGTCGGTCATCATGTCCATGGTGGTTCCTTCGGGTTCGGGTTCGGTCGTGATGTCGCTGGCGGCGCCGCGGTCGGTGGAGGATGCCGTCGGGTGCGTTTTTTCTGCGCTGCGTGCGGTCCGTGAGCTGGCTGTGAACCCGTCAGTCCGAGGGGTCGAGGCGAGCGTCCGGGCGCTGCGTTCCGGCACGTCCCGGTTCCAACCGGAACGTGCCGACCACGCTCGCGAGCCGGCCGGCATGCGCCTTCAGACTGTCCGCCGCGGCGGCCGACTGTTCGACGAGCGAGGCGTTCTTCTGGGTCATCTGGTCGAGATGGTTCACCGAGCCGTTGATCCGGTGAATGCCGTCGCCCTGTTCCTTGGACGCGGTCGTGATCTCGCCGATCATGTCGGAGACGCGCTGCACCGAGCTGACGATCTCGTTCATCGTCTGGCCGGCGTCGGCGACCAGGCGCGAGCCGCCCTCGACCTTTTCGACGGATGCGCCGATCAGGCTCTTGATCTCCTTGGCCGCTTCGGCGCTGCGCTGGGCGAGCGAACGCACTTCACCGGCCACGACGGCGAAACCGCGGCCCTGTTCGCCGGCTCGCGCCGCTTCGACCGCGGCGTTCAGCGCCAAGATGTTGGTTTGGAAAGCGATGCCGTCGATTACACCGATGATGTCGGCAATCTTTTGCGAACTGGCATTGATGTCGTTCATGGTCGAGACGACCCGAGCCACCACCTGGCCGCCGCGCGCGGCGACCTGGGCGGCCGAGGTCGCGAGCTGGTTGGCCTGGCGCGCCGAATCCGCGCTTTGTCGAACGGTGCCGGTGAGCTGCTCCATCGATGAAGCGGTTTGCTGCAGGTTGGATGCGGCCTGCTCGGTGCGCGACGACAGATCGCGGTTGCCGCTCGCGATCTCCGAGCTGACGGTGCCGATGCTGTCAGTCGAGTCGCGAACTTCCGTGACGAGTTCGCGCAAGGTTCCCTGCATCGCGCCGAGGCCGCGCAACAGATCGCCCAGCTCGTCGGCGCCGCCCGCGGGAATGGCCTGCGACAGGTCGCTCCCGGCGATGGTGCGGGTCGCCGCCGCCGCGGTCTGCAGCGGCAGCATCACCGAGCGCTTCATCGCGAAGGCGACCGCAAGACCGAGCCCGACGCCCGCGGTGGTGAGCACCCACAAAATCAGCTTGGCGCTGCGGATGTCATCGGCGGTGATTCCCGCGTTCCTGGCGACGAGTTCCTCGGTATGGCGCTTGAATTCGGCAATCGCGGCAAGGTAGCTTTCCGAGGCCGGCATCAGCTTCGTGCCGATCAAGCCCGTCGCGAGTTCCTTGTTGCGGGCGTGCAGCGCGGCGAGCACGTCCTGGCGTGCCGCGACGAAAAGATTGCGCTTTCGGGTGATGTCCGCCATCAAGGCAGACCCCCCGTCGGTGGCGGTCCCGGCTTGCAGTTCTTTTTGCAGATCGCTGATTTTCCGGGTCGTTTCGGCGATCAGCGGCTCGAAGTAGGACGCCACTTCGGGGTGGGCATCCGATTTGGCGATGGCCAGCACGCGCGCCATGTTGAGCCGACTCGCGCCGAGCCACTCGGTGGCGGCAGTGACACGGCCGTCCAGGCCTTGCGACGAATCGATGCCGGCCTGGGTTTGCAGCAGACGCAGATAGGTGAAGCCCGAGATCACCAACATCAGGGCCAGCACCATGGCAAAGCCCAGATTCAGGCGCGTTCCGATCTTCAGATCGTTGAGCTTCATGGTGGAAGTCGGGTGCAGATGCGGCGGGTCGTGGTGTCAGTGCCGGGCGCGACGCACCAGGCTGCCGACATCGAGGATCAGCGCGACGCGGCCGTCGCCCATGATCGTGGCGCCCGAGATGTCGTTGACGCGGCGGTAGTTGGCTTCGAGGTTCTTCACCACGACCTGCTGCTGGCCGAGCAGCTGGTCGACGAGCAGCGCCACGCGGCCACCTTCGGCTTCGGCGACGACGATGATTCCGGCGACTTGCTCGACATCGAAGCGCGGCACGTGGAAGACCTGCTCGAGGTCGAGCACCGGCATGAACTCGTCGCGCACCTCGATCACGCGGCCCGAGCCGCCGATCGTCCGGACCGATTCCGGCTGCACCTGGAACGACTCGATCACCGACGACAGCGGCAGGATGTAGACCTCGTCGCCGACGCCGACCGACATGCCGTCCATGATCGCCAGCGTCAACGGCAGCCGCACCTTGACGCTCATCCCGTAGCCCTCGGCCGAGTCGATCTCGACCGAGCCGCCGAGCGCGGCGATGTTCTTCTTCACGACGTCCATGCCGACGCCGCGGCCGGAGACATCGGTCACCTCGTCGGCGGTCGAGAAGCCGGGCGCGAAGATCAGGCTCCAGACATCGCCATCGCTCATCGAATCGGGCGCGTCGATGCCGCGCTCGCGGGCTTTCTTCAAGAGCTTCTCACGCGAAAGACCGCGACCATCGTCGCGCACCTCGATCAGGATCGAGCCGCCCTGGTGCGAGGCCGAGAGTGTGATCGTGCCGGCCTCGGCCTTGCCCTTGGCGAGCCGGTCGGCTGGCATCTCGATGCCGTGGTCGCAGCTGTTGCGGATGAGGTGGGTCAGCGGGTCGGTGATCTTTTCGACCAGCCCCTTGTCGAGCTCGGTCGCCTCGCCCTGGGTGACGAACTCGACCTTCTTGCCGAGCTTGGTCGCCAGATCGCGCAGCATCCGCGGAAAGCGGCTGAAGACCATCGACATCGGAATCATCCGGATCGACATCACCGATTCCTGCAGATCGCGCGTGTTGCGATCCAGGTCGGCAAGGCCGGCGGCGAGCTGCTGGTAGAGCGCCGGGTCGATCTGCTTGCTGTTTTGCGCAAGCATCGCCTGCGTGATGACCAACTCGCCGACCAGGTTGATCAGCTGGTCGACCTTTTCCACCGAGACGCGCAGGGTCGACGATTCGAGCGCGCCGGCCGGCGCTTTCTCGCCGCGGCCGCTTTTGGCCGCACCTTTGGCGGGTTCGGCACGCGACTCGGCGGCGGCTTCGGCGAGGGCCGCGGTCGCTTCCGAGGGCGCCCCGTTTCCCGCCGACGGCGTCCCCGGCGCGTTGTCGAAGAAGCCGTAGCCCGGATCGGGTTCGGCGAGCGTCGCGGCCGGCGGTGCGCCCGGCGCGTCGGGATAGAAGCCGTAGCCGGCGCTCAGCGGCAGCAGCGCCACCTCCTCGCGAGCGACGTGGAAGGTGAACAGATCGAGCAGGTCGTTGTCGCTGCTGGTCGTGACCACCATGAAGCGCCGGATGCCGTCGATCGCCTGGCCGCCGTCGATCGGCTGGATCGTGCCGAGGTCGGTGATCTCCTTGAAGAGCTCGACGAGGTTGTCGGCTTGCGCGGTATCTTTGAGCGGGCCGACCCGGAGTTCGAGCGCGCGGGCCTGCCCCGAGGTCGCCGAGGCCGCCTCGTGCGGCGCCGCCACGGTGTTCGCGGTGTTCGTGGTCATGGCGGCAGCTGCCGCGGCGCCGGCGTTCGACGTCGAGGTCGCGGTCTCAGTTCCAATCGTCGCCGGGGTCGGGGCCGTCGGCGCTTTGCCCTCGGCCATGGCGCGGATGCGCACCAGCAGCTCGGCCGTGTCGACGATTTCGCCGCCCGCGCCCTGATGCCGGGCGAGCTGCGCGCGCAGCGCGTCGCCCGACTGCAGCAGCACGTCGACCATCGGCGCGGTCGGCGTCAGCTCGTGGCGGCGCAGCTTGTCGAGCAGCGTCTCCATCTGATGCGTCAGCTCGGCGACGTCGCCGAAGCCGAAGGTCGCCGCCCCGCCCTTGACCGAGTGCGCGCAGCGGAAGATCGAATTCAGCTCCTCGTCGTCGGCGGCCTCGATGTCGATCTCGAG
>CAXSGM010000085.1:0-6344 GCA_964236915.1 uncultured Rhizobacter sp.
CGGCGTCTCGTCGGCGACGAAAAGAAAGCTCGGCGCCTGGTTCGAAGCATTGACCAGCGTGATGGCCCGGTAGCCGGGCACGCAACAGGTATCGGCCACCGCCAGGCCGAAGCGCTGATCGTCGACCCTCACTTCGGCGCCGCCCTCGATCACGTGGAACACGCTCGCCGGGCTGCGCGCCGGCAGGCTCACGGTCTGCCCCGGGCGCAGCAGGAGGGCATGGAAACCCAGGATGTTCTCGGCGTCGCGGCCGGTTTCGGGATTGACGTAGCTGAGCTGCACCGCCTCGAGTTCGGGGCGGTCCGCGGCGAGCGCCTCGAGCGCGGCACGGGTGTCGTCCCAGGGGTAGCGCAGCATCGGGTAGGCGCGCGCAGCGCCCTCGCTGCTCTGGAAGACCCGCGTCGGCACCAGCCCGCCGCGGGCGTAGCCGCGGTCGCCTTGCCCGGGGAGCAGGCGCTGGCGGCCGCCTTCGACGTGGTAGCTCGCTTCGAGGTAGTAGACGAGCGGCAGGTCGAGCACATCCAGCCAGACGACCGGTTCCGTGCCGTCGTGGCCGTGCTCGTGCCACAGGCCGGTCGGCGTGAGGATCAGGTCGCCGCGCCGCATCGGGCACTTCTCGCCCTCGACGGTGCTCCACGCGCCCTCGCCTTCGATCACCATGCGCACCGCGTTCGGCGTGTGGCGGTGCGACGACGCCCATTCGCCCGGCAGCAGCAGCTGCATGCCGAGGTAGATCGCGGCGCTGGCCTGCATTTTCTCGAGACCGTGGCCGGGGTTGGCGAGCACCAGCACGCGGCGTTCGGCCTTCTCGATCGGCGTCAGCTCGCCGGCCTTCATCAGCAAAGGCCGGAGCGCCGCGTACGACCAGTGCGTGGTGCGGGTTCGCGGCTGCGGCGCGTCGGGCGGCAGCATCGCGCGAAGGCTCGGCCAGAGCGGCACGAGGTTCTGCCGCGTCAGCGCCTCGCGGTAGTCGGCGGGCAGGTCTTCGAGTCGTCCGAGCTCGCTCATCGAGGGTCTCCCATGTCGCACAGCGCAGTCTCCGCGCTCCAGCCGTAGAGCCATTCCATCGCATCGTAGAAGCGCTCCGGCGTGCGCCCCTTCCACAGATCGTTGCGAACCAGCCGTTCGACCCCGCGGGCATGGAAGATGCGGCCCATCTCGCGCGCCGACAGCACGACGCGCGCGGTGCGGGCGATACGCGAGCGCTGGTAGCGATCGAACGCGCTCGCAATGTCGCCGCCGTGCGCCCGCAGCGCCGCGCCGAGTGTCACCGCGTCCTCGAGCGCCATGCACGCGCCCTGCGCGAGGTACTGCAGCGTCGGATGCGCGGCGTCGCCGAGCAGCGTGGCCCGGCCGAAGCTCCACTGCCCGATCGGCTCGCGGTCGGCGGTGGCCCAGCGCTTCCAGTCCCTCGGCAGCTCGATCAGCTGGCGCGCCCGCGGGCAGATGCCGTCGAAATAGCTTCGAACCTCGTCGCGGCTGCCGGTGCGCACGCTCCACTCCTCGGCTTCGCGGCTGTGGAAGGTGACGACCACGTTGTACTGCTCGCCGCCGCGCAGCGGGTAATGCACCAGGTGGCAGTTCGGTCCGACCCAGATGCTCGCGGCGTTCCAGCGCAGATCGGCCGGGAAGTCGCTCCGGTCGACGACCGCGCGGTAGACGACGTGGCCCGAGACCCGCGCCGCGTCGCCGACGTATTGGCGCCGCACCGCCGATTTGACGCCGTCGGCGCCGATCAGCGCCGCACCGTGGTGCGTGCGGCCATTCGCGTCGTGCACCGTCACGCCGGCGTCGCTCTGCTCGATGCGCTGCACACTGGTCGAGGTGCGGACGCCGATCCTGTCCGAGGCCTTGGCGGCCTCCAGAAGGGTGGCGTGCACATCGGCACGGTGGATCACGGCGTAGGGGTTGCCGAAGCGCCGGCGGAACGCTTCTCCGGTCGGGATGCGGCCGACGAGCGTTTCGTCGAGCGCATCGTGCATCACCATTTCGTCGGTGTAGACGGCCCGGCGCCGCGCGGATTCGCCGACGCCGAGCGCGTCGAGCGCGCCGAAGGCGTTCGGACCGAGCTGCATGCCGGCGCCGATCTCGCCGAGCTCGCTGGCCTGCTCCAGCACCTCGACCGCGAGGCCGAGGCGCGTCAGGGCGAGCGCGGCGGCCAGGCCGCCGATACCGCCGCCCGCGATCAAGATGGGAAGTCCGGGGTTCGAGGGGCTCATCACGCCTCCGACAATGGCCAATCCACGGAATGCTCGGCCCGAAGCTTCTACGATCGGCGCGTCGTTGCCAAGCGGGGGAACCATGTCCGATCTTTCGTCCGAGTTCGAGCAGGCGGTCCGGGATTCGAAGGCCGTGCCCGAGAAGCCCGACAACCCGACCTTGCTGAAAATCTACGGGCTCTACAAACAGGCGACTGCCGGCGATGCGACCGGCGAGCGCCCGGGGCTCACCGATTTCGTGGCGCGTGCCAAATGGGACGCCTGGCACGCGTGCGCCGGGCAGACGCGCGAGCTCGGGATGCGGCACTACATCGATCTGATCGCGTCGCTCGGGTAGGCGTTCGGGGGCGGCCGGTAAGCCGCGATGGCCGGCGGCGGCTCAGCGGAGCAACTCGGCGTGCCGCTCGCCGACCGGCAAGGCGGCGAGGCGGCGCACTTCGGCATAGAACGCCGGGAAGTCGCCATCCAGCCGCGTGAACAGGCGCTCGAACGCCGGCACCCACTGCTCGTAGGCCGCGAGCACGCCGAAGGATGCGTTGTTAGCCTCCGCGAACCAGCGGTCGTAGCCGGCATAGCCGTTCCAGCGGGTCGTCTTCAGCACCGTGTAGTCGGCGCGCAGCTCCGCCAGCAACGCCGCCTTGCCCTGGCGCTTGGCGGCGTCGCTCGTGGGGCTCCGGTAGAGCGCGTCGAATTGGTCGCGATAGCGCATCGTCAGCGCGCGGAAATCGTGCCTCCGTGCCTCGCGGCGCTGATCTTGCGCTCGCGCCTCGTCGCCCCGGTCGTCCTGATGCGCTTCCTGGCGCGGAGCGTCCAAGTCCGCGTCGGTCGGCGGGCGCTCGTCGAGCCAGCGCGCCACGCCGATCCGCTCGACCGCGGTGGCGAACGATTCGTTGAAGGTCGTGTCGCCCTTGGCATAGGCAATCTGGTGCGCCAATTCGTGAAAGATCAGCCGCGCGAGTTCGCCTTCGGGCACCTCGATGAAGGTGTTGAGCAAAGGGTCGGCGAACAGCCGGCCGGGCAGCATCCCGAGCGTCGAATACGCGGGCACGCCATACACCTCCACGTCGAGCCCGTCGGCGCGCAGGCGCTCGGCCATCGCGGCGGCGTCGGCGCGATCGAAGTAACCGCGGTAGCCGACGCAGCCGACGACCGGAAAGCACCAAGTGCGCAGTTCGAGGCTCAGTTCAGGCGCGGCGACGACGTTCCAGACCGCCGCGCCGCGCCGCAGGTCGGCGTAGCGCCGATAACTGGCGTTGTCGGGTTCATGCAGTTCGACGACCGCGAAGTCACGTATCCGCTGGGCGAGCTCGAGACGCGCCCGCAGCGGCGCCGGCGTGGCCGGGTCGGCGAGCCAATCCGACACCGGCCGCGCCGCACGCACGATGCCGAGGTGCCCGGACACCGACTGCGCGTAGTAGCCGAGCGGGCTGCAGCCGCCGAGCAGCGCCGCGAGCGCCGCGAGCGCCACCGCACCGCCCGCCCTGGCCGCCGCCCGCGTCGCCGTCCGCCGAGGCCGGGTCATCGCGCCGGACCGCCCTCCACGGCCTGCACTTCGACCAGGCAGTCGTAGAAGGTCGGCGCCCGGCCGATGTCGGTCAGCCGCTGGCTCGTGAGCTCGTTGACGTTGCGGCCGTCGACACCGAACTTGCGCCACCAGACCCCGAGCCCGTTGACCACGCCGGGACGCGCTCGACGGTTCACCGCGGCGCGGCAGAGGTGGCTGCCGCGGTCGTTGAAGACGCGCACCCGCTGGCCGTCGGCGATGCCGCGCGCCGCGGCGTCGGCGGCATGCAGCTCGAGGCACGGTTCGCCCTCGGCGTCGCGCAGGCTCGCCACGTTGACGAAGCTCGAGTTGAGAAAATTCCGCGCCGGCGGCGAGATCATCGCCAGCGGATAGCGCGCGGCAAGTTCCGGCGTGGTCTCGGGCGACTCGTGGTTCGGCAGGTGATCGGGGACGCCGAACTGCGGCGAATCGACGATGCAGCGGCCGTCGACGGTCGGAAAGCCGCCGGCCGCGAACGGCGCGTCGGGCAGGGGCAGCGGCCACCAGCCCTGCGTTTCGAGGGCCGACATGTCGACCCGCCGGCTGAACGCGCTGCGCGCGAGCGCGGCGTCGTCGTCGGCGAAGCAGGGATCGTCGAAACCCATCCGCGCCGCCAGATCGCGAAAGATCTGCGCGTTCGGCCGGCATTCGCCGAGCGGCGCGATCGCCGGGTCGTTGCGCATCACGTGCGTGTGCCCGTAGCTCGTATGCACGTCGAGGTGCTCGAGCTGGGTCGTCGCCGGCAGCACGATGTCGGCGAAATCGGCGGTGTCGGTCTGAAAATGTTCGAGCACGACGGTGAAGAGATCGTCGCGCGCGAAGCCGCGCACCACCATGGCCGAGTCGGGCGCGACCGCCACCGGGTTGCTGTTGTAGACGATCAGCGCCTCGATCTTCGGGCCGAAGGCGGGCGCGGCGTCGCGCAGCAGGTCGTCGCCGATCGTCGACATGTTGAGCGTGCGCGGCCGGCGCGTGCCGAGCAGGTCGGGGCGCTGCAGCGCGGCGTCGTCGCGAAAGCCGGCGAACCAGCCCGACGCCGAGAGCAGCAGGCCGCCGGCCCGATCGCGCCAGGCGCCGACCAGCGCCGGCAACAGCGCGACGAGCCGCACCGCGTTGCCGCCGCCGCGCACCCGCTGCATGCCGTAGTTGAGCCGGATCGCCGCCGGCCGGGTCGTGCCGTAGGCGTGCGCCAGCGCACGGACGGCGTGGGCATCGATCCCGCAGACCTCGGCGACGCGCTCGGGCGGCCACTGCAGCGCCCGCTCGCGCAGTTTCGGCCAGCCGGCACGGTCGACATGGCGCGCCAGGTAGTCATGATCGAGCCGGTCGTGCACGATCAATTCATGCATCAGCCCGAGCGCGAGGGCGCCGTCGGTGCCGGGGCGAAGCGCGATGTGCACATGGCATTTGTCGGCGGTGTCGGTGCGCCGCGGGTCGATGCACACCAGCTTGGCCCCGTGCCGCTTGGCCTCCTGGGCGAGCCTCCAGAAGTGCACGCTCGAGGTGATCGGGTTGCTGCCCCAGATCAGGATCAACTTGGCTTCGGCGAAGAAGCCGACATGCATGCCGACCTTGCCGCCGTAGGTCGCCTGCAGCGCCTCGGTGCCGGCGCTCGCGCAGATCGTGCGGTCGAGCCGCGAGGCGCCGAGCCGGTGGAAGAAGCGGCCGGCCATCGCCTCGCCCTGGATCAGCCCCATCGTGCCGCAGTAGCTGTACGGGACGATCGCCTGCGCGTCGCGCGCGGCGATCGCGCCCAGCCGCGCGGCGATCTCGTCGAGCGCCTCGTCCCAGCCTATTCTGACGAAGCGGCCCGCGCCCTTCGGCCCGACGCGCTTCAGCGGGTGCAGCAGCCGCTCGGGGTGATAGGTGCGCTCGAGGTAGCGCGAGACCTTGGTGCAAAGCGCGCCGGCGGTCGGCGGGTGATCGGGGTCGGCCTGAATCCTGATCGCCCTGCCGGCGTCGACCGTGACCTGGATCGCACAGGTGTCGGGGCAATCGTGCGGGCAGACGGCGCGGACCGGACGCGGGCTCGCGGGAATCGTGGCGTCCTGCACTGCGGTCATGCCCTGGTCCACTGGTGGCGATCTTGTGTCGATCGACTATGGCACAGCTGGACGGGCGTCAAGCGGCTGCACCGGCCTCGCGCCTGCCCTGGATACGCGGCGACGCTAGACTGAACTGACCACGGCGTCACCGCCGCCCCGCCACGCGACGCGGGCCAACCGCCAAGAGGCCGTCATGCGCATGATCGAATCCATCCTGGCCGACGCGGCGTCGATCGCCGCGCTGCGCCGCGACCTGCACGCCCATCCCGAGCTCTGCTTCAAGGAGGAGCGCACCGCTGACCTGATCGCGCAGCAGCTCGAGCGGTGGGGCATTCCGGTGCACCGCGGCTTCGGCAAGACCGGCGTGATCGGCATCGTGAAGAACGGCAACAGCGACCGCGCGGTGGGCCTGCGCGCCGACATCGACGCCCTGCCGATCACCGAGAAGAACACCTTTGCCCACGCCAGCAAGTTTCCGGGCCGGATGCACGCCTGCGGCCACGATGGCCATACCGCCATGCTGCTCGGCGCCGCCAA
>CAXSGM010000086.1:0-6337 GCA_964236915.1 uncultured Rhizobacter sp.
CGGCGCTCGCCGCCTCGGTGTTCGGTGCCGATCCGTCGAGCTGGACGCTGGCGGCAGCGCTGATGGGCGGCACGCTGGCCGCGACCAGCCATCTCGCGAAGACGACGACCCGCGTCGCGCTGAACGCCTCCCCGGAGCCGTTCTCCAACATCGCGATGTCGCTGCTCGGCGATGCTGCGGTGCCGACGGCGCTCTGGCTGTCGTGGGAACACCCGATCGGCTTTTTCGTCGCGCTGGCGCTCATGCTCGGCATGATGCTGGCGACGATCATCGTGTTCGCACGCTTTTTGCGGCGCTTCGCCCGCCGCGTCGGTGGCTGGTTCGGCCGGCCCGCGGCGCCGCCGGTTTCCCGATGAAACTGCGCCGCCCCTGGTCGCGGCGGCCGATCGCGAGCCGGCTGGCCGTGTTCGGTTTGGCGGCGCTGGCGACCATGGCGTTCGCACAGTGGGCCGGCGACGATGGCGCCGCACCCTCGGCGAATATCGCGTCGAGCCCGGCCGCCAGCGTCGCCACGTCGCCGGCCGGTGCCGAACCGGCGCGCGACCTGCACGAGGACACGGCTTGGATCGACGTGCAGGTCGCCGACCTGTACGGCCGCCGCGAAGCGCGGCGCATCCCGGTCACGGTGTACCGGCCCGACGGCGCGGGGCCGTTTCCGCTGCTCATCATGAACCACGGCCGCGCACCGTCCGAACGGCGCGCGCGGCAGGGCCGCCAGCGCTTCGAGCCGCTGGCGCGATATTTCGTCGCCAAGGGCTTCGTCGTGATGCTGCCGACGCGCGTGGGCTATGCCGACACCTACGGCGACTTCGATCCCGAGTCGACCGGCGGCAATTGCGCCTCGGCGCGTCTGGAGCCGCAGGCCGAAGCCGCGTCCGATCAGGTGCTCGCGACGCTCGCGTACGCCAAGACCCTGCCCTACGTCGACACCTCGCGCTGGATCGTCGCGGGGCAGTCGGTCGGCGGCCTGGCGTCGGTCGCGACGGTCTGGCGCCATCCGCCGGGCTTGCTCGGCGGCATCAACTTCGCGGGCGGCACCGGCGGCGATCCGGAGCACTCACCCGGCCGCCCCTGCCGGCCCGAACGGATCGCGTCGTACTGGGGTTCGAAGGCGGCCGAGGCGGTCGCGCCGATGCTGTGGCTGTATTGGGAGAACGACGAGTACTGGGGCCCCGACAACCCGAAGCGCTGGTTCGCCGCGTGGACCGGCGGCGGCGCCAGGGCCGAGTTTCACCAGCTGGCGGCGGCGGGCGGAAAAGGCCACGGTGCCGTGAATTTCGACATGGACCACTGGGTGCCGTTCGTCGAAACCTACCTCGCGGGCCTCGGTTTCACGACCCCCGGGCTGGTTTCGCACTCGGCACCGGGCGGCCATGCGGCGATCGACCGGACCGACAGCGTGCCGGTGTCCGCCGCCGAGCGCGAATCGAGCTACCGCCGCTTCCTCGAATCGCCCCGCCCGCGCGCCTACGCGATCGGCCCCGACGGCGCCACCGGCTGGGCGACCGGCGACTGGGCACCCGGCCGTGCTCTGGGAGCCTGTGCCCGTCGGCGCGGCGCGGCGTGCCGTTTGTACGCCGTCGATGACGACGTCGTGTGGGCGCCGTGAGCTCCGCCGGCTTCCGCCAGTGGGAGCTTCCGGGGGACTGTTCGAGTGCTCTTGACCAATTTGGCCGTAGCTGCTTTCAGAGCACGGGTCCGGGCTACCGCACCTGCCAGACGTTCCCACGGCTGGCCGCCACGTCGCCCGTCGGAACGTTCCCACGGATGGCAACTACCTCGACCCGTACGACGTTCCGGAGGCTGGTAGCTGTGCAACCGTTCGGGCTGAGCTTGTCGAAGCCCTCTTCTTCCGACCCTTTCGCGGGCCCCTGGCGGGGCGGCTATGCAACCGTTCGGGCTGAGCTTGTCGAAGCCCTCTCTGCCACCGGGCTGACCCGTCACCTCCATGTTCACCAAGCTCCTCATCGCCAACCGCGGTGAAATCGCCTGCCGGGTCGCGGCGACGGCGCGCCGGCTCGGCATTCGCACCGTCGGCGTGTACTCCGACGCCGATGCGAACGCCAAGCACGTCGCTGCCTGCGACGAGGCGGTGCGCCTCGGTGGCCCGGAGCCACGCGACAGCTATCTCCGCATCGACCGCGTGATCGACGCGGCGCGCACGACTGGCGCCGAGGCGATCCACCCCGGCTACGGCTTCCTGAGCGAGAACGCGGCCTTCGCCCAGGCTTGCGCCGACGCCGGCATCGTCTTCGTCGGCCCGCCGCCTGCCGCGATCCGGGCGATGGGCCTGAAGGCCGAAGCCAAGCGGCTGATGGGCGCGGCCGGCGTGCCGCTCGTCCCCGGCTACCACGGCGCGGCCCAAGACCCGGATCTTCTCCGCCGCGAAGCCGACCGCATCGGCTACCCGGTGCTGATCAAGGCCAGCGCCGGCGGCGGCGGCAAGGGCATGCGGATCGTGCCGACGCCCGACGGCTTCGGCGCGGCGCTGGCCGCGTGCAAGCGCGAAGCGGCCAACAGCTTCGGCGACGCCGCGGTGCTGATCGAACGCTACCTGACCCGGCCGCGCCACATCGAAATCCAGGTGTTCGCCGATGCGCACGGCGGCTGCGTGCACCTGTTCGAGCGCGACTGCTCGGTGCAGCGCCGCCACCAGAAGGTGCTCGAGGAAGCGCCGGCGCCGGGATTGAGCGAGGCGCGCCGGGACGAGATGGGCGCCGCGGCCATCGCCGCCGCGCGTGCGGTCGGCTATGTCGGCGCCGGCACGGTCGAATTCATCGCCGAGCCGGCGGGCGCCGGCGCCGATCCGAACGATCTGCGCTTCTATTTCATGGAGATGAACACCCGGCTGCAGGTCGAGCACCCGGTCACCGAGGCGATCACCGGCCTCGATCTGGTCGAGTGGCAACTCCGGATCGCCACCGGCGAGCGGCTGCCGCGGGCCCAATCCGAACTGCGCATGTCGGGCCACGCGATCGAGGCGCGGCTTTGCGCGGAAAACCCCGAGGCCGACTTCCTGCCTGCCACCGGCCGGCTCGATGCGTTCAGGATGCCGCCCGACGCGGTCGAGTTCCGGCGCGGCAGCGTGCGGCTCGACGCGGGCGTGCGCCAGGGCGACACGGTGCTGCCGTACTACGACCCGATGCTCGCCAAGCTGATCGTCCACGGCGCCGACCGCGCCGAGGCGCTCGCCCGGCTCGATGCGGCGCTGGCGGCGACGCACATCGTCGGCCTGCACAGCAACGTCGCGTTCCTGCGGCGGGTGGTGCGGAGCAAGTCGTTCGCCGGCGCCGACCTCGATACCGCGCTGATCGAGCGCGAGCGCGCTGCGCTGTTCGGCGCTGCGTCGCTGGCGCCCGAACTGGCGGCAGCCGGTGTCGTCGCGTCCCTGCAGGCAGACGAGCGGGCGACCGAGACGGAAGATCCATGGTCGCGCCGCAGCGGTTGGCGGCTCGCGGGCGCGGCGCTGCGCGTGCTCGATCTCGAAGCCGGCGGCGCCGTGCACCGGGTGGTCGTCGAACGCCGTGCCGGCGCCATGACGCTCGCGCTCGGCGACCAGTGCTGGCCGTTCGTCTGGGAGCGCCGCAACGATCGGAGCCACGCCGGCAACCGCGAAGCCAGCGGCGCCGGCGCCTTCGACATCACGCTCGGCGAACACCGGACCGCGCTCTCGGTCTACGCCACGCAAGGCCCCCGAGGCCGGCGCTTCGCCATTTTTGCCCCCGACGGTTCGACGAGCGTCGACGAGATCCTGGCGGCCGCACGAACGCCGGAGGCCGCGGCCGGTGGCCTCGCCGCGCCGATGCCCGGCCGGGTCGTCGCCTTTCTCGCCGGCGCCGGCGAGCCGGTCACGAAGGGCCAGCCGCTCGCGGTGCTCGAGGCGATGAAGATGGAGCACACGATCGTCGCGCCGCGCGACGGCACGGTGGCCGAGCTGCTGTACGCGGTCGGCGACCAGGTCGGCGAAGGCGCGGCGTTGTTGCGGCTGGAAGCGGCGGGGCGATGATGTCTGTGCGGCACGCGTGGCGAACCGCCACGCGGTGCGCATCGACCCCCCGATCAACCTTGGGGACCAACGGCGCGCAAGCTCGTGCCCGAGAATCGCTCTCTGCCGCACGTCGGATCGGCCCGTCGATCCCATGGAGAAAAACGCGATGCTGCCATCCCATGTGACGTTGGTCGAGGTCGGTCCGCGCGACGGTCTGCAGAATGAGAAGGTGCCGGTCGACGCGGCCACCAAGATCGAACTCGTCGAGCGGCTCGAGTCCGCCGGGTTGACCGAGATCGAGGTCACGAGCTATGTCAGCCCGAAGTGGGTGCCGCAGATGGCCGACGCTGCCGAGGTGATGGCCGGCGTGCGGCGGCGGCGTCCGGCCGGCGCCGCCCGGGGTGTCCGGCGTGACGCTCTGGACGCCGTCGCCAACCCGGGCGACGCCTGGCCGGTCGCCCCGACGACGGTGCCTGCGCGCCGCCCGGTCCGTTACGCAGTGCTGACGCCGAACCTGAAGGGCTTCGAAGCGGCGATCGCCGACCCGGCGCGCCGACCCGACGAGATCGTCGTCTTCGGCGCCGCGAGCGAAGCCTTCAGCCAGCGCAACATCAATTGCAGCATCGAGGAAAGCATCGAGCGCTTCCGGCCGGTGGTCGAGGCCGCGCATGCGCAGGCGATCAAGGTGCGCTGCGCGATTTCAGTCGCGCTCGGCTGCCCGTACCAGGGCGAGGTGACGCCGGACGAGGTCGAGCGGGTCGTCGTGCTGATGAAGGCGATCGGCGTCGACCATTGCGGTGTCGCCGACACGATCGGCGTCGGCACGCCGAGGCGCACGCAGGCGGCCATGGCGCGGGCCTTGAAGCATTTTCCGGTCGACGAGGTCAGCGGCCACTTCCACGACACCTACGGCCAGGCGCTCGCCAACATCTACGCCTGCCTGGAGGTTGGCGTGCACGTGTTCGATGCGAGCATCGCGGGTCTGGGCGGTTGCCCGTACGCCAAGGGCGCGACCGGCAACGTCGCCACCGAGGACGTGTTGTTCCTGCTCGACGGGCTCGGCATCGAAACCGGCGTCGCAATGGAGCGGCTGATCGATGCGGTCGCTTTCATCTCGGAGCGGCTCGACCGGGCACCGGTGTCGCGGGTCGGGAACGCGTGGCTGAAGAAGCGGGCGTTCGCTACCGCGGCGCTGGCGGGCGGCGCGGTCGCATGAGCGGAGCCGCCGGCGCGCCCGTTCCATCCGCCGATCGCCCCGAGGGGTTCCGGCGGGTCGTCGCCTGGCTCGTCGAGCGAGGCCACCCGCATGCACCGCGCTTCCTCGACGTCGCCGCCCGCACCTCGCGCGAGGCGGCCGAGGCGCTCGGCGTCGCGGTCGGCCAGATCGCCAAAAGCGTGATCTTTCGTCGCATGGCCGATGGGCGCGCGGTGCTGGTCGTCACGTCGGGCGACCGGCGCGTCGACGAGGCCAAGGTGGCGGCGCTCGTCGGCCCCATCGGCCGTGCCGACGCGGCGTTCGTCAAGGCCGCGACCGGCTTCACGATCGGCGGCGTCGCGCCGGTGGCGCATGCCCATCCGCCGGTCGTGTTGATCGACGGCGAGCTGGCGCGCTTCGACGCGATCTGGGCCGCGGCGGGCCATCCGAACGGCGTGTTCCGGCTCGGGTTCGATCAGCTCGTGGCGCTCACCGGTGCGCCGGTCGAAGACGTGGTGCTGGCGGCGTGACGGCGATCGACGCCGCGAAGGTCGGCTCGCCCTGCACCGGCATCTGCCGCATCGACCCGGCGACCGGCCGCTGCGAAGGCTGCCGCCGCACGCTCGCCGAGATCGCAGCCTGGACGGCGCTCGACGATTCGGCCAAGCGGGCGGTCTGGGCCGATCTGCCGCGCCGCGGGATGGACGGCGATCGAGACTGCGGCGGAATGCGCGGTCCGGGCCGCGAACCGACGCGCTGATTGCGCCACGCTTTCGGCGCGGCGGCCCATCAGCGGCGACCGGCGTTGCGTCGAACAGGCGGCAGTTCTCAGGGTTGATCCCGAGTTTCACCCCCCTAGTCTGTAAGCCCACGGTCAGAGGCGTCGCCGACAGTCGGCGGCGCGCGCGTTCTGCCCAGCTCGGCGGTTCGCGCACTTGTTCCACTAGGAGACTTCTGCACTATGGCAACGGCAACAACCACGTACCCTGTTGGGGGGCGTCCTTCGACCACCTCCATGACACCGGCCGAGCGCAAGGTGATCTTCGCCTCGAGCCTCGGCACCGTGTTCGAGTGGTACGACTTCTACCTCTACGGCACGCTCGCCGTGATCATCGGCAAGCAGTTCTTCACCGGGCTCGATCCGGCCTCGCAGA
>CAXSGM010000087.1:0-6297 GCA_964236915.1 uncultured Rhizobacter sp.
GGCGATTTGCTCGAGGCGCTCGACCTGCTCGATCCCGAACCGGCGAACCGGCGCGTCCGCCTCCTGGCGCAGCTCCGGCGCCATCCGACCCTTTCGGCGGCGCGGGCGATGGTCGCCGTCGAGCCGACGTCCGATCCTGGCGAAGCGCAGGCGCTCGGCGTGGCGCTGGAACGTGCTGCCCGGCCGCTGCGGCGCTACCGTTGCGCAGCCTGCGGCTTCGAGGCCGAACACTATTTCTGGCAGTGCCCCGGTTGCCTGACCTGGGACAGTTACCCGCCCGTGCGGCTGGAGGATCAAGCGTGATGGCGTTCCCACCTTCCCGCGAACAGATCGCCCGTGCGCGGCTGCTCGTCGTCGGCGATGCAATGCTCGACCGCTACTGGTTCGGTGCGGTCGACCGCATTTCGCCCGAGGCACCGGTGCCGGTCGTGCGGGTGAGCCGTGAGGAGGAGCGCCTCGGCGGCGCGGCGAACGTCGCGCTCAACGTCAAGACGCTCGGGGCGCAGGCGACGCTGCTGACGGTCGTCGGCGCCGACGAGCCGGCGACCCGGCTCAGGCGCCTCCTCGAAGCCGAAGGCGTCACCGCGCTGCTTGGCAGCGATCCGAAGCTCTACACCATCGTCAAACTGCGGGTGATCGGCCGTTCGCAGCAGCTGATCCGGATCGATTTCGAAAACCAGCCCGAGCACGAGGTGCTGACCGGAATGCTGGCCGACTTCGAACGCGTGCTGCCCGAGCACGACGCGGTGCTGTTCTCGGACTACGGCAAGGGCGGCCTGA
The DNA here is from genome assembly GCA_964236915.1 of uncultured Rhizobacter sp. Taxonomy (GTDB): domain Bacteria; phylum Pseudomonadota; class Gammaproteobacteria; order Burkholderiales; family Burkholderiaceae_C; genus LMDS01. The sequence continues at coordinate 781 of CAXSGM010000087.1, forward strand.
CGCATATCCCGCGGATGATCGAGCTGGCCCGCCGCCACGCCAAACCGGTGCTGATCGACCCGAAAGGCAGCGATTACGGCCGCTACGCCGGCGCCACGGTGATCACGCCGAACCGCGCCGAACTGGCGCAGGTGATCGGCGCCTGGGCCAACGAAGCCGACCTCGACGCCCGCGCCGAGGCGCTGCGCACGACGAATCGGCTGGATGCGGTGCTGCTGACCCGCTCCGAAGACGGCATGTCGCTCTTCGATGCCGAGGGCATTGCCCACGTCCCGGCGCAGGCACGCGAGGTGTTCGACGTGACCGGCGCCGGCGACACCGTGATCGCGACCCTCGCCGTCATGCTCGGCGCCGGCCTGACGCTGCGCGACGCCATGCCGATCGCCAACCGCGCCGGCGGCATCGTCGTCGGCAAGTTCGGCACCGCGTCGGTCACCTATGAGGAACTCTTCGCATGAAAGTCGTCGTGACCGGCGCCGCCGGGATGATCGGATCGAACCTCCTCCACGCGCTGAACGCGATCGGCATCGACGACGTGATCGCGGTCGACGACCTGACCGACGGGCCGAAGTACCGCAACCTCCTCGGCACCAGGATCGCCGACTACTTCGACCGCAGCGACTTCTACGCCCGCTTCGCCCGCGGCGAGTTCGGCCGGGTCGATGCGGTGTTCCACGAGGGCGCGTGCTCCGACACCATGGAGCACGACGGCCGCTACATGCTCGACACCAACTACCGGTGCTCGAAGAACCTGCTCGACGCCTGCCAGGCCCAGGGCACGCGGCTGCTCTACGCCTCGTCCGCCGCGACCTACGGCGGCAGCGCGACCTTCCGCGAGGCGCCCGAGTTCGAGCGGCCGTTGAACGTCTACGGCTACTCGAAGCTCTTGTTCGACAACGTCGTGCGGCGGATGCTGCCCACTGCGACGACGCAGGTCGTGGGGTTTCGTTATTTCAACGTCTACGGCCCGCGCGAGCAGCACAAGGGGCGGATGGCGTCGGTCGCGTTTCATCATTTCAACCAGTTCCGCGAGAACGGCAAGGTGCGGCTGTTCGGCGAGTACGGCGGCTACGGGCCCGGCGAGCAGCGGCGCGATTTCGTCTTCGTCGACGACGTGGTCGCGGTCAACCTCTGGTTCCTCGAGCATCCCGACAAAAGCGGCATCTTCAACCTCGGCACCGGCCGGGCGCAGCCCTTCAACGATGTCGCGGTCGCCGCGGTGAACGCGACGCGCGCAGCCACCGACGGCGCCGCGCCGCTGACCCTCGGCCAGCTGGTCGACGACGGCCTCGTCGAGTACATCCCGTTCCCCGATGCGCTGGTCGGCAAGTACCAGTCGTACACCGAAGCCGACCTGAACGCGTTGCGCGGCACGGGTTGCGAGCACCGCTTCGCCGATGTCGCCCGCGGTGTCGGCGCCTACGTCGCGTGGCTGGCACGCCAGGGAGACGCCTGACGCAGCTCGGCATCCGCGGCCGGCCGGCTCGAGCGGCTGGAGCGGCTCGAGCGGCTGGAGCGGCTTAGCATCCCAGACTCCGCCACTCCAGGAATTTGCCGTGATGCTTCGACTCCTGCGCAGCGCGACCGCTGCAATGCTCGCCCTCTTCGCTGCCGTGGCGTTCGCCGCGGTCGACGTCAACAACGCAACCCCGGCCGATCTCGACGGCATCAAGGGCATTGGGCCGGGCATCGCCGGCCGGATCGTCTCGGAACGGGCCAAGGGGGCGTTCAAGGACTGGCAGGACCTCGTGACCCGCGTCAAGGGGGTGGGCGAGAAAAACGCCGCGACCTTCTCGGCGGCGGGTCTTACTGTCAACGGCGCACCGTTCAGCGGTGCGCCTGCGGCCGCCGGCACCACGCGCGCCAAGACGCCGCCGACAGCGACGACGACGACCACGACGGCCGCAACCCCGCCTCCGCCCAGGACCGGGCCTGCGGCGGCGACTGCGCCTTCGCCGGCGCCGATGGCGACGCCGGCAGCGGGCACCGCCGCCGCGTCCGCCCCGCCGAGCGCCGCCGAGCGCAAGGCAGCGGCCCGCGCCGCCCGCGAGGAGAAGAAGGCGCAAAAAGCCGCTGCCGTCGCCGAGGCCCGCCAAACGCGAGCCGCCAAGCAGCCGGGCACCGCCCCGACCGCCCCGACCGCCAGCGCCGCACGCTGATCCGAAGCACGCGGCCGACGGCACGCGGCGAAGGCACGCGGCCGGCCGCATGCGGTCGGCCCGTCGCGCCGCTCACCCCGACGGGCGGGTTCGCCTCGACGGGGGAACCTGCGATGGTGATGGTCGCGAACCGCTCCGATCGAGACACTGCTGCAGGCCTGCGACCTTGCACGGCCGTTCACCTTTCGGAGCATCCATGAAACCGGTTCGTACCCTTATCGCCGCCGCGCTGTTCGCAATTCTCTCCGCAGCCGCCTCGGCCGCGGTCGACATCAACAAGGCCAGCCAGGCCGAGCTCGAAAGCGTCAAAGGCATCGGCCCTTCGATGTCCACCAAGATCCTCGACGCCCGCAAGACCGGCGCGTTCAAGGACTGGAGCGACCTGCAGTCACGCGTCAAGGGCGTGCGCGACAAGACCTCCGCGAAGTTCTCGACCCAGGGCCTGACGGTCAACGGGCAGGCCTATGCCGGCGGCGACACCACCATGGCGGCCAAGTCGTCCGCCAAGGCGGCGAAGGCGCCGCGCACCGAACTTGCGAAGAAGTAAGCGCGCTCCGCCCTTGGCCGCCGCACTTCGGGCGCGCGGGGCGGGCGCTTCACGATCGCGGACCCGACACGGGGTCCGCGGTCGGCAAGCTCACAGTCGCATCGACATGAACACGCTGTGCGGATCTAGGGCGTAGTCCGCGAACGGCCCGCAGCGCCTGAAACCAAAGCTTTCGTAAAGCCGCTGAGCCGGGACGAAGGCTTCGCCGGCCCCGGTCTCCAAGCTCAACCGCTCGTAGCCGCGGCGCCTCGCGGCGTCGATCAAATGCGTCACGATCGCCCGGCCAGCGCCGCGGCGGCGGAGCTTCTCAGGCGCGCGCATCGACTTGATCTCGGCGTGCGTCGAATCCAGCTCGCGCAGGGCGCCGCAGCCGAGCAAAAGCGGCCCGTCCCGAGCCGACCAGAAAGTGACATCGGGCCTGCGCAATCCGTCCAGATCCAGGGCGTGAACGCTTTCCGGCGGTGAAAGCAAATGCATGCTGCGCAGGTGCTCGGCGAGCAACGCATGAATGTCGGGGCGCGACAGGTCGTCGAGCTCGATGTGCAAGATCGGAGCTGGCGGCACCGCAACTCTCCTATTCGTACACCACGACCGCCTCGCCGCGCTGCGCCGCGGCGCTCCAGCGGGCGAGCGCGTCATCGGTCGGGTAGAAGCGCGCGGCTTCGCCCAGATCGAGCTCGCCGGTCGCGGCTTCGCGGTGCAGTTCGAGCCGCACGGTCAGGCCCTGCGGCAGATCGCCATGCTCGGTCGCGAGGCAGCGCGAGGGGTGGTCGCGCAGCACCTCGGCCACCGGCGGCACGCTGCCGTTGACCGCGACGCGAAGGTACTTGCCGAAGCGGCAGCGCGCGGTCGGCAGGTCCCACACGGCGCCGATGTTGAGGCGCACGCCACCCGAGAAGCGATCGGGCTGGATCTTGCCCTGCACGACGAGCAGCTCGTCGTCCTTGAAGAGCTCGCGGTTGGCGTTCAGCAGGTCTTCGTTCGCGACCGCCTCGATGGCCTCGCTCTTGTCGTCGAGCTTGAAGATCGCGACGCGCCCGCGCTGGCCATTGACGATGCGCAGCTCGGTGACGATGCCGGCCAGCAGCTGCACCTCGCGGCTGTCGAGCAGATCGGCGATCCGGCGCTTGACGAAGCGGCGGACCTCGGAGCCGCTCTGGTCGAACAGATGGCCGGAGAGAAAGAAGCCGAGCGCGCCCTTCTCCTGCGTGAGCTGCTCCTTCACGCCCCAAGGCGGTGCGACGACCAAGGCCGGCTCGCGGGTGCTCGCGCCGTGCATGTCGGCCGCCTCGCCGGCGTCGCCGAAGTCGAACAGGCCGCCCTGCCCAGCATGCGCCGCCTGCGTGTCGGCCCATTCGAGCGCCAGGCCGACGCTCGCCAGCAGGGCGGCCCGATCCGGGTGCAGCCGATCGAAGGCCCCCGCCTTGACGAGCGCCTCGACGACGCGCTTGTTGATGCGCTGACGGTCGACGCGCGCGCAGAAGTCGAACAGGCTCGTGAACGGCCCCGCCGTCGGCCCGGCCGCGCCCCCGCCGCGGCCGGCGCGCGCCGCGACGATCGCCTCGATCGCGCCCTGCCCCGTGCCCTTGATCGCACCGAGGCCGTACTGCACGGCGGTGTCGGTGACAGGCTCGAAACGGTGCACGCCGCGGTTCACGTCGGGTGCCTGAATCTCGACGCCGAACGCCCGGGCATCATGCAGCAGCACGCGCAGCTTGTCGGTGTCGTCCATCTCCACCGTCATGTTGGCGGCGAAGAACTCGGCCGTGCAGTGCACCTTGATCCAGGCGGTGTGATAGGCCAGTAGCGAGTACGCGGCAGCATGCGACTTGTTGAAGCCGTAGCCCGCGAACTTCTCCATCAGATCGAAAACCTCGTCGGCGGTCTGCGGGTCGATCTCCTTCTTGGCCGCACCGGCGCGGAAGATGGCGCGGTGCTTGGCCATCTCCTCGGGCTTTTTCTTGCCCATCGCGCGGCGCAGCAAGTCGGCGCCGCCGAGCGAGTAGCCGCCCAGCACCTGCGCCGCCTGCATCACCTGCTCCTGGTAGACCATCACGCCGTAGGTCTCGCCGAGCACCGTCTCGAGCAGCGGGTGCGGATAGCTCACCGCCTCCTTGCCGTGCTTTCGCGCGCAAAAGCTCGGGATGTTCTCCATCGGCCCGGGCCGGAACATCGCGTTCAGCGCGAACAGGTCTTCGATGCGCGTCGGCTTCGCGTCCTTCAGCATCCGCTGCATGCCGGCCGATTCGAACTGGAACACCGATTCAGTGCGGCCTTCGGAGAACAGCCGGTAGACCTTCGGATCGTCGAGCGGCAGCCGGTCGTAGTCGAAGTCAGCGAGCTGGGGCCGGCGGGCTCGGATGAAATCCTTGGCGAGCTCGAGGATCGTCAGCGTCGCCAGGCCGAGGAAGTCGAACTTCACGAGGCCGATCGCCTCCACGTCGTCCTTGTCGAACTGGCTCACCGCGCTGTCGCTGCCGGGTTGGAGGTAGAGCGGGCAGAAGTCGGTGATCTTGCCGGGCGCGATCAGGACGCCGCCGGCGTGCATGCCGACGTTGCGCGTGATGCCCTCGACCCGCGTCGCGAGCGCGAGCAGCTCGGCGACTTCTTCCTCGGCGGCTTCGCGCTGTTCGAGCTCGGGCGCTTCCTTCCGCGCGTAGATCGTGCCGGGGTCGGGCGTCGCCGGCACCTTGGCGAGCGTCACGTGCTTGCCGGGCGGCGCGGGAATCAGCTTGGCGATCGAATCGACGTGGCCATAGCCCATGCCGAGCACCCGGCCGATGTCGCGCAGCGCCGCCTTGGCGGCCAGCG
>CAXSGM010000088.1:0-5993 GCA_964236915.1 uncultured Rhizobacter sp.
TGTACATGTACAAACGGGCCGACACCATGGATGCCATCACCTACTCTTCCGCCCGCGCCAACCTCGCGAGCACGATGGACCGCGTCTGCGACGACCATGAAGCGCTGATCATCACGCGCAACGGGGAGCAATCCGTCGTGATGCTGTCGCTCGCGGATTTCAAGGCTTTGGAGGAAACCGCCTACCTGCTCCGAAGCCCTGCCAACGCCCGCCGTCTCTTGGCGGCCGCGGCCCAGCTCGGCGCCGGTCAAGGCGTCGAGCGCCGCCTGCCGGAGTGAGGTTGATCTTTGCGGATGCAGCCTGGGAGGACTATCTGTACTGGCAGAAGCAGGACAAGCGGATCGTCGAACGGATCAACAAGCTGATTCTGGAAGTCCAGCGCGACCCTTTGGCTGGCATCGGCAAACCAGAGCCGCTGAAGCATGCGCTGGCGGGATTCTGGTCGCGGCGCATCACCGACGAGCACCGGATGGTCTACAGAATCGAGGGCGATGCGCTGCTGCTGGCGCAGCTCCGGTATCACTACTGAGCGGCAGGCAGCGGGCTCAGATATCGAGCACCAACCGCTCGCTCTTGCAGCCCGAGACGCAGATCATCATCGTCTGGTTCGACGCTTTCTCGGAGGCGCTCAGCACCGAATCGCGGTGATCCGGCTCGCCTTCGATGACCCGGGTCTCGCAGGTGCCGCACACGCCTTCGAGGCAGCTGTAGTCGGCCTGGATGCCGCCGTCGAGCAGCGTGTCGAGCAGCGACTTGTCGGGTGTGATCGTGAAAGTCTTGCCCGACTTTTCGCAGACGGCGACGTAGCTGGTCTTGGCTTCCGGTGCGGCGTTGATTTCGAGCGCGGCAAAGCGCTCGACGTGGGCGTCGGTGTAGCCGAGCGCGGCGCATTCGCGCTCGAACGCGTCGAGCAGGGGCGCCGGGCCGCAGGCGTAGTAGTGGGTGCCGGCGGCGCGGCGCGCCGCGAGCAGCGACTTGAGATCGGCCGGGGCGCCCTGCTCGTCGTCGAAATGCAGGACGACGCGGTCGCCGAAGGCTTCGATCTGATCGAGAAAAGCGGCGCTGCGGCGCGAGCGCGCAAGGTAGAGCAGCTCGAACGGGCGGCCAAGCACCGCGAGCCGCCGCGCCATCGCCAGGATGGGCGTGACGCCGATGCCGCCGGCGACGAGCACGCTGCGCGGCGCATCCTCGTGCAACGGGAAGTTGTTGCGCGGCGGCGTGATCGGCACCGTGGCGCCGACGCGCAGCTGCTCATGCACGTATTTCGAGCCGCCGCGGCTCGTACGGTCCTGCAGCACGCCGATCACGTAGCGGCCGCGCTCGTCGCCGGCGTTGAGGAGCGAGTAATTGCGGATCATGCCGTTCGGCAGGTGCAGATCGATGTGCGAGCCGGCCTCGAACGGCGGGAACGCCGCGTCCCCGGCAGGCAGCAGTTCAATGCTGACGATGCCGTCGGCCTCATGGCGGATGGTCTTCACCAGGGCGTTGAGCAGCGTGGACATGCGGGTCCTAGATGGATCGGTTCACGGCGATCGCTGGCGGGCGATTCTCCATGGCCTGGGCGATCGGCGCCTGCACCAGCGATCGGCGACGGATCAATGTCGCGCCGCTGCGTCGACTTCGACTTTGTATTTGAGAAACGCCGGGCCGGGCCCTCGACCTCGACCAGCGTCGAGCTTCGGTCGGCGTGCCTGCCCGGCGGCTTGCGGCCAGGACCGCCCGCCGACACCTCACCCTCGCCCGCTTTCAGCCCCCGAAGCTGCCCGCGACGACGGTGAGGAAACGATCCGGCGTCAGGTATTTGCGAAGCGCCGCCCCGACCTGCTCCGGCGTCAACTGCCGGATCGCGGCATCGACCTCGGCGGAACGCGCGAAGGTTCGTCCGAGTTCGAGGTTGTTGGCGAGCGCGAACGCCAGCCCGGCGTCCTGCGCGCGGCCCAGCTGCCGGGCGTTCAGCAGGCTCACCTTGGCCGCCTCCACCTCCTTCGCGTCGAAGCCGTCTTTCAACGCCCGGGCGATCTCCTCGCGGAAGCCCGCTTCGACCTTGGCCCGGTTCTGGGGCGCGAAGATCGCCGAGGCGCGCCAGGTCGAATTCCGGTCGCGGGTCGCCCAGTCGATCGCGCTGCCGACGCCATACGAAAGCCCTTCCTTTTCGCGGATGCGTTGCCAGAGCCGCGAGCTCGAGCCGCTGCCGATCAGCTCGTTGCCGACGAGCAGCGCCGGGTAGTCGGGATCGGAATCGTCGATGGGAAGCGCGAGGCGCGCGAGCAGCACCGCGTTCGGCTTGTCGGCGACCGGCAGCGTCAGTTGCGTCGGCTGGACGGCGACGAGCGGCTGCGCGATCCGCGTGTAAGGCGCGCCGGGTTGCCAGCCGGCGAGCGCCGCAGCGAGCGCGTCGCGCACCTGCGCCGGGTCCATCGCGCCGACCGCGGCGAATTCGCCGCGTGCGGCGCCGTAGAAGCGGGCCTGGAAGTCGCGCAATTGCGGCAGCGTCAGGCCGCGCACGTCGGCGGCCTGCTCGTCGAAGCTCGCCCGATGGCGCACGTCGCCGGGCGGGTACGGGTTGGCGAGTCGGTCGAGCGTGTTGCGAGCGAGCGCCGCCGGGTCCTTGCGCTGCTGCTCGATCGCCGATTCGACGCCGCGCTGCCACTGCACGAAGGCATCTTCGGGGAAGGCCGGATGGCGCAGCATCTGGCCGATCAGCGCGAGTGCGGCGGGCAGCGTGTCGCGGCGCGACTGCAGCGCGACGGTCACCCGGCCGGGCGCGGCCGCAATCGAGAGCTCGGTCTTGAGCGCGTCGAGCCGGTCGCGGATCTGCTGGCGGTCGAGCGCCGCTTTGCCGTCGGCGTCGACGGTGCCCTTGTCGAGCAGCGCGGCGACGGCCTGCGCCGTGGTGTTATGCCCGGCAAGCGAGCTTTCGTCGCCGAACTGCAGCGTCAGCACCGCCGAGACGGCCTCGCCGCGGCTCGGCTTGGGTAGAAGCGCGACCTTCACGCCGCCGACGGCGGATGTCTGGGTTTGCGCCTGGATGTTGGCCGGCGTGGCGTCGAAGGCGGCGACGCGGGCCGCCGCCGGCTGCGGCTTGAACGCCTGCATTTCATGCGCGACATCGACCGCCGCGAGCATCGGCGCCCGCGCGGGTTGCTCGCTCGGCAGGTAGGTGGCGAGCGTGCGGTTGGACGGCAGCAGGTACTGGTTCGCGGCGCGCTGCACGTCGGCGAGCTGCGCCGCGCGGACGCGGTCGCGCATCAGGAAGAAGAGCCGCCAGTCGCCGAGCGCGATCGGCCCGGAGAGCGCGATGCCGATCTTCTCGGGGTTCGCGAACGCCTGCTCCCAGTCGTTCAGCCACTGTGTCTTGGCGCGCGCCAGTTCCTCGGCGCTGATCGGCTCACGCGCGATCGATTCGAGCGCGCCAAGCAGCTCGGCGCGCGCCTTGTCGACGTCCTGCCCGGGCGCGAGCTGCGCCCCGGCGATCAGCACGCCGGGATCGGCGAGATCGTACGCATAGGCATAGACACCCGAGGCCAGCTGCTTCTGGATGAGGCCCTTGTAGAGCCGGCCCGAAGGCGTATCGCCGAGGATCATGCTCAGCAGGTCGACCGCGGCGAAATCCGGCGCGGCGGCGGCCGGCACGTGGTAGGCCGCCTGCACCAGCGGCACGCCGCCGACGCGCCGCAGCACCACGCTGCGCTCGCCGTCCTGCACCGGTTCGGCGGTGTAGAGCTTCGGCAGCACGCGGGTCGGTTTCGGGATCGGTCCGAAGGCCGCGGCGATCCAGCCGAGCGTCTTTTGCGGGTCGAATTTGCCGGCGACGATCAGCGTGGCGTTGTCGGGCTGGTAGTAGCGGCGATAGAAGGCCTGCAGGTTCGGGATGTCGACGTTTTCGACGTCGGAACGCGCGCCGATCGTCGGATGGCCGTAGTTGTGCCAGTCGAACATCAGCGCGAAGGTTCGCTGGCTCAGGATGCGCGCCGGGCTGTTCTCGCCCGATTCGAGCTCGTTGCGAACCACGGTCATCTCGGCGTCGAGGTCTTTTCGGGCGATGAAGCTGTGCGTCATCGCGTCGGCTTCCCAGCCGAGGTACCACTTCAGGTTGGCGTCGTTCGCGGCGAAGCTCGCGAAGTAGTTGGTGCGGTCGAAGCTCGTCGTGCCGTTGAACGCCATGCCACGGCGCGAAAGCTCGGCTTTCGGATCCGGGTGCTGGGGCGAGCCCTTGAACTCGAGGTGCTCGAGGAGGTGCGCCATGCCGGTCTCGCCGTAGCTTTCCTGGCGCGAGCCGACGCGGTAGGTCAGGTTGACGGTCGTCGTCGGCTTGGCATCGTCCGGAACCAGCAGCACCTGCAGGCCGTTCGGCAGCCGGTATTCGTCGATGCCTTCGACCGAGGCGACGGGGCGCAGGCCGCCGGGGAGCGGCGCAAGCGGTGCGGCCGCCGTGGCGAGGCCGGCGCTCAGCAAAAGCGCGGCGAAGGCGGAGGAACGGGGGGAGCGGAGCATGGCGGTATCCGGTGACCGCCGCCTGCAGCTGTCACGCCCGGCGGACGGCGACTGGAACGGCGGCGAGAGGCAGCAAAGCTGCTGCCCGCCCTCCGATCCGTGCGCCGCCGGTTTTGTTCCCGGCGTCCGGCGCTCGCCGCGTCAGCCGGCGTTGCGCTGGTAAGCCTCCATGCCGACCGTGATCTCCTGTTTGGCCGATTCCGGGCCTTCCCAGCCCCGCACCTTGACCCATTTGCCGGCTTCGAGATCCTTGTAGTGCTCGAAGAAGTGCTGGATCGCCTTCAGGCGCATCTGGTTGATGTCCTCGGGCTTTTGCCAGTGGGTGTAGATCGGCAATACCTTGTCGATCGGCACCGCGAGCAGCTTGCTGTCGCCGCCGGCTTCGTCTTCCATCTTCAGGACGCCGATCGGCCGGCAGGTCACGACGACGCCGGGCGAGAGCGGGAACGGGGTGATGACGAGCACGTCGACCGGGTCGCCATCGTCGGAAAGCGTCCGCGGCACGTAGCCGTAATTGCAGGGATAGTGCATCGCCGTCGTCATGAACCGATCGACGAACAGTGCTCCGCTTTCCTTGTCCACCTCGTACTTGATCGGGTCGGCGTTCATCGGGATCTCGATGATCACGTTGAACTGCTCGGGCGCCTTGGCGCCGGGCGTCACGTTGTGCAGGCTCATGGGGGCTTCCGGGTGGTCCGCGGGGAAACACGGATTTTAGATGCGGACCGAACGCTGGCAGCATCCCGCGGCCCGGACCGCCCGCTGCGCCGAGCGGGTCATCCATCACGTTTCGTCGCCACATCGGCGAACATCGCCCCTCTCGCTCACCATGAAGGAAACCTTTTGACCACCACCTCGATGGCGCTCTGGTTCACGTTGGCCTGCGGGATCGCCGCGGTCGTCTACGGCTTCGTGCAGCGCAGCTGGATCCTCGCGCAGCCGGCCGGCAACGCCCGCATGCAGGAGATTTCGGCGGCGATTCAGCAAGGCGCGGCGGCCTACCTCGCGCGGCAGTACCGAACGATCGCGATCGTCGGCGTGGTGCTCGCCATCCTGATCGGCTTCTTCATCGGCCTGGCGACCGCCGTCGGCTTCGTGCTGGGTGCGGTACTTTCCGGTGCCTGCGGCTTCATCGGGATGAACGTCTCGGTGAAAGCGAACGTGCGCACCGCCCAGGCCGCCACCCGCGGCATCGGCCCGGCGCTCGACGTGGCCTTCAAGGGCGGCGCGATCACCGGGATGCTGGTCGTCGGGCTCGGCCTGCTCGGCGTCTCGATCTTCTTCATGGTGCTGTTGCGCGCCGCCCCGGCCGACGCGACGGCGCTGGCGCCGGTTTTGAAGCCGATGCTCGGTTTTGCCTTCGGTGCCTCGCTGATCTCGATCTTCGCGCGGCTCGGCGGCGGCATCTTCACCAAGGGCGCCGACGTCGGCGCGGATCTCGTCGGCAAGGTCGAAGCCGGCATCCCGGAGGACGACCCGCGCAACCCGGCGGTGATCGC
>CAXSGM010000089.1:0-5939 GCA_964236915.1 uncultured Rhizobacter sp.
CGCCCTGGAGGTTGTTCTTGATGCGGTGGTGCACTTCCTTCACCAGCATCTCGCGTTGCGCGATTTCGGCCTCGAAGCGCGCCTCCTGCGTGGCGCGCTGCTCGGTGACGTCGGTGGCGACAAGCAGCAACTGATCGGGCGGCGCGCCCGGCCTTACTGCCAGCGGCAGGTAGCGCACGTCCCAGATCTGGGCCGCGCCGTGCGCCTCGATACGGTATTCGCACCGCAACGGCTCGGGCGAGGCGAGCGCGGCCACCATGTCGGCGCGCCGGAGCGCTGCACGTTGCGGCGAATAGAGCTCCTCCGGCGTGCGGCCGACCAGCTGCGCCGGGGCCGCCGAGAGGCTCCGCGCCGCCACGTCGTTGACCTGCAGCAGCGCCAGCGTCGACGCATCGCGAAGCGTGATCGCGAGCGGCGCGGCTTCGATGATGCGTTGCAGCTGGGCGCGTGCCGCGGCGACGCGCGCCTCGGCCTCGCGGCGCTGTTCGATGTCGAGCAGGGCGTAGGTCCATTGCGCGGCGCCGGCCTCGGCACCGGTCGCGACGACATTGCCCACCACCCAGAAGTCGCGACCGTCGCGGGCCCGCAGCCGGCACTCGAAGGTCTCGGGCCGGCCGTCGACGACGGGTTCGTGCACGCGGTCGCGGCGAAACGGATGGTCGGGCTCGGGCGTCGCCACGGTTGCAATCGGCTGCCCGGCGAACTCCTCGAACTCGCCGCCGAACATGCGTCGGGCCGAGCGGTTCATCCATTCGATGCCGTCGACGCCGACGGTCACGATGCCGACCAGCGCCGAGTCGAGGATCGCGCGGGTGCGCTCCGCCTGCTGGGCGATCGCCCGGACCGCCCGGTGCCGCGCGTCGACATCGACGTAGGAGACGATCATCCCGGCCGCGACATCGTCGGGCACCAGCAGGCGCTTGGTGACCTGCACCCAGCGCGTGCGCCCATCGCGCGCGCGAAGCTGCCGCTCGCCGCTCCACTGGCCGTGCTCCGCGAGGCTGGCCTGCGCGATCGCCGTGATTCGGGCGTGCTCGGGCTCCTGGTCGAAGAGCAGTCCATGCGGCTGGCCCGCGAGCCGGTCGACCTCCTGGCCGGTCAGCCGCGCCAGCGCTTCGTTCGCGCGCTGGATGCGGCCGTCGCGCACCATCGCCACGCCGACGTCGGTGAAGCTGAACATCAGCTCGCGGTCGCGCGCGAGCACCTCGAACTCGCGCTGCTGGGCTTTCAGGCGCGAGATGTCGGTCAGGACCGCGACCGCCTCGCCGACCCGCTGCACGTCGCCCTCGCCGCGCAGCGACAGCGAGTACCAGCGCGGCTCGGCGCCGGCGCCGCGGTCGCGGGTCGCTTCAATCTCCGCCTCGAACACACCTTCGGCGGCGAGTTGCCGGCGCGCCGCCGCCGCCAGATCGGCGGCGGGCGCGACTTCGGCGAAGATCGCGTCGATCGGCCGACCTTCGGCCGAACCGGCGATGAAGCCGAGCATCGTCTCGAAGCGCCGGTTGCAGCGCACCAGCACGCCGTCGCGCAGGTAGGCGATGCCGGCGGCCGTGCTCTCCAGAATCATCCCGAGCTCGCGCAGCAGTTGCTCGGTGCGCTGCTGGGTCTCGTGCTGCTCGGTGATGTCGAGCGTCACGACCGAGGTGGTGCGGGTGCCGGAGGCGAGCGTCGCCGGCTCGACGCGGGTCAGGAGCCAGCGCAGGCCGAGCTCGGGATGGCGGATCGCGTAGCGCACCTGGGCCCGCCGGGCGTCGCGGAGCGCTGCCTGCAGAACTTCGAATTCGGCGATCGACTCGGGAACGACGAGGTCGCGGCCGATGCTTTGCAGCGCCGAGGCCCGCGCCGCACCGCTGTCGGCCGCATGCCCCGGGTTGAGCCGCATCCAGCCCGACGATTCCTGAAACGTCGCGAGACCGACGCCGGCCGCATCCATGAGCGCACCGATCTGCACCTGCGCCAGCTCACTCGCCTCCTCGGCACTGTGGTCCTCGACGACCGCCATCGTCCGGCGCTGGCCGCCGGCGGTGCGGTAGCAGCGGAGCACCGCGCGCAACGCCCGCCGCTGGCCCCCGGGAAGCGCCACGGTGGCGTGGCGCACCAGCGGCGGCGCTGCCGGATCGAGCGCTGGCATGCCGGTGGCGGCGTCCCAGCCGAGCAGGCCGGCCAGGCCGGCATCGGCCTCGGCGAGCGTCGACGGCGGCGCCCCGGTGAGCTCCGCGAGCGCGGCGTTGTGGCGCAGCAGCACGCCGTGCTCGTCGAACAGCACCATGCCCGCCGGACTGAGCTCGAACCAGTCGTCGAGCTCGCGCAGCGACCGGTCGGCGCGTTCGCGGGCCGAGTGCTCGGCGGTCGTGTCCTGCAGGAGGCCGAGGTGATAGATGCGGCCGTGCTCGTCGCGCAATAAGCGCCGGGCGATGCGAAACCGCCGCTCGCGGCCGCCGGCGTCGATCAGGCTGCCTTCGGTCGCCAGCGCCGGCGCGGGTGCGGCACGGCTCGCCACCCGCCGCCGCGTCTCGGAGCGGGCGCGATCGCGCGGCGGCCGAAAGTCGTTCGGGTCGCGACCGATCAACGCCTCGCGCGGGTGCCCGATCAGCGCGACGAACGCCGGATTCACGTCGATCAACCGGAAGTCGGCACCCTGCAAGGTGGTCGGAAACGGCGAGTCCCAGAGGAAATCGAGCGACTCGAGCGTCGGCTTCAACGGCAAGGCCCGGTCGATGGCGGCCGCGGCGGGTGGCGAAACCGCGACCGCCTCGGGCACCAGCCGGAGCACCGACCGCGCGCCGTCGAGCCGCCGCCAGTCGAGCCGTGCGGTGCGACCGTCGGCGAGCCGCGCATCGGGCGGCGGCCCGAGCTTCGACGACGGCGACGGTGACGTATCCGACGACGCCTGGACGGCGAGCGCCGCACCGAGCCAGTCGCTCGCCGCCTTGCCGATCCCGCCCCGGATCTCGGCGATCGACGCGCCGGCCGCGCACTGGGGCACGAGGCGCAGCGCCTCGGTGTTGGCGAACCGCACGCGACCATCGGCCGCCAGCACGACGATCGCCTCGCTCAGAAGGTCGAAGAATTCGCGCCAGCCAGAGGTCGGCGACCAGCCCTCCGGCGCCGGGCCCGTGGCCGGCGCAGCGGCCCGGCGTTCGAACCAGCCTGCCCCGAAGCGCCGCTTTACGCCGCTCGCGCTCACTCCAGCTCGGCCGCCGCCATCAGGGCGCGCAGCTCGGCGCGATTGATTTCGGTGATGCTGAGCAGCAGCCGGTCGGCCGCTTCCCGAAACTCGTACAGCGCTCCGGCTTCGATCGCCCGCGCCAGCTGGAGGTACGGCACGAACGGACCGGTGCCATCGGCGAGCGCATGGCGCACGCGTTCGGGCACGGGAATCGATTCGAGCAGTTTCGGGAACGGCTGACGGAACATCCGGTCGAGCAGCGAAAAGACGCCGCAGATGAAGAGCTCGCTGCGCAGCTCCTCGTCGCCGCCGTCGCGCACCAGCTCCTCGAGGAACAGCCCGCGGCGCACCGCCGCGAACATCGCCGGCCGCAGCCGGGTGTCGTTGGCGGCGGTCGCCAGCAGCAGCGCCAGCCACCGCTTCAGGCGCTGGTAGCCCAGCATCAGCACGGCGTGGCGAAACGACGAAATCTCGACGCGCAGGCCGAACGCCGGCGAGTTGATGTAGCGCAGGAGCTTGAACGCGAGCGCCGGGTCGCGCTTGAGCTGCGGCTCGATCGCGTCGATCGGCGCCTCCTGGTCGATGAGCCGGATCAGCTCGACGATTGCCTGCAAAGCCTGGGTGTCGGTCGGTCGCGGCGCCGCCGAGCCGGCGTCGGCCTGGATTTCCTCGAGCGCTTCGAGGGGCCAGCCGAGCACCGCCTCGGCGCCGCGCGCGAACGCCGCTTCCATCTCGGAGATGGTCTGCACGCCGGCCTGCACGTGCGGGATCGTGCGCAGCTCGCGGTAGGCGCCGTCGTCCTCGGCGGTGCGGCGCTCCTCGCCGACGTCGATGATTGAGTAGCGAAAGCACGGCAGCACCGCGCGCGGCAACTCCGAGAGCGGCCGGCCCTTCAGCAAAAGCGTGCTGCCGCGCGCGTGCAGCGCCATCAGCGCCTCGGTGTTGGCCGGGTCGGCCGCCATGAACGCCGGCACCTCGACCATCAGGTTGGCCGACGGCTCGGCCCGCAGCAGATCCAGCAGCAGGCGTTCACCGGCGATGTTCAGCGACGCACGGGCGCCGGTCGCGGGCCAGACGTTGCCGACCTCGTGCAGCAGTTGGGCGGCGTCGATCGGCGCGTCTGGCCGAAGCGGAAACACGGTGAGCCGCGTCGCGATCACCGCGCGCTTCTTGTCGATGAACGGCGAGTAGCCGAGCGCGACCTGGCCCAGGATGCTGTTCGAGACGTCGGTCACAAGCGTCGCGCCGGTCGGAAGGTCGCTCGCGCGGTCACGATCCGAGGTAGTTGAATAGCGAAAGCCGCTGGACCATCGAGTATGCCTTCAGTGCCGCCTCGTACCCGGTCTGCTGGTTGGCGAAACTCGAGATCGCTTCGGTCATGTCGAGATCCTCGGCGTTCGACTGCTCGGTCCGACTCGACAGCTTCAGGCCGGCGAGCCGGTCGGTGATCGTCTCGACCCGCTTCAACGTGGCGCCGACCTGGCTCCGAGCGCTCGCGAGTTGGCCGGTTGCCGCGTCGAGGTTGGCGAGATTCGTGTTGTTGCTCTGCGCCCGTTGGCCGTCGCTGCGGTTCGGCGTCGCGAGGTCGGCGATCGCCTTGTCGAGCGTGTCGAAGACCGAGAGCGTCGCGGTCGACGGCGCCAGCTCGAAGGCGTCGCCATTCGCCGGGGCGCCGCTGATCACGGCCGACATTCCGTCGATCTGCACCGAATCGCCCGACTTGAACGCGACGTTCGCCTGCGCGGTGGCCGCGCCGTTCTTCAGGATCGAATAACTGGTCGCGCCACCGGCGACGCTGAACTGCACGCTGTAGGTCGCGCCGGTCAGCGCCGAGGGATCGATCACTTTGCCTGAATCGATCCAGGCGCTGCCGTTCGCCGTGACGGCGCGCGTCGCGAACGAGCCGTTGCCGGTGCGGCCGCTCAGCCACGCGATGCCGCCGTCGATGCTCAGCGGCAAGTTGTCGGAGGTGGCCGATTGCGAGGCGCCCGGGGTGCCCTGAAACTGGACCCCGCCGGGCCGGTCGCTGAACGGCGCCTGGCTCGCGCTCTGGCCGCCGAAGAGGTAGTTGCCGGCACCATCGGCGCGGTTGGCGACGCCGAGCAGCTGCTGGCGGATGCCCGCGAGTTGCGCGGCGATTCCGGCACGTTCGCTGTCGCCGTAGCTGGCGTTGCCGGCGGCGACGACGGCGTCGCGCGCCTCCTGGAGCAGCCCGGCGGCATCGCCGAGCCCGCCCTCGACCAGCGTCAGCGCGTTGTTGCTCGCGTCGACCGCGCGCTGCGTCGCGACCGCGCGCGCTTCGGCGGCCTGCGCGCGTTCCGAGCGGGCAGCGGCCGAGGGATCGTCGCTCGAGCGGTTGACGCGCTTGCCGCTCGTCATCTGGTTCTGCGTATCGGCCAGCTTCGACTGCCGGTCCATCAGCTGATCGACCGCGGCGGCGTAGTGGTTGGCAGTGCTCAGGTGCATCGGCGCGGCTTTCGTTGACTTGCGTTGATGTCCGGTCAGCCCGCGCCCATGTGCAGCATCGTGTCGAAGATCTGCTGGGCGACCTGCAGGATCTTCGCCGCCGCCTGGTAGCTCTGCTGGTACTGGATCAGGCGGGCGGCTTCCTCGTCGAGGTTGACGCCGGCGCGGTCGGCGCGCGCGGTTTCGGCGGCACTCGCGGCGGCGCCGGAGAGGGCCGTCGCGGTCTTGCCGGCCTGCACCCGCACGCCGATGGTGGCGATGGCCGCGGCGTAGGCGTCGGTCGGCGTCTGGCCGGCGGCGTTGG
>CAXSGM010000090.1:0-5788 GCA_964236915.1 uncultured Rhizobacter sp.
GGTGTCGGTCGCGCCGAGGATGCCGCCGCCGCCGGCCTTGTTCTCGACGATCATCTGCTGGCCGAACGGCCCGGCGATCTTCTCCGCGAGCACGCGGGCGACGATGTCGGTCGTGCCGCCGGGCGCGAACGGTACGACGAGCCGCACCGCGCGGTTCGGGTACGCCTGCTGGGCGCGCGACGTGCCGGCCGCTCCGGCGAGCGCAGCGGCGGCGCCGGCGAGGATGAGGGGTCTGCGTTGCATGAAAGTTGCTCCAACATCGGGCCGGACCGGACCCCGCCTTTCAGTCTAGTGGACCCGGCTCAGCCGGTCCGACGCCCGCGCGGCGCTTCACCCAGGAAACCCCATGAAAACGATCGCTGCCGTGCACCATGCGGCCCTTGCCATCGCGGCACTTCTGGCAGTCACCGACGCCGGCGCGCAAAGCTACCGGCTCACCTTCGACGCGGGCGACCCGATCGGTGGCCTGGTCGCCGGCAGCAAGCTGCAGGCGCAGTACGCGGCCTACGGCGTCACGTTCGCCGCCAACGCGTATTCAGGGCCGAGCCCTTCGCTGTACGGTGCCGAGACCTGGGCCACGAACACCGACATGACGATCGTCGCAGCGTCCGGCTCGGACGTCGGCAGCCTCGGCACGCCGGGCCTGGTCGGCGGCAATGTGCTGCATTCGTTCGCCGGCTGGCTCGACGAGAACGGCGATGCGAGCTTCCGGGCCTCGTTCAGCCGGCCGATCACGAGCTTCAGCGCCGATTTCGCGGGGGTCGGCTCGTACGAAGACGTGCACCTCTACGCGTACGCCGGCAATGCGCTCGTCGGCAGCGTGACCGGCGCGACAACCGGCCAGTTCACCCTGTCGTTGACCGGCACCGGGATCACGAGCGTGGTCGTCACCCCGGGCGACTTCAACGACTGGGTCGGGGTCGACAACATCGGCTACACCTTCGCGCCGAGCGTGGCGGCGATTCCCGAGCCAGCGAACGCCGCACTGCTCGCGCTCGGCCTCGGCGGCGTCGCGCTGTGGCGCCGCCGGGCGCTCGGCCGCTGAGCGTCCGCCCGTCGGCGGCCGGCCCGCATCCGCGGCGCGCCATGCTCGGCGGCGCTCAGTTCGCCGCCAGGGCCCAGTCGATGTGTTCGCGCACCAGCGGGCTCGCCGCGGCCCGCGCGTCGGCGAGCGCGCTGCGGGTGGCCGCCGCGGGCGCGGCACGCAAGGCGTTGCCGAGCGCCACCGCGAGGTTGCGGCGCCAGCGCTCGTGGCCGATCCGGCGGATCGCCGAGCCTTCGGTCAGCCGCAGAAAATCGGCTTCGCGCCAGGCCCAGAGCTCGAGCAAGGTCGGGGCCGTAAGCGGCGCGCGGGCGTCGAAATCGCGCAACGGGCTGCGCCGCGCGAACTTGTTCCAGGGGCAGACGAGCTGGCAATCGTCGCAGCCGTAGATGCGGTTGCCGATCGCCGGCCGGAACTCGAGCGGGATCGCGCCGGGCGCCTCGATCGTCCAGTAGGAGATGCAGCGGCGCGCGTCGAGCCGGTACGGCGCGACGATCGCGCCGGTCGGGCAGGCGGCGAGGCAGGCTTGGCAGCTGCCGCAGGCCGGCGCGGCAGGAGAGGTCGTCGGCAGCGGCAGGTCGACGAAGATTTCGCCGAGGAAGAACATCGAGCCGGCGTCGCGCGCCAGCGCCAGCGTGTGCTTGCCGCGCCAGCCCAGCCCGCTGCGCGTCGCGAGTTCCACCTCGAGCACCGGTGCCGAATCGGTGAAGACGCGGTGGCCGAAGGGACCGACCTCCGCCGCGAGCCGATCGGCCAGTTGGCGCAGCCGGCCGCGCGCGACCTTGTGGTAGTCACGGCCTCGGGCGTAGACCGAGACGACGGCCTCGCCGGGTCGCGCGAGCCGCGCAAGTTCCGCTTCGCGCCAGCCGTCGGGCGTGGCGCGCGGTAGGTAATCGAGCCGGGCGGTGATGACCCGCAGCGTGCCCGGCACCAGCTCGGCCGGACGCGCCCGCAACGCGCCGTGCACCGCCATGTAGTCCAACTGGCCATGGAAACCGTTTTCCAGCCAGCGCAGCAGACCGGGCTCGGCTTCCGAGAGATCGACATCGGCGATGCCGATCTGGGAAAATCCGAGGCGGGCGGCTTCCTCGTGAAGGAGGGTGACGAACCGTCGCAGCCGCGCCACGGGCGCCGGTTCGTCGCCATGACCGTTCGACAGCGAGGCGTCCGACATTTGGCGATTCTAGAAACGCGCTTCGAGCGCTGGCCCGACACCGCCGCCTGCGCCGCCTCGGCTGCGGCGCTCGCCGAGCGGCCCGGGCTGCTTTCGGCTTCCATCGAGCTGCACGGCCCGCTCGGCGCCGGCAAGACGAGTTTCGCGCGCCACCTGTTGCAGGCGCTCGGCGTCGTCGGTCGCATCAAAAGCCCGACCTACGCGTTGATGGAGCCGTACCGCATCGTGCAGCACGGCGTTGCCGCCGACGGCTGGCACTTCGATTTCTACCGCTTCGACGACCCGCAGGAGTGGGAAGACGCGGGCTTCCGCGAGATCTTCGCGAATCCGGGGCTCAAGGTCGTCGAATGGCCCGAGAAGGCCGAGGGGCTGTTGCCCGATGCCGACCTGCGCATCCGGATCGAGCCGGTGGGCGACGCGGCGCGCGAGGTGCGCTTCGAAGCCGGCACCGCCCTCGGCGCCGAGCTGGTCGGGTCGCCGCTCGGGTCGGGCCCGTCCGCTGCTGCGGGGAAGGGAGACGCCCGGTGAGCCTGCAGCGCCGCGCCGCGCCCGGCCGCCGCGCGGCGCTGCAGGCGATCGGTGCCACGGCGCTGCTGCTCGGGGCCCGCGAGCTTGCGTTCGGCGCGAGCGTGGTCGGCGTGCGCGTCTGGCCGGCCGCCGACTACACCCGGGTCACGATCGAATCCGACGCGCCGCTCGAAGCGCGTCACTTTGTGGCCGACAACCCCGACCGGCTGGTGATCGACATCGACGGCCTGGAGCTGACGCCGGCCCTGCGCGAGCTGGTCGGCAAGATCCGCCCCGACGATCCGTTCATCGCCGGGCTGCGCGCCGGCCAGAACCAGCCGCGCGTGGTGCGGATCGTCATCGACCTGAAGCAGCCGACCGCGCCGCAGCTTTTTACGCTGGCGCCGGTCGCCGCCTACCGCAACCGGCTGGTCTTCGATCTCTACCCGACCCGCGAACGCGACCCGCTGCTCGCGCTGATCCGCGACAAGGCGAGTGCCGAGCAGCAGGCGGCGCAGGAGGTGCGCGACGCGCTCGGCGAGTTCATCGGCCAGGTCGACCGGCCGCGCGCGCTGCCGCCGCTGGCGAAGGCGCCCGGGGGGGCGGCATCGGCGGGCGCGGCGGAGCGCGATGGGAGCGCGATCGCGTCGGCACGCGCGCCGGTGGCCGGTTCGTCCGGCACGCCGCCGGTCGTCCTGGCAACGCCGGCGCCGCAGCCGGCCGGCGTGGGCCGGCCCGCCACCGCCGGCACGTCCCTGCCGCCGGCGCTCCAGAGCCGCATCGACCGCTTGATCGTGATCGCGATCGACCCCGGCCACGGCGGCGAAGACCCCGGCGCGAGCGGTGCGACCGGCCTGCACGAGAAAGACGTGGTTCTGCAGATCGCGCTGCAGCTGCGCGACCGCGTCAACGCGCTGCCGAACATGCGCGCCTTTTTGACCCGCGATTCCGACTTCTTCGTGCCGCTGCACGAGCGCGTCAAGAAAGCCCAGCGCGTCCAGGCGGATCTGTTCGTCTCGATCCATGCCGATGCCTTCATCACCCCGCAGGCGCGCGGCGCCTCGGTGTTCGCCCTCAGCCACGGCGGCGCGACGAGTGCCGCGGCGCGCTGGATGGCGCAGCGCGAGAACGCCGCGGACGCAGTCGGCGGGGTGAATGCCGCGGCCCGCGACCCGAGCGTGCTGCGCGCGATGGCCGACATGAGCACCACGGCGCAGATCCGCGACAGCATGAAGCTCGGCGACGCGGTGCTCGGCGAGATCGGGCGGATCGGCCAGCTGCACAAGGGGAGCGTCGAGCAGGCCGGCTTTGCGGTGCTGAAGGCGCCGGAGATCCCATCGATCCTGGTTGAATCGGCGTTCATCTCGAATCCGGAAGAAGAAGCGAAGCTGCGCGACCCGGAGTACCAGGCGCGCCTCGTCGAGGCCCTCGGCGTCGGTATCCAGCGCTATTTCGCGAAGAACCCGCCGCTGGCGCGCTCGCGGCAGCTCTGAGGAAGGTCTTTCCTTTTCGACCGACCTATCCTCCGCGGCACCGCCCGGCGGCTCTCGCCAGTCGTTGCCGCACCCCGTCACCGAGGCCGCTCGCCATGCCGCTGCACCCCCAAGCCCGTGCCCTGCTCGACCTGATCGAGGAACGCGGCATCCCGCCGATGCACACGCTGTCGGTCGCCGAAGCGCGCGCCGCCTATCGGGACCGACGCGGCGTGACGCAGCCCGCGCCGCCGGCGGTCGCGCAGGTCGCGAACCTGGAGGCGACCGGGCCGAACGGCACGATCGCGCTGCGCGCCTATCGCCCGCTCGGCAGCCATGCCGACGCGGTGTTGCCGGTGCTCGTGTATTTCCACGGCGGCGGCTGGGTGATCGGCGACCTCGACACCCACGACACCCTGTGCCGCGAGCTGGCGAATGCCGCGGATTGCGCGGTCGTGGCGGTCGACTACCGGCTCGCGCCCGAGCACCCTTTTCCCGCGGCGGTCGACGACGCGATCGCCGCGACGCGCTGGGTGCACGCGCATGCGGCCCGACTGAGCTTCGATGCCGGCCGTCTGGCGGTCGGCGGCGACAGCGCCGGCGGCAACCTCGCCGCGGTGGTCGCGATCGCGGCGCGCGACAGCGGCGATCTGCCGATCGCGTTCCAGCTGCTGATCTACCCGGCGACCGACCAGCACCGAACCAGCCCCTCGCACACCCAGAACGGCACCGGCTACCTGCTGACCCGCGAGACGATGGACTACTACTGCGGCCACTACCTGCGCGGGCCGGCCGACGTGGAAGACTGGCGCGCCTCGCCGCTCCTCGCGAGCGACCTGAGCCGGCTGCCGCCGGCCTTCGTCCTGACCGCGGGCTACGACCCGCTGCGCGACGAAGGCCAGGCCTACGCCGCGGCGCTCCGGCACGCCGGCAACCGCGTCGAGCACGCCTGCGTCGACGGCCAGATCCACGGCTTCGTGCCGATGGGCAAGGTGCTCGACGATGCGCGCGAGGCGGTCGCACACTGCGCCGCGGAGCTGCGACGGGCGTTGGCGATCGAGAGCCGCTGCCGCCCCGCTACGCCGGGATCCGCCCCTTGAACCGGGCGCGCCACGAGCCAAGCAGAACGACGACTCCGGGAATCAGGATCGCCGCCCAGATGATCTTGTCGAGGTGCTCCTTGATCCACGGGATGTTGCCGAACAGGTAGCCCGCCGTCGTGACGCCACCGACCCAGAGCACGCCGCCGCTCACGTCGAAGAGCGTGAAGCGGGCGCGCGACATCTGCGCCACGCCGGCGACGAAAGGTGCGAAGGTGCGCAGGAAGGGCATGAAGCGCGCGGCGACGAGCGTCGCACCGCCCCAGCGCTCGTAGAACGCGTGCGCCTGGTCGAAGGCGCGCCGGTTGAAGAAGCGCGATTGCTCCCAGCGGAACACGCGCGACCCGAGGGCGCGGCCGATGGCGTAGTTGCTCTGGTTGCCGAGAATCGCGGCCGCGCTCAGCAGCACGACGACGAGCCAGAAGTTCATCAAGCCCGCGCCCGCCAGCGCGCCGACGACGAAGAGCAGCGAATCGCCGGGCAGGAACGGCAT
>CAXSGM010000091.1:0-5724 GCA_964236915.1 uncultured Rhizobacter sp.
ATCGACTCATCCGAATAAGCAAGTTCTCGGCCGATTTATGCAGAGCATCCTAAGCGGAAAAGCGTTTCGATACTCTGGAGGATGTGCGGGCCGGGTTCGTTACCCAAGATGCCGATACGCACTGCGGCTTGCAGGCGCTTCGAACGTCGAGGAACAAATCATGAAAGAACGCTACAGCCTTCCCGACCGGCGCCCCGCGCCGAATCCCGCGTCGCCCACTGTTCTCGCCGTGCTGGCCGTGCTGGCCGTGTTGTGCGCCGGCGTGCTGTTGCTCGTGCCGATCGATCCCGCCCAGCAGTCGGTGGCGTGGGTCGATGCGGTGCCCGCGCCATTCGCCGTCACCGGCGAAGTCGACCAGTCGGACGCCGGCGTGCCTGCGCAGATCGGCGATCGGGAGTCGCTCGCGCGTACCGCCGCGGCGCGCTGAGGCTTGCCATCACCGCGCTTTGCCGCTCCGGTCACGCCGGCGCGTCGACCGGCGCGTCCTCGACCGGCAGGTGGATCACGCCGGTCGTGTAGTTGTATTCGAAGACCCCGCCGTGGCGTCCCCATTCGATCGCCGTGCGCAGCACCCGCTCGGCTTCGATCGTATCCAGGCTTTCGCTGAGCAGGCGGAGGAACGGCTCCTCGGGCAGCTCGCCCGATTCTTCCTGCTCGAGGCTGCCGCGGATGTGCGCGGCGAGCGGCACGTTGGCGAGCAGCTGGCGGCCGAAGATGCGTTGGCGCTCTGCGAGCTCGGCGTCGACATATTCGCTGCCGAGGGGGGTGATGTGCAGGTCGCCCTGCGCGAGCCGGGCGAGCCCGAGCAGCGCGACCGCCTGCGCGAGCGGCAGCAGCTCGTCGTCGGTGAGCTCGGTTTCCTCGGCGAGCTGCGGCAGGTCGGCGCGCCCGTGGAAGGTGTCGCCGGCGAGCAGTTCGAGGAGGCCCTCCATCCGCGCGATGTCGGCCTCGGGCAGGCGCTCGGCGAGTTGCAGCTGCGCGGGCTCCTCGGCGGCACGGCCGGGGCGCGCGGCGCGGCCGATCGTCATCAGCGCGTAGACCTCGTCGATCAGCTGCCGCACCTCAGCGCTCTCGGGGTTGCGCGGCCGCGGCAACTGCACCGCGAGCTGGAAGCGGACGCGCCCCGGGTCGCTCGCGAAGATCAGCACCCGGTCGGCCATCAGCACCGCCTCCTCGATGTTGTGCGAGACGATGAGGATCGCCTTGGTCGGCATCGTCTTCGTGGCCCAGAGGTCGAGGATGTCGTCGCGCAGGCGCTCGCCGGTCAGCACGTCGAGGGCCGAAAAGGCTTCGTCCATCAATAGCACTTCGGGCTCGACGACGAGGGCGCGCGCGATGCCGACGCGCTGACGCATCCCGCCCGAGAGCTCGCGCGGCAGGGCGCCTTCGAAGCCGGTGAGGCCGATCAGCGCGATCGCCGCTTCGGCCCGCTTGGCGCGCTCGCCGCGCGGCGCGCCACGCGCCTCGAGGCCGAGTTCGACGTTCTGCTGCACCGTCAGCCACGGAAACAGCGCGAACGACTGGAACACCATGCTGACGCCCCGCGCCGGCCCGAACAGCGGCTGTTCGTGCAGGCGCACTTCGCCGCTGTCGGCAGGCACCAGGCCGGCCATGATCCGCAGCATCGTCGACTTGCCCGAGCCGCTCTGCCCGAGCAGCGAGACGATCTCGCCCTCGGCGAGGCGGAAATCGACGCCTTCCAGCACCGGCCGCAGCGGCCCGTCGCCCGATTTGTACGACTTGCCGACGGCTTTGAGTTCGATGATCGGTTTCGACATGGCTGCCTCAGGCGGGGCCGAATGCGAACCCGAGCGCGTCGGCCGCCGCGGCCGGGATCATGCCGTCGTGACCGCCCGGGTACGCGGTCGCGACGAAGCGCAGATCGCGGTAATGGCGGCTTTCGATCCGCTCGGCAAAGCCGGCGTTGAACGGGTTGGCATAAGCGTAGTGCAGCCGCACCGGCAGGCGCGTGTGCGCGGCGGCGTAGGCAGCTTCCCAGGCGTCGAGCGTGGCGCCGAGGCAGCGCGTCGACGGGTCGGCGGCGAGGTAGGCGCTGAAGGTGCGCGCGTCGGGCGTTTCGCTGAATAGCGCGTAGAGGACGAAGCCGCCGCCGTACGAATGACCCCAGAGCGCGCGCCGCGCCGGGTCGACCGCGACTTCGCCTTCGACGAACGGCACGAGTTCGGCGCGGATGAAGGCGAAGAACGCCGCCTCGCCGCCGGCGCCGGCGGCGCAGCTCGCGGCCGGCATGTCGTCGTGGTTGCGCGTGCCCTCGTTGGCGATGCCCGCCATCCGCACGCGCAGCCGCTGGGCTTCGGCCGCACGCACGAGCGCCTCGAGGCGCCACTCGGCATCGACGAGGTAGACGATCGGCAGCCGCTCGGCAGCGTCGGCGTCCGGCGGGGCGTAGAGCCGGATCGGATAGGTCGAGCCGGTGCGGCGCGACGCGATCGACGTGGTGCGGATCGAGCCGGTGACGCCCCGGACGGCGTCGCCAGCGGCCGCCTCGGCGCGGACGCGCGGGGCGAGAAGCGCGCCGAGCAGCGCGGCCAGCACCCGCCGACGGGCGACGGGTGCTCCGCCGGCCCGCGGGCCGATCGATACAGAGCGAGCGGCCAGGCGGCGCATCAGAAATGCATCCGGTCCTCGGCGATCCGGTAGAGCCGCCGCCAGAGAAAGTGGTTCATCGCCATCACGAAGATGCACATCACGCCGATGCCGAGCGCGAGCCGCGGGAAGTCGCCGATCGCCTGCGAATGCGCGATGTAGCTGCCGAGCCCGGCGGCCTCGATCTGCGTCGTGCCCGAGCTGACGTACTCGGCGACGATGCTCGCGTTCCACGAGCCGCCGCTCGCGGTGATCGCGCCGGTCACGAAGCTCGGGAACACCGCGGGCAGCAGGTAGCGACGCCACTTGAGCCAGCCGGTCAGGCCGATGTTCTGCGCCGCGTAGCGCAGCTCGGTCGGCACCGTCGAGGCGCCGGCGACGACGTTGAAGAGCAAGTACCACTGCGTGCCGAGCACCATCAGCGGCGAGAGCCAGATGTTCGGGTTCAGGTGCCAGTTGACGATCGCCAGCACGACGAACGGAAACATCAGGTTCACCGGAAACGCCGCGAGAAACTGCACGAGCGCCTGCAGCCGGCCGGCCCAGCGGGGGTTCATGCCGATCCAGATGCCGATCGGCACCCAGACCAGCGCGGCGAGGGCGATCAGGACCAGCACGCGCACCAGCGTGTAGACGCCGAGCACGCCGACGTGCAGCGCCTCGCGCCAGCCGACCTCGGCGCGGATGAAGTCGACCAGCCGCCAGAGCGCGAGCAGCACCGCCGCGGTGACGAGCGCATCCCAGGCCCGGGCCCAGAGCGGGCTCGGGGTTTTGCGGCGCGCCCGGATCGAGGTGCCGTCGTGGTGGCGCCGGAACCAGAGCAGCGAGCGCTCGGTCGAGCGGACGAAGCGCAGGCCGAGCGCCGAGAGCGTGTCGGTGCGGCGCAGCCAGGTCAGGAGCCAGGAGGTCGGGGCCGCATCGCCGGTGCCTTCCTCGAAGCGGAACTTGTCGGCCCAGGCGAGCAGCGGCCGGAAGAACAGCTGGTCGTACAGCAGGATGCCGATCAGCATCACGCCGATCGCCCAGCCGATCGCGCCGTAGTTCTGCTGCTCGACCGCCAGCGAGATGTACGAGCCGACGCCCGGCAGGCGGATTTGCTGGTTCGACACCGTGAAGGCCTCGGCGGCGACGACGAAGAACCAGCCGCCCGACATCGACATCATCATGTTCCACAGCAGCCCCGGCATCGCGAACGGCATCTCGAGCCGCCAGAAGCGCTGCCAGCCGGAGAGCTGGAACACCGCGGCGGCTTCGCGCAGCTCGCCTGGAACCGTCTTCAGCGACTGGTAGAGGCTGAACGTCATGTTCCAGGCCTGCGAGGTGAAGATCGCGAAGATCGCCGCGCATTCGACGCCGAACAGGTTGCCGGGAAAGAGCGCGATGAAGCCGGTGACGGTGATCGAGAGAAAGCCGAGGATCGGGATCGACTGCAGGATGTCGAGCAGCGGCACCATGACCCGTTCGGCGGCGCGGTACTTGGCGGCGACGGCGGCGAACACGCAGCTGAAGATCAGCGACGCGCCGAGCGCGAGGAACATGCGCAGCGTGGTGCGCAGCAGGTAGTAGGGCAGGAAGAGCGGATCGAGCGTCAGCGGCAGCGGCTCGCCGACCTGGTACGGTCGCGCCATCTGCGAGCCGCCGAACGCGAGCAGCACGAGCACGCCGAGCACCAGGGGCAGCAACGCCCAATCCCAGCGGTTGCCGCTGGATTCGACCACCTGGCGGGGAAAGAAAAAGCGCTTGGTCGTCACAGGGATCGGCCGCTCAGAGAAGCGCCCGGGTGCGGAAAAGGAGGGCGTCGGCGGCGCGCGGCGCGCGGCGCGAAGTCGTCGATTGTGGCGGCAGGTCCGTGGCACGGCGTCTTGCCCGCAGCCGGCCGCCTTGCAAAGGCCTTCGACGCCGAGGGTGCCGACGCGGCTGTATATTCATCCAGCTGCCTGCCTACGCCCGTGGACACCCTGCGCAAACTCGCGATCCTGGCGGACGCCGCCAAATACGACGCTTCGTGCGCCTCCAGCGGCACGACCCAGCGCGATTCGCTCGGCGGCCGCGGCATCGGCTCGACCGAAGGCGCCGGCATCTGCCACAGCTATGCGCCCGACGGCCGCTGCATCTCGCTGTTGAAGATCCTGCTGACGAACCACTGCCTCTACGACTGCCTCTACTGCATCAACCGCGTCACCAGCAACGTGCCGCGGGCGCGCTTCACCCCGGACGAAGTGGTCGCGCTGACGCTCGATTTCTACCGCCGCAACTGCATCGAGGGCCTGTTCCTCAGCTCGGGAATCATCCGTTCGCCCGACTACACGATGGAGCAGGTCGTCGAGGTGGCGCGAAAGCTCCGCGAGGAGCACGACTTTCGCGGCTACATCCATCTGAAGACGATTCCCGAGGCGAGCCCCGAATTGCTTGCCCGCGCCGGCCGCTACGCCGACCGTCTGAGCATCAACGTCGAGTTGCCGACGGTCGCGGGCCTCGAATCGCTTGCGCCGGAGAAGGATGGCCAGGCGATCCGGCGCTCGATGGCACGGCTGCGCATCCACATCGAGGAGGCCAAAAGCGCGGCCGTCGCCAAGGCGCCGACCTCGCAGCCGGCGGTCGCGCCGCGCCGCGCCCGGGCGCCGCGTTTCGCGCCCGCCGGCCAGAGCACGCAGATGATCGTCGGCGCCGACGCCGCCGACGACCGCAGCATTCTTTCGACCAGCGCCAATCTCTACGGCGCCTACGCCTTGAAGCGTGTCTACTACTCGGCCTTCAGCCCCATCCCGGATGCGCCCCGCGCGCTGCCGTCGGCGGCGCCGCCGCTGATTCGCGAGCACCGGCTCTATCAGGCCGACTGGTTGATGCGGTTCTACGGTTTTCGCCACGACGAGATCGTCGGCCGCGACGACGGGATGCTGGCGCTCGACATCGATCCCAAGCTCGCCTGGGCGCTGGCGCACCGTGAGCAGTTCCCGGTCGATCTGAACCGCGCGCCGAAGGAAGTGCTGCTGCGGGTGCCGGGGCTCGGCGTCACGTCGGTCAAGCGCCTCTTGATGGCGCGCCGCGGCCGAACCCTGCGCATCGACGACGTCGCGCGGCTGAACGTGCCGCTCGCCAATTTGCTGCCGTTCATCA
>CAXSGM010000092.1:0-5540 GCA_964236915.1 uncultured Rhizobacter sp.
GAAGCTCGGCCTTTCGGTCGCCGACATCGACCTTTGGGAACTGAACGAGGCTTTCGCGGTGCAGGTGCTCTATTGCGCCGACACGCTCGGCATTCCGATGGAGCGGTTGAACGTCAACGGCGGCGCAATCGCCGTCGGCCATCCGTACGGCGTCAGCGGTCAACGCCTGACCGGGCACGCGTTGATCGAAGGCAAGCGGCGCGGGGCGAAGAAAGTCGTCGTGACCATGTGCATTGGCGGCGGCATGGGCGCGGCCGGGGTCTTCGAGGTGCTTTGACGAAGCCTGCCGACATGCGGCGCCGACGACCATGAGCTACCGCCAGACCCTCGACTTCCTGCTTTACGACTGGCTCGAGGTCGAGGCGCTGCAGCAGCGCGCCCGCTTCGTCGACCATTCGCGCGAAACCTTCGCCTCGGTGCTCGACACCTGCGAAAGAATCGCCCGCGAGAAATACGCGCCCTTCAACCGCCAGGCCGATACCGAAGAGCCCTGGTTCGACGGCGAGAAGGTGCATCTTCCGGAAGCGGCCCATGCGGCGGCGCGCGCGTACGCCGAGTCGGGCATGCTGGCCGCGGCGCAGGACGACGCGATCGGCGGCATGCAACTGCCATGCGTCGTCGAGATGGCGGCGAACAGCTTCTTCGCCAAAGCCGGGATCGGCATCGGTGGCGGCGGCATGCTGACCAGCGGCAACGCCAACCTGTTGATGGCGCACGGCACGCCGCTGCAGCAGGAGGTGTTCGCGCGGCAGGAGTTCGCAGGGCGCTTCTCGGGGACGATGTGTCTCTCCGAGCCGCAAGCCGGATCGAGCCTTTCGGACATCCTGACGCGTGCGCAGCCCGATGGCACCGGCTTCGAGACCGACCCGCTCGGGCCGCGCTATCGCCTCTACGGCAACAAGATGTGGATTTCGAACGGCGAGCACGAGCTTTCGGAGAACATCGTCCACTTGGTGCTGGCGAAGATTCCAGACGAAAGTGGTCGACTGATCCCCGGCACGCGCGGCATCTCGCTTTTCATCGTGCCGAAGAAGCTGGTCGGCGTGGACGGCGCCTTGACCGGCGAACGCAACGACGTGGCGCTCGCCGGGCTCAACCACAAGCTCGGCTACCGCGGCATCCCGAACACCTTGCTGAACTTCGGCGAGGGCCGGTTCGAGGTGCGCGGCGCGGCCGGCGCGATCGGCTACCTGGTCGGCAAGCCGCACGAGGGCCTGCGCTGCATGTTCCACATGATGAACGAGGCGCGGATCGGCGTCGGGTTGGGCGCGACCATGCTCGGCTATGCGGGTTACGAAGTGTCGCTCGACTATGCGAGGAACCGGCCGCAGGGCCGCCCGCCCGGCTTCGGCGGCAAGGACATCACGCGGCCGCAGGTGCCGATCATCGAGCATGCCGACGTGAAGCGGATGCTGCTCGCGCAGAAGAGCTATTGCGAGGGCGCGCTGGCGCTCGAGCTGTACTGCGCCAAGCTCGTCGACGAACTGCACACCGGCGCGCCGACCACGGCGGCCGAGGCCGGCCTGTTGCTCGAGATGCTGACGCCGATCGCCAAGAGCTGGCCGAGCGAGTGGTGCCTGGAGGCGAACAGCCTGGCGATCCAGGTGCTCGGCGGCTACGGCTACACGCGCGATTTCCCGGTCGAGCAGTACTGGCGCGACAACCGGCTCAACATGATCCACGAGGGCACGCACGGCATTCAGGCACTCGATCTTCTCGGCCGCAAGGTCGTGATGCAGGACGGCGCCGGGTTCGCGCTGCTGCGGCGGACGATCGAGGCGACGATCGAGACGGCGCGGGCAGTCGCCGCCTTGCGCGAACCGGCCGACGCGCTGGCGGCCGCGCTCGAGCGGCTCGGCTCTGCGACCCGCGGCGCCTGGTCGACCGGCGTGCCCGAAGAGGCCCTGGCCAACGCGACGCCGTACCTCCAGGCTTTCGGCCACACCGTGCTCGCCTGGATTTGGCTCGATCTCGCGCGCCATCTGCATACCGGGGGTGCCGCGGCCGAGGGCGAGGCTTTCCGCCGCGGCAAGCTCGCCGCCGCGACCTACTTCTTTCGCTACGAGCTGCCGCGCATCGCGGCCTGGCTCGGCGTCGTCGAAACCCGCGATCCGACCTGCCGGACGATGGAGGCGGCGTGGTTCTGATACCGCACGCTTCTTCGACTCCGAGGGAAACCAAGCGATGAAACCGCTCGCCGCCCGTCTGCACACCTGGACGTGGGCTCTGATTTATGTCGGCATGGTCGTCGCCGGGCTCGGGTGGTCGGTGCGCCGTCATGACGACGCGCTCGGCTGGACCTTGCTGGTGCTCGGCGGCGGCGGCGTCGCCGTCGGCATCGTGCTGATCTGGGTTCGTTCCCGCCTGACCGATCCCCTGGAGACACGATGAGCACACCGGTTCAAACGCTGTTCGACCTTTCCGGCCAGACGGCCCTCGTCACCGGCGGCTCGCGCGGGCTCGGCCTGCAGATCGCGCAGGCGCTCGGTGAGGCCGGCGCCAGGATCATGCTGAGCTCGCGCAAGGCCGAGGATCTGGAGCAGGCCGCCG
This sequence comes from uncultured Rhizobacter sp., assembly GCA_964236915.1. Classification (GTDB taxonomy): domain Bacteria; phylum Pseudomonadota; class Gammaproteobacteria; order Burkholderiales; family Burkholderiaceae_C; genus LMDS01. The sequence goes on from CAXSGM010000092.1 coordinate 2,551, forward strand.
CCGGGCTGCAGGCCGCCGGCATCGACGCGCGCTGGATCGCCGCCGATTGCGCCCGCGAGGAAGACACCCGCCGTCTCGCCGACGAGACGCTCGAGCGCATGGGCGCGGTCGACATCCTCGTCAACAACGCCGGCGCAAGTTGGGGCGCACCCGCCGAAGATCATCCGGTCGCCGCCTGGGACAAGGTGATGAACCTGAACGTGCGCGGCTACTTCATCCTGGCGCAGCAGGTGGCCAAGGCCAGCATGATCCCGAAGCGCCGTGGCCGGATCATCAACATCGCCTCGATCGCCGGGCTGAACGGCAATTCGCCCGAGATGCGAACGATCGCCTACAACACCTCCAAGACCGCGGTGATCGGCTTCACGCGGACGTTAGCGGCCGAGTGGGGGCGCCACGGCATCACGGTCAACGCGATCTGCCCGGGCTTTTTCCGCACCAAGATGGCCGCCGGCCTGATCGACGCGATGGGTGGCGATGCCGCCATGGCGAAGAAGGCGCCGCTGCAGCGGATCGGCGACGACGACGACCTGAAGGGCATCGCACTTCTCTACGCGAGCCAGGCCGGCAAACACATCACCGGCCAGTGGCTGGCGGTGGACGGCGGCGTCAGCATCGTGCTGAGCGGAGGGTGAGCGTGGCGGAGCGCGCCTGTGAGCCGCTGCGCCATGCCGAGCAGGCTACGCGGCCCGGAGGCGCACTGCGATGACGACCTTCGCGACGCACATCCCGTTCGTCGAGATGCTCGGCCTCGAGCTGATCGCCTGGGACGCCGGGCGCGCCGAGATCGCACTAACGCTGCGCGCCGAGCTGACGAATTCTCGCCACATGGCGCACGGCGGTGTCTCGATGACGCTGCTCGACGTCGCCATGGCGCATGCCGCGCGCAGCCCTGCGCTGCCCGCCCAACCCGAGCCGAAGGGCGTCGTCACGATCGAGATGAAAACAAGCTTTATGCGCCCCGGCGTCGGCCGGCTCCACGCGCACGGGCAACTGCTGCACCGCACGCCGGCGATGGCGTTCTGCGAGGGTCGGATTCTCGACGCCGACGGCGGCATCGTCGCCCAGGCGACCGGCACGTTCAAATACGTTCGGGCGTTCACCGCCCGCGACCGGCCGCCTCAGCGGCCCGACGCTTCCCGTTAAAAGCAGGTTATGCGTCTCACTAACCTCCTAGCGCCTTTGGTTCTCTCGCTCTGTGCCCTCGGCCATGCCGTGCACGCGCAAGTTCAGTCGACGCCGACGCGCCAAGGGGACGTCGAAGACATTGAAGTTCCAGCGCCAGCTTGGACCGTGGGCCAGTGGTGGCGCCTTCGTGTCACAAGCATACTTAGTCAACAGCCGCGCAAATACGTCAACCGGGTTCTAGAAGCGCGCAGCGACGGCTATGTCGTGCAAACTGTCAATGAAATGTCTGGTGCGATTACGACCCGCCTCTTCAGCAAGGACACCAACGGTATCAGCAACGCGGTCGACGGCTATCCCGTTCCATCGATGATCATCGAGACGCGGCCAGACGACGGCAGGTTCAACTTCCCCATGAAGGTAGGCGCGCGATGGGAGCATCGCTACGTGCTCAGCAACGACGGCAACGTGAGGCTGCCAACTGTCGTCCGTGGACGTGTAGATCGCACGGTCGAACTCGATACGGCATTTGGACGCTTGAAGACCTATCAGATTGAAGTCTGGTCTCAATCTGAGGACTCCGTCGCCAACCAAGAGACGTGTATGTACCTACCTGCGATCGGCCAATGTGTAGAGTACCGCGCCGGTGTCCAAACAACAAGAGTCATTGCAGTAGGCATCGAAAAGTAGACTCCAACCGCGTCACGTCTAGATTGGTTTCCGCAAACTCCAACCAAGAATGCGTGCCCAATCCAATTGACGCATAACCATTCCTTCAAGCGAACGTGCCTTTGGCACGCCGCTTAAGTCAAACGTTCACGATGACACGCAACCGCCAGATCCACCTCGTCTCCCGCCCGGAACACGAAGCGACCGCCGCGAACTTCCGCCTCGTCGAGGCCGAACTCGCACTGCTCGCCGACGGCCAGGTTCGGGTGCGCCACCACTACCTGAGCCTCGATCCGTACATGCGCGGCCGCATGAACGACGCCAAAAGCTACGCCGCGCCGCAGCCCTTGAACACGGTCATGCAGGGCGGCACGGCCGGCGAGGTCGTCGAGTCGCGGCACGCCGGGTTCGCTGTCGGCGACAAGGTGGTCGGCTTCGGCGGCTGGCAGGAATACAGCAGTGTCGATGCCGGGCAGCCGGGCGTGCTCCGCAAGGTCGACACCGGCGGCGTGCCGCTTTCGGCCTACCTCGGCGCGGTCGGCATGCCGGGCGTCACCGCCTGGTACGGCCTGACGCAGGTCTGCCGGCCGAGCTCGGGCAAGACGATCTCGGTCAGCGCGGCGAGCGGCGCGGTCGGCGGGGTGGTCGGCCAGTTGGCGAAGGGCCACGGGTGCCGTGTCGTCGGCATTGCCGGCGGCGCCGAGAAGTGCGCCTACGTCGTCGACGAGCTCGGCTTCGACGCCTGCGTCGACTACAAGGCGCACGCCGATCCGCGGGCCCTCGCCGACGCGCTGGGCGATGCCACGCCCGACGGCATCGATGGTCACTTCGAGAACGTCGGCGGGGCGGTTTTCGATGCCGTGCTGACGCGGATGAACGCCTTCGGCCGGATCGCCGTGTGCGGCATGATCAGCGGCTACGACGGCGAACCGATCCCGCTGCGCCAGCCGCAGCTGATCCTGACGAACCGGCTCACGGTCGAGGGCTTCATCGTCAGCGAGCACATGCACCTCTGGCCCGAAGCGCTGAAGGAACTCGGCGAGCGGGTCGCGACGGGCAAGCTGAAGTACCGCGAGACGATCGCCGATGGCCTGGCCGCCGCGCCCGAGGCCTTCCTGGGGCTGTTGAAGGGCCGCAACTTCGGCAAGCAGCTGGTCAAGCTGATCTGAGCCGAGCCGGCCGACGCCGACCATGCC
>CAXSGM010000093.1:0-5390 GCA_964236915.1 uncultured Rhizobacter sp.
GGCGTCGATTGGGTGCCGGTCGATGTCGACGCCCGGCCGCCGAGCCAGACCGCGCTCGACGCCTTGTCCGGCAGCGGCGCCAGCGTGATCGCGCTGGTGCTGTGCTGCGCCGTGCTGGCGGGGGCGGCCCGGATGCAGCAGCGGCAGGACGGCGGTGGCCGCGCCGGCCTCCTGGCCGAACGGCCGCCGATCCGCTTCGACGACGTGGTCGGCGCTGCCGAAGCCAAGGCCGGTCTGATGCGGGTCAAGGCGTTTCTGCGCGACCCGACGCTGTACGCCCAATTGGGCGCCCGCGCACCGCGCGGCGTGCTGCTGCAGGGGCCGCCCGGCACCGGCAAGACCCTGCTGGCCAAGGCACTCGCCGGCGAATGCGGGGCGCACTTCATCGCCGTCGACGGCTCCTATTTCACTTCGATGTTCTTCGGCACCGGCGTCACCAAGGTGCGGCAGCTGTTCGCGCTCGCGCGTCGGCACGCGCCCTGCGTGCTCTTCATCGACGAGATCGACGGCATCGGCAAGCGCTCGACCGGCGAGATGCGCGGCGGCGAATCCGAGCTGAACCGCATCATCAACCGGGTGCTGACCGAGATGGACGGCTTCGAGTCGGTGTGCAGCGTGGTCGTGGTCGGGGCGACCAACCATGTCGCCAACCTCGATCCGGCGCTGCTCCGCGCCGGCCGTTTCGACATGAACGTGCAGGTGGCGCTGCCCACCGTGCGCGAGCGCGCCCAGTTGTTCGAGCTCTATCTCGGGAAGATTCGCAGCGGCGCCGGGCTCGAGACCGCGGCGCTGGGGCGCATGACGGCCGGCATGTCGCCCGCCGACATCGCCGCCACCGTCAACCAGGCGGCGTCGACGGCGGCCGAGCAAGGCGCCTCCGAGGTCACCCAGGAGCACCTGTTGAAGGCGATCGAGACGCGCCAGCTCGGCGGCGAAGTCGCTGCCGCGACGATGCAGGTGATCGGCGAGGCGACGCGGCGTCGCATCGCCTGCCACGAGGCCGGCCATGCGCTGGTCGGCCATCTGCTCGCTGCCGGCAACGTCGAGCGGGTCAGCATCGAGGCGCGCGGCCCGGCGCTCGGCGTGACCTACCTGACCCGCGAGCGCGAGGAGCCCCTCTACGCCGAAGCCGAACTCACCGCCCGGCTGGCGATGACGCTCGGCGGCCGCGAGGCCGAGCTGCTCGAGTTCGGCGATGTGTCGTCGGGCGCGTCCGACGACCTGAAGCGGGCGTCGGAGCTCGCCGTGCAGATGGTCTCGACGCTCGGCTTCTCCGAGACTTTCGGCCTCCTGAGCGTTGCCGGCGTGCCGCGCGAGCTGATCGGGCCCGACGTGCAGGCCGCGGCGCTGAAGGAGGCGAGGGCGTTGCTCGAGACGGCGCAGCGTTCGTGCCGCAGGCTGTTTGCCGAGCACCGGCCCCGGCTGCGCGCCCTGACCGCCGCTTTGCTGGAGCACGACCTGGTGTCGGGCCAGCCCCTGCGCGATCTGCTCGACGGCCGCGCCACGACGGTCTCCGCCGCTGCGCCGGGCGTGCCGCGTTCGGCGGGGCCGGCCGCGCTTGCGGCGCCGCTCGGCATCGAGCACGCCGGGCTCGCGCTCGCGACCACCGCCACGAGCACCGCGCCGGGTTGACCCTGGCGAATCACATGTCGACGGGTCGGGCCGCGGCCGGGCCGAACCGCCCGCGGCCCCTGTCAACGCCGGCCGTATTGCGGCGTTGTTTAAGGCGAGCAATCGCTCGTCGTCACCACCGTTCCAGGACCCTCGCATCATGAAAAAGCTCGTCGTCGTTCTGATCGCCGCCGCGTTCTCGGCCGGCGCTTTCGCCCACTCGCCGGTTGCCGTCGCGCAAGCTGGTGCGAACCCCCTCTCGACCGATCAAACGGTCGCGAGGAAGCACCACAAGCATCACGGCAAGAAGAAGGTCATCCGCCACGTCGGCTGATCGATCTCCGTTCCTTGGGCCCGTGGGCGCAACGCCCACGGGCCTTTTTCATTTGCCGGCCATCATGGGCAGGTTGCGGATGTCGACCGGTTCGATGGCGTCCGCCGGTATGAAGCCGAACACCCGACCGTAGAAGTACAGCTCGGCCTCGAGCGCGCGGCGGATCGTCGCGGCGCGCCGAAATCCGTGCTGTTCGCCCTCGAACAGCAGATAGGCGACCGGCAGACCCTTCGCGTTCACCGCGTCGAACATCGCCTGCGCCTGTGACGGCGGCACGACCTTGTCCTCGGCGCCCTGCAGCAGGATCATCGGGCTCGACAGTCGGGCGGTGTGATGCGCCGGCGAGCGCGCACGGTAGGTGGCGCGGGCCGCCGGCCACGGGCCGATCAGCCGGTCGAGGTAGCGCGACTCGAACTTGTGCGTGTCGGCGGCGAGCGTTTCGAGGTCGCCGATACCGTAGAGGCTGGCACCGGCCGCGAAGAAATCGCGGAAGGCCAGCGCGCAGAGCGTCGTGTAGCCGCCGGCGCTGCCGCCGCGGATCGCGACGCGGGCGCCGTCGACGTCGCCGCGGGCCACCAGGAAGCGGGCCGCCGCGATGCAGTCGTCGACATCGACGAGGCCCCAGCGGCCGTCGAGCCGCTCGCGGTAGGCGCGGCCGTAGCCGGTGCTGCCGCCGTAGTTCACGTCGACCACCGCGAAGCCGCGCGTGGTCCAGAACTGCAGCGCGCCCTTGAAGCCGGCATCGGTCGCCGCGGTCGGGCCGCCGTGGCTGACGACGATCAGCGGCGGCCGGGCGCCGGGCGGGCCGGTGTGGTCGCGGTTGCGTGGCGGGTAGAAGAAGGCATGGGCGCGGTCGGTCGCCGCCTCGCCCGATACCGACCGAGCGGCTGCAGCGCCGGAGGCCGGAGCCGCGCCGGTGCCCGGGCCGGTGCCCGCGCCTGCGCCCGCGCCTGCGCCCGATGGGGTGCCCAAGACCGCGTCCGGGTGCGCGGCAATCGCGCTGTCGTCGGACGCACCTGAGCCGCGGGGAAACTCGATCGGCTCCGCGACCGAGACGAAGGCGGCGTCCAGCGTCGCGCTGCTCGACGCCCGCAGCACCTGCCAGGCGCCGGTATCGAGCTCGAGCCGCACGACCGCGGCGGCGGCATCGACGGTCGCGCCGATGAAGACGGCGAAGTCGGCGCCGACCCGCAGCTCGTCGATCGCGACGAACGGCGTCTCGATCGCGTCGAGGGTGCCGCGCGCAGGATCGAGCCGGGCGAGACGCCAGAGCCCGTCGACGACGTGGCAGCAGACGATCCGGCCGTGCGCGTCGAAGCCGTAGGTCGACATCCCGAACACCCACTGCGGCCTGCCGAACTCGGAATGCGCCGGGTGCAGGGCGGTGATGGCGCCGTCGGCTTCGAGCCGGTAGAGGTTCCACCAGCCGCTCCGGTCGGAGACGAAGTGCAAGGCGCCGTCTGGCGACCACTGCGGCTGGAAGATCGATTCGGTCGGCCCGCCGGCGATGCGGCGCGGCTCGACGAGCGCGCCGTCGGCGTCGACTCCGGCGAGCCAGAGCTCTGCCGCGTCCCACGGCATGTGCGGATGGTCCCACGCCAGCCAGGCGAGCCGGGCGCCGTCGGGCGCGAAGGCGGGGCTCGCGTAGAAGTCGCGGCCCTCCGCCAGCACGCTGACGCGGCCGCCGTCGAGGTTGATGCCGACGAGCGCGGCCGGGGCGTCATTCGCGTCGCTGCCGCCGGGGCCGCCGGGGCCGCCGGGGCGATGGTCTTCGCGGATCGCGAGGAGCCGGTCGCGCGCCGGATCATGATGCAGGTCGGCGTAGCGCTGGTTTGGGTCGTCGGTCAGCCGCCGCGGCGTGCCGCCATCGCGGTCGACGCGGTAGAGCTGCCCATCGTCGAAATGACTGAAGACAACGCCGTCCGGCAGCACGCCGTACGCGCCGCCGCCGTACTCGTGCACCCGCGTTCGCACGTTGAAGGGCAGCGGCACGAGCTCGCGCTCACGGCCGTCGGCATTGCGCCGCACCAGGGCCTGGCGACCGCCTTCCTGCGGCCGGCCCTCGCACCAGAACACCGCGTCGTCCTGCAGCGACACGCCGCCGAGCCGGAGGGTGGCGCCGGCGAGCGTCGCGGCGCTCAGCGGCGAGGCCCAGCTGCCGAAGGGGGTCGGGGTCTTGGACATCGCTGGCAGCGGGGTGGCTGGATCGAGGGTCGGTGAAGCGTCGGCGACAGGGCGGCGACAGGGCGGCGACAGGCTGGCGGTAGGGCGGCGGGAGGGCGGCGGGAGGGCGGCGAAACGGGCGGTGACCGGCTCAGCGCGCGGCCAGCGCGGTGGCCGCGCCACGGCGCCCGCGCCAGATCAGCCACAGCACCACCGCGAGCATCGCCAGTGCCGAGCCCGCGAGCGACGCGTGCACGCCGACCAGCGTGCCGATCAGGCCGACCGTGATGCCGCTGAAGGTGCGCAGGCCCATGCTCGACATGCTGTAGAGACCGATCACCCGGCCACGGATCTCGGCCGGGGCGTCCAGCTGCACCAGCGTCTGCGCCATGCTGCTGAACGCGAGCTCGAAGAAGCCCGCGACGAACAGCAGCCCCACCGCCGCAGCGTATAGGTGCGTCGAGGCGAACCCGGCAAGCGCGAGGCACCAGATCGCCGCCAGCACCAGCGCGCGGCGTGGCGCCGGCTTGAGCAGGCCCGAGCTCTCGAGCACCAAGCCGCCGAGAAGCGCGCCGGCCGCATCCGCCGCGAGCAGCACGCTGTACGCGGTGCCGGGGTCGCCATGGCCGAAATCCTGCGCGAAATTCGGCATCTGCGCCTGATAACCATTGCCGATGAAGAACGAGGCGGCGCCTGCCAGCAGCGTCATCGTGACGATGGCTGGCCGGTCGGCGATGTCGCGCAGCGTCTGGGTGATGTCGGCCAGACCGCGCACCGCGCGCCGGGCCGGCGCGCTGCCGGTGCGAAAACGCGGGCCGTAGGGCGCGCGCCAGAGCCAGAGCAGCGCCGGCAGGTAGAAGACGGTGTTCAGCAGGATGCCGTGCTTCGGCCCGAGGGTCAGCATGATCGCCCCGCCGACCGCCGGGCCGACCAGCACGCCGAGCGAGCGCCCGGTCGCGGTCAACCGGACAGCGCTCTGCAGGTCGGCCACGGGGACGATGTCGTGCAGCAGCAGCTGGCTCGAGATCGACCAGAACAGGCTGGCCGTACCGTGGACGACGAGCAGCGCCATGGCGCCGGTCATCGTGAGCGTATCGGTGAGGAAGAACCAGCCCCAGCCGAGCGAGACGCTGATGAAGAGCAGCATGCCCACCTGGATCAGGCGGCGCGGATCGACGCGCTCGCCCAGCGTCCCGACCGGCACCGCGAAGAACAGGTACGGCAGCCAGTGCGAAACCACCGCGAAACCACCGAGCGCGGGCGAATGGAACTTCTGGAACAT
>CAXSGM010000094.1:0-5166 GCA_964236915.1 uncultured Rhizobacter sp.
TTCTTCAGCAGCGGCACGGTGATCGGGCGCTGCGTCGCGAGCGAAAACGCGTCGAGCCGGTCGAGCTGGCCGACGAGGTGCTTCAGGTCGCGCGCGAAGCGGGTTAGCAGGTAGTCGATCACTTCCTCCGAGAGCACGATGCCACGCCGTTCGGCGAGCCGGCCGAGCGTGGCGCGCGCCTCGGCCTCGCCGAGCGGGCGGAGCGCGAACACGTGGCCCCAGCCGAGCCGGGTGCGCAGGTCCTCGCGCAGCGCCAGGTCGACGGGCGGCACGGCGCCGGTCGCGACGATCGGCACGCCGGCGGTCGTGGCTTCGACGAATACGGCGAAGGCGGCGCGCTGCTGCGCCGGCTCGAGCGCCTCGCAGTCGTCGAGGGCGACAAGCGACCAGGCGTCGTCGAAGACCCAGGGCGCCGGATCCTCCGGCCCGAAAAGGCCAAAACGCTTGCCGGCGGCGGCGAACCGCTGCAGCAGCGCCTGCAGCAGGTGCGTCTTGCCCGATCCGCTCGGGCCCCACAGATAGACCGGCGCCGCCCCCGCAGCCAGCGCCTGCAGGTGCGCCACCGCCTCGGCGTTGGCGCCGGCGAGGAAGTTGTCGAAGCTGCGCGGCGCCTCGAGGCCGATCGCCAGCGGCAGTTGCCTCATGGCGGCGCGCTGCGCGCCGGGCGGCGCGGCCGCCGGCATTCCGGTAAGGCCATCTTTCAGTGCAGCCGCCGCGGCCGGCGGCCGCCGAGGCCGGCGAGCCGCTCCGCGACGGCTTTGCGGTCGACGGCATCCGGCACGTGCTCGAGGTAGGCGTTCAGGTCGCGGGCGGCGGCCTCGACGATGCCCAGGTCGGCAAACACCAGCCCGCGGTCGCGCCGCTCCTCCCACACGCCCGGCATCAGCACGACGAGCCGCTCCTGCACCTGCAGCAGCCGGCGCCAGTCGCGCGCGCCGCGGTGGATCTCCTTCAGGTTGCGCAGCATCCGGCCGAGCACCTCGCGCGCCGACGCGGCCTGCAGGAAGAGGCCGAGCGGCACGTCGAATTCGCCCTGCAGGCCGCGCGTGCGCTTGTACGGGGCGAGGCGCTCGTCGAGCTCCTCGCGTGAAAGCGAGTGACCGCTGAACGGATCGATCACGACCTCGCCCTGCTGTTGCCCCGTCGCCATCTTCAGCTTGACGAGAAAATGGCCGGGGAACGAGACGCCGCGCGCGACCAGACCGATCTGCGTGGCAAGCTCGATGTAGAGAATCGCCAGCGTGATCGGGATGCCGCGCCGGGTCTCCAGCACGCGGTGCAGGTAGCTGTTGTCGGGGTCGTGGTAGTGGTTGACGTTGCCGGCGAACCCGAGCTCCTGGAAGAAGAACCGGTTCAGCCAGCGGAGCCGCTGCACCGGGACCGCATCGGCCGGGAAGCGCCGCTTGAGCTTGAGCGCCAGGGTGTCGATCTCGGCCATCACGGCCTGGGTGTCGAGCGTCGGATGATCGTCCTGGGCGATCGAAACCGCCGCCTCGACGAGCGGCAGGCTGGCGTCATCGGCGACCAGCGAGGCGAAATACGCGAGGGGCGTCGGCGCTTCGAAGGTCATGGAACCGGGCATAGCCCCAAGTTTAGGCGGGGGCGGCGGGCGTCTGCTCGCGTGCATCGGCAAACGCCGCGGCGTTGCCGATCTTCATTCGATCTCCCATGGCTCGACCTCGTACCGGCTACAGGTGTCCAATGCTCGCAGCTCCATCGAAGCCCGTCGCCATGTCCGCCCACTGCTGTTCTGCCCCCTCGCGTTCGTCCAAACCCCCGGTCGACCCGCGCTACCGCCGCGCGCTGTGGATCGCGCTGGTGCTGAATGCGGTGATGTTCGGCGTCGAGTTCAGCGCGTCGCAGACATCCGGCTCGGTGTCGTTGCTCGCCGACTCGATCGACTTTTTCGGCGATGCCGCCAACTACGCCATCAGCCTCGCCGTGCTCGGCATGGCCATGTCGATGCGGTCGAAGGCGGCGCTGCTCAAGGCGGCGTGCATGGGAGGCTTCGGTGTCTACGTCCTCGGCCAGGCGCTGTGGAATCTGCGGGCCGGCGTGGCGCCGGAGCCGGCGACGATGGGTGCCGTCGGCCTGGCGGCGCTTGCCGTGAACGCCGGCGTGGCGCTGATGCTGTACCGCTTTCGCACCGGCGACGCGAACATGCGCTCCGTGTGGATCTGCTCGCGCAACGACGCGCTCGGCAACGTCGCGGTCATGCTGGCCGCGCTCGGCGTGTTCGGCACCGGCTCTGCGTGGCCCGACCTGCTCGTGGCCGGCGCGATGGGCGTGCTGGCGCTCAGCGGCTCGTGGAGCGTGCTCGGGCAGGCGCGCCACGAGTTGAGGACGGGGACAACCGTCGCCCATTGAGAACACACGATGTCACCCGTCGACTGCGTCATCCCGGTGGCGCAGTGGACCAGCTGCACCGTCGGCGCGATCCCGCGGCTGCTGGCGACCAGACGCGCAGGTCGTTCACGTTCACGCTCGTCGCGCCGGGACCGCGAGCGAGCCGGCGCCACCGCGATCTCCAGCAACGACGGCCCGTCAGTGCGAGTGCCGGTGATGCTCGTCCGGAAAGTGGTCGTGCCGGTGGCTCAGCGGCTCATGAACGTGCGGATGCGAATGCCGCGCCCGGGCCATACCGGGCGGATGGTCGTGCTGGTGGTGCGCATCGTGTTCATGTTCGTGGTCATGCGCCAGCGGCTCGTGCGTGTGCGCGTGGTCGTGCTGCTCGCTGAGGTGCAGCCACACGCCGAAGCCCATCAGCGCGCCAGCCAACAGCAGCGTCTGTTCGATCGGCTCGTGCAGCCAGACGACCGCCAGCAAGGCACCGAAGAACGGCGCCACCGCGAAGTACGCGCCGGTGCGCGCCGCGCCGAGGTGGCGCAGGCCGACGACGAACAGCGTGAGGCTGATGCCGTAGGCCAGGAAGCCCAATGTCATCGCCGCGGCGAGCGTCGGCCATGCCGGCAGCGCGCCGCCGGCAACGCTGGCCAGCGCCAGGTCGACGGCACCGGCCGCGAGGCCTTTGACCGACGCGATCCACATGGCATCGTTCAGCGCCACCTTGCGCGTCAGGTTGTTGTCGACCGCCCAGGCCAGGCAGGCGCCGAGCACCGCCAGCGCGGGCCAGGCGTCGCCGAGGCCCGGCAGGCCGCTGGACGAAGCCGAAGGCCAGCTCAGCACCACCGCCCCGGCGACGATGGCCGCCATGCCGAGCGCGATGCGGCGGTCGAAGCTCTCCCGAAACGCGAACCACGCCAGCAGGGCGGTGAACACGCCTTCCGCATTCAGCAACAGCGAGGCACTCGACGCCGGCATGCGCGTGAGGCCGGTCATCAACAGCACCGGCGCGACCACGCCGCCTGCCAGCACCGCACCGGCCAGCCAGCGCCACTGCCCCGGTGGCAGCCGCACCGGCTCGGCGCCGCGTAAGCGCCGCAGCAGCAGCAGGCCGAGGCCCGAACCGAAATAGAGCAGCCCGGCCAGCATCCACGGACCGACACCGTCGAGCAGCCGCTTCGCGATCGGCGTGCCGGCGCCGAACAACAGCGCCGCAGCCAGCGCCGCGGCAATGCCCGGCTGGCGCAGGCGCTGCGGCCAGGCGGTCATGCGATGCCGCCGGTCAGCGCGAGGGGCGGGCTTCGGAACATCAGCCGGCCGTCGCCCTCAGGCGCGCCGCATGAACTGGCGCAGATCGAGGCCGCTCACGATCAGCGCGCCGAAGTAGAAAACGGCCGCGCCGCCGAGGCAAAGCACCATCCAGCCGATCCGTTCGGCTTGGTGGTGCGCCAGGCCGGTCCAGTCGATCCGGCGTTGGGCGTAGGCGAGCCCGGCGCCGAGCAGCAGCGTCGCGCCGCCGACCCGGAGCGCGAAGCCGCGCCAGCCTGGCACCGGCAGGTAAGCGCCCGAACGGCGCAGGCCGATCAGCAGCCAGCCGGCATTGACCAGCGCACCCAGGCTCACCGACCAGGCCAGGCCCGCAAAACCGAGCAGCGGCACGAAGATGGCATTCAGCACCTGCGTCAGCACCAGCACGGCGATCGCGATCTTCACCGGCGTGCGCATGTCCTGGCGGGCGTAGTAGCCCGGGGCGAGGATCTTGACAGCGACGAGGCCGAGCAGGCCGACGCCGTAGCCGACCAGCGCGCGCGCGGTTTGCGCGACTGCGGCGGCGTCGAAGGCGCCTCGCTGGAACAGCACCGCGAGCAGCGCGTCGGGAAACACCAGCAGCGCCACCGCGCACGGCAACGACAGCAGCACCACGAGGCGCAGCCCCCAGTCGAGCAGGCCCGAATACGCCGTGCGGTCGCCGCGCCCGTTCGCCGCCGTGAGCTGCGGCACGAGCACCACGCCGAGGGCGACGCCCAGCAGGCCGGTCGGAAACTCCATCAGCCGCGACGCCCAGTCGAGCGACGAGACCGCGCCAACGCCCTGGTGCGACGCGATCTGGGTATTGATCACGACCGAAACCTGCGCCACCGACACGCCGAGCAGCGCCGGTGCCATCTGCCGCATCACCCGGCCGACGCCCGGCTGACGCCCGGCCCGGCCGATCGCCGCCGGCAGGAGGCCGATGCGCGGCAGGACGCCGATCCGAAGCAACGCCGGCACCTGGATCGCGAGCTGCAGCAAGCCGCCGACGATCACGCCGACCGCCTGCGCGTAGATCGGCTCGATGCCCCTGCGGCTGAACTCCGGTCCGAGCCACCAAGCGGCAGCGATCGACGCCAGGTTCAGCAGTACGGGTGTTACTGCCGGGACGGCAAACCGCTTCCAGGTGTTCAGGATGCCGGCCGAGAGCGAGACGAGCGAAATCAGGCCGATGTACGGGAACATGATCCGCGTCATCAGCACGGCGGCGTCGCGCCGCTCCAGGCCGGCGGCCATCAGCCAGATCATCGCCGGCGCGAGCAGCACGCCGGCGATGCACGTTGCGACCAGCACCCAGAAGAGGATCGTCGCGACCGCATCGACGAGCCCGCGGGTCGCGGCATCGCCATCGCGGGCGCGCGTGTCGCCGAGAATCGGTACGAAGGCCTGCTGGAACGCGCCCTCGCCGAACAGGCGGCGCAGGAAGTTGGGGATGCGGAAGGCGACGTTGTAGGCGTCCATCCAGGCGCTGTTGCCGAACGCGGCGGCGACGACCACGTCGCGTGCCATACC
>CAXSGM010000095.1:0-5126 GCA_964236915.1 uncultured Rhizobacter sp.
ACGGACTTCGAAGCGTCCGTCATCTCACCGCTCCTTCACGTACGGCAGCCCCAGCGCGCGCGGGGCGGGGTTGCGGCCGATGAAGCCGGCGAGCAGGATCACCGTCAGCAGGTACGGCAGGGCTTGCACCGCCTGGACCGGCACCTCGCCGATGCCCGGCAGCGCGACACCCTGGAGCCGGATCGCGGCCGCGTCGAGAAAACCGAACAGCAGGCAGGCGCCGAGCGTCGGCACCGGGCGCCAGTGGCCGAAGATCAGCGCGGCGAGCGCCATGAAGCCGCGGCCGGCCGTCATGTTCGGCGCGAACGACGCGTTCTGCGCCAGCGTCAGGTAGGCGCCGGCGAGCCCGCACAACACGCCGTTCAGGCCCAGCGCCATGTAGCGCAGGCGGATGACCGAGACACCCGCGGCGTCGACCATGTGCGGGTTCTCGCCGACGGCGCGCAGCCGCAGACCGAAGCGCGTGCGATACACCAGCCACCAGACGCCGCCGACCAGCGCGAGCGCGAGGTAAACCAGCGCGTTGTGGCTCAGAAACCCTTCGCCGACGACCCGGCCGAGCGCGCCGCCGAACGCCGCGGCCGCACCGGGCCAGAGCGGATGCAGCCGCACGCCGTCGGCCACTGGCGGCGTCTGCCCACCTTGGTGGAACCAGGCGATCCCGAGCACCACCGTCAAGCCTGCGGCGATGATGTCGATCGCCATCCCGGAGACAACCTGATCGCCGGTGTGGCTGACGGTCGCGTAGCCGTGCAGCCAGGAGAGCCCGACGCCGACCAGCAGCGCCGCCGCGAAGGCCAGCGTCGTCGAGCCGAACGCCGCGCCGGCAGCGGCGGCGGCGAAGGCCGCGAACAGCATCTTGCCTTCGAGCCCGATGTCGACCACGCCCGAGCGCTCGGCGAGCAGCCCGGCGAGCGCGCCGAAGATCAGCGGCGTCGCGACGCGCAGCGTCGAGGCGACGAGCGCGCCGGCGAGCGCCTCATCCATGCGCCGCTCCGGTCGCGCCGGCCGGCGGCGCGCTGCGTCCCGACGCGGCTCGAAACAGTTTGGCGACAGCCGGCGCGGCGACGTACGCCATCGCCCCCGACACCAGCACGATGAAGCCCTGCAACGTGATGACCATGTCGCGCGTGAAGCCCGGCACCTCGAACGCGACCTCGGCGCCGCCCTGGAACAGCGCGCCGAAGAGCAGGCTCGCGAGCACGATGCCGAGCGGGTGATTGCGCCCCATCACCGCGACCGCGATGCCGGTGAAGCCGGCGCCGCCGACGAAATCGAGCAGCAGCTTGCCGTTGACGCCGGCGATCTCGTTCATGCCGACCAGCCCGGCGAGGCCGCCCGACAAGGCCATCGCCAGGATCACGATCCGCTTCGGCCGCATCCCGGCGTACGCGGCGGCGCCTTCGCTCGAACCGACCGCGCGGATCCGGTAGCCGGCGCGCATGTGCCAGAGCAGCAGGTAGACGCCGGCCGCCGCGGCGAGCGCCAACACGAGGCTCAGGTTCAGCGGCGACGACGGCCAAGCGACGCCGACCCAGGCCAGCGCCTCCTGCGCACTCGGCAGATGCGCCGAAGGCCCGAACGGCACGCTTTCCACCGACATCCCGCCCGGCGCCCGCAGGCGGTTGACGAGCAGGTAGACGAGCAGCGTGCTGGCGAGAAAGTTGAACATGATCGTCGTGATGACGATGTGGCTGCCGCGGTACGCCTGCAGCCAGGCCGGCACCGCGGCCCAGGCCATGCCGAACAGCGCACCGCCGACCACGAGCAGCGGCAGCAGGAGCGGCGCCGGCAGCGTCGGCGCGAGCCAGATCGCCACCAGGCCGGTGCCGAGGCCGCCGAGCGTTGCCTGGCCCTCGGCGCCAATGTTGAAGAGCCCGGCGTGGAACGCGACCGCGACGGAGAGGCCGGTGAAGATGAAGGTCGTGGCGTAGTAGAGCGTGTACGAGAGGCCGCGCTCGCTGCCGAAGGCGCCACGCACCAGCATCCTCAACACCTGCACCGGGTGCTGGCCGATCGCCCACACGACCAGCGCCGCAGCGGCCAGCGCGATCGCGAGGTTGACGAGCGGCATCAGCAGCACGTCGACCCAGCGCGGGCTGGGTGTCACGCGGCGGCCTCCGCGGTGGCACGCCGGGGGCTTCGCGAGTCGGCTTTGGATTCGACCATCAGCACGCCGAGCCTGGCTTCGGTGCAATCCGCGGTCGGCAGCTCGCCGGTGATGCGGCCTTCGTTCATCACCAGCACGCGGTCGGCCAAGGCGAGGATCTCGTCCAACTCGCTCGAGACGACGAGCAGCGCACACCCGGCGTCGCGCAGCGCGCGCAGCTGGGCATGGATGAACTCGATCGCGCCGATGTCGACGCCACGCGTCGGCTGGCCGACCAGAAGCACCCTCGGCGCCTGGCCGATCTCGCGCGCCAGCACGAGTTTTTGCTGGTTGCCGCCGGAGAACTTGGCGCTGCCGAGATCGACGTCGCGCGGGCGCACGTCGAAACGCGCCATCAGCTCGGCGGTGGCAGCGCGCATGCGCCCGCGCCGCATCCAGCCGAGGCGGCTGCTGCAGGCCGGTTGCGCTTCGTATCCGAGCACCGCCGATTCCCACGCCGGGAACGCCATCACCAGCGCCTGCGCCTGCCGATCCTCCGGCACATGGGCGAGGCCGAGGGCGCGCGCCGTGCGCGGATCGAGCCAGGCGGCGGTCGTAAAGGCGTGCGCGGCGGGCGCGGCGGACGTGGCGGCGAGCGTCATGTGCCCGGCGGTCGGCGCGCGGAGGCCGGAGAGCAGGTCGAGCAGCTCGCTCTGGCCGTTGCCGGCGACCCCGGCGACGCCGACGATCTCGCCCGCGCGAAGTTGCAGGGAGACGCCGTCGAGCCGCACGACCCCGAGCGCGTCACGCAGCGTCAAGCCGGTGGCTTCGAGCGCGATGGGAGCGGGTTCGCTGGCGACGGCGCCGAATGCCGGGAGCGCGCCCGACCGTGGCAGCACGTCGATCCCGACGGCTGCGGCTTCGTCCGGCCGCCCCATCCGCACTTTGCGGCCGACCATCGCCTCCGCCAATCCGGCGACCGTGGCATCGCGAATCGCGCTCTCCTGCACGACCCGGCCGGCGCGCATCACGGTGACGCGGTCGCAAAGCCGCAGCACCTCCTTCAGCTTGTGCGTGATCAGCAGAATCGTCGTGCCCTGGGCGCGCAGCCGGTCGAGCACCTTGAAGAGCGCCTCGGTTTCCTGCGGCGTCAGCACCGCGGTGGGCTCGTCGAGGATCAGGATCCGGGCGCCGCGAAAAAGGGTTTTCAGGATCTCGAGGCGCTGCCGGTCGCCGACCGAGAGCGCGCCGGCGCGCGCGTCGAGGTCGACTTTCAGGCCGGTCGACGCGATCAGCTCATCGAGGCGCCGCCGCACGACCGCGGCGGCGTGCTTCAGCAGCAGGTGCGGCTCGGCGCCAAGCATCACGTTCTCGAGCGCGGTCAGCGTCTCGACGAGCATGAAGTGCTGGTGCACCATGCCGAGCCCGAGCGCGATCGCGTCGAAGGCATTGCGGATCCGCACCGGCCGGCCGTCGATCTCGATCCGGCCGGCGTCGGCGGCGTAGAAGCCGTACAGCACCGACATCAGCGTGCTTTTGCCGGCACCGTTCTCGCCGACCAGACCGTGGATGCTGCCGCGCGCCACCGCCAGATCGACGTCGGCATTGGCGCGCACCGCGCCGAAGCGCTTCTCGATGCCGATCAGCCGGACCGCGAACGGGCCGGCCGCCGCGGGTTCCTCGGTCGCGGTCATCGCGCCCTCGGAAAAGCAGCCGTCAGAACTTGCAGGCGTTGTCCGCCATGTAGTCGGCGACCTTGATCCTGCCGGCGATGATGTCGGCCCGGGCGGCGTCGACGCGCTTTTTCATCTCCGGCGTCACGAGCTTGGCGTTGTACTCGTCGAGCGCGTAATCGACGCCGCCCTCCTTCAGCCCGAGCACCGTCACGCCCGGCGTGTAGGCGACGACCGCCTGGTAGACGGCGGTGTCGACGCGCTTCAGCATCGAGGTCAGCATCGTGCCGGGCTGGAGATGATCCTGGTTGCTGTCGACGCCGATCGCTAGCTTGCCCGAGTCCTTGGCGGCCTGGTAGACGCCGATGCCGGTGCCGCCCGCCGCCGCGAACACCACGTCGGCACCGTTGCCGAACTGCGCCTTGGCGAGCTCGCTGCCGCGGCCCGGATCGGCCCAGGCGGCGCCGGTGGTACCGGTCATGTTCGCGACCACCTCGGTCTTCGGGTTCGCGTACTTGGCACCCTGCTCGTAGCCGCATTGGAACTTGCGGATCAACGGGATGTCCATGCCGCCGACGAAACCGACCTTGCCGGTCTTGCTCGCCATCGCCGCCATGGTGCCGACGAGAAAGCTGCCTTCCTGCTCCTTGAAGACGATCGACTGCACGTTCGGCGCGTTGACCACCGAATCGATGATCGCGAACTGCAGCTTCGGAAATTCCTTGGCCACCTTCTCCATCGCGCTGGCCTGGGCGAACCCGATGCCGACTATCGGACTGGCGCCGCGCTCGGCCATGCGGCGCAGCGCCTGCTCGCGCTGCGTCTCGTTCGAGATCTCGAACTCGAGGTAGGGCTTGCCGGTTTCCTTCTTCCAGCGCTCGATGCCGCGGTAGGCCGCTTCGTTGAAGGACTTGTCGAACTTGCCACCCATGTCGAAGACGACGGCCGGCTCCGCGTGGACGCTGGCGGCGAGCACGATCCCCAAAACGGCGGCGCCGATCGGACGGGTACGGTTCATGATGGGGACCCGAAGAACGAGACGATGAGACGGTCGATGATGCCCGAGTGCGGAGCCGGTGCAAGCCGGGGTGCGGACCTGGTAGCAGGAAGCGGGCCTGTCGCCGGCAGGCGCGGGGTGCGGCTGGCGCATGTCGTGCGTCGCCCGCAGATGCCGATTCGCACGCCAGCATGAGCCCGGCCGCTTCTTTGCCCAGCGGGCCTCTGACCGACGCGGCGCTCCACGCCATGCCGAAGGCGCTGCTGCACGAGCACCTCGACGGCGGCTTGCGGCCGGCCACGCTGATCGATCTGGCGCGGGCGCGCCGGCTGCCGCTGCCGAACATCGACCCCGCGATCGACCCCGC
>CAXSGM010000096.1:0-5098 GCA_964236915.1 uncultured Rhizobacter sp.
GGCTGCGTGAAAAGCTCGATCTGCGCGATCGTCTGGTTCGCGAACGAGCTCGACATCACGAAGCTCGGGTGCCCGGTGCCGCAGCCGAGGTTCACGAGCCGGCCCTTCGCGAGCAGGATCAACCGCTTGCCATCGGGGAAGATGATGTGGTCGACCTGCGGCTTGATCTCTTCCCACTCGTACTTCTCGACCGACGCGATGTCGATCTCGTTGTCGAAGTGGCCGATGTTGCAGATGATCGCCTGGTCTTTCATCGCCGCCATGTGCGCGTGGCGGATCACGCCCTTGTTGCCGGTCGCGGTGACGAAGATGTCGGCCTTGTCGGCGGCGTATTCCATCGTCACGACCTTGTAGCCCTCCATCGCCGCCTGCAGGGCGTTGATCGGGTCGATCTCGGTGACCCAGACCTGCGCCGAAAGTGCGCGCAGCGCCTGCGCCGAGCCCTTGCCGACATCGCCGTAGCCCGCCACGCAGGCCACCTTGCCGGCGATCATCACGTCGGTCGCGCGCTTGATGCCGTCGACCAGCGATTCGCGGCAGCCGTAGAGGTTGTCGAACTTCGATTTGGTGACGCTGTCGTTGACGTTGATCGCGCGAAACAGCAGCGTGCCGGCCGCACTCATTTCTTTCAGACGATGCACGCCGGTGGTCGTTTCCTCGGTCACGCCAATGATCTCGGCGCTCTTTCGCGTGTACCAGTTCGGATCGACGGCGAGCTTGGCGCGGATCGCGGCGTAGAGGCAGGTTTCTTCCTCGCTCGTCGGGCTGGCGATCACCGAAAGGTCTTTCTCGGCGCGCTGCCCGAGGTGCATCAGGAGCGTCGCGTCGCCGCCATCATCGAGGATCAGGTTCGGGCCTTCGCCCGCGCTGTGGGCGGCGCCGAACTCGAAGATCCGATGGGTGAAATCCCAGTACTCGGCGAGCGTCTCGCCCTTGTGCGCGAAGACCGGCGTGCCGCGCTCGGCGATGGCCGCAGCGGCGTGATCCTGGGTCGAAAAGATGTTGCACGAGGCCCAGCGCACCTCGGCGCCGAGCGCCTGCAGCGTCTCGATCAGCACCGCGGTCTGGATCGTCATGTGCAGGCTGCCGGCGATGCGCGCGCCTTTCAGCGGCTGGCTCGGCGCGAACTCGTCGCGGATTGCCATCAGACCGGGCATCTCGGTCTCGGCGATGCGGATCTCCTTGCGGCCCCAGGCGGCGAGGGACGGGTCGGCGACGGCGGCGTCGGACGAGGGCGTTGCCGCGGCGGCGGGCTTAAGGATGGCGTTCATGCTCGGGCTCCAACGTGATTCTGGAAACCCGCACGCCCGGCAGAGCAGCGTTCGCTGCAAACCCACCCACGAGGCCGTGTCGTGCGGGTGAGCGCGGTTGCAAACGAAGCTTCCGAGCCTGGGGACGCACGAAGCGATCGGATTCGATCGGCTCGGCGTGCCTCGCAACGCTCCTCGGAACGCGTCGATTCTAAGGGCGCCGCCGGAGCGCCGGCGCTCGGCCGCCATCCCGCGCCGGCCGAAGGCGGCGATCCCCGATGTGCCAGACTCGACCGCGATGCAGCCCCCCGATCCGGCCGACCCGACGCGCACCCTCTCGACGCTCGGAATCGCCGCCGGCCTGGCGCTCGCCGCCGCCGTGTCACTCGGCCTGGCGCGCTTCTCGTACGCGCTGCTGCTGCCGCCGATGCTCTCGGACCTCGGCTGGAGCTACTTCACCGCCGGCGCGATGAACACGCTCAACGCCGCGGGCTACTTCGTGGGTGCACTGCTCGCGCCGCGCTGGATCGCCCGCTACGAGCCGCGTCCGGTGCTCTTGGCCGGCGGCTTCGGCTCGGCGCTTCTGCTGGCCGGCCACGGCCTGGTGAGCGGCGAGGCTGCGCTCTTGGCGTTGCGCATGCTGACGGGCGTCGCCAGCGCTGCGACCTTCGTCTCGGGCGGCCTGCTCGCCGCACGGCTGAGCGCTCGCGGGCCGGTCGCGGGCGGCGACCGGCCGGGCCCGTCATCGGGACTCGTCCTCGGCATCTACTACGGCGGCACCGGCATCGGCATCGTGCTGGCGGCGCTCGTCGTGCCGCCGCTCGTGACGCTGCCGACGGCTCACGCGTGGCAGCGCGCCTGGACCGCGCTCGGCGGCGCGGCCTTCGTCGCGACGCTGTTGACCGCGCTCGCCACCCGCCACCTCGACCCACAGGCGGCCACCGCGGCGCAGGCGACCATGAGCTTCGCGCGCCGCCGCTTCGCCTTCGGGCTGATGTCGTACTTCCTTTTCGGACTCGGCTATATCGGCTACATGACCTTCGTCGTCACCCTGCTGCGCGAGGAGGGGCTGAGCCGCGCCACGGTCGTGACGTTCTACCTGCTGCTCGGGTTCGCGGTGGTCGGTTCGTCGTTCGCCTGGGCCGGCCTCCTGCAACGCCACCGCGGCGGCGGGGCGATGCGGCTCCTGAACGGGCTGCTCGCGCTGGCCACCGTGCTGCCGGTCGTCAGCACGCAGCCCGCGGTGGTCTTCGTTTCCGGACTTTTGTTCGGCGGCGTTTTTCTGTCGGTCGTCGCCTCGACGACTGCGCTGGTGCGGCACAACGCACCGCCGGGCGCGTGGTCGGGCGGAATCGGAGCTTTCACGGTGGTGTTCGCTGCCGGACAGATCATCGGCCCGGCGCTGGTCGGCTGGCTCGCCGACGGCGGCGGTGGCTTGCGCGGCGGCCTGGTGTGCTCGGCGGCGGTGCTGCTGGCCGGCGCGGTGCTGGCCGGATGGCAGCGTCCGGTCGATTTCGCGGCGGCCTGAGCGTCAGCGCAGGCCGGCGTCTCGGGGTTGCAGAAAGCGGCGCAGGCGATCGAGTTCGGCGTCGAGCGCCGAACCGAAGGCCGGGTCCGGCGGCGCATCGCCGGCGACATAGCCGAACCGGGCGCTGCCGTCGGCCTGCAGATTCGCCCAACCGATGACCGCGTCGCGCCAGAGAAGCGGCAGCGCGTAATAGCCGAGCTTGCGCTTCGGCGCCGGGGTGTAGGCCTCGAAGCGGTAGCGCCAGCCCCAGAAACGTTCGAAGCGATGGCGATCCCAGACGGCCGGGTCGAATGGCGTCAAGAGGCGCACCGACCCTTCGACGCGCCAGCGCACGGCCGTCGGGCACTCGTCGGCGGGCCAGAACCAGCGGGTTCCGTCGACGGTGGCCTGCGCCAGCCGGCCATGCGCCCGGGCGAGCGCGGCCGCGCGTTCGGCCGCCCACTGCGGCGCACCGCCGCGCAGGTGGCTCAGCAGTTGGCCGAGCGAGACCGCGGGCAAAGGGGCGTATTTGGCGACGACCAGATCGACCAGTGCATCCATCCGCGCCGCGAGCTGCGCCGGGTCGGGCTGCGCACCGGCGGCGTCGGCAGCCTCGAGTGCGCTTGTCCGGGCGGCCGCGTAGACCCGCGTGCCGCCCTCGCGCCGCGCCACGCGGATCAGCCCGCGGTAATGCATCTGGTCGAGGAGTTGGGTGCTCGCGTTCGACGCGCCGCCGAACCAGTTGCGTGCCTTGCCGTGGGCGAAATGCGCGTCGACCTCGCGCGGGTGCACTGTGCCGCGGGCGCGGATGAATTCGAGGACAGCCTCGGCCTGCACCTGCTGCTCGGCCGGCCAGGCGGTTCGCGGCCGGCGCGGATGCATCAGCGCGTGATGGCGGCGTGGCAGGAAGCCGTAGTTGACGAAGAAATCCTCCTCGAGGCCGAGCCGCGCGTAGCGGCGCTCGAGGTCGCCGGCGCGGTAGTCGCGCACCCGGTGGCGCAGCGTCAGGTCCTGGGCGCGGGCCGGCGCGCGGATCGGGTCCGCCTGCACGAAGCCGAGCTTCTCGATCGCGCGGCCGAGCGTCGTCGGCTTGAAGAACGTGCGGGCCACGGCATAGCGGCGGAGGTCGATCAGGGTCGGCGCACGCGGAGGAGTCGCTCGGGTCATCGCAAGCGCGCCGTCCGCCCGCCGCCGTGGACAAATCTGCACCGCGCCAATCCGTCGAGCTCCTCACTTATCAATGCCCGATCGGTGCCGGCAGCCCTCACCCCACCCTCTCCCGCGCGCGGGAGAGGGTGGGGTGAGGGCGCGCGCCGGCAACCCCTCCGAATGCCGCCTTACAGCCCGGCCGCGGCCCGCAACGTTGCCGCCTTGTCGGTCCGCTCCCAGGTGAACTCGGGCTCGTCGCGGCCGAAGTGACCGTAGGCGGCGGTCTTCTCGTAGATCGGACGCAGCAGGTCGAGCATCTGAATAATGCCCTTCGGCCGCAGGTCGAAGTGCGCGTTGACGAGTGCGGCAATGCGGTCGTCCGGGATCACCCCGGTGCCTTCGGTATAGACCGTGACGTTCATCGGCCGGGCGATGCCGATGGCGTAGGCGACCTGGATCTGGCACTGCCGCGCCAGCCCGGCGGCCACGACGTTCTTGGCGACGTAGCGCGCCGCGTAGGCCGCCGAGCGGTCAACCTTCGACGGATCCTTGCCCGAGAACGCGCCGCCGCCGTGCGGACAAGCACCGCCATAGGTGTCGACGATGATCTTGCGACCGGTGAGCCCGCAATCGCCTTGCGGGCCGCCGGTCACGAAGCGCCCGGTCGGATTGATCAGGAAGCGCGTTTCCTTCAGCCACTCGGCGGGCAGCACCGGGCGGATGATCTGCTCCACGACCGCCTCGATGAACGACGCCTTCATCTTGGTCGGCGTCTCGCTCTGGTCGGGGCTGTGCTGACTCGACAGCACCACCGTATCGATCGAATGCGGTTTCCCGTCCTTGTAGCGCATCGTCACCTGGCTCTTCGCATCCGGGCGGAGGTACGGCATGCGGCCGTCCTTTCGGAGCATCGCCTGGCGCTCGACCAGCCGGTGGGCGTAGTAGATCGGCGCCGGCATTAGCTCGGGCGTCTCGTCGCAGGCATAGCCGAACATCAGGCCCTGGTCGCCGGCGCCGGTGTTCAGGTGGTCGTCGGACGCATGGTCGACGCCCTGGGCGATGTCGTTGCTCTGCTTGTCGTAGCAGACCATCACCGCGCAGCCCTTGTAATCGATGCCGTACTCGGTCGAGTCGTACCCGATGCGCTTGATGGTGTCGCGGGCGACCTGGATGTAGTCGACGTGGGCGTTGG
>CAXSGM010000097.1:0-4899 GCA_964236915.1 uncultured Rhizobacter sp.
TCGCATTCGAGCGTCTCCTCGTAGGCCTTCCGCTGCGAGTCGTTCATGATGTCGTACACCATGCTGTGGACCTGCTTGTGGTCGAGCGGATCGACGTTGATGCGGCGCACGTCGCCATGCACGCGGATCATCGGCGGCAGGCCCGACGAGAGGTGCAGGTCGGAAGCCTTGTTCTTGACCGAAAAGGCCAGCAGTTGCGTGATGTCCATGGGGCGGCTCGGGAGTGCGCAGGAGCGCGCGCCGACGGGTCGCGCAGACGCTGCGACACAATCTCGGCAGATTATGGCGACGATTGAGGAGAACTTGACCGCCGTCCATGGCCGCATCGCCGCCGCCTGCGACGCGGCGGGCCGGCCGCGCGATGCAGTGGCGCTGCTGGTCGTCTCGAAGACCTTCGGGCTGGGCGTGGTGCGCGCCGCCCATGCTGCCGGCGCGCGGCGCTTCGGCGAGAACCACGTCCAGGAGGCAGTCGCGAAGATCGCGGCGCTGGCCGATCTGCGCCCCGCGCTCGAATGGCACCTGATCGGGCCGCTGCAGTCGAACAAGACCCGGGTCGTCGCCGAGCAGTTCGACTGGGTCCACTCGGTCGACCGGCTGAAGATCGCCGAACGGCTCGCGGCGCAGCGCCCGGCCGCGGCCGCGGCGCTTCAGATCTGCCTGCAGGTCAACATCGACGGCGGCGCATCGAAGAGCGGCCTCGCGCCCGACGCGGTGAGCGAGGTCGCGCACCAGGTCGCGCGCCTGCCGAACCTGCGCTTGCGCGGCCTGATGGCGATCCCCGAGCCGGCCGAGGGCGACGCCGCGCAACGCCGGCCGCACCGCGCGCTGCACGCGTTGTTCGAGCAGCTACGCGCCGACGGCCTGGCGCTCGACACGCTTTCGATCGGCATGAGCGCCGACCTCGAAGCCGCGATCGCCGAGGGCGCGACGCTGGTGCGGGTCGGCAGCGCGATTTTCGGCAGCCGTTCGCAGCCGGGCTGAGCGGTGTCGCTCCGGTCGAGCCGCGGGACAGCCGCGGGCAACCGGGGCGGCGCCTCAACCGCGTCGGCGCGCGGGTTTCTTGCTGACGAACCCCTCGGCCGGCGAGCGCAGGCCGTGCCGGTCATGCCACTCGGCGAGCGATTCCTTCGGCCACTGCTGGGCCTGCACATGGCCGCGCCCGCGCGGAACGTCGACCCAGTTCGCGACCCATTCGAGCGCCGCCTCGACCACCTCGGGCGGCTTCGGCAGCGGCGTGTCGATCGCCGACGCGTGCGGGTGGATCAGGTCCGGCCAGCGCGGGTCGAAGAGCCAGAGCGCGCTGCCGCAGAGAAGGCAGAACTGCCGCATCGCCTTGGAGCGCGTCGGCCGCTTGCCGGGTTCGCGCATCACCGCGTGGTAGCTGCCGAGGTGCTTCCTGCCGCGTACTTTCAACGTCTTCGCGGCGCCGCCCAGGTTGATCCCGTACCCGCCGCTGCCGGCGGTCTTGCGGCAGATCGAGCAGTGGCAATGCATGAAGGGCACGGGGCAATCCGCTTCGAGGCTGAAGCGGATCGCGCCGCATTGACACGAGCCGTCGAGGTGCATCGGTTCTCTTTCGATGGGGAGTATGGGCTTCGAGGCAATGCCGGACCGCGCTGCCTACACTGGGCCGGTGGCCCGGCTCGCCGCCCGGCACCTCACCGAATGATGACGCCATTGCCGCCATGAGCACCTTCGACCCGGACGCGTCGCGACCCCCGATCGCCTTCATCGGCGGCGGCAACATGGCCGGCGCGATCGTCGGCGGCCTGGTGCGAAGCGGACGGCCGCCGGGCTCGATCCGGGTCATCGATCCGGGCGCGGCGCAGCGGGCGCAGCTCGAGGCGGCATTCGGCGTGCCGACCGCCGCCGCGGCCGATGCGGCGCTGGCCGAGGCAGCGATCGTCGTCTGGGCGGTCAAGCCACAGGTCTTCGAAGCCGCCGCCGGTGCCTGCGCCGGGCTCGTCGGCGGGGCGCTGCAGCTGAGCGTGATGGCGGGCGTGCGAATCGAGACGATCGCACGGGCGACCGGGGCGGCGCGCGTCGTGCGCGCCATGCCGAATACGCCGGCGCTGATCGGCCGCGGAATCGCCGGGCTCTGCGCCTCGGAAGCGGTCGACGCCGACGGCCGGGCGCTCGCCGAGGCGGTGCTGGCGCCGACCGGCGAGTGCCTCTGGGTCGAACGCGAACAGGATCTCGACGCGGTCACGGCGCTTTCCGGCTCGGGGCCGGCCTACGTCTTCTACTTTCTCGAGGCGATGGTCGAGGCGGCGCGGCGCATGGGCTTCGACGCGGCGCGCGGCCGGCAGCTGGCGCTTGCGACCTTCGCCGGCGGCACCGCCTTGGCCCAGGCTTCGGCCGAGCCGCTCGCAACGCTTCGGGAGCGCGTCACTTCGCCCGGCGGCACGACGCACGCGGCGATTTCGTCGCTCGAGGCCGCCGGCGTCCGGGCAGCGTTCATCGCAGCGATCGAAGCCGCGCGGCGACGTGCCGAAGAGCTCGGCGGCAGCACCGGCGCGGCGGCGCCGAACTCGCTCGACCGGCCGGACGCGAGGCGCGCGGGCACGCGCGCGAAAACGTGATGACCGCGACGAGACCGGCAGCGGGGTCGACCTCGCGATGAAAGACAGCGGGGGCATCCCGCCTCGACGAGCACCCGGCTTTTTGGCGCCGCGAAGCAGCAGTTGAACGACGCGGTGCGGGTGGGCCTCGGTGCCTACCTGCGCCGCTGCGGCTCCAGGTGCAGCCGACGGGCGGCGGCGCGCCGATCACGCTGGGTGCCGAGCGTCTCGCCGCGCTCGACGACGCGACGCTGACAGCGGTGATCGCGAAAGTGTTCCGTCCTGGCAGCATCGACCTGCAGAAGTACGACGCGGATACCGGCGGCTACCCGTACCGGCATAGCGAGCTCCATCCCAAGCTCGACCATGGCGAAGCACTGCACCGCGTGCTGCTCTGGACCCGTGCCCTGAACGATGCGTTCGAGGGCGGCGCGACCGAGTTCTTCTACCAGCGCCGGCAGGTCGTGCCGCGCACCGGGTCGCTCCTGATCGCACCGGCGGCCTTCATCCACACCCATCGCGGCAACACGCCGCGCAGCGGCCCGAAGTACATCGCGAGGAGCTGGGTGCTGTTCCAGCGCGCCGAGGCCTTGTTCGCAGCGTCTCCGTCGGACTGAGAGGGGGCGCGGGGCCGGGATGCCGAAGCGGTCGGGCCCGGCACCCGCCCAGGCGTAGGCGCACGCGTCAGGGCTACAGTCGTGTCCCGCGGCCGCCGGCCGGGTCATCCGCCGGCGTGGCACACAGCCGCACGAATCGATCGAGATCCGCATGAGCCACCTCTCTTACGTCAGCCAGAAGGGCGACACCGCCTGGGACACCTACCTGAGCCAGGTCGACCGCGTCGTCCCCTACCTCGGCCACCTCGCGCGCTGGTCGGAGACGCTGAAGCGGCCGAAGCGGGCGCTGATCGTCGACGTGCCGATCGAGCTCGACAACGGCGAAGTGACGCACTTCGAGGGCTACCGGGTGCAGCACAACCTCTCGCGCGGCCCCGGCAAGGGCGGCGTCCGCTATCACCCGGACGTGACGCTCGAGGAGGTGATGGCGCTCTCGGCCTGGATGACGGTCAAGTGCGCCGCGGTCAACCTGCCGTTCGGCGGTGCCAAGGGCGGCATCCGCGTCGATCCCAAAAAGCTCTCGCTGAAGGAGCTCGAGCGGATGACCCGCCGCTACACCAGCGAGATCGGCATCATCATCGGCCCGCAGCGCGACATCCCGGCGCCCGACGTCAACACCAACGCCCAGATCATGGCGTGGATGATGGACACCTACTCGGTGAACACCGGCAGCACGGCGACCGGCGTCGTCACCGGCAAGCCGCTGCACCTCGGCGGCTCGCTCGGCCGCGTCAAGGCGACCGGGCGCGGCGTGTTCGTCACCGGCCGCGAGGCGGCGCGGCGGCTCGGGATCAACCTCGACGGCGTGCGCGTCGCTGTGCAGGGCATGGGCAACGTCGGCGGCTCGGCGGCCGAACTCTTCGTGCAGGCCGGCGCCACGTTGGTCGCCGTGCAGGACCATACCGGCACGCGCGTCAACCCGAAGGGCTTCGACATGCCGACGACGATGGCGACGCTGCACCGCGACGGCGGCATCGGCAACTTCGCCGGCGCCGAGGCGATCGACGACGAGGCGTTCTGGGACGTCGACTGCGACATCCTGATCCCCGCAGCGCTCGAATCGCAGATCACCGCGGCGCGCGCCGGCCGGATCAAGGCCAAACTGATCCTCGAGGGCGCGAACGGCCCGACCCTACCCGACGCCGACGACGTGCTGCACGACCGCGACGTGCTGGTCGTGCCCGACGTCATCTGCAACGCCGGCGGGGTGACGGTCAGCTACTTCGAATGGGTGCAGGACTTCTCGTCGTTCTTCTGGAGTGAGGACGAAATCAATCTGCGGCTCGACAAGATCATGGTCGATGCGCTGAAGAAGATCTGGGACACGGCCGACCGACACCGGATCAGCCTCCGCACCGCCACCTTCGCGGTAGCCTGCGAACGCATCCTGATAGCGCGCGAGGAGCGCGGGCTCTACCCCTGACCGCACTACAGGGACTTCCCCTTTCGTCAAGCGCATCTTGTTCTCGGTGAGGCCGTCAAGGTTGGCCGCAGGCACCCGAAGGGCTTCGACCTTGACACCTCACCGAGAACCGCACGCTCGCCCATGCCCGAGGCGTTGCAATCCGATTCATTTAGGTGCCGACGTGATGCGAGGAAGCTTTGAGACTGAGAACAGACTGCCACTCTACAGACGGCCTTGTTGTATCGATCGCTTCACGCGGTCGTTCGGTGCAGGCGCAAATGCGAACCGCTCGGCGGGTCGGCTGCCGCTTATTAGA
>CAXSGM010000098.1:0-3470 GCA_964236915.1 uncultured Rhizobacter sp.
AGATGATCGGGAACAGCGCGACCAGCGAGGCGCAGAGCACCATCGAGGCGATCGGGTTCTGCACCCAGATGATGATGAGCGGCGCCACCGCGACGATCGGTGTCACCTGCAACAGCACGGCGTACGGGAAGAGCGCGGTTTCGATCCGCCGGCTCTGCACGAAGACGAAGGAGATCAGCACGCCTACGAGCGTCGCCAGCGCGAACGCGAGCAGCGTGATTTCGAGCGTGACCAGCAGCGCCGCGCCGAGCGGCTGCCACTGGGCGACCAGCGTTTTCAGCATCAGCCAGGGCGAGGGCACGAGGTAGGGCGGCAGCTCCATGCCGACGACCAGCGCCTGCCAGGCGCCGAGCAGCACGACCGCGACGATCGCCGGGTAGAGCACCCGCTGGACCTGCGGCCGGTGCCACAGCGGCAGCGGCGGCCGGGCGCGGGCGGGTGCGGCTGCGAACGCGGGCGACGCCGAGGGCATCGGCCGGGGCGTGGGCATCGGCGTGGGCGCCTCGTCCGCCGCGCGGGCGTTCGTCGGTGGAGCTTCGCGCTCGGCGCGGCCCGCCGGTCCGGCAGGGCGCGGGTCGGCGAGCGATCGTGCCGAGCCGCTCATGCCGCGTCCGCGACCGCAGGGCTCGCCTCGCTGGCGCGCTGCAGGCTTTCCTGCAACCGCTTGGCGTGGCGCGCGAAAGGCGGCGAAACGGTGAAATCCAGCGTTCGCGGATAGGGCTCGTCGATCTCGAACTGCTCGACGATCCGGCCCGGCCGCGCCGCCATCATCACGACCCGCGTCGAGAGAAACACGGCCTCGTGGATCGAATGCGTGACGAACACGACCGTCAGCTTCTGCGTGGCCCACAAGCTCAGCAGCTCGGCATCGAGCTTGTGCCGGGTGATCTCGTCGAGCGCGCCGAAGGGCTCGTCCATCAGCAGCAGCTGCGGCCGAGTGACGAGCCCGCGGGCGATCGAGACGCGCATCTGCATGCCGCCGGAAAGCGCCCGCGGCAGGGCGCCGGCGAAGCTGCCGAGGCCGACCAGTTCCAGCGCTTCGGCCACGCGCGCCTCGGCTTCGGCGCGGGCCACGCCGGCGAGGTCGAGCGGCAGCCGCACGTTGCTGCGCACGTCGGCCCAGGGCATCAACGTCGGTGCCTGGAACACGAACGCCGTGCGGCGCGCCGCGGCGGTCTGGAGCGACACCGGCTTCTGCCCGACCAGCACCCGGCCGTCGCTCGGTTCGAGCAGGCCGGCGATCATTTTCAGGAGCGTGCTCTTGCCGCAGCCCGAGGGGCCGAGCAGCGTGACGAACTCGCCCTCGTGGATGCGCAGATCGACCGGGAGCAGCGCCTGGGTGCCGTTCGGATAGGTCTTGTGCGCCGACAACACCTCGATCGCCGGCGGCGCCGGGCCGGCGCCCGTGGCCGGCGGCGCCTCGGCCACGGCGGCGACGTGGGACGCGGCGCCTGCCTTCACGGCAGAACCTTCACGTCCTTGATGAAGCTGGTCGTGTAGGTATCGGCCAGCTTCACCTTTGCCGGGTCGAGCAGCTTCGCCGCGATCAGAAAGTCGTAACTCGCCTTGGCGCGCGCGTCGGTGATCACGCCGATGCCCTGGGTGGCCGCATCGCGGCCGGTGACCGTGCCCGACTCCTTCAGTTTGGCGACGCTGTACGCGAGCTGATCGTCGGTCATGTCGGGGTTGTCCTTCTTGATCAGCGCATTGCCGGGCGCGGGGTTCGCGAGGTAGCTTTTCCAGCCCTCGGCCGAAGCTTTGACGAAGGCAGCGACCGCGGCCTTGCGCTCCTTCACGGTCTTGTCGAGGCACGAAACCGTGGTCGAGTACGCCGGGTAGCCCTGATCGGCGAGCGAGAGCACGTTGGCCTTCACGCCGGCCTTCTGGATCGCGTACGGCTCGGACGTGATGTAGCCCTGCTGGACGGCGTTCTTGTCGGCGACGAAAGGCTGGATGTTGAAGGTGTAGGGGCGGGTCTGTGCGTCGCTCAGGCCGTACTTGGCCTTCACCCATGGCCAGTAGCCCTGGTTCGCGCTCGCGGCGATCAGGATCGTCTTGCCTTTCAGCTGCTCGAAGGATGTGACGTCGTCGTGCGCGATCAGCACCTGCGGATCTTTCTGGAACATGGTCGCGACGGTGACGATCGGCAGGCCGCCTTCGCGCGTCTGCATGATCTGCAGGTCGCTCGAGCCCATCACGCAATCGGCCTGCCCGGCGGCCAGCAGCTGGAAGATGTTGACCTGCGGGCCGCCCATCTTGACGGTGACGTCGAGCCCGGCCTTCTTGTAGATCCCGGTCGCAATGGCTTGGTAGAAGCCGCCGTGCTCGGCTTCGGCGAACCAGTTGGTCAGGTAGACGAACTTTTCCGGCGCCTGGGCCTGGGCTGCCGCAGCGAGCGCCAGCAGGCAGGCGCCGGTGGCGCGCCGGGCAAGGGAACGAGGAACGCGAGGCAGAACGAACATGGCGGCACTCCGTGGAGTTCGGGGGGAAGGGAAAAGGCGGTCGGGCGAGGCGGTCGAAACGAGGGGGGTCGACGAGGTTGCGGCGCGTGCGGGGCGGCTGGCGCGTGAGGGCTGGGTTCGCAGCTACGGCAGCACGCGGGCCTCCTTGATGAAGCGGGTGGTGTAGCTCTTGGCGAGATCGACTTTGGCGCCGTCGAGCAGCTTCAAGCCGACGACCATGTCGTAGGTGGCCTTGAGACGCGCGTCGGTGATGATGCCAATGCCCTGTGTCGCCGCGTCGCCCCCCGTCACCAGGCCGCGTTCCTTCATGGCCGCGACCGCGGCCTCCATCTGGCCTTCGGTCATCGCGGGGTTTTCCTTCACGATCAGCGCGTGCGCCGCCTTGCGGTCGCCGGTCAGGTAGCTTTTCCAGCCCTGCATCGAGGCCTTGAGAAAGGCGGTGACGGCGTCGGGCCGCTCCTTCAGCGTCTTTTCGAGGCACACGATGGTGGTCGAGTAGTTCGGCCAACCGTAGTCCGAGAAAAGGAAGAAGCTCGGTTTGAACTTCGCCTGCGTCTCGACCATGTAGGGGTCGGACGTGACATACGCCTGAACGACCACGTTCTTGTCGGCGATGAACGGCTGAAGGTTGTAGGTGTACGGCCGCACCTGTTCGTCGGTGAAACCGTATTTCGCCTTCAGCCACGGCCAGTAAGTGGTGCGCGCGGCCGAGCCGATCAGAATGGTTTTGGTTTTCAGGTCCTCGATCCGCTTTGCGTCGGGATGGGCAGCGAAGCCCTGCGGGTCGCTCTGGAATACCGCGGCCACGGTCACCGCCGGCACGCCGGAGGCTCGGGCGTCGAGCACCTGCGTGTCCGACGACGCCATGATGCAGTCGCCCTGTCCCGCGGCCAGCAGCTGCATCGCGTTGACCTGCGGCCCGCCCATCTTCAGCGTGACGTCGAGGCCGGCGCGCTTGTAGAGGCCGTTCGCGAGCGCTTGGTAGAAGCCGCCGTGCTCGGCCTCGGC
>CAXSGM010000098.1:3570-4803 GCA_964236915.1 uncultured Rhizobacter sp.
CCGGAGAGCTCGCGCGGCGGGTTGACGACGCGGTGCAGCGTCGACTTCCACCGCCCGTTGGTCCAGCGTGACATCAGGTCGCCGACGTTGATCATGAAACTTGCCTGGTGAATCGGCGCGTCGCCCCATTCGCCGTCGGCACCGCAGACTTGCAGACCGCCGGGCGCCTCGTCCTGGCGAAGGATCGTCAGGCCGCCGTAGTCGTGATGGGCGCCGTAGCGCAGTTGCCCCGCCGCCGGCGGCTCGGGCTGATCGGGGTAGTTGACGAAGCGCAGCGTCAGCGACGGGTCGGCGTAGGCGGCGTCGAAATGGTCTTCGGGCAAATCGAGTGCAAGCGCCGACATGCGCATCAGCCGGCCGGTGAGCAGGCGCATGGCGTCGAACCAGGCGTGCACGGTGTCGGTCAGCGCCGCAGGCTCCGCGGGCCAGAGGTTCGGCCGGCCCGCGCCGCGCCGTTCCTGGTGGACCGCCGCGAAAACCAGCGCCTCGCACAGGTCCGCGGGCGTCGCGCCGCCGAGCGTTGCAGCCACGCTCTCGATGCCGAGCGGCAGGTAGCCGCGGGCCTTGGTCTGCTCGGGCGCTGTGCTGCGTCGCTTGCTCGACTCCGGCAGGGCGAAGAAGGCCTGGACTTGGTCGTAGGTACGCCGCACGAGCGCGTCGTCGACGCCGTGGTTGACGATCGCCGCAAAGCCGTGCGTCTGGAACGCGTCGCCAAAGGCCCGGGCGACGCGAAGCCGCGCGACCGCATCGCCGACGATGAAGGGCGCCATGTCGATCAGCGGCACACGGGCGGCATTCAAGGTGGGCGGCTCAGAAGGTGGAAGTTGCCGAGCGTGGCCGAGCAACGCGCCGGAAAGTAGTCGCGAAGCCTGGCCCGAACCCTGCCGAAGCGCGCGGCCGTGGCTTCGTCGTGACCAGACGCCGTGCCCGAACGGGCGCCTTCCGGTTATGAGCGGTCATGATCAGAAGCCTCTCACCCCTGTCGCAAAAGGCCTCGGGCGTACGCAAGACCTGTGCCGCCAGAGCCTCGCTGGCAGGGCGTCCTCCCCTTGGCGGACCGCCATACCGAAGCAGCGCCTACTCGAACATGAAGGCCGCCGCGGACGTCGAGCCCGCCGCGTCGAGGCCCTGCTGCACGAAGCCGGTGTGCTGGGCCCGGCCCCAGGTCGCTTCGTGGCGCGCCGGCCAGTGGGCGGCGTGCAGCTCGGTGATGGCTTGCGCCCAGCTCGTCGC
>CAXSGM010000099.1:0-4748 GCA_964236915.1 uncultured Rhizobacter sp.
TCGCCGGCTTCGTGCTGCTGTTCTTCCAGGTCTGGCGCGACAACCTCTGGTCGAAGCAGGACAGCGCCTGGCTGCGCGCGGCGCCGCGCCTGATCCGCACCGGCGATGAGCGCGGCATGCCGCCGGTCTACAAGTACAACCCGGGGCAGAAAGGCGTGTTCTGGGCCTTCGGCGGCAGCCTGGTGCTCTTGTTCTTCACCGGTTTCGTGTTCTGGCAACCCTGGTTCGCCGATGCTTTTCCGATCCCGCTGCGCCGGGTCGCGGTCGTCGTGCATGCGCTCGCGGCCGTGGTCCTGATCCTGAGCGTGATCGCCCACGTGTACGCCGCGATCTGGGTCAAGGGCACGATGCGGGCGATGACGCGCGGCACCGTGACGACCGGCTGGGCGCGCCAGAACCACCCGCTCTGGTACCGGGAGATCGCCGCCCGGCGTCCCGACGAGTGACGCTCGGGGCCGCCCGGGCCGTGCCTCGCCCGGGCCGACGGGCCGACGGGCCGACGCCACCCGCGGCGATTGACCTTGGCGCCGCCGGCTTCCGGCGCCTGGCCTAGAGTAAGCGCCCCTGCCAGCGCGTTCGTTCCCCGACCCCCGCCTCTCGATGGCCATTCCCACCAGCCGGCTGCTGTCTGCGGAAGAAATCGCCGTCCAGGCGGGTCAACAGGTGCCTTTTCTGCGCCTGCCCGAGGGCCGCACCGTGTTCGCCGAACGGGCCATGCGCTTGCGGCAGCGCGCCGCCGGGCACGCGATGCGCGACTACCTGCTGTTCATCGCCGAGGTCGCCGAGGCGCAGCAAGCGGTGCTCGACGGGCATGCGCCGGCGCCGCTGCCGACGCCGACGGCCCTCGCCGAGGCCGCCCGGCTCGGCGCGCCACCGCTGCCGGGCGAGCTCTGGCCACGCGACCCGCTCTGGCGCGCCGGCTTGCGCCAACTGCTGACCATGCTCCGCGACCGGCTCGCTGCGACGCCGGCGCGCGAACGCATCGTCGCGCTTCTCGGGGCCGACGACGCCTGGCTCGAGGGACAGGCAACGCGGCTGCTCGGCCAGACGACGCTCGGGCTCGATCTCGCCAGCGCCCCGCTCATCGCCGCGGCGCTCCAGGTGCACTGGACCCACCTGGTGCTCGCGACGGCCGCGTCCCTGATGCCGGTGCCGGTGTCGCTGACGTCGGCGAGCCTGGCGGTCCCGACCGGCCGTGCGAGCGGGGCGTCGATCCGAGGGAGCCCCGGGGCCGGACCCGCCAGCGCCTTCGGCCGCGTCGACGACGCGACCCGCTGCCCCTGCTGCGCCAGCCGCCCGACCGCGAGCATCACGCGGATCGGCGGCGACGATGCGGGCTACCGCTATCTCCACTGTGCCCTGTGCGCCGCGGAGTGGCACATGGTGCGCATCAAATGCAGCCACTGCCTCGGCACCAGCGGTATCCATTACCGGTCCCTGCAGCCATCCGGGGAGGAGGGCGGCGCGCGCCAGGCGCCGGTCGAGGCCGAAACGTGCGACAGCTGCGGCCACTACCTGAAGATCGTCCACATGGAGCGCGACAACCAGGTCGACCCGGTCGCCGACGACCTGGCGAGCGTCACGCTCGACCTTCTCGTCGCCGACGCCGGTTTCGAGCGGCACGGCGTCAACCTGATGCTGCTGTTCGGCGACGCCGACGAGGCGCCCGCGACGCGGAGCGGCGGCTGATGATGTCGGCGCCGGCGCCGGGCCCCGCCGCGCCGGGATCCAAAGCACGGCCCGCGGATTTGCCCTCGCTCGACCGCCTGCTGCGCGCCCCGGCGGTCCGGCCGCTGCTCGAGACGCACGCCCGTTCGCTGGTCGCCGCCGAGGCGCGGGCGCTGCTCGAGCGGCTGCGCGCGTGCGCGTGCGCTGGGACGCTGGACGCAGACGCGGTGCAAGTCGACGCGCTCGCCGCGACCCTCGCCGAGTGCGTCGCCGGCCGTCTCGCGCCGCGGCTGCGCGCGGTGCTGAACCTCACCGGCACGGTGATCCACACCAACCTCGGCCGCGCGCCGCTCGCCGAAGCGGCTTTGGAGCGCATTGCCGCGCTGATGGGCGGTCCGAGCAATCTCGAGTACGACCTCGAATCCGGCGGCCGCGGCGACCGTGACGCGCTGGTCGAGTCGCTGCTTTGCGAACTGACCGGCGCCGAGGCCGCGACCGTGGTCAACAACAACGCCGCCGCCGTGCTGCTGACGATCGCCGCGCTGGCAGCCGGCCGCGAGGTGATCGTCTCGCGCGGCGAACTGGTCGAGATCGGCGGCGCGTTCCGCATGCCGGACGTGATGCGGTCGGCCGGCGCGCGCATGGTCGAGGTCGGCACGACCAACCGCACCCATCCCGGCGACTACGAAGCCGCATTCGGCCCGGACACCGGGCTCGTGATGAAGGTCCACACCAGCAATTACAGCGTCGAAGGCTTCACCGCGGCGGTCGGCGAGGCCGCCCTCGCGCCGCTCTGCCGGGCGCACGGCGTGCCGCTCGCGACCGATCTCGGCAGCGGCTCGCTCGTCGATCTGAGGGCCTGGGGCCTGCCGGCCGAGCCGCTGCCGCGGGCGATGCTCGCCGCCGGTTGCGACGTCGTGACCTTCTCCGGCGACAAGCTGCTCGGCGGCCCGCAGGCCGGATTGATCGTCGGCCGGCGCGCGGCGATCGAGCGCATTCGCCGCCATCCGCTCAAACGCGCGCTCAGGGTCGGCAAGCTGACGCTCGCCGCGCTCGAGGCGACGCTGGCGCTTTACCTCGAGCCCGAGCGGCTCGCCGAGACGCTGCCGACCCTGCGGCTCCTGACGCGCCCGGTCGATGCGATCCGGGCGCTGGCAGGGCAGCTGCGCGGTCCGCTGGCCGCGGCGCTCGGCCCGGGCTTTGCGGTCGAGGCGGTGCCCTTGCACGGTCAGATCGGTTCCGGCTCGCTGCCGGTCGAGCGCCTGGCGTCGGCCGGCCTGGCGATCGCCGCGACCGGCGCACGCCGTGGCGGCCGTGCGCTCGATGCGCTGGCGGGCGTGCTGCGCGGTTTGCCGACGCCGGTGATCGGGCGCATCGCCGAAGGCCGCCTGTTGCTCGACTTGCGCAGCCTGGAGGCGCCCGAGCCGTTTCTCGCGCAGTTGCCGCGGCTGGCTGCAGTTCTTGGCGCCGAGGCGGCTGTCGCCACGGCTCCCGCCGCCGCCTCCGCTGCAACCTGCGGCACGACGCTGCCGGTGCGGGTCGACCCGGCGCCGGTCCGATGATCGTCGGCACCGCCGGTCACATCGATCACGGCAAGACCGCGCTGGTGCGCGCGCTGACCGGCGTCGACACCGATCGGCTCCCCGAGGAAAAGGCGCGCGGCATCTCGATCGAGCTCGGCTACGCCTACCTCGACGTGCCGTCCGCGCCGGGCGATGCGAGGCGGCCCCCGGACCGCATCGGCTTCGTCGACGTGCCGGGTCACGAACGGCTGGTGCGGACCATGCTGGCCGGCGCGACCGGCATCGACTTCGGTCTTCTGGTGGTCGCCGCGGACGACGGCGTGATGCCGCAGACGCGCGAACACCTGGCCGTCCTGGCGCTGCTCGGCCTCACCCGTGCCGCGGTGGTGCTGACCAAGGCCGACCGGGTCGATGCGGCACGCCTCGCGGCGGTCGCGGCCGAGGCCGGTGCGCTGTTGGCCGGCACGCCGCTCGCCGCCGCGCCGGTGCTGGCGGTGTCCTCGACCGACGGCCGGGGGGTGGCCGACCTGCGGGCGCTGCTGTTCGAGGCGGCGCGTCGGAGTGCGGCGTTCGTCGCCGGCGGCGCGCTGCCCCAGGGCGAGATCGTCACCGATCGCGACCCCGGACCGCGCGCTTCGGCGTACGCGATCGCGCCGGGCGAACCCGGCTTTCGCCTGGCGATTGACCGCAGCTTCACGCTGCCCGGCATCGGCACCGTCGTGACCGGCAGCGTACGGGCCGGCCGGGTGACGGTCGGCGACGAGTTGCAGGTCACGCCGGCCGGTGGGCGTGTGGTGCGCGGCCGGGTGCGCAGCCTGCACGCCGCCGACCGGCCGGTTCCGACCGCCGGCACCGGCGAGCGCTGCGCGATCGCCCTCGCCGGCATCGATTGCGACCAGGTCGGACGCGGCCGCTGGCTGGTCGCGCCGTCCATCGCCCTCGCGACCACCCGGCTCGACGCCCGGCTGATGGTGTGGCGCGACGAACCCCGGGCGCTCCGCAACGGCGCCACCGTGCATCTGCACCTCGGGACGGCCGACGTGATGGCGAGCGTCGCGATCCTCGCAGTGGACCCGACGGAGGGCGAGGCTTCGGACCCGGCCGATGCGGCCGTTCGGGCCGTTCCAGCGCCTGCAGCCGAGCCGGCCGAAGCGACTTCTGCACGACCGAACGGCGTCCCGGCGACCGTCGCGCGGGCGTCCGGCCGAGGCGTCGACGAAGGTGCGGCCCGAGGTGCAGGCACGCCAGGGGACGCCATCGCGCCCGGCCGCAGCGGCGAGGTTCAACTGCTGCTCCGCGAGCCGATCGGCGCTTGGCACGGCGACCGGATCGTCCTGCGCGACGCGTCGGCGAGCCGTACGCTGGCCGGTGGCCGGGTGCTCGACCCCTCGGCGCCGACGCGCTACCGGCGCACGCCGCAGCGGCTCGCCGAGTTGGTCGCCTGGCGGTGTCCCGGCGCGCCCGAGCGACTCGACCGGCTCGTCGGCGCGGCACCGTTCGGCGTCTCGATCGAGGCCTGGGCGCTCGCCGAGGGTCGGATCGGGATCGCGGCGGACG
>CAXSGM010000100.1:0-4695 GCA_964236915.1 uncultured Rhizobacter sp.
GTGATGTCGACGATCTGGATCATGCGGTCGTAGGGCATCCGGGTCGGGCCGATCACGCCGAGCGTGCCGACGATCTGGCCGTCGACTTCGTAGGGTGCCGAGACGACCGACAGCTCCTCGAACGGCACGACGCGGCTTTCGCCGCCGATCCAGATGCGCACGCCTTCCGCGCGGCTGCTGGTTTCGAGCAGACGCATCAGCTGCGTCTTCTGCTCGAACACGTCGAAGAGCTTGCGCAGGCTCGAGAGGTCGTTCGAGAAATCCTGCACCGCGAGCAGGTTGCGCTCGCCGGAGATCACGACCTGCGCCCGGTCAGCGTGCGCCGCGCTGCCGACGTCGACCGCGGCCTGCATCAGCGTCGCGATCTCGCCGCGCAGCGCGTCGACCTCGGTCAGCAGGCGCTCGCGCACGGCTTCGAGCGTCAGGCCGCGGTAATGAGTGTTCAGGTAATTGGTGGCCTCGACCAGCTGGCTTTGCGAGAAATCCTGCGGGGTGACGATCACGCGGTTCTGCACCTCGCCGTCGGGCGCGACGAGGATCACCAGCACGCGGCGCTCCGAGAGCCGCATGAATTCGATGTGGTGGAACACGCTCACCTTGCGCGGCGCGGTAATCACGCCGACGAAGCTCGAAAGGTTCGACAACAGCTGCGCGGCGTTCGCGATCACCCGCTGCGGCTGGTCGGGCGGCAGCGGCGGATGCGCGGCGGCGGCGGCCGAGTCGAGCGGTTGCGCCGTCAGCATCGTGTCGACGAAGAGCCGGTAGCCGCGCGCGGTCGGGATGCGGCCGGCGCTGGTGTGCGGGCTCGCGATCAGGCCGAGGTCTTCGAGGTCGGCCATCACGTTGCGGATCGTCGCCGGCGAGAGCTCGAGCCCGCTGGCGCGCGAGAGCGTGCGCGAGCCGACCGGCTGACCGTCGGCGATGTAGCGCTCGATCAAAGCTTTCAGCAGGGTTTTGGCGCGCTCGTCCAGCATGCGGTGATGATTCCAGAGAGCCGCGCTGCGGCGCGGCGCGGGGCCGATTTCGCCCCTTTCGTCGCCCCTTGGCAAGCCCGGTTTCCCAGGGGGCGTGTGGTGTAATCCCACGATGCCGAGCCGCTTTCGCCATGCCGCGCTGGTCGGCAAGTACCAGGCGCGCGGCAGTCGCGGCATCCTCGAGGAAGTCGCCGGCTTCATGCGCGGCCTCGGCGTCGCGGTCACGCTCGAGATCGACACCGCCGCCGCCACCGGGATCGATAGCTACCCTTCGGCCAGCGTCGAGCAGCTCGGGCGCGATTGCGATGTTGCAGTCGTCGTCGGCGGTGACGGCACGATGCTCGGCATCGCCCGGCAGCTCGCGCGTTTCGGAACGCCGCTCGTCGGCATCAACCAGGGCCGGCTCGGTTTCATGACCGACGTGCCGCTCGCCAAGTTCGCCGACGCGCTCGCGCCGATGTTCGCCGGCGATTACGAAGAAGAGCACCGCACGATGCTCGAAGGCGGCGTCTGGCGCGACGCACGCTCGATTTTCGACGGCTACGCGATGAACGACGTGGTCGTGAGCCGCGGCGGCGCAGCGAGCATGGTCGAGCTGAAGGTCGAGATCGGCGACGAGTTCGTCGCCAACTTCCGCTCCGACGGCCTGATCGTCGGCTCGCCGACCGGGTCGACTGCGTACGCGCTCTCGGCCGGCGGCCCGATCCTGCACCCGGCGATCGCCGGCTGGGTGCTGGTGCCGATCGCGCCGCACGAGCTTTCGAACCGGCCGATCGTGCTGCCCGACCACGGCGAGATCTGCATCGAGATCGTCGCCTGCCGCGACGCGAGCGTCAGCTTCGACATGCAGTCGCTCGCGAGCCTCGAGGTCGGCGACCGGATCCGCGTGCGCCGCTCGGCCAGCCAGGTGCGCTTTCTGCACCCGCGCGGCTGGAGCTATTACGCGACGCTGCGGCGCAAACTCCACTGGAACGCCGGCGTGCGGTGACAAAACCCGCGCCGGCGTGCGGTTTGCGTGCGTCGGCATCATCTGTTCGTCGCTGCGTCGTTCCAAGAAGGCCATCTCGAACCGCTCATGCTGCGCCATCTCTCCGTCCGCGATTTCGTGATCGTCGAGGCGCTCGAGGTCGATCTCGACGCCGGCTTCTCGACGCTGACCGGCGAGACCGGTGCCGGCAAGTCGATCCTGATCGATGCCTTGCAGCTCGCGCTCGGCAGCCGCGGCGATGCCGGCGTGGTGCGCGAGGGCGCCGCGCGGGCCGAGATCGGCGCTGGCTTCGACACGCCGGCCGGCCTCGTCGCCTGGCTCGACACGGGCGGCTTCGAGCCCGCCGAGACCCTGCTCCTGCGCCGCACCATCGATGCGCAAGGCAAGAGCCGCGCCTGGATCAACGGCCGGCTGGCGACGATCGGCCAGCTGCGCGAGGCCGCCGAGCACCTGGTCGAGATCCACGGCCAGCATGCCTGGCAGCGGCTGACGCAGGCCGGCACGGTGCGCGGGCTGCTCGACGCGTTCGCCGCCATCGACGGCGCGGCGCTCGCGGCGCGCTGGTCGGACTGGAAGCGCGCGACCGAGGCGCTCGGCGCCGCTAGCACGGCCCAGGCCGGGCTTGAACGCGAACATGAGCGGCTCGCCTGGCAGATCGGTGAACTCGACAAGCTCGCGCCCGGCGCCGACGAGTGGGCCGAACTCGAGGCCGAGCACGCCCGGCTCTCGAACCGACAGGCGCTGATCGACGCCGCGCAGACGGCACTCGACGCTGTTTCCGAGGCCGATACCAACGCCGACACGCTCACCGGCCGCGCCGCCCACGCGCTCGAAACGGTGGCTGGCTTCGACACCCGCCTGGCCGAAGTGATCGAAGTGCTGCAAGGCGCGCAGGCCGGGCTGCAGGACGCGGCGCACACGCTCTCCGGCTATCTTCACGCGGCCGATCCCGACCCCGAGCGGCTCGCCGCGCTCGACGACCGGCTCGCCGCCTGGATGGGACTGGCCCGGCGCTACCGCCGGCGACCCGAGGAGCTGCCCGCGCTGCTGGTCGGCTGGCGCGACGAGCTCCGCACGCTCGAAGCCGCGCGCGACCTCGAAGCCCTGGCCGCCGCGCAGGCCCGGGCGCTGCGGGCGTTCGAAGCCGAAGCCGAGCGCGTCGGCACGCTGCGCCATGCGGCCGCGCCGACGCTGGCCGCCGCGGTGACCCAGGCGATGCAGCAGCTCGGGATGGACGGCGGCCGCTTCGAGGTGGCGCTCGTCGCCCAGGCCGAGCCGCAATCCTTCGGCGCAGAATCGGCCGAATTCCGCGTCGCCGGCCACGCCGGCAGCACGCCGCGGCCGTTGGCGAAGGTCGCCTCGGGCGGCGAGTTGTCGCGGATCGCGCTGGCCATCGCGGTCACGACGAGCGCCTTCGAAGGTGCCGACGCCATGGCCGGAACGCTGATCTTCGACGAGATCGACGCCGGCGTCGGTGGTGCGGTGGCGGAGACGGTCGGGCGGCTGATGAAGCAGCTCGGCGGCGCGCGGCAGGTGCTCGCGGTGACGCATCTGCCGCAGGTTGCCGCCTGCGCCGATCATCATTTCGTCGTCTCCAAACAGTTGCGCGACGACCGCACGCTGAGCGCGGTGCAGGCGGTGACGGGCGAGGTGCGCGTCGCCGAGATCGCCCGCATGCTCGGCGGCGAGCGTCTGTCGGCAGCCCGGACGGCGCATGCGCAGGAAATGCTCGACGGCGGTGCCGAAGACGGCGGCCCGGCGGCGTCGGCCCGCGTCCGGAGGCCGGCATGACCGCCGACCCGGCGCCGTGCGCAGCCGACCTGGTGGCCACGCGGAGGCCGGCGTGACCGGGGACGAGGCGGCGCCCACCGGCGCGCCGGCCGCCCCCGTGGCGCCCCCGGCCGCCGCCCTGACTGCCCTCGGCAGCACGTCGCTGCGCGAGGTCGTGCTCGTCACCGGCATTTCCGGCTCGGGCAAATCGGTCGCCCTGCACGCGCTGGAAGACGCCGGCTTCTTCTGCGTCGACAACCTGCCGCCCGAGCTGCTGCGCGATTTTCTGCGGCTCGAGCCGCAGCGCGCCGACCGCCGGCTCGCGATCGCGGTCGACGTGCGCAGCGCCGGATCGCTGCCGCACCTGCTGCCGCTGATCCAGCAGTTGCGGCGCGAGCGGGTCGCGATCGAGGTCGTCTTTCTCGATGCGAGCACCGACGCGCTGGTGCGCCGCTTCTCCGAAACGCGCCGGCCGCATCCGCTGTCGGCGGGCCCCGCCTCGGGCGACGAGCGCCGCGCGCTGATCGACGCGATCGAGATCGAGCGCGGGCTGCTCGCCGAGCTGCGCGAGGTGGCGACGGTCGTCGACACGAGCCAGCTCCGCAGCGCCCAGCTCCGCCTGTGGATCCGCGACCTGGTCGGAGCGGGCCGCCACCGGCTCACGCTCGTGTTCCAGAGCTTCGCGTTCAAGCACGGCGTGCCGCTCGATGCCGACTACGTGTTCGACGTGCGGATGCTGCCCAATCCGCACTACGTGTCCGAGTTGAACCCGCTCACCGGGCGCGACGCCCCGGTCGCCGCGTTCCTGCGCGCCGAGCCCGAGGTCGAGGCGATGCGGGCGCAGATCGAAGGCTTCGTTGCGCGCTGGCTGCCGGCGCTCGAACGCGACCAGCGCAGCTACCTGACGGTCGCGATCGGCTGCACCGGCGGCCAGCACCGCTCGGTCTGGTTCGCCGAGACGCT
>CAXSGM010000101.1:0-4681 GCA_964236915.1 uncultured Rhizobacter sp.
TCGATCGCCGGCTGCACCTGGGTCTGGTTCAGCGCCGGCTGGATCATCTCGATCGGGTCCTCGATCGTGCAGACGTTGACTTCGTCGGTCGCGAGGCGCCGGAGCGTCGCGTAGAGCGTCGTCGTCTTGCCCGAGCCGG
This sequence comes from uncultured Rhizobacter sp., assembly GCA_964236915.1. GTDB lineage: Bacteria > Pseudomonadota > Gammaproteobacteria > Burkholderiales > Burkholderiaceae_C > LMDS01. Next base: position 140 of record CAXSGM010000101.1, read on the forward strand.
TGGGCCCGGTCAGCAGGATGATGCCGTGCGGCTGGGCGACGAGCTGCTCCCAGCGCTTGCCGTCGTGCGGGCCGAAGCCGAGGGCATCGATCGTCTTGACCGTCGTGTCGGGGTCGAAGATCCGCATCACGAGCTTCTCGCCGAACGCGGTCGGCAGCGTCGAGAGCCGCATCTCGACCTCGTCGCCGTTCGGGTTGCGGGTCTTGATGCGGCCGTCGAGCGGGCGGCGCTTCTCGACCACGTCCATCCGCCCGAGCAGCTTGACGCGCGCGATCATCGCGTTCATCACGCCGGGCGGCAGCTGGTAGACGGTGTGCATCACGCCGTCGATGCGAAAACGGATGACGCTGCGCTCGCGGCGCGGCTCGAGGTGGATGTCGGAGGCGCGCTGGTCGAAGGCGTACTGCCAGAGCCAGTCGACGACCTGCACGATGCCCTGGTCGTTGGCGTCGAGCTGCTTGGTCGTCTTGCCGAGCTCGACGAGCTGCTCGAAGCTCGCGAGCGCCGAGGTTTCGCCGGTCTTGATGGCGTTGCGCACCGAGCGCGAGAGCGTGTAGAACTCGGTCGTGTACTTCGCGATCTCGGGCGGGCTGGCGACGACGAGCTTCACGGTCTTGCGCGCATGCGCCTCGATTTCGGGCACCCACGCCACATCGAGCGGCTCGCAGGTGGCGATCGTCACTTCCGCGAGGCCGACGGCGATAGGCAGCGCATGGCGCCGCTCGGCGTAGGTGACCGACATGATCTCGGCGACCCGGCCGACGTCGACCCGCAGCGGATCGATCCGCAGGTACGGCAGGCCGCAGCGGCCGGCGAGCCATTCGGTCAGCGCCTCGACATCGAGCGGCTTGGCGTGCCCCGAGCGCGCGAGGTTGACGCTCGCGATCCGCACCAGCGGGTGCTGCGCGCTCGTGCCACCGGCGAAGCGGCGGATCGTCTGCTCGGCGTCCGCCGCGGCCACCACGCGGTCGTCGCGCAGCCATTCGAGCAGCAGGCGGGCGTCGAGCCGGCCCGGGGGGTTGCGCTGCGCGGCCCCTGGAGAGGAGCCGACGGCGGCGGCAGCAGGAACGACGGCAGCGGCTTTCATTGGGGCGACTCTGGCAGGCAGGCGCGAGTCAACGCGCGGGAAGCTCGGGAGCAGTGGCAGATTCGACGTCGGTCCCGACGTCGCCGGCCAAGTCCAGCGGCCGCAGCATCCGCAGCCATTTTCGCGCCGGCAACCCGAAGCGCCGCTCGATTGTTTCGGCCCGCTCGGCGAGCGCCGGGCGTTCGGGCCAGGGCGCGTTTTTCAGCGCGATCACGATCGTGTTGCCTTCACGCGTCGGCCGAAGATGCCGCACGCGATCGGCGCCGAACGCCGCGGCGATCCGCCCGGCGCTGCGTGCGAAGCTCGCGTCGCGGCCGAAGAGGTTCACGGCCAGCGTGCCGCCGTCGTTCAGGCTGCGGTGACAGTCGGCGTAGAACGCGGCGCTGTCGAGCACCGGGCTGGCCGCCTGGTGGTCGTACAGGTCGACGGCGAGCGTGTCGATACTTTCGGCACGCGTCGGGTCGGCGACGAAATCGGCCGCGTCCATCGTCAGCACCTGGAAGCGCGCCGACTCGGCCGGCAGGCGAAACCACATCCGGCAGGCGTCGACGACGCTCGGGTTCAGCTCGACGGCGATCGAGCGCATGCGCAGCTTCGAGAGGCAGAAACGCGTGACCGCGCCGGCGCCGAGGCCGAGTTGCACCGCGGTTCCGGCGGCCGCGCCCTCGAGCCGGTCGGCCGGGCGCAGCAGCATCCAGGTCATCATGCGCTGGACGTACTCGAGCTCGATGGCGAGCGGCTTGGCGAGGCGCATCGCGCCCTGCACCCAGGGCGTGCCGAGGTGCAGAAAGCGCACGCCGTCGGCTTCGGAGATCGTGGCCGTGGCAAGTTCTTCGGGGTGCGGGCGCCGCGGGTGCGCGGTCAGTGGTGCGCCCTTCATGCGCCGCGCTGCGCCGCGTCGGCGCGCACCAGCATTGCCAACCGGGGCAACACGGTGTGCAGGTTGGCGGTGGTCGCCGCGCCGAGTGCCTCGGGCGTCACGCCGCGCAGCGCGGCGAGTTCGGCGCCGATCCGCGCCAGTTCGGCCGGCTCGTTGCGCATGGTCGCGCCGGCGGCACGCGCCGCGGCGGTTCGGTAGCGCCATTGCGGCGGGATGTCGGGCGAATCGGTCTCCATCACGATCGCCTCGGGCGGCAGGGCGACGGCGAGGCGGCGAATATGCAACGCCCGCTCGAAGGTCAGCGCGCCGCCGAAGCCGAGCTTGCAGCCGAGCTCGAGAAACGCCGCCGCCTGCTGCGCGCTGCCGTTGAACGCATGGGCGATGCCGCGCACCGGCGTCTGCCGAAGGTGTTTCAGCACGGTATCGGACGATTTGCGCACATGGAGCAGCACCGGCAAGCCGAATTCGCGGGCCAGCCGCAGCTGTACCGCGAGGAAGTGGGCCTGCTTCGAAGGGTCGAGCCCCGGCACGAAATGATCGATCCCGATCTCGCCGACCGCCACCAACCGCGGGTCGTCGGCATGGCGGAGAAGCGCCTCGCGCAGCACGCCGAGATGAGCTTCCGGCGTGGCATCGACGCCCATCGGGTGGAGGCCGAGCGCGTAGCTCAGCTCGTGGCGGTGGGCCAGGCTGCGCACCGCGTCGAAGTTCGCAACCGCCACCGCCGGAATCACGATCCGGCCGACGCCGGCCTCCCGTGCCCGCGCGACGACCGCGTCGCGATCCGGCTCGAACTCGCGCGCATCGAGGTGGCAATGGCTGTCGGTCCACACCCGGCGGATGATGCCCGAGGCAGGCGCCGCCTCGGCGTCTACCCTGACCCGTGACGAAACGTGTGAACTACGACCGTGCTACTGTCGCGTCAAGGTGCCGGGCGTGCTTCTTGCGACCGGCGACGATGGTGTCGGTCGGCTCCTCGCCTGCGCTTCTGGCGCGGGTCGTCTTGCGATGAAAAAAGCCCCGCTCTACAGTCGTTCACGCGTTCCCGCTCCGGCCGTTGCGGCGGCGGATGCAGCACCGCTCGCGTCCGACTACACGAGCCTGGCCCGGCCCGCCGCCGCACCGGGCGCCGCCCCGACGCCCCGGTCGCGCTTCGGCCGCCTCGCCCAGGCCCTGCGGCGCAACGAACGGCACGCCTGGATCGTCGCCCTGGCAGCGCTGGTCGCAGGAGGCCTGACCTGGGAAGCCCAGCGGGCACCGCCGGCCCGGCCCCTGACGATGGCGCAGATCGACGCAGCGATGCGCAAGTCGATCGAGGAAAAGCCGCTGCCTTCGCCGGTCAGCGCGGCCTACGAAGCGATCCTGCCGTCGGTGGTGCGGGTCGTCTCGCTGATGAACGACGGCGACGACGGCGGCGAGGTCGACGAGGCGAAGCAGGCCAAGGGCGGCCAGCCGATCGAGCGCGGGATCGGCACCGGCGTGGTGATCGTCGACAACGGCACGATCCTGACGAACCTGCACGTCGTCAACGGCGCCAAGAAGATCAAGGTGACCTTCATGGACGGCACCGATTCGGATGCCATCGTGGTCAGCACCCAGCCCCAGAACGATCTCGCCGTGCTGCGGGCCAAGACCATCCCCGACGACCTCGAGGCCGCGACGATGCGCAGCACCGCCGACCTGGCGCCGGGCGACCAGGTGCTGGCGGTCGGCTTTCCGTTCGGCATCGGGCCCTCGGCTTCGGCCGGCGTCGTCTCCGGCCTGAAGCGCGAGTTCCGCTCGCCCGAGGGCAAACAGATGCTGACGAATTTGATCCAGTTCGACGCCGCCGCCAACCCGGGCAACTCGGGCGGCCCGCTGGTGACGATGGACGGCGAGGTGGTCGGCATCGTCACCGCGATCCTGAACCCGTCGCACCAGCGCACTTTCATCGGCATCGGCTTCGCGGTGCCGATCGAGAACGCGGCGGCGGCGGTCGGCCTGTCGCCGTTCTAAGAACCTCACGCCACGGAACCCGCATGGACAGCACGTCACCGCTCAACGCCAGCAGCGCCCACGCCTCGACGCTGATGGAGCAGGTGCTCTACGAGGTCAAGCGCGTCGTTGTCGGCCAGGACCACTTCCTCGAGCGGGTGATGGTCGCGATCCTCGCCCAGGGCCATCTGCTGGTCGAGGGCGTGCCCGGCCTGGCGAAGACCTTGACCATCAAGACCCTGTCGCAGACGCTCCGCGGCAGCTTCAAGCGCATCCAGTTCACGCCCGACCTGGTGCCGGCGGACCTGATCGGCACGCGCATTTTCAACCCGCGCACCGGCGAGTTCTCGACGTCGCTCGGGCCCGTCTTCGCCCACCTCGTACTCGCCGACGAGATCAACCGCGCGCCCGCCAAGGTGCAGAGCGCGCTGCTCGAGGTGATGCAGGAACGTCAGGTCACGATTGCCGGCGAGACCCACAAGGTGCCCGAGCCCTTTCTCGTGATGGCCACGCAGAACCCGATCGAAACCGAAGGCACGTACCCGCTGCCCGAGGCGCAGGTCGACCGCTTCATGATGAAGGTGCTGGTCGACTACCCGAG
>CAXSGM010000102.1:0-4451 GCA_964236915.1 uncultured Rhizobacter sp.
GCGTCGAGCCCGCGCGCCGGCCGGCTGGTGCTCGGCCTGCGGCCCGAACACGCCGAACTGAAGCGGGCCGGTTCCGGCGGCGGCTGGCCGTTCAAGGTCGAGGCGCTCGAGATGCTCGGCGCCGAGCGGCTGATCTACGGCCGGCTGGGCGCGGGGCTCTTCACCGTTCGGCTCGATGCGACGCTGCCGCCGCCATCGGCGGGCGACACGCTGACGGTGACGGGAACGCCCGAGCACCTGCACTGGTTCGACGCGGCCAGCGGCCAGCGCATCCCCGGGACGACCCGATGACCCCCGCTGGCGCTTGGCCGTACCCGCGCTGGATCGCCCACCGCGGCGCCGGCAAGCTCGCGCCCGAGAACACGCTCGCCGCGTTTCGGGTGGGCGCCGCGCACGGCTACCGGGCCTTCGAGTGCGACGTGAAGCTGAGCGCCGACGACGTGCCCTTCCTCCTGCACGACGCGGTGCTCGACCGCACGACCGACGGCCGCAACCTCGCCGGCGACCAGCGCTGGAGCGATCTTTCGCGGCTCGATGCCGGCAGCTGGCACGGTCGAAACTGGGCCGGCGAGCCGCTGCCGACGCTTGCCGCCATCGCCGCGTTCGTGCGCCGCAACGGCTTGGCGCTGAACATCGAGATCAAGCCGACCCCCGCCAACGAGGCGCGCACCGGCGCGCGCGTCGCCGAAGCCGCCGCGGCGCTCTGGCAGGGCGATTCGCTGCAGCCCCTGCTCAGCTCGTTCCACCCCGATGCGCTGCGCGCGGCCCGCGATGCCGCGCCGCACGTGCCACGCGCGCTGCTGCTCGACACCCTGCGCGACGGCTGGTTCGACGAAGCCCGCGACGCGCTCGACTGCGTCGCCGTCGTCGTCAACCACCGGCTCGCCGACGCGGTGCTGATCGGCGCGCTGCACGCTGCCGGCCTGCGTGCCCTCGCCTACACCGTGAACGATCCGGCGGACGCCGAACGCCTGCTCGCGCTCGGCCTCGACGGCCTGATCACCGACGCGGTCGACCGCTTCGCGCCGGCCGAGTCGGCCGGCCGCGAATGACCCGCGTCGATCGTCCGCGTCGTTCGCAGCCGACCGGTCACGACGGTGGCGGCGTGACCTAAGCGCGAGCGACACACAAGCCGCACGGGGGAGCGACGTTGCGCGCCATCCACTCGCCGAGGTTGCGACGGCCAACCGCCTGGGCGCCGGCAGCCAGCGTCGAAGGGAGCTCAGCTGCGGTAATCGGCGTTGATCTTCACGTAGTCGTAGCTCAGGTCGCAGGTCCAGACCGTGGCCGACGCGGCGCCGCGGTGCAGATCGACCCGGACGGTGATCTCGCTCTGCTTCATCACGCGCTGGCCGTCTTCCTCGCGGTACGAAGGCCGGCGCCCGCCGCGCTCGACGACGTGAACCTCGTCGAGAAAGAGGTCGATCGCCTGCTGGTCGAGGTCGTCGATGCCGGCGTAGCCGACCGCGGCGAGAATGCGGCCGAGGTTCGGGTCGCTCGCGAAGAACGCGGTCTTGACGAGCGGCGAATGCGCGATCGCGTAGGCCGCGCGGCGGCATTCGTCGGCGCTGCGGCCGCCGTCGATCCGCACCGTGATGAACTTGGTCGCGCCCTCGCCGTCGCGGATGATGGCCTGCGCCAGCTGCAACGCGACATCGACGACGGCGTCACGCAGGCGCTTGCCGTCGCCGGTGTCGAGCGCCGTCAGCGGCGGATGGCCGGCGCGGCCGGTGGCGATCAGCACGAAGGAGTCGTTGGTCGAGGTGTCGCCGTCGATCGTGATCCGGTTGAAGGATTCGTCGGCCGCGTCGCGCACCAGCTGTTCGGTCAGCGCCGGCGACAGCGCCGCGTCGGTCGCGACGAAGCCGAGCATCGTCGCCATGTTCGGCCGGATCATGCCGGCGCCCTTGGCGATGCCGGTCACCGTGACGGTCGTGCCGCCGATCTGGAGCTGCAGCGAGGCCGCCTTCGGCACGGTGTCGGTCGTCATGATCGCTTCGGCGGCGGCGACCCAGCCATCGGCACGGCGGTCGGCCAGCGCCGCCGGCAGCCCGGCGATCAGGCGATCGACCGGCAGCGTCTCCATGATCACGCCGGTCGAGAACGGCAGCACCTGCGCGGGCGCGATGCCGAGCTGGCCGGCGAGCGCCGCGCAGGTCTGGCGCCCCCGCGCCATCCCGTCGTCGCCGGTGCCGGCGTTCGCATTGCCGGTGTTGACGACCAGCGCCCGGATGCCGCCACCTGCGGCGAGATGCGACTGGCAGATTCTCACGGGCGCGGCGCAGAAGCGGTTTTGCGTGAAGACGCCGGCGACCGTCGACCCTTCGGCGAGCGTCAGCACCGTCAGGTCGCGTCGATTCGCCTTGCGAATCCCGGCCATGGCGACGCCGAGCTCGACGCCGGCAACCGGGAACAGCAGCGACGGATCAAGAGGACGAAGGTTGACCGGCATGGCGGCGTGCGAGGGAGGAAGGACGGGCGGATTGTGCCGCCGGATCCGCGCGCCACTGTCGCCCCGGTTCGACCAAGCCGGTGCGGCATGGCCCTTCGACAAGCTCAGGGCGAACGGGTGCACCCCCCACCTCCAACCTCCAAAAACCGTTCGGGCTGAGCCCATCGAAGCCCTGCGCGCAGCGCGGCCCTTCGACAAGCGCAGGGCAAACGGGTGGACCCAACCTCTCATAACCGTTCGGGCTGAGCCTGTCGAAGCCCTGCGCATGGCACGGCCCTTCGACAGGCTCAGGGCGAACGGGTGCACCGCCACCCACCCACCCACCCAGCCACCCTCCAACCTTCCGACCCTCCAACTCTCCCAGCTCCCACGGCCCCTCGGGCGTGCCGATCGGGTGGAACAGCTCCTCCAACCCGCCAGCCTCCAACCCTCCCAGCTCCCACCCCGTTCGGGCTCAGCCTGTCGAAGCCAGCGTGCAGCTCACCCTTCACCATCTCACGGCCGAACGGGTGCTGGCCATCCTATGCAAGCCGCCCGTGGCATTGCTTGTACTTTTTTCCGCTGCCGCAGGGGCAGGGTTCGTTGCGGCCGACTTTCGGCACCTCGGCGACCAGCGTCGCGACGTCGGTCTCTTCGGAGACGCTGCCGTCTTCGTTCGGGTGGGTGTAGGTCACGTTGTGGATCGCGCCGGCCTGCACCTCGATCGCCTCGGCCGCGCGAGCCACTTCTTCCTGCGACTGGATGCGGACGGTCGTCAGCACCTTGGTGACATCGTTCTTCACGATGTCGAGCATCTGCGAGAAGAGCTCGAAGGCCTCGCGCTTGTACTCCTGCTTCGGGTTCTTCTGCGCGTAACCGCGCAGGTGGATGCCCTGGCGCAGGTAATCGAGCGCCGCCAGGTGCTCGCGCCAGTGCGAGTCGATCGACTGCAGCAGGATCATCCGCATAAAGGGCGTGAACTGCTCGATGCCGACGCGCTCGAGCTTCTGGTCGAACACCGCATCGGCCGCGCGGGTGACCCGCTCGACGATCTCCGCGTCGTCGATCGATGTGCTGGCGGCGACCTCGGCAGTGAGCGGCAGCTCGATCTGCCAGTCGTCCCGCAGCTGCTGCTCGAGCCCCGCGAGGTTCCACTGCTCCTCGACGCTTTCGGCCGGCACGAAGGCGCGCGCCAGGTCGGTCATCGTCGAGCGGCGCAGGTTGGCGATCTGCTCGACGAGGCTGGGCGCTTCGAGGATCTCGTTGCGCTGCTGGTAGATCACCTTGCGCTGGTCGTTCGAGACGTCGTCGTACTCGAGCAATTGCTTGCGCACGTCGAAGTTGCGCGCCTCGACCTTGCGCTGCGCGCCCTCGATCGAACGGCTCACGATGCCGGCTTCGATCGCCTCGCCGTCCGGCATCTTGAGTCGTTCCATGATCGAGCGCACGCGGTCGCCGGCGAAGATCCGCATCAGCGAATCGTCGAGCGAGAGGTAGAAGCGCGAGGATCCGGGGTCGCCCTGGCGGCCGGAGCGGCCGCGCAGCTGGTTGTCGATCCGGCGCGACTCGTGGCGCTCGGTCGCGATGATTCTGAGGCCGCCTTCCGCCTTGACCTTGTCGTGCAGCGACTGCCACTCGTCGTGCAGCGCCGCGGCCCGTGCAGCCTTCAGCTCCTCGGGGACCGACGGGTCAGCATCGATCACCTTGATCTGGTTCTCGACGTTGCCGCCGAGGACGATGTCGGTGCCGCGGCCGGCCATATTGGTCGCAATCGTGATCACGCCCGGCCGGCCGGCCTGCGCGACGATCTCGGCCTCGCGTGCATGCTGCTTCGCGTTCAACACGTTGTGCGGGAGCTTCGCCTTCTGCAGCAGCCCCGAGATCAGCTCCGAGTTCTCAATCGAAGTGGTGCCGACCAGCACCGGCTGGCCGCGCTCGTGGCATTCGCGGATGTCCTCAATCACCGCCTCGAATTTCTCGCGGCTGGTCTTGTAGACGAGGTCGAGCTCGTCCTTGCGGA
>CAXSGM010000103.1:0-4412 GCA_964236915.1 uncultured Rhizobacter sp.
CCGCTGCCGGCGAAATCGTCGAACGCGCGGTCGGCGACGCGGATGATGTGGCGGCGGATGAACTCGGCGCCTTCACGCGCGCCGTCCTCCGGGTGCTTCAGCGCGCATTCCCACTCGAGGACCGCCCAGCCGGCGTAATCGTATTGCGCGAGCTTCGAGAAGATCGCGCCGAAATCGATCTGGCCATCGCCGAGCGAACGGAAGCGCCCGGCGCGATCGACCCAGCTTGAATAACCCCCGTAGACGCCCTGCCGCCCATCGGGCCGGAACTCGGCATCCTTGACGTGGAAGAGCTTGATCCGCGCGTGATAGATGTCGATGAACGCGAGGTAATCGAGCTGCTGCAGCAGGAAATGGCTCGGGTCGTAGAGGATCGCGGCGCGCGGATGCTGGCCGACCGCGTCGAGAAAGCGCTCGAAGGTGACGCCGTCGTGCAGGTCCTCGCCGGGGTGCAATTCGAAGCCGAGGTCGACGCCGGCGGCGTCGCAGGCATCGAGGATCGGCCGCCAGCGCCGCGCCAGTTCGGCGAACGCCGCCTCGACCAGCCCGGCCGGGCGCTGCGGCCACGGGTACAGATACGGCCAGGCGAGCGCGCCCGAAAAAGTCGCCTGTGCAACGAGCCCGAGCCGCGCCGACGCCTTGGCCGCGGCGAGCAGCTGGCGCGTCGCCCAGGCGGTGCGCGCCACGGGGTCGCCGCGCACCTCGGGCGGCGCAAAGCCGTCGAAGAGCGTGTCATAGGCCGGGTGCACCGCGATCAGCTGACCTTGCAGATGGGTCGAGAGCTCGGCGATCACGAGCCCGTGCTGCTCGACCGTGCCGCGCAAGTCGTCGCAGTAGGTCTGGCTTTCAGCGGCGCGCTCGAGGTCGATCAGCCGCGGCGAGGCCGGCAGCTGCACGCCGCGGTAGCCAAGCGACGCGGCCCAGCCGGCCAGACCGTCGAGCGTGTCGAACGGCGGCGCGTCGCCCTGAAACTGGGCGAGGAAGATCGCCGGGCCTTGCAGCGTTCGCATCGCGGCGGTCGTTGTCCTAAAACGGTGAATCGGGAAAGTAGAAGCTCTTGGCGTTCTGCTTGGTGATCAGTACCGACGGGATGATCGTCGTCGCCGGCAGCTTGTCGCCCTTCAACCGTGCCTCGGCGGTCAGCTTGATCGCGTCGTAGATGAACTTCGGCGAGTACGAGACGTTCGCGACGATGCGCGGGTCGGTGCCGTCGATCAGCGTCTTGATCATGCCCTTGGCGCCGGCGCCGCCGAACACGAGCTTGATGTCGGTTCGCTTGGCCTGGTCGATCGCTTTCAGCACGCCGACCATCATGTCGTCGTCGGCGGCCCAGACCGCATCGATGTGCTTGAAGCGGGTCAGGTAGTCCTGCATCACCTTGAACGCGTCGTCGCGGTTCCAGTTGGCGTACTTGGCGTCGAGCAGATGGATGCCGGGATAGTTCTTCAGCACCGCGTTGAACGAATCCATCCGCTCGTTGTCGAGCGTCGTGGCGATGCCGCGCAGCGCCACGACGTCGCCCTTGCCGCCGAGCGCCTTGGCGATGTACTCGGCCGGCACGCGGCCGAAGGCGGTGTTGTCGCCGGCGACGTAGGCGTCCTGTGCCGCGGGGTCGGTCAGGCCGCGGTCGACGACCGTGACGTAGACGCCCTTGGCCTTGGCCTGCTGCACCGGCTTGGTCAGCGCGGCCGATTCGAATGGGAAGATCACCAGCGCGTTGATCTTGTTCGCGGTCACCAGGTCCTGCAGCTGGTTGGCCTGCTCGCCGGCGTTCGCCGCGGTCTTGATCGTGACCTTCAGGTTCTTGTGCGCCTTCTCGAGCTCTTTTTTCGCCTCGTTGGCCCACCAGACGATGCCGCCGGTGAAGCCGTGGGTGGCGGCGGGGATCGCGACGCCGAGGTTGACCGACTGGGCCTGCGCCGCGGCGAACTGCGGCATGGCGGCGGCGAGCGTCGCGGCGGCTGCCGCAAGGATGAACGACCGTTTGTCGATCCGCATGGTGGATAGGTCTCCGTCTTGTAGTGCAGCGTTGGCTGCGAAGGTTGGCTTCACGACCGGCGCCGCTGGAAGAACGCCACGGCGATGATCACGAAGCCCTGCACCGCCGCGTTCAGGTAGACGCTGATGATGCTGGTCAGGTTCAGGATGTTGCTGATCACCGACAGCAACACCGCGCCGACGACCGTGCCGGTGATCGTACCGGCGCCGCCCTTCAGCGCCGTGCCGCCGACGATCACCGCGGCGATCGCCTCGAGCTCCCAAAGCAGCCCGGTCGTCGGCGACGCCGAGCCGAGCCGCGGGACGTAGAGCAGCGTCGCGATGCCGACGCAAACCCCGAGCAGCACGTAGGTCCTGACCTTCACGCCATCGACGTCGACCGCCGCGTAGCGCGCGACCTGCTCGTTCGAGCCGATCGCCTGCACGTGGCGCCCATAAGCGGTGCGGTTCAAAACCACGCCGCCGGCGAGCGCGACCAGCAGAAACACCCAGACCGGCACCGGCACGCCGAGAAAGCTCGCGTAGTAGACCGGCCCGTAAGCATCGGCGAGCGTGTTCTCGAGGGTGATCGCGCCGCCATTCGAGAGATAGGTCAGGTAGGCGCGGTAGATGCCGAGCGTGCCGAGGGTCACGATGAAGGGCTCGATCCGGCCGCGCGTGATCAGCAGCCCCTGGACGAGGCCGAAGACCGCGCCGAGCCCGAGCGCGATCGCGATGCCGCTGGCGACCGCCAGCCGGCCGCCGATGCCCGCCGCGCCGAGCGCGTTCATCGCGATGATCACCACCCCCGCGATCAGCGCCGCCATCGAGCCGACCGAGAGATCGATTCCGCCCGAGACGATCACGAAACACATCCCGACCGCGATGATCCCGATGAACGCGGTGCGGGTCAGCACGTTGAGCGCGTTGTCGACGGTCGCGAAGTCGGCGTTCAGGAGCGTGCCGGCAACGACCAGCAGCACCAGGCCGATCACGGGGCCGAGGCCGTGCAGCCGCGCGAACATGCCGGCGACACCCGACGCCGCCGCGGGAGATGCCGGGCGGAGCGGCGGCGGCGCGTTCGGCGCCGGGCCAGCGGCGACCGGGGTTGTCGCCACGTCGCTCGGGTCAGCGGGTGCCGGTCGCATGGGCAATCAGTTCCTCTTCGGTGAGACGCGCCTGCTCGACTTCAGCGACGAGCCGGCCGCCGCGCATCACGACGACCCGATGGCAGAGCCCGATCAGCTCGATCAGCTCCGACGAGATCACGACCACCGCGCGGCCTTGCTGCGCAAGGGCATGGATTAAGAAGTAGATCTCGCGCTTGGCGCCGACATCGACGCCGCGGGTCGGCTCGTCGAGCACGACGACCTTCGGGTCGGGGCGCAGGAACTTGGCCAGCGCGAGCTTCTGCTGGTTGCCGCCCGACAGCATGCGGGCCCGATTTTCAGGGTCGCCGGTGCGGATGCCGAACGCGTCGATCGCCCGCGCCAGCGCCGCGGCTTCGCTGCGCGGGTCGAGCCACGGCCGCGCATCGCGCTCGAGCGTCATCAGGGTGAGGTTCTCGGCCAGCCCGAAATCGAGGTGCAGACCCTTGCCCTTCCGGTCCTCGCTCAGGTAGGTGAGGCCGGCGCGCATCGCGGCACGCGGGTTGCGCGGCGCGATGTCCCGGCCGCCCAGGCGGATTCGGCCGGCGCTGCGCGGGCGCAGGCCCACCAACCCCTCGAAGGCCTCGGTGCGACCGGCGCCGACCAGCCCCGCGAAGCCGAGGATTTCGCCCTCGCGGACCTCGAACCGGAGCCCTTCGGCCCAACCTGGCACCGTCAGACCATCGACCGCGAGTGCGACACCCGCCTCGGCCGGCACCGCCGAGCGCGGCGGAAACAGGTCGGCGAGGTCGCGGCCGACCATCAGCCGCGCCATCTGGCGACGGTCGAGCCCGGCGGTCGGCGCGCGGGTGACGAAGCGGCCGTCGCGCATCACGACGACCTCGTCGGTGATCCGCTCGACCTCGTCCAGCTTGTGCGAGATGTAGACCACCGTGACGCCGTCGGCGCGCAGCCGCTCGATCACGCCGAAGAGCCGCTCGGTTTCACTCGGCGTCAGCGTCGCGGTCGGCTCGTCCATCACCAACACGCGCGCCTGCCGCGACAGCGCCTTTGCGATCTCGACCAGCTGCTTTTCGGCCACGATCAGCCGCTCGACACGCGTCTCCGGCGCCGCGGCCAGGCCGACCTGATCGAGGTAGCGGCGCGCTTCGGCGTTCATCGCGGCGTCGTCGAGCAGCAGCCGGAGCGCGCCGCGCCGCCGCCGTTCATGGCCGAGGAACATGTTCTGCGCGATCGTCAGGTGCTCGGCGAGGTTGAACTCCTGGTGGATCAGGACGATGCCGGCCGCCTCGGCCTCACGCGAATTCGCGAAGCGCCGCGCGACGC
>CAXSGM010000104.1:0-4408 GCA_964236915.1 uncultured Rhizobacter sp.
GCCGTGCTGCACACGGCGCTCCGTGCGCCGCGCGGCACGGCGCCGTTCAGCGACGAGGTGCACGGCGTGCTCGACGCGATGTTCGCCTTCGTCGAGCAGGTGCGCGACACGCCGCTGAGCGGCATCCGCCACGTCGTCAACATCGGCATCGGCGGCAGCGACCTCGGGCCGCAGATGGTCGTGCCGGCGCTCGACGCGTTCGCTCACCCGAACCTGACGTTCCACTTCGTCTCGAACGTCGACGGGCACGACATCGCGCCGGTGCTGCGCCGGCTCGACCCGCAGGAAACGCTGTTCATCATCGCCAGCAAGACCTTCACGACGCAGGAAACGATGGCGAACGCGGCCGCCGCGAAGGACTGGTTCGAGGCGAACGGCGGCACCGACATCGCGAAGCACTTCTGCGCGACGACGACGAATGTCGAGGCTGCCGCGCAGTTCGGCATCACGACCACCTTCGGCTTCTGGGACTGGGTCGGCGGGCGCTACTCGCTCTGGTCGTCGATCGGCCTGCCGATCGCGCTGGCGATCGGTGCCGAGAATTTCCGCGCGCTGCTCGCCGGCGCGCACGCGATGGACGAGCACTTCAAGACGACGCCGGCCGAGCGCAACGTGCCGCTGCTGATGGGGCTGGTGGATGTCTGGAACCGCAATTTCCTCGGCTACACGACGCGCTGCATGGCGCCCTACCACCAGGGCCTGAAGCGGCTGCCGGCCTACCTGCAGCAGCTCGAGATGGAAAGCAACGGCAAGCACGTCGACATGGACGGCGAGCCGGTGCCATTCCGCACCAGCCCCGTGGTCTGGGGCGAGCCGGGAACGAACGGCCAGCATGCCTACTTCCAGATGCTGCACCAGGGCACCGACCCGACGCCGGTCGAGTTCATCCTCGTGAAGCGCTCGACCCATGGCACACCGGGGCTTCACGGTCCGCTTCTGGCGCAACTCGAGAAGCAGCACACGATGCTGCTCGCGAACGGCCTGGCGCAGGCGCAGGCGCTGATGGTCGGCAAAGCGGCGGAGGAGGCCGCCGTCGAGAAGGCGCCGACCGGTTCCACGACGATGGCCGCAGCGATGCTCGCGAAGCACCGCACTTTCGAGGGCAACCGGCCGAGCTCGACCCTGGTCCTCGACGAGCTGACGCCGCGCTCGCTCGGCGCCCTGATCGCCCTTTACGAGCACCGTGTCTTCACCATGGGCGCGATCTGGAACATCGACAGCTTCGACCAGTGGGGCGTCGAGCTCGGCAAGGCCCTGGCGAACCAGCTGCTGCCGCGCTTCGCCTCGGGTGACGCGGCCGGCCTCGACGGGTCGACCGCCGGGCTGCTGGCGCGCCTGCGCTCAGTGGGTCGGTGACCGACGAGCCGGCCGGCAGATCGGTGGGCACCGCGCCGCGCGACATCGTCTTCGATTTCGGCAACGTCCTGTTCCACTGGCAGCCGGCGGCGCTCGTCGCCCGGCTGTTGCCCGACGAAGTGCGCGGCGAGGATGCCGCCGCCCGCGCATGGGTCGAGCAGGTGTTCGAGGGTTTCGAAGGCGACTGGGGCGAATTCGACCGTGGCCAACTCGAGCCGGCGCGGCTCGCCGAGCGGATCGCCGCCCGGACCGGCCTCCGGGTCGAAGCGGCGCGGCGCGTGATCGACGCGGTGCCGCACGAATTGCGCCCCGAGCCGGGCATGGTGGCGCTGCTCGGGCGGCTCCGCGCCGCCGGGCGCCGCGTCTGGTTCCTGTCGAACATGCCGGCGGTCTACGCCGCGCAGCTCGAGGCCGCGCATCCGTTCCTCGCTGATTTCGACGGCGGCATCTTCTCGGCGCGCGTCGCGCTGAGCAAGCCCGACCCGGCGATCTTCGCCCTCGCCGAGCGCAGGTTCGGCATTCGGCCCGCGGCGACGCTGTTCGTCGACGACGTGCAGAAGAACGTCGATGCGGCGATGGCTGCCGGCTGGCAGGCGTTGCTGTTCGTCGATACGGCGGCATGCCTCGCCGAGTTCGAGCGCCGCGGCTTGCTGTCGGCCTGACGGGAACCTTGTCCGGCCGTCACGCCGGCTGGCGCGCCTTGCGGCGCATCCCGCCAGGCGTGCCGGCATAACGTCTTTGCCAGGCACGCCGCAGCTGCAGGTCGGAGTTGAGTCCGGCGTCCTGCGCGGCGCGCGTGACGCTCGCACCGCCGCTCAGCGTCTGCCTCGCACGTTCGAGGCGGATCGAGCTCAGGTAAGCGAGCGGCGAAACGGCCGCGTGCCGCGCGAAGAGGCGCAGAAGATGGCGCGGCGTCACCCGGCCGACGGCGGCCAGCGCGTCCATCGTCCAGGCGTGTGAGGGCTCGGCGCAGACCGCGTCCTGGACCCGGTGCACCGCCGGGTGCAGGTGGTGGCGATGCGCGAGCAGCGGCGAGAGTTCCGGATCCTGCGCGGTGCGGCGCAGGTACACGACCATGTTCTGCGCCACCGCGGCCGCGTTGCGCTCGCCGCAGGTCAGCGCGATCAAGTGCAGGGCGAGGTCGATGCCGGCAGTGACGCCGGCGCTCGAAGCCAGCGTCCCGTCGAGCACGAACACCCGGTTGTCGACGACTTGCGCGGCCGGAGCCGCGGCGCGCAGCTGGTCGAGGATCTCGTGGTGCGTGGTGCAGCGGCGCGTGCCGATCAGGCCGGCGCGTGCGGCGAGCAGTGTGCCGGCGCAGATCGTCACGATCCGGTGCTGCGGCTGGCTTGCGAGCAGCGGCGGAAGCGTGAAGGCCAGCCAGTGCTGCGCGGCATGCGTGCTCGCGTCCGGCTGCGCCAGCACCGCGTTCGGCTGACCGGCCAGCACGACCCACGTCGGCGCCGACAGGGCATCCGGCAGCGGCTCGAGTCCGCCGAGCCGCAGGCCGATCGAACTGTCGAGCTCGCTGCAAGCCGCCGCGAAGCGCAGGCGAAAGCGCGGGGCGCTGCCGGCGCGCCCGGCGTGCACGTTGCTCAGTCGAAAGGCCTCGGCCGGCCCGGCGAGGTCGAGCAGCAGCGCGTGCTGCACGACGACGAAGAGCACGTCGATGGCGGCGTCAGTCGGCGACGGCACGCTCGAGCGCCTGCTCCACGCTGCAGATGGTGGCGAAGCGGCCCTGCAATACGGCGGTCGTGCGGGCGACGATGTCGGCCGCCGGCAGCAGGCTGCCGTCGAGGTGCCGCATGTCGAAGGTCAGCGTGGCCTCGGCGACGTAATCGACCGCGTAGCCTTCGTCGCTCGCATGCCGGGTGGTCGTCTCACAGCATTGCTCGGTCCGGATGCCGGCGACGATCAGGCGGGCGATGCCATGCTGCTGCAGCCATGACGTCAGGCCGGTTCCGACAAGGGCGCTGTGGCGGTGCTTGACGAACTCCGCGGCGGCGTCGAAGGCGGTCAGGTCGGCCAGCGGACGGACCAGGCCGGAGGCGATCGCGAACGGATGGTCGGCTGGGGCCGGGTCGTCGCTGTGCAGGATGCGCACGATCGGGATCCCGCGTGTGCGGCAGCCCTCGATCAACGCGTTCGTTCGTCCGATGAAGGCGCTGGCCTGTTGCTCCACCCAGTACGGCCGGTGCCGAAACGATTCCTGGACGTCGATCAGGAGCAAGGCGGTGTTCATGATGCTGGAGAAGGGTGGCCGGGCTTTCACGATAGAGCGCCCGCTCCCCGGCGTCGGCGCGCCGCCCGACACGAACCGATCAAATTCGGACCGCTCGGGCACGTCGATGCCGGGGCCGTGCCGGCGTCGGCGCGTGCGCGGTCGGGGTCAGCGCCCGTTCGGCGGCGGCGTGTTCAGCCAGCGCTCGGCAAGATTGACCCAGAGCGTCGCGCCGAGCGGGATCAGCTCGTCGTTGAAGTCGTAGCTCGGGTTGTGCAGCATGCAAGGGCCGAGGCCGTGGCCGCCGTCGCGGTGCGCGCCGTCGCCGTTGCCGATCAAAAAATAGCAGCCGGGCCGTTCCTGCAGGAAGAAGCTGAAATCCTCGGCGCCCATGGTCGGCTCGAACTCCTGCACGTTCGCCGCGCCGACGAGGTCGGTCATCACCCCGCGGACGAACTCGGTCTCGTCGGGGTGGTTGATCGTCGGCGGGTAGTTGCGCCGGAAGTGGAAATCGACGCCGCACTCGAACGCCGCGGCGAGCTGCTCGGTCATCTCGCGCATCCGCCGCTCGATCATGTCGAGCACGTCGAGGGTGAAGGTGCGCACCGTGCCCTGGATCTCGACGCTGTCGGGGACGACGTTGGTCGCCTCGCCGGCGTGGATCATCGTCACCGAGATCACGCCCGGATCGATCGGCCGCTTGTTGCGGCTCACGATCGTCTGGAAGCCCTGCACCAGCTGGCAGGCGACCGGGACTGGGTCGGTGCCGAGATGCGGCATCGCCGCATGCGAGCCCTTGCCGCGGAGCGTGATGCGGAACTCGTTGCTGCC
>CAXSGM010000105.1:0-4371 GCA_964236915.1 uncultured Rhizobacter sp.
CTGTTCTTCTTCCTGGTGCCGCTGAGCGGATGGGCCTACAGTTCGGCCGCCGGCTTTCCGATCGTCTGGTTCGGCGTGCTGCCGCTGCCGGATTTCGTCGCCCACGACGAACTGGTCGCCGAAACGCTGAAAACGCGCCACCATCAGCTCGCCTGGACACTCGCGGCACTCGTCGTGCTGCATGTGCTCGGCGCGCTGAAACACCAGTTCGTCGACCGCAACCGCCTGATCGGCCGGATGTGGCCGGGGCGGCGGCTGCCCGGCGCCTGAACCGCCCGACCTCTTGATACGCGTGCCCCGCAACGACTCTCCCTGCATCGCCATGACCCGCTTTCGTGCTGTCCTGCTCGCCCTCGCCACCGCTGGTTTCGCCGCGTACGGCGGCGGTGCTATCGCGCAGACCGTCGCCAAGCTGGTGCTGGCGCAGAGCGAGATCGGGTTCACCAGCAAGCAGATGGGCGTGCCGGTCAGCGGCCAGTTCAAGCGCTTCGACGCGCAGGTGCAGCTCGATCCGAAAAAACCCGAGGCCGGCCGCGTCAGCCTGACGGTCGACCTGACGAGCGTGTCGCTCGGCGGCCCGCAGTTCGAGGACGAGCTCGCCAAACCCACCTGGTTCGACAGCAAAAAGGCCGCGAGCGCCAATTTTCAGAGCAGCGCGATCAAGGCCGCTGGGCCGGGCCGCTTCGAAGTCGCCGGCAAGCTCTCACTGAAAGGCGCGTCGCGTGACCTGGTCATCCCGGTCACGCTCGCACCGGCCGGCGCGAACAGCGTCGCAACCGGCAGCTTCGTCGTCAAACGACTCGATTACAAAATCGGCGACGGCGATTGGTCCGACACCTCGATGGTCGCCAACGACGTCCAGGTGAACTTCAAACTCGTTCTGAGCGGCATGCCCGCGTCCTGAGCGCCACCGCTCTCCTTTCTCGCCACCCACAGGAAACATCCGACATGACACGCTGCCCCACCTTGGTCGCCGCCTCGCTTTTTCTCGCCGCACTCGCGACCGCCGAGGCCGCTCCGACCACCTACGTGATCGATCCGATGCACACCGCGGTGATGTACGAGGTGCCGCACATGGGCACCTCGACGTCGCGCGGCCGCTTCGACCAGAAGGAAGGCACGATCGAGCTCGACCGTGCCGCCAAGACCGGCAAGGTGCAGTTCACGTTCCAGACCGGGTCGATCAGCACCGGCGTTCCGGCGCTCGACACGCACATGCGCAGCAAGGAGTTCTTCGACAGCGCCACCTACCCGACCGCGACCTTCGTCGGCGACCAGTTCACCTTCGACGGCGACAAGCTCGCGAGCGTCGCCGGCACGCTGACGATGCACGGCAAGACGCTGCCGGTGACCCTGAAGGCGACCAGCTTCAACTGCTACCAGAGCCCGCAGTCGAAGCGCGAGGTCTGCGGCGGTAACTTCACGACGACGATCACCCGCAGTCAGTACGGCGTGGATTACGGGCTGAAGTACGGCATGGCCGACCAGGTTTCCCTCTTGATCACCGTCGAGGCGGTCAACCAGCAGGCGCAATAGGCCGCGGGCGGTCGGGACGCCGAATGCGCTGGACGACACGCGGCGCGGCCCCCGGCCCACGGGGTCGGTGACGGCTCCATCGATGACCGACAAGAAAAAGCCCCTGACGGTCGACGACCTCTGGAGCTGCGAGCGCGTCGGCGCGATCTCGCTCTCACCCGACGGCACGCGCGCGGTGTGCACCGTCACCACCGCCGACATGGAAGCCAACGAGAGCCGCACGAGCCTCTGGCTGCTCTCGACGCTCGGCAGCGCACCGCGGCGCCTTACCCGAAGCGGCAAGAACGACGGTCAGCCGGCCTGGTCGCCGAGCGGCGAGCAGATCGCCTTCGTCGCCAAGCGCGAAGTGCCCGGCCAGAAGGACGAGACGCCGCAGCTCCACCTGATCGCGCCCGACGGCGGCGAGCCGCGCCGCATCAGCAATTTCGCGCCCGGCATCGAGGCCTTCAAGTGGCTCCCCGACGGGCGCCGGATCGTGTTCGTCGCCTGGGTCTGGCCTGAGCTTCGGGGCAGCAAGGCGCAGGCGAAGCGAGCCAAAGAGGCCACCGAGCGCAAGGCCAGCGGCTACGCGACCAGCGAGGCGCAATACCGCCACTGGGACCGCAACCTGCCGATGGGCCGGGTGCCGCATCTGCACCTGCTCGACGTCGAGAGCGGGCGCATCACCGACCTGTTCGAGGGAAGCGCCTACGAGCTGCCGCGCGCCGAACCCAATGCCGATGCCTTCGACATCGCGCCCGACGGCCGCCACCTCGTGTTCATGGCCGATCCGCAGCCCGAGAAGCGGGTCGAGAACGTCCGCACGCTCGTCGAGCTGAACCTGAAGACCGGCCGCTTCGAAACGATGGTCGCCGACCCGGCGTGGGATTTCGACGCCCCGCGTTACGCCCCCGACAGCCGCCGCGTCGCCATGCTCGCCTCGCACCTCGGGCGCAAGCACACGATGCCGGCGCACGCCGCGGTCGTCGAGCGCGGCGGCCGCTGGCAGCTGCTGAGCGAGAGCTGGGACCGCTCGGCCGAAGCGCCGCTGCGCTGGTCGAGCGACGCCGCGACTCTCTACTTCCCGGCGCAGGACCGCGGCCGCCGCCATCTCTACCGCTACGCGCTCGCCAGTCGCAGCGCCGGCATCGCGATCGAAGGCGGCTGGGTGCAGGCCTTCGATGTCGCCGCCGAGGTGCTCGTCGGCGTGGTCGATACCGCCGCCGCGCCGGCGCGCGTGCAGGCGCTGCGCGCCGGCGGCGCGGCCGAGCGGATCGAGGCGTTCAACGATGCGCTGCTCGCGTCGATCCGGCTCGGCAGCGTCGAGGAAGCGACCGTCGCGGGCGCCGAGGGCGCAAAGCTCCAGATGTGGCTGACCTTCCCGCCGCGCTTCGACCCGCGGAAGAAATACCCGGTGCTGCACCACCTGCACGGCGGCCCGCATGCGGCGGCCGGCGACACCTTTCACTACCGCTGGAACACCCAGGCCTTCGCGGCGCAGGGCTATGTCGTCGCCTCGCTGAATTACCACGGCTCGAGCGGCTTCGGCCAGGCCTTCGTCGACAGCATCACGCATCGCTGGGGCGAGCTCGAGCGCCAGGACATCGAAGCCGCCACCGACTGGCTGCTGCGCCAGCCCTGGTCCGACAAGCGGCGCATCCACGCCGCTGGCGGCAGCTACGGCGGCTACCTCGTCGCCTGGCTCAACGGCCACGCGAAGCCCGGGCGCTACGCGAGCTACGTGTGCCACGCCGGCTGCTTCGACTGGCAGGCGATGTTCGCCGACGACGCCTACACCTGGCACGCCAAGGAGCTCGGCGCCTGGTACTGGGAAGACCCGAAGCGCATCCGCGCCCAGAGCCCGTCGGCGTTCGTCGACGCAATGGCGACGCCGACGCTCGTCATCCACGGCGCGCTCGACTACCGCGTGCCCGACCAGCAGGGCCTGGCCTACTACAACACGCTCAAGGCACGCGGCATCGAGGCGCGGCTTTTGTGGTTTCCCGATGAGAACCACTGGATCCTGAAGCCGCAGAACTCGCGGCTCTGGTACGCCGAGGTGTTCGAGTGGCTGAAGCGCCACGATGCCGCGGGCAAGACGCCGGCTGTGGAGCCGGCACCGGCCGGCAAGCGCTGAGGCGCGGCCGCCCGCGGACCGCCCGGCTCAATCGCCGAAGTGATAGGCGTAGCGCAGCTGGTAGAAATTGATCGCCGGGTTCGGCTCCTTGATGCTCGCGTTCGACATGTGCTCGAAGCGCAGCGCCAGTTCGTGCGCCTGGGTCGGGCCGAACAACCAGCCGACTGCGATCTGGTCGCCGAAGTTGAACGCGGTCGAGGCGCGCTTGCGCTCGGTGCGGTAGAGATGCGTGGTCAGCGTCAGACCGATGCCGGCGTCGACGAACCAGGGTGAGCGGCCGTCGTCGCCGCGGAAGCGAAAGATCGGCGCGAGCTCGAATTTGCCGAGCTTGGTGAGGGTCGAGCGACCGTCGGCGGCGGCGGGGAACTTCCAGTATTGGGCGTCGGCCTCCCAGTAGCCCGAGAGCCGGCCGGGGCCGATTCCCCACGACCAGGCTCGCGGCCAATCGCGCGTCGCGCCGATGCCGTAAGCCTTGCTCGAACCCTGCCAGCCGTACTGCAGGTAGACCGAGGAATCGGCATTCGGGCCGGCGGCCGTCTGCGCGTGCGCGCACGCGGCGGCGCAGAGCAATGCGGCGGCGAGGAACGAATCGCGGCGGGGTGAACGGGTCGCATCCATGGGCGGGGGTCGTTGCGCCGGCAAGACGCGCGTCCAAAAGGGTCGATGGTAGCGAGCCTGCGCCGCCCTCACCCCAGCCCTCTCCCGCGAGCGGGAGAGGG
>CAXSGM010000106.1:0-4343 GCA_964236915.1 uncultured Rhizobacter sp.
TCGCTGGTGATGGTGCCGATCCACGAGTTCGGCACCGAGGCGCAGAAACAGAAGTACTTGCCGAAGCTCGCGTGCGGCGCATCGATCGGCTGCTTCGGCCTGACCGAACCCGACCATGGTTCCGATCCCGGCAGCATGGTGACGCGCGCGGTCAAGGTGCCCGGCGGGTATGCGCTGAGCGGCGCCAAGATGTGGATCACCAACAGCCCGATCGCCGACGTGTTCATCGTCTGGGCCAAGGACGAAAGCGGCGCGATCCGCGGTTTCATTCTCGAAAAGGGCGCGAAGGGCCTCGCCGCACCGGTGATTCACGGCAAGGTCGGTCTGCGCGCCTCGATCACCGGCGAGATCGTGATGGACGGCGTGTTCTGCCCCGAGGAGAACGCGTTTCCCGAGGTGCGCGGCCTGAAGGGCCCGTTTACCGCCCTGAACAGCGCCCGCTATGGCATCGCCTGGGGTGCGCTGGGTGCGGCCGAAGATTGCTGGCATCGGGCTCGCCGGTACACGCTCGACCGCAAGCAGTTCGGCAAGCCGCTGGCGGCGAACCAGCTGGTGCAGAAGAAGCTCGCCGACATGCAGACCGAAATCACGCTCGGGCTGCAGGGGTGCCTTCGGCTCGGCCGCATGAAGGACGAGGGCACGGCGGCGGTCGAGATCACCTCGATCATGAAACGCAACAGCTGCGGCAAGGCGCTCGACATCGCCCGTAGCGCGCGTGACATGCTCGGCGGTAACGGCATCTCGGACGAGTTCGGCGTCGCGCGCCACTTGGTCAACCTCGAGGTCGTCAATACCTACGAGGGCACGCACGATGTGCACGCGCTGATCCTGGGTCGCGCGATCACCGGCATCGCAGCGTTCTGAACCCGCCGACGCCCACGCCATCCGAGGTGGCGATCGACCCGACGGCCGCAAGTGCTGATCCAGAATCGGATTCGGCGGCTGAACCGCCGAATCCGGCCGCGTCGCCCCGTGCGCCGGTCGATATCGCCGAGGTCGCGCAGCGGCTCAAGGCGTTGTTCCCGGCGTTGTTTACCGGCCCGATCAAGCCGCTGAAGCTGCGGATCCAGGTCGACCTTCAGCAGCGGGCCCCCGGCGTGTTCACGCGTCAAGCGCTTTCCGCGTTTTTTCGACGCCACACCGCCGCGACCGGCTACCTCCTCGCGGTGACCAAGGCACCGCATCGCTACGACCTCGACGGTCAGCCGGCCGGGGAAATCGCCGAAGAGCACAGGCGGATGGCGACCGAGGAGCTGGGGCGCCGGCGCCAAAACCGCGAATCACGTGAGCAGCTGCTGGAAGAGCAGCGACGCAATCGCTCGACTTTGCTGCGCGACTTCGAGCGCACGACGCTGACGCGAGCGAACTTCTGCGCCTTGAAGGGCGTGGCTGACGCCGACCTCGATGCGCTACTGGACATCGCGCGCGGAGAGGCCGACGAGCGGCGCCGGAGCGCTCCCACAGGCGGCCCGATAGTCGGGGGCCCGGCCGAAGTGCGCCGGCCTACCGCCGGGGACCGCAGACCGGCTGCGCCGGATCGGGCGGGTCGAGCGGGTCGGAGAGAGAACAGGGGTGACGGCACCGGCTGAGCGCCGGCCGCGGTCATCTCGCAACGCCGCAAGGACGCGGCCGTTCGGCCGCGCCGCCGCAGGGTCGATTCCTTACTGAGCGAAGCCGAGCATCGGGTCGCCCCACTGCTCGTCGGCAGGCTGCAGGGCAGCGATCTCGCGCTCGGTGGCGCTCAGATCGTCGGCAAGGCGATCGATGCGCGCGCCGTGCCAGGGGCGCTCGCGGTATGCGTGCGCGAGCTCCTGCTTCAGGC
The DNA here is from genome assembly GCA_964236915.1 of uncultured Rhizobacter sp. Taxonomy (GTDB): domain Bacteria; phylum Pseudomonadota; class Gammaproteobacteria; order Burkholderiales; family Burkholderiaceae_C; genus LMDS01. The sequence continues at coordinate 1,823 of CAXSGM010000106.1, forward strand.
GAAAGTACCGACCCATCAACTGTTCAAGGTGCATGCCGACCTCCGTGTTGCAGTGCAATATAAACGCTGCTCCACGGCACGTCTGTCGGAAGATTCCGACCGGCATCCCTTAAACGAGGGAGAAGATTCGGCGCTTCGAGATCACGGTCACGGATCGCGCGGAGCCGCCGCCGCCGACCCTCCCCGTGCTGGCCCTCGCCGAAGCGATCGTGACCCCGCAGCGCCGCATCACCAAAAGGAAAGACTGTCGGCCAGCACGCGCTGGATCCAGCTGCGCTGCCCCGACTCGGACACATCGCCCTTGCCGACCACCTCGAGGCGCGCGTTGACTGCGTCCGAGGAGGCGACGACGTTGCCGGCGCCGATGTCGCGCGGATTGACGATGCCCGAGAAGCGCAGCACGCTGACGCCGCCGTTCATCGCGATCGCTCGATCCCCGGCGACCACGAGGTTGCCGTTCGGCAGCACGTTGATCACCGAGGCGGCGAGCTGCGCGGTGAACTTGCTGTTGTTTTCGGTCGTGCCGTTGCCTTTGAACGCGCTGCTGCCGGAGGCCGTGACGTCGAGGTTCATGATCGACGCGAAAAGGCCGCCGCCGGCCTTGTTGCCAGGGCCCTTGCCGGCGAGCTTGCTGTCGCGCGCCATGTCGGTTGCGACCTTGCTGCTCGCGCTGATGTTCTCAGAGATGTCGATCTTCAGCGTGTCGCCCACATAGCGCGGTCGCCGATCGGTCGAGAACAGCGAGGTCGCCGCGATATTGGGCTGGAAGATCGAGCCGGTGTTGAGGCGTTCCACGTTCGCCGGCCGGGGGACGGGGGGTGCCGTGAGCGGTCCTGCGACGATGGCGCTCTCCGGCAGGGCCGGCGCGGCGCAGCCCGACAGGCCCGCCACCAGCGCCAGGAGCGCGCCCGTACGCCGGACGGCGCTCTGTCCACCGGCGTGCGGGCGGATCGCAGCGGGCGGCGCGAATGCGACGGGCGACGCCGCGTCGGCCAGAAAAGGAGTGGGCATGGGCCGGACCTCGGTGTCGGAAGCGCCGGGCCGCTTCAGTTCTGAAACCCGGTCAGGAGCGCGCTCACGACCGGGGCCAGCTTGCGTTGGGTCGAGGCCCAGCGCCCGGCGCCGAAAGCGCTGTCGTCGGCGTATTGGCTGCTCGAGAGCACCACGCCGCCCGAGGTCTGCAGCGTGAGCGCGGCGCTGCTGACGAACGCTCGGTAGGTGTCGGCCATTGGCGGCATGCCCCAGCCGGTCGTGGTGACGTAGCGAAGCCAGGTGCCGCAGCTGCTGCTCGGCGTGCCCGCCTCGTACACGCGGCTCTCGACCGCGTGTTTGCGGAGTTCGATCTGCAGCGCCGGCACGACGTCGGCGACGCCCGATTCGGGGTTGAACTCGATGCACAGCGAGCTGACCTGCGGGTGCAGGTGGTAGACCGTGTTCGACGCTTGCGTCGGGGCGTAGGGGATCGCCAGAGTCGCGGCCGCCCCGGCGGCCTTGGTCAGTTCCCAGAGGGGCAGCGGGCTGACAATGGAGCAGCCGGTCTGCAGCAGACAGGCCAGGAGCGGCGCGGTCCAGCGCGGCGGTCTCGCGGCGCACGTGCGCCGCCACCGCGCGGGTGAGTCGACGAAGCGCATGGCTGATGATGGGCCGACCGGTGTCAGCCCAGTGCGGCCACGCCCATCGCAATGTAGCGGCCGGCCTTGTCGACGACCGAGCCGATGCCGTCCTTCACCGCCCCGGCGGCGTCGGCGACCGTGTGCTCGACCGAGCCGACCGCATCTTCAACCTTGTCGACCGTCTCGCCGACCGCATCGGCCACGGCGCCGTAGACCTTCCTGACCTCGGTCGCCGCGTCGTGCGCGAGGTTCACGACGCCTCTGCCAGCGTCGACGATGGCGCCTTCGACGCTGTCGATCGCGTCTCCAGCCATTGCTTCAAGGCGCTTCAGTCCCTCGCTGCTGAACGAGACGCTGGCGCTGGCGCCGATGGCGAGCGCCGCGGCCGTCTGACCGCCGCTGTCGGTGCCCATGCCGGCGTCGAGCGGATCGACCTCACCCGCGGTCGGCGACCGGTAGACCGAGGAAACGCTCGTGCCGGCGTTGGACGACGATACCGAACCGATCTGACCCACGGCGTTCTCCTGAGAAATGGAAGTGCGCAGATCGTAGGAACGGAGCGTCTCGGCCGATCGCCGCATCAACCGGCGAAAACCCCGCCAGACCGGCGTTCCCGGAGGCGGCCGGCGGTGCGAGGATCAGCGAACAAGGGCGCCGGTCCATGTGCGTGGCGACGATCTGCACCGTCGCGCCGGCGCATTCCGGGCCGTGGTCGGGCCAGGGTCCTGTCACCCTTCGCTTCAGGAGGAACGCCATGAAACAGGCCGATCTCATTCAGTACCGTTTGCTGTCCGCCGACCGCCGGACCGCCACGCTCGAGTTTCGTGCGCTCCCGCTGCGCGACCCGGCACGGGTGCAGATCCTGCGCATCGACACCGGTGCCGGCACCCCCGCATACAGCGTCTACG
>CAXSGM010000107.1:0-4339 GCA_964236915.1 uncultured Rhizobacter sp.
ACCACTCGTGCGTCACTTCGGCCGGTTTGGCGCTGAAGGTTTTCATGAAGTGGATTCAAAACGCCCGAACGCCGCGCTTGGCCGGCTTCTCGCCCGATGCGAAGCGCCGAAGCGCGGCCGCCTTTTGGTCGCGTCTCGTTCGTCTCGATCGGGCCGGCGGCTCGCGCGGCGCTGCTCCCCACGGGCAGAACAAAGGGGAACCGATGATCATAACAGAGCCCGCATAGACGCGGACGAGACACGCCACCGGTCAGACTGTATACTCGGGTTTACCCTAGAATAAACGACGACTCCGATCGGCCCCCGTGACCATCCCCGCCACCACCGACCGCTCCGCGCCCGCGACCAACTGGTCCTGGGTGCCGATCCGTTCGCTCGGACCCCGGCACCGGCCGAGGATCGTGGCGCACCTCATCGAGCTCGGTCCCGAAGACCGGTATCTGCGCTTCGGCTACATCGCGAGCGATGCGCAGATATCGAAGTACGTCGATCTGCTCGATTTCGCTCAGGACGAGGTGTTCGGTATCTTCGACCGGCGGCTCGAATTGGTGGCCCTGGCCCATCTCGCCCACGCGCTGCAGCCGGCTGCAGAGGGCGGCGAAGCGGCTTCCGAATTTGGCGTCTCGGTGCTGCCGCGAGCGCGCCGCCGCGGCTTCGGCGCGCGGCTTTTCGAGCACGCGATGCTGCATGCGCGCAATCGGGGCATCGACCGCCTGATGATCCATGCCTTGAGCGAGAACACCGCGATGCTGAGGATCGCCCGCAACGCGGGTGCCGAGGTCGTCCGCCACGGGCCCGAATCCGCCGCCTGGCTGCAGTTGCCGCCCGACAGCGTCTCGTCGCACCTCGGTGAACTGTTCGGTCGCCAGGCCGCAGAGCTCGACTACCGTTTCAAAGTGCATGCGCGCAAGGTCGACGATTTGGTGACGGCGATGGCCGAGCTCGGGTTCGGCGCGAGCCGCGCGACACCGCTCGCCGACTGACGATTCACCGCTCGACAATGCCGCTTCGTGCCGATCGCGGCCAGCGCTACCGGCTTCCGCGGTCGGCGCATCCGCTACAGTCGCCGGCTTGCCAGCCGCACGAATCCGACGCGCCGTCGGTAGCCGTTGACGTGGCTTCCCCCGATCGCCATGCAGATGCTTCCCTGGTTCATTGCCCTGGCCGCCTTCGGGCTGCTGTCGCTCGTGCTGGCGGCTTGGGCCGTAAAGAGCCGGCCCCGGCGCAGTACCGAACTGCCGGCCGACTGGGCGCTCGCCGCGCGGGCGGTGTTCTCGGCGGACGAGCGACGCGTGTACCGGCTGTTGCGCGATGCCCTGCCCCATCACGTCGTCCTGGCCAAGCTGCCGCTGGTCCGCTTCTGCCAGCCCACCGATCCTGCCACCGTGCGCTACTGGTTCGACCTGCTGGGTACGAGCCACGTGACCTTCGCCATCTGCAGTCAGAACGGGCGCGTGCTCGCGGCCGTCGATCTGGATACCGACCGGGCTGCGTCGCGCCGCGTCGCCGAGATCAAGCAGTCGGTGCTCGCCGCCTGCCGGATTCGCTATCTGCGCTGCCCGGTCGATCACCCGCCCTCGATCGCCGAACTGCAACTGCTGGTGCCGAACGCCGCGGCCACGCCGCGCGGCCCGCAACCGGCGCCGGCGGTGCACCCTTTTCACCAGGCACGCGACTCGCTCGCGCATACGGTTGCCTCGCGGCGCGCTGATCGCACGGCCCTCTGGCAGGACTCGGCGGTGTTCCAGGACTCCTTCTTCACCTCCGACCCTCGAACCGGCTTCGGCCCGAGCGAGTTCATGCCGATCGCTCCGCTGCCGGCTCCGAAAGCCGCCGAGCTCGACGGCAGTCGGATGGACGACGCCCTCGCGGCACCGTCGGAGCGTCCCTCGCACTGACATGGTGCCGGTCGCGGCGTAGCATCCGCCGATGCGAGCGCCTTTCGACCCCGCACCGACCGGGGCCACCGAGGGCTCCCGATCGACGCCGTTCGACGGCCTCGATCCCGACACGGTGCTCGATGCGCTCGACGCGGTCGGGCTCGTCGGCGACGGCCGGCTGATCCAGCTCAACTCGTACGAGAACCGGGTCTTCCAGGTCTACCTGACGGACGGCCGCGCGGTGGTCGCCAAGTTCTACCGGCCCGACCGCTGGAGCGATGCGCAGTTGCTCGAGGAGCACGGGTTCGCGAGCGAACTTGCTGCGAGTGAACTTCCGGTCGCCACGAGCTGGCCGCTCGAGGTCGACGCGAATTCGCGCGGCGCCGGGCGCGTCGCCCGCGTCGGCCCGACGCTCGCCGCCTTCACGACCGACCGCGGCCTCTGGCGCTTCAGCGTCGCCGCGCGGCTCGCCGGGCGGGCGCCCGAGCTCGAGCAGGACGGCACGCTCGAATGGATCGGCCGCTCGGTCGGTCGGATGCACGCGGTCGGCGCGCGCTCGGCGTTCGTCCACCGCCCCAAATTGACTCCGCACACCTTCGGCCACGACGAACGCGCCTGGCTGCTTGTCGAAGGGGTGATCCCGCCGGACGCCGAGCCCGGCTGGCGACGCGTGAGCGAGGCGGCGCTGCGGGCCGTCGACGCAGCGTTCGACGCCGGTTCGCCGGTGCGGGCAATCCGCCTGCATGGCGACTGCCACCCCGGCAACATCCTCTGGTCGACCGACGGTCCCCACTTCGTCGACCTCGACGACGCGGTTTCCGGGCCCGCGATGCAAGACCTCTGGATGCTGCTCGCCGGCGACCGCGCGACGATGGGCCGCCAACTCGCCGCAGTGCTCGACGGATACCGGGCCTTCATGGACTTCGACCCCCGCGAGTTGCGCCTGCTCGAACCCCTGCGCACCTTGCGAATGCTGCGCCACAGCGCCTGGATCGCGCGTCGCTGGCGCGATCCGGCCTTTCCGATCGCCTTTCCCTGGTTCGAAAGCCCGAAGTACTGGTCGGAGCAGACGACCCGCCTCGAGCAGCAGCTCGAGGCCATGGCCCAGCCGCCGCTGTCCGGCTGAACCGGCGCCGGATCTGCGGTGCTTTCCCCGGAACGCGATCTGCCGGCGCGAACCGGGGCGGGAACGGGTCAGCCCACGAGCAGCGCGTTCACCCGCCTGACGTAAGCCGCCGGGTCCTCGAGTTGGCCGCCCTCGGCCAGCATCGCCTGGTCGAACAGGATATTGGCAAGATTGTCGAACTGCGCGCTGCCGTCGAGCCGCTTGACGAGCGCGTGTTCGGCGTTCACCTCGAGCGTCGGCAGCGATTTGGGCGCCGACTGCCCCGCCTGCTTCAAGAGCCGCGCGAGGTGGCCGCTCATGTCGCCCTCCTCCACCACCAGGCAGGCGGGCGAGTCGACCAGGCGGGTGGTGACGCGCACATCCTTGGCGCGCTCCTTCAGCGTTTCCTTCAGCCGGTCGAGCACCGGCTTGAACGCGCTGGCGGCTTCCTCGGCCTGCTTCTTCTCCGCCTCGTCCTGAAGGCTTCCGAGATCGACCGAGCCCTTCGCGACGCTCTGCAGCGGCTTGCCGTCGAACTCGTAGAGGTGCGAGAGCATCCACTCGTCGACCCGGTCGGCGAACAGCAGCACCTCGATGCCCTTCTTCGCGAAGATCTCGAGCTGCGGGCTCGACTTCGCGGCGGCGAGGCTGTCGGCGGTGATGTAGTAGATCGTCTCCTGGCCCTCCTTCATGCGCCCGACGTAGTCCGCGAACGACACGCCCGCTTCGGCATGGGTCGACGCGAAGCGCAGCAGCTTCGTCAGCCGCTCCTGGTTTTGGTGGTCCTCGCCGACGCCTTCCTTCAGCACCACGCCGAAGTCTTTCCAGAACGCGGCGTATTTCGCGCGCTCGGCGTCGTCCTCGCTGTTCGCAAGCGATTCGAGCATCGAGAGCACGCGCTTGGTCGAGCCCTCGCGGATCGCCTTCACGTCGCGGCTTTCCTGGAGCAATTCGCGGCTGACGTTCAGCGGCAGGTCGGCCGAGTCGATCACGCCCTTGACGAAGCGCAGGTAGACCGGCATCAGCGCCTCGGCGTCGTCCATGATGAAGACGCGCTTCACGTAGAGCTTGACGCCGCCGCGCTTGTCGCGGTTCCAGAGGTCGAACGGCGCCTTGGCCGGAATGAAGAGCAGCTGCGTGTACTCGCTCCGGCCCTCGACGCGGTTGTGCGTGTAGGCCAGCGGTGGCTCGGTGTCGTAGCTGATCTGCTTGTAGAACTCGTCGTACTGGTCTTTGGTGATCTCGCCTTTCGGCCTGGCCCAGAGCGCCGCGGCCTTGTTGACCGGCGCCCATTCGTCTTTCGTGACCTGCTTCTTGGCCTCGGCGTCCCACTCCTCCTTCTGCATCAGGATCG
>CAXSGM010000108.1:0-4185 GCA_964236915.1 uncultured Rhizobacter sp.
TCTGGCAGACCGGCTCGGGCACGCAGACCAACATGAACATGAACGAGGTGCTCGCGAACCGCGCCTCCGAGCTCATGGGCGGCCCGGTCGGCGAGGAGCGCCTGGTGCATCCGAACGACGACGTGAACCGCGGCCAGTCGTCGAACGACGTGTTTCCGACGGCGATGAGCGTCGCCGCGGTCCTCGCGCTCGAAGACCGCCTCTTTCCGGCGCTGGAGGCGCTGCGCACCACGCTCGCCGCCAAGGCACACGCCTTCGAGGATGTGGTCAAGATCGGCCGCACTCACCTGCAGGATGCGACGCCGCTGACGCTCGGCCAGGAAATCTCGGGCTGGGTCGCGCAACTCGACCACGGCATTCGCCACCTGCGCACGACGCGCCCGCATCTGCGTGAACTCGCGCTCGGCGGCACGGCGGTCGGCACCGGGCTCAACGCTCATCCGGAGTTCGGCGTGCGCGTCGCTGCGGAACTGACGCGCGCCACCGGTCACCCCTTCGAATCGGCGCCCAACAAGTTCGAGGCGCTCGCCGCGCACGACGCGCTGGTCTTCACGCACGGCGCGCTGAAGACGGTCGCCGCTTCGCTGATGAAGATCGCCAACGACGTGCGCTGGCTCGCTTCGGGCCCGCGCTCGGGCCTCGGCGAGATCACGATCCCCGAGAACGAGCCCGGCAGCTCGATCATGCCGGGCAAGGTGAACCCGACGCAGTGCGAGGCGCTGACGATGCTCGCCTGCCAGGTGTTCGGCAACGACGTGGCGGTGAACATCGGCGGTGCATCCGGCAACTTCGAGCTGAACGTCTTCAAGCCGGTGATCATCCACAACGTGCTGCAGAGCATGCGGCTCCTGGCCGACGGCGCGCTGAGCTTCGAGGAGCACTGCGCCCGCGGCATCGAGGCCGACCGCGCGCGCATCGGCGAGCTGGTGCAGCGCTCGCTGATGCTGGTGACGGCGCTGAACCCGCACATCGGCTACGACAAGGCCGCGAAGATCGCGAAGGCCGCGCATGCCCAGGGAACGAGCCTGCGCGAGTCGGCGCTCGCCTCGGGCTTCGTCACCGCCGAGCAGTTCGACCAGTGGGTTCGCCCAGAGTCGATGGTCGGCAAGCGCGGATGACGCGCGACGCGCAGAAGACCCTCGCTGCCGAAGCAGCCGCCGCGCAGATCGTTCCGGGTTCGGTGATCGGCGTCGGCACCGGCAGCACGGTCGAGCTTTTCATCGACGCGCTGGCGCGCATGCCCGGGCGCATCGCCGCGGCGGTGTCGAGCTCCGAGGCGAGCAGCGCGCGGATGCGCGCGCTCGGGCTCCTCGTCGTCGACGCCAACGCAGTCGAGTCGCTCGCCGTGTACGTCGACGGCGCCGACGAGATCGATGGCCACGGCTGCATGATCAAGGGCGGCGGCGCGGCACTGACGCGCGAAAAGATCGTCGCCGAGATCGCCGGCCGCTTCGTCTGCATCGCCGACGCGTCGAAGCGGGTCGAGACGCTCGGGCGGGCGCCGTTGCCGATCGAGGTGATCCCGATGGCGACGGCGCTGGTGGCACGGCGCTGCCAGGCGCTCGGCGGCAAGCCGGTGCTGCGCCAGGGCGTCGTCACCGACAACGGCGGCGCGATCCTCGACGTGCACGGCCTCTCGATCACCGATCCCGCCGGCCTCGAACGCGAGATCAACCAGTGGCCGGGCGTCGTCTCGGTCGGCCTGTTTGCACGCAACCGGGCGTCGACTTGCTGGCTCGGGACCGACGCCGGCGCGGTCTTGCTGACGTTCTGAACGGCGCGTCGATCGGCGCGAAAAGCGCGTAACCTCGGGCGCCGCCCGCTGGCGCACCAATTTGAAGGACGGCCCATGGCCAAACCGAATTACTCGTTCGAGAAGCGCCAACGCGAGTTGGCCAAGAAGAAGAAGAAAGAGGAGAAGGTCAGGGAGAAGGCGGGCCGCAAGGTCGGCGACGCGCCCGGCGCCGATGATGCGCCCGATGGCGACGCGGGTGCGGCAACCGTCGAGACGGCCGCAGTGACGCCCGCCACCGGCTCGTCGCCGATGCCCTAGGAGGACGAGGCGCGCCGCTTCGACCGCTCGACGCTTCGGTATTGCGCCCACTCGTGGTTGTGCTGAACGATCGAACGGGCAGCCCGGGCCCGCGAAGAATCTGCAGCGACCGTGTCCCTCGCTCCGCAACCGCTTCGGCCGGCGAGGGCACTTTTATCGCGCGGCCGCGACCCGCGCATCGCGGCTCAGGTAACGTGCCGGGTCGATCGCGTCGAGCAGGCTGCGGTCGACCGGCGCGGGTGCCCCAGTGATGGCGCTCGCGAGGATTCTGGCGCCGAGGCCGCACCAGGTGATGCCGCGCGATCCGAGCCCGGCGAAGACGAAAAGGCCCGGCAGCCGCGCGACGAAGCGCGGTTGGTCGAGGCGGGCACCTTGCGCCGCGAAGTCGGGCACAGCGCCGATGAGCGGCAAGCGATCGGCGCTGACGCAGCGCCAGGCCGTGCGGCCTTCGAGCGCCGACAGCGCGATGCCGCTCGGCCGACCGAGGAGGCGCTCGAGCTGGAGCAAGTTCTCGGCATGGTCGGCCGGTCGCACCGCGGGGTCGGCGTCGTCCGCCTGCGAGGTCGCGCCGAAAATCGCGGCATCGCCGATGCGCGGCAGCAGGTAGCCGCGGCCGGCGATCGGAACCCGCGGCAATTCGAGTGCGGCCGCCACCGCAATGCTCAACTGGCCGCGGCGGCTCTCGAGCGGCCAGGGCGGCACTGGCGGCGAGTGCGAGCGCAACTTCGAGTGCGAGTGCGAGTGCGAGTACGCTGGTGCAGGCGCGGTCGATTCGCCTGCTGCGGCGCTTTGACCTGGAAGGCCCGCTGGCGTGGCGGCCGCCCTCGCGGCGTTCGCGGTTGCTGCGGACTCGACCGCCGACCGGGCGAGCGCCGCGACGCCGCTGCCGTTCGCCAGCACCACGACCGGCGCGCTGGCGATCGTCGCGCCGGCGGCGTCGAGCAGGCGCCAGCCCGCGGGGTGGCGCTGCAAGCGCACGACATCGACCCTGCAGTGCAGCGCGGCGTTCGATCGGGCCAGCAGCCAGGCGGCCAGCCGGCGCGGGTCGACCCAGCCACCGGCCGGGTAGAACCAACAGGGCGCCCCGACCGGGATCCCGGCAACCGCGCTGGCTTGGACGGCGTCGAGCGCGTCGACATACGCTGCCGGCAAGCCGAGGCTGTCGAGCAGCGACCGCATCGCCGCCGGGTCCAGGCGGTGCTCGAGGCGCAGCAGACCGTCGATGGCCCCCGGCACGCCGCCAGCGAGCGCCTGGCCGATGGTGTCGGCGGCATACAGCGCGGCGGCCCGCCCGAAGCGGGCATGCGGCCCATCGACCGCGTGCACGACGCCGTGGAAGAGTCCGGCCGGGTTGCCGGACGCGGCGGCGGCGACACGGTCGGCGCGGTCGACCAGCGTGCAGCGCCACCCTTGCGCGGCCAGAGCGTTCGCGGCGGCGCACCCGGCGAGGCCGGCGCCGACGATCAGCGCGTGGCGAGTGTCGCCGCCGGCACGAACCCGCATCGCTCCATGCGGCTCGGCAGCCGTCGCGGCGGCGAGTGGGCCGGAGGCGCGCGGCGCTGGCGTCCCCGCGGCCGCCACGGGAGCGCCCGGACGCGGTGACCGCCGAGGCGTGAACCGGGGTGCGTAGCGTGCCAGGGTGATGTCCCGCTTGCCGGCCTGGCCGGGCGCCGGTCGCACCTCGAAGCCGGCGCTGGTCAGATCGCGTCGCAGCGCCCCGGCGGCGCTCCAGGTGGCGAGCGTCGCGCCGGGTGCCGCCAGCCGGCCGAGCGCCTTGCAGACGCGTGCGTCCCACATGCGCGGGTTGCGCGCCGGCGCGAAGCCGTCGAGGAAGAACGCGTCGGCTTCGGCATCGAGAGCGCGCAGCCAGACCTGCACGTCGCCGAACGCGAGCAGCAGCTCCACCTTGCCGGCATCGAAGGCGAGCCGATGCAGATCGGGCGTGGCCGGCGGCCAGCTCGCGCCGAGTTCGGCCGCCAGCGCCGGCCATTCGCAGCCCAGGTGGGCCTGCGCGAGTTCGAACGCCGACAGCGGATGCAACTCGATCGAGATGAAAACGAGCCGCGCCGCGTGCGCCGGGTCGTCGCGCCACGCCTGCCAGGTCGCGAGGAAGTTATGGCCGAGGCCGAAGC
>CAXSGM010000109.1:0-3704 GCA_964236915.1 uncultured Rhizobacter sp.
CCGCCCCGAACTGTTCGTCAAGCGGGTCTATAACCAGGCGGGACTTGACAGCTAGGCTTCCGGCCCGACCGAAAAGGCGTGGGGCGGCTGAGGCACCCTGGATCGTCAGCGCCGTTTTGGCGGTGCACGGGGCCGACCGACCGTGGCACCCATCAGCAACAGCGCCCCGAGCAGCGCCGACACGAGCGATCCACCGAGCACGCCGAGCTTCACCTCGACGGCGAGCCGCGGGTCTTGTCCGGCGAACGCCAGCTCGCCGATGAAGAGGCTCATGGTGAAGCCGATGCCGCAAAGCACGGCGACGCCGAAGAACTGTCCCGGCGTCGCACCGGCAGGCAAGCGCACGCGCGTCGTGCGGATCAGAAGCCAGGACGCCGCAGAGACGCCGAGCGCCTTGCCGACGACCAAGCCCACGGCGATGCCGAGCGGCACCCGGGCCAACAGTGCGTCGGCGGGCATGTCGACAAGCGCCAGGCCCGCATTGGCGAATGCGAACACCGGCAGGATCACGAAGCCGACCCACGGCCGGAGCCCCCGTTCAGCAACTTCCAGCGGCGAGGTGCCAGGCGGCCCGGCGGTGCGCAAGGGGACCGCGAGCCCCGTGACGACGCCGGCGACGGTCGGGTGCACGCCCGACTTGAAGACACACACCCAGACCACCAGGCCGACCAGCAAGTAGGGAGCGATGCGCCGCACGCCGGCGCGGTTCAGCGCCGCGAGGCCGCTCGTGGCGAGCGCCGCGGCGAGGAGCATCGGCAGCGAGACCGTTGCGGTATAGAAAACGGCGATCACCAGGATCGCGCCCAGATCGTCGATGACCGCCACCGCGGTCAGGAACACCTTGAGCGAGGCCGGCACGCGCGAGCGCAGCAGCGCCAGAATACCGAGCGAGAAAGCGATGTCGGTCGCCGACGGGATCGCCCAACCACGCAGCGCAATCGGGTCGGCGCGATTGGTCGCGGCGTAGATCAAGGCCGGAACGATCATCCCGCCGAGCGCCGCCGCGGCCGGCAACGCCGCGCGCCGCCGCGAACCGAGCTCACCGGCAAGCAACTCGCGCTTGATCTCGAGCCCGATCTGCAGGAAAAACACGGCCATCCAGAGATCGTTCACCCAGACGAGCAGCGGCTCGGCGAGAACGAGGGCATCGCCGATGCGAACTTCGGCCGACATGGCGAGAAAAGCGCGGTACTGCGGCGCCAAAGGCGAATTGGCAAGCACCAGCGCCGCCACAGCCGCGAGCGCCAGCACGATCCCGCGCGCCGATTCCAAGGCGACGAGGCGCCTGAACACGTCGATCACCGACACCTCGTTTCGCTTAGATCGACGCCGATTCTCGTCGAGCGGCGCAGCGGGCCGGGACTGCCTGAAGACGACCGCCATCCGCTTCACCGATCTTGGCGAGAGCGTCGGCACAGCGCTGCAACGCATCAGCCACTACCACGCCACCCGCCGTCGTGATCGGCGTCACACATCCGGCAGCTCGGCGCTCCGGCGATCGCTCGTGCATAGACCGCTGCGTCCGCTTCGTCGAACAGGATCGCGAGGATTGCGGAGCTGGCGACGGATCACCGAGGCAGGCCGCGCTCGTCGTAAAGCAGATCGCCGTGCGACACCGACTTGCCACGCAAACCGGCAGCGCAGCGTCGACCGATGGCCATCAACTCTTCCGCGGACGCGCTTTGGCGCTTGCGCTCGACTCGGTCGAGGCGTTCGCGAAGAGACTGAATGACGGCGGCGGTCATCGTTTCGGCCGTGCGTTCGGCCAAGGCCTGTGCCAGTTCGCGCGCAAAGGAGTCGTTGACGTTCAGCGTCATGAGGCTCCTGTAAGTAAATGTTCTTCCTTGGATGCCTACCTCAAGTCGCGTGGCGAATGTGTGAGGGCTTTCAGCCGCGCGGATGGTGCTGCGCGTGCAGGTCGCGCAGCCGCTGCCGGGCGACGTGGGTGTAGATCGTCGTCGTCGAGATGTCGGCGTGGCCGAGCAGCAGTTGCACCGAGCGGAGGTCGGCGCCGTGGTTCAGGAGGTGGGTCGCGAAGGCGTGGCGCAGCGTGTGCGGCGAAATTGGAATGAGGATCCCGGCGCGGATCGCATGCGCCTTGACGATCTTCCAGAACATCTGGCGGGTCATCGGGCCGCCCTGGACGGTGATGAAGAGCGCGTCGCTCGAGCGCGCTTCGAGGATGGCCGGGCGCGCCTCGGCGAAGTACCGGGCGAGCGCGCGGTGCGCTTCCTCGCCGTACGGCACGAGGCGCTCCTTCGCGCCCTTGCCGGTGACGCGCAGCGCGTTGTCGGTCAGGCTCAGATGAACGCTCTTCAAGCCGACCAGTTCGCTGACGCGCAGGCCGCTCGCGTACATCAGCTCGAGCATGGCGCGGTCGCGCATGCCGAGTGGCGTCGCGGGGTCGGGCGCCGCGAGCAGCGCCTCCACCTGCGCCTCGCTCATCGTCTTGGGCACGCGCAACGGCTGGCGCGCGGTGGCCAGCTTCAGCGTCGGGTCGGCGCCGATCGCTTGTTCGCGCAGCGACCAACGGAAATAGCGCTTCAAGACGGTGAGTCGCCGGTTCGCGGTGCTCGCCTTGCTCGTCGCATGCCGTGCGACCGCATAGCCGAGCAGGTCGGCCTCGGTCGTCGTGTCGAGCGGGCGATCCGCGTGCTCGGCGAGCCAGTCGGCATACAACGCCAGGTCGCGGCGGTAGGCCGCGAGCGAGTTGGCGGCGAGCCCCTCCTCGATCCAGAGCGTGTCGATGAAGCGGTCGATCGCCGCCTGGCTGACCGCTCGGGCGGCGCCGGTCGACCGGTGCGGCTTGTCGCGGGCGGCCTCGGCGTCCGCGGGCACCGCGACGGGCGTTGGGCGCGGCCCGGATGCAGGCTCACGATCCGAGCGCGGGCCGTCGATCGACGCCATCCTCAGCTCACTCGAGCCGCAGCTTCTGGACCTGCACGACCTTTTTGTAGACCTCGTACTCGGCCGCGATCTGCGCTGCGAACTGCTCGGGCGTGTTGGCGACGACGATCGAGCCGGTGTCCTCGATCCGCTTCTTGACGGCCGGATCCTCGAGCGTCTTCTTGACCGCGGACGAAACCTTGTCGACCACCTCCTTCGGCAGCCCCTTCGGCCCGTAGATGCCGTAGAACGCCATCCGGTTGACCGGTTCCAGGCCGACTTCCTTGAAAGTCGGCACGTTCGGCAGCACGGCGAGCCGCTGCGGCGCGGCCACGACGATCGCCACCAACCGGCCGTCCTTGATGAAGGGCAGCGCCGACGGCAGGTTGTCGAAGATCATGGGCACCTGCCCGGCGACCGTGTCGTTCAGCGCCGGCCCGGCACCGCGGTACGGAATATGGGTGACGAAGGTGCCCGAGAGGCTCTTGAAGAGCTCCATCTGCAGGTGGCCGATGCCGCCCGTGCCGGAGCTCGAGTAGCTGTACTTGCCCGGGTTCTTTTTCAGCTCGGCGAGAAAGCCGGCATAGTCTTTCGCTGGGAAGCTCGGGTGCACCGCGATCACGTTGGGCGTCGCCGCCGCGTTGATGATCGGCGTGAAGTCGGTGATCGGGTTGTACGCGATCTTGGGGTTGATCGCCGGGTTCGCCGCCACGGTCGAGACCGTCGCCACGCCGAGCGCGTAGCCGTCGGGCGTGGAACGCGCGGTGTCGGTCGCGCCGAGGATGCCGCCGCCGCCGGCCTTGTTCTCGACGATCATC
>CAXSGM010000110.1:0-3644 GCA_964236915.1 uncultured Rhizobacter sp.
GCACTGCGCCCCGATCTCGGCGGCGCGATCGCCGGCCTCTGGCACGCCGACCAGCCGATCCTGCGCTCGACCGAGCCGGCCCAGTTGACGACCGCGCGCGCCGCCGCCTGCTACCCGCTGGTGCCCTACTCGAACCGCATCGGCTACGCGCGCTTTCGCTGGAAGGGCCGCGACTACACGACCCGCCCGAACTTCGACGCCAGCCCGCACTCGGTCCACGGCGTCGGCTGGCAGCGGCCCTGGCAGATCGTCTCCAGCGAGGCGGTCGAGGTCGTGCTGCGGCTGGTGCATCCGGGCGATGCCGACTGGCCGTTCTCGTTCGAGGCCGCGCAGTACATCGATCTGGCGCCCGATGCGCTGCGCCTGCAGATGGTGTTCACCAACACCGCCGATATCGCCCAGCCGGTCGGTCTCGGCTGGCACCCGTATTTCACGAAGCGCGCGCGCAGCCGCCTGCATGTCGAGCTCAGCGACCGCTGGGAACCCGACGCCGCCGAACTGCCGGTCCGCAAGGTCGCCCAGCCGGGCATCGATGCCGACATCGCGCACCTCGATTTCGACCATTGCTTCGACGGCTGGCGCGGCCCGGCGCGCATCCGCGACGAGAAGTTCTCGCTCCAGCTCACGTCGTCGGTCGACCATCTCGTCGTCTACACGCCGCAGACCAAGCCCTATTTCTGCGTCGAGCCGGTCAGCCATGTCTCGAACGCGATCCACATGGCCGATCCGCTGGCCCACGGTCTGCGCAGCGTCGCCCCGGGCAAGACCTTCGAGATCTCGATGCGGCTCGACGTCGCGGTGGTCTGAGCGGCCTGGCGCAGACGACGCGATGAAGCCGGTCGACCCCGACGTCCGGATTGCGGTCACGACGCCGGCGCTGCTCGGCGAATCGCCGATGTGGCATCCGGACCAGCAGGCGCTCTGGTATGTCGACGTCCCCGGCCGCCGGCTCCATTGCTTCGAGCCGAAAAGCGGCGAGCAGCGCGATTGGAACTTCGACAGCGACGTCGCCTGCCAGGCCCCGATGCTCGACGGCGGCCTGTTGCTCGGCCTGCGCAGCGGGCTCTGGCGCTTCGACCCGGTGAGCGGCGAGCGCACCCGCCTCGCGGCCCCGCCGTACGACCCGGCGAACGAGCGCTTCAACGACGGCAAGTGTGATCCGGTCGGGCGCTTCTGGGTCGGCACGATCTACGAACCGCGCACGCCGCCGCTCGCCGGTCTCTACGTCTGGAGCCGCGGCCGGCTCGAGCGGGAACTCGGCGGCGTCACCACGCTGAACGGGCTCGGCTGGAGCCCCGATGGCCGCACCATGTACTGGAGCGACACCCGCGCCGCCACGATCTTTTGCGCCGATTACGACCTCGGCGCCGGCACCCTGAGCCGCAAGCGCGAGTTCGTGCGCTTCGCCGAGAAGCAGCCGGGCCAGTCGCTCGACGCCTACGGCGGCCGACCCGACGGCGCGGCGATCGATGCCGAGGGCTGCTACTGGGCCGCGCTGTTCGAGGGCCAGCGCGTCGTCCGCCTCTCGCCCACCGGCGAACTGCTGCGCGAGATCATTTTGCCGGCGCGCTGCCCGACGATGCCGTGCTTCGGCGGCGCCGACCTGAAGACGCTCTACATCACGAGTTCGCGCGAGAACCGGCCGAGCGCGGAGCTGGCCGAGCTGCCGTACTCGGGCTGCGTGTTCGCGATCGATCTCGACGTTCCCGGGCTCCCGGTCAATTTCGCACGGCGCTGACCGCGCTGCGCGGGCCTCCGCTCGCGCCGACGCTCGACCCGCTCGTGGCCGTCGGCGGCCGGCGCGGCAGCACCCGGGTCTCGCCGATCGCCAACGTGAAAAAGGCGTCGTTCGCGACGCCCGCGGCCCGGCGTGCTTCGGCCAGCGCGACGGGCGGCGCGTCGAGCGCCTCGTCGGTCAACGCGAAGGTGCCCCAGTGCACGCCGATCGAGCGCTTGGCGCCGAGGTCGAGATGAATGCGCACCGATTCGGGCGGATCGACGTGCTGCGAGGCCATGAACCAGCGCGGCTCGTAGGCGCCGATTGGAATCAGCGCGAGGTCGAAGCCGCCGCCCGCCGCGGACGTCTGGCGCGCGGCGAAACGGGCACGGATGTCGGCGAAATCCTGCGAATACGCGGTGTCGCCGGCGAAGAACAGATGGAAGTCGGGCGCCAGCACCGCGTAGCCGCCCCAGAGCGTCTTCATGCGGTCGCCGAGCCCGCGGCCGGACCAGTGCTGCGACGGCGTGAACACGATCTCGACCGGGCCGCCCGGCGCCGCGAGCGTCTCCGACTGCCACCAGTCGAGTTCGACCGCCTCGATGTCGCGCGCCGCGAACCAGCGCTTCAGGCCGAGCGGCACGATGAAACGCGGCGGCCCGCCGGCCTGACTCGCCAGCGCCTTCACGCTCGCCGCGTCGAGGTGGTCATAGTGGTTGTGCGAGATCAGCACCGCGTCGATGTGCGGCAGCTCGGCGAGTGCAAGGCCGGATGGCTGCTGCCGCTTCGGGCCGATGAAGGCGAGCGGCGAGGCGCGCTCCGAGAACATCGGGTCGGTCAACAGGTTCAGGCCGCCGAGCTGCGCGAGCACGCTGGCATGGCCGATCCAGGTGACCGTCGGCCGCATCGCCGCGCCGGCGCGCGTGTTTGCGGCGAGCAGCGCGATATCGGGCTGGACCTGCGGAGTCGGCGCCGCGGGCGGCGGCGGCAGATGGTTGCGCATGGCGTCGATCCGCCAGCGCAGCAGGTCGCCGAGCCCTTTCGGCTCGAACTCGACGTAGTTGTTCTGATAGCCGCCATCGCGATGGTGCGAGGGCGCCGTGGGAAGCGGCTCGGCCCTCACGGCGCAGGCAAGACCGAAGACCGCAGCGGCGACGATCGGGCCCGCGGGCCCACGGTGAATGCGGCCGGAGGGGCGAAGCGGAGCCATGCGGCATCATGGCCTCCCGGCCGCGAACGTGCGCCGGCGCCACGCCCGGCGCTCTCGAGCCAAGAAGCGCAAACCTTTCGACCTATAATTTCAAGGCTTTGCCGAGGGTGGTTTCGGGCAAGGGTTCTCGGGTCTGCAGCGGTCGGGTGGGCGGGTTGATTCAGGTAGGCCGGCATGAGCGCGCGGTCGGGCGGAGCGGAGAGTTGCACATCGATACCGTGGTTCGCGACGCCCCCCGACCGAATGCGATGGATGCGTTCAGCAGGGCCCGGACCCCGCCCCAGCGCGGCCGAAATGCTTCGGGCCCCGGGTGGGACGACGGCATCGAGCCGGCGACCGTCGCCTGGAGCCAGTCGCAGGCCGAAGCGTGGCGTCGCTATCAATCCGCGGCATCGCCCTGGCACGTGGTCGCGGCCCAGGCCGTCGTCGGCCTGGCGTGCGCCCTGGTAGTTGCCGTGACGATGCAGCGCAGCGGCGCGGTCGCCTCCTCCTTGTGGGGCGCAGCCGCCGTCGTGGTGCCGAGCGCCTTGCTGGCGCGCGGCATGACGCGCGGCGTGCGCCATCCGCTGGCGGCGGCGGCCGGGTTCATGTTCTGGGAGATGCTGAAGATAGGCGTGGCGATCGCGATGTTGGCAATCGCCGGCAAGGTGGTGGCGAATCTCAGCTGGCCGGCTTTGCTGGTCACGATGTTCGTTTGCATCAAGGTCAATTGGGTTG
>CAXSGM010000111.1:0-3565 GCA_964236915.1 uncultured Rhizobacter sp.
GTGGCGTTTCGCGACGGCCGGCGCCGCTACGCGCTGATGACGAACCTGCTGGCGCCGCTCTCCGACGCCTACCTCCGCGAGATCGCCGCCTACTTCGCGGCCCTCGAGCTGCCGTACCCCGCGCCGCAGCCGGCGAGCGCCGACACCGCGGCGCTGGCGCGCGGCGCGCAGCTCGCGCTCCGCGGCGATGCAGCCACCGGCCTGCCGGCCTGCGCGCAGTGCCACGGTGCCGCCCTGATGGGCGTGGCGCCGGCGCTTCCCGCACTGCTCGGCCTGCCGCGCGACTACCTGAACGCTCAGCTCGGCGCCTGGCGTGCCGGTGCCCGGCAGGCGCTGGCGCCCGACTGCATGGCGCAGATCGCCCGGCATCTGCGGCCCGACGACATCAATGCGCTCACGTACTGGCTCGCGGCGCAGCCGGTGCCCGCGGGCGCCCAGCCTGCGGCGACGCTGCCGCAGGCGCTGCCGCTTGTTTGCGGCGGGGTGTCGGTCCGGGTGGCCGCCGCCGGGTCGGCGCCGGCGAGCGGCGGAAGCGCCTCGACCGGTGGCGCGGCACCCTCACCCCAACCCTCTCCCGCGAGCGGGAGCGGGAGCGGGAGCGGGAGCGGGAGCGGGAGCGGGAGCAGGAGCAGGAGCGGGGGCAGCAGTGGGAGAGGGAGCGCGGGCGTCGGCGGCGACACCGCGGTCGCGGTCGCGGTCGACGCGTCGACGACGCCGAACCTCCCTCTCCCGCCTGCGGGAGAGGGCCGGGGTGAGGGCCGGCGAGGCACTTCGGCCCCCGCCCACGCGCGATCCAGCAGCGCCGGCATTGCCGCCCGATGACGCGCCGACGCCTACAGCTAGCGCGCGGCGGCGCCATGCTGTTCACTCTGGCGCTGCTCTTCGCCGCGCTGGTGGCGTGGCTGAACCAGCGCGGCGAAGAGCCGCTCGACGAGCGCAGCCCGGTCGCCGCCGCGACGGTGCGGAGCGCGTCCGCCGTCGAACGCGGCGCCTACCTCGCCCGCGCCGGCAATTGCGCCGGCTGCCACACGCTGCCTAGCGGCGCGCCTTACGCGGGCGGACGCGGCATCGAGACGCCGTTCGGCACCGTCTACGCACCGAACCTGACGCCCGACCGCGCGACCGGCCTCGGCGGCTGGTCGGCGGCGCAGTTCTGGCGCGCGCTGCACAACGGCCGCTCGGCCGACGGCCGGCTGCTCTACCCGGCGTTCCCGTATCCGAACTACACCCACGTGACACGCGCCGACGCGGATGCGCTCTACGCCTACCTGCAAAGCCTGCCGCCGATCGCCCAGCCGAACCGCTCGCACGCGCTGCGCTTTCCGTTCGACCAGCCGGCGGCGCTGGCCGTCTGGCGGGCGCTCTACTTCCGCGCCGCCGCGCCCGGCGCGGCGACCGAGCCGACGCGACCCGCAACGGCCGGAGCGATGGCCCAAGCGACCGCCCGACCGACTGCCGAGGCGACGACCGAGCGGACGACAAACCCGACACACGACCCGACGCCCGGCGCGGCGACCGAAGCGGCGACCGAAGCGGCACGCAGCGCGTCGCCGACCGCCGCATGGCAACGCGGCGCCTACCTCGTCGAAGGCCTCGGCCATTGCAATGCCTGCCACGCGAGCCGCAACGCACTCGGCGCGACCGTCGGCCCGCTCGACCTCGCCGGCGGTTTGATCCCGGTGCAGAACTGGTACGCGCCCTCGCTGCGTGCGGCGGACGAAGCCGGGGTCGCCGACTGGCCGATCGACGCGATCGTCGCTCTGCTGAGGGATGGCGTGAGCGCCCGCGGCATTGTGCTCGGCCCGATGCGCGAGGTGGTCGGCGGCAGCACGCAGTACCTGAGCGATGCCGATTTGCGGGCGATGGCGACGTACCTTCGCGCGTTACCGCCGACACCGCCCTCGCCGTCACGCTCCGGCCGCAGCACCGGCGTCGAAGCAAACGTCGAAGCCCCCGACGGCCCCGCCGCCAAGCTCTACGCGCAGCATTGCGCCGCGTGCCACGGCGAGCGCGGCGAGGGCGCGCCCGGCATCTACCCGGCGCTCGCCGGCAGCCGCGCGGTGACCTTGCGCACGCCGGTCAACCTGGTCCACCTGGTGCTGGAAGGCGGCTTTGCGCCGAGCACTGTCGGCAACCCGCGCCCGTTCGGGATGCCGCCGTTCGCGACGATTCTGAGCGACACCGAGGTGGCTCAGCTGCTGAGCTACCTGCGCGCCAGCTGGGGCAACCGCGCCGAAGCGGTCAGCGCGGTCGACGTCACCACGTTTCGCCGCGCGAAGTAAACGTCGCGCCGACGGCCGATGCCAGCGCCCGAATCGGGCGACGCGGCGCTGCGAACGCCGCCCTCAGGAAAAGCGCGGCGCGCGCTTCTCGAAGAACGCGCTGACGGCCTCGACGTGCTCGTCGGTGTGATGCGCCTGGCCCTGCAGCACGCCGGCCGCATCGAGCGCGTCGTCGAGCGAGCCGGTGCGCCCAGCGAGCAGCAGTTGCTTGGTCCAACGCAGCGCACGCGGCGGATTCGCGGCGATCCGCTCGGCGAGCGCGAAGGCCTCGGGCAGCAGCGACTCGGCCGGCACCACGCGCGAGACCAGCCCGATGCGCGCCGCCTCCGCCGCATCGATGGTGTCGCCGGTGAGCGCCAGTTCGGCGGCACGCGACGCACCGACGACGCGCGGCAGCAGCCAGCAGCCGCCGTCGCCCGGGACGATGCCGACCTTGACGAAACTCTCGGCGAACTTCGCCCGCTCCGACGCGATGCGGATGTCGCAAAGGCAGGCCAGGTCGTTGCCCGCGCCGATTGCCGCGCCGTTGACGGCGGCGATGATCGGCACCGTCAAGCGCTGAAACGCCCGCGGGATGCGCTGGATGCCGGCGCGGTAGTTGGCGGTGATCTGCTCCGGCGAGCCCGCGAACATGCCGCCGCGGTCGCGCATCTCAGCGACGTTGCCGCCCGAGGAGAACGCCGAGCCGGCGCCGGTCAGGATCGCGGCGCGCACCGAGAGATCGGCGTCGAGCTGCTCGAAGATCGTCTCGAAGGCCGCGAACATGGCCTCGCCGCTCAGCGCGTTGCGCGTCTCGGGCCGGTTCAGCGTCAGGAGCACGACGTGCCCGCGGCGCTCGACGAGGATCGGGGCGTCGGCCATGGCCACCGTCAAAGCCCGAGCACGCGCTCGGCGTTGCCGTGCATCACTTTTTCCATCACCGCGTCGGAATAGCCGAGCTCCGACCATTCGCGCAGGATACGCTCGTATGGCAGGCTCGGGTAGTCGCTGCCGAACATGATCTTGTCCTGCAGGCGGCCGCGGATGTCGACCTTCAGGTTGCCGGGAAAGTGCTTCGGCGCCCAGCCCGACATCTCCCAATAAACGTTGCCCTTGTGCAGCGCCACCGCGGTGGTCTCGTCGACCCACGGCCAGCCGGGGTGCGCCATCAGGATCTTCAGGTCGGGAAAGTCGGCCGCCAGATCGTCGATGTGCGAAGGGTGCGCATGGCGGATGCGCGCCCCGTGGCCGCCCGGCATGCCGGCGCCCATTCCGGTGGTGCCGACGTCGATCATCACCGCCGC
>CAXSGM010000112.1:0-3482 GCA_964236915.1 uncultured Rhizobacter sp.
CGCTTGGAACAAGGCCCAGCTGCGGCGCGGTAGATGATCACATGGGATCGAACAGCTATAACACCCGCACGCGCTCAATACGCGCCCTTCCTCCGAAACATCACCCCCACGGTCCGCATCACGATCGACAGATCGGTGAACACGCCCCACCCGAGCACATAGTCCCGATCCAGTGCCACCCGTTCCCGATACGGCATGTCGTTCCGCCCACTGACCTGCCACAGCCCCGTAAGCCCCGGCTTCACGCTCATGTAGCTCGTGCGAAACACCCCGTGGTAGTGCCGCTCGATTTCCTTCCGCACCACTGGCCGCGGCCCGACGATGCTCATGTCGTTCATGAGCACGTTCCAGAGCTGCGGAAATTCGTCGAGGCTGGTCCGTCGGATGAAGCGGCCGACGCGGGTGACGCGCGGATCGTTCTTCAGCTTGAAGTCGAGATTCCATTCGGCGCGCGCCGCCGCGTCGCTCGCGAGGAGGTGAGCCAGCACCTCGTCGGCGTTGGGCACCATCGAGCGGAATTTGTAGCAGGCGAACTCGCGGCCGCCGCGGCCGATGCGCTTGTGGCCGTAGATGATCGGGCTGCCGGTCGAGAACCGCACTGCAATCGCCACGCCGATGATCGCCCACCAGAAAAGCGCCAGAATCACTGCGACGCTCGCGAGATCGAAGACGCGCTTGAGCGCGCGCTCGGCCAGGTTGAGGCCGAGTACCGGCGGGGCCGCCGGTTCGGCCGCGTCCGCCAGCGCAACCACATGAATGGCAGGAAAGGAACGCTCGAGGCTCGGTACCGCTCTCGGCGCTAGTTGCGCGTCCCGGCGGGACACCGCATCCGACGTGATCATCGTCTCCCCTGGTATGTTTGGCGGCAATTCTACGGAGATGCTCACCCCACTCCCAGCGCAAGCTGGCAACGAGGGGATACGGTACGGTCGGATAGGGCCCTCACCGCGGGCGGTACTCCGGAATGAAGGCGGCCAACCGTTGCCGCACGGCAACGAAATCCTGCGCCGCATCCACGGGCGCGGCAAGCCAGCCGAGTAGATCGACGACCTGTGAGCCGCCTGCGCCTTCACCGAGCCGGGCGATGCGGAGGCAGGGGTGCGCCGAAGGCAGCGTTTCGTCCTCGTCGGTCAACAGTTCTTCGTACAACTTTTCACCCGGTCGAAGGCCGCTGAAAACAATGCCGATGTCGTGCTCGCTCTTGCCCGATAGGCGGATCAGGTTTTTCGCAAGGTCGACGATCCGCACCGCCTCGCCCATGTCGAGCACATAGACCTCGCCGCTTTCGGCGAGCGCGGCGGCTTGCAGCACCAGACGCGCCGCCTCGGGGATGGTCATGAAGTAGCGGGTGATTTCGGGGTGGGTCACCGTCAGCGGCCCGCCGCGAGCGATCTGCTCCTTGAACTTCGGGATCACGCTGCCCGAGGAGCCGAGCACGTTGCCGAAGCGCACCGCCGAAAAGCGCGTCGGAGCCCCAAGCGTCGCCATGTGCGAGACGACCATCTCGGCCGCGCGCTTGCTCGCGCCCATCACGTTGGTCGGGTTGACCGCCTTGTCAGTCGAGATCAGGACGAAGCGCTCGGCGCGGTGCTCGGCGGCGGCGCTCGCGGCGTTCCAGGTGCCGACGACGTTGTTCTGCAGTGCCGCCCAGGCGTTCTCCTCCTCCATCAGCGGCACGTGCTTGAACGCCGCAGCGTGGAAGATGATCTGCGGGCGCTGCGCGGCGAAGGTCGCCCGCAGGTGCGGCAGGTTCTTCACGTCGCCCATCAGCCGCACCAGCGGCAGCCGCGGGAACAGCTCGCCGAGTTGCTGCTCGATCCCGTAAAGCGCGAATTCGCTCAGCTCGTACAGCACCAGCCGCGCCGGGCCATAGCGCGCGAGCTGGCGACACAGCTCCGAGCCGATCGAGCCGCCGGCGCCGGTCACGAGCACGCACTTGCCCGAAATCAGCCCCGCGATGCCGGCCTCGTCGAGCCGCACCGGCGCGCGGCCGAGCAGGTCGTCGGGCTCGACGCTGCGCACCCGCTCGACGCCGACCCGACCCTCCCGCAGCTCGCTCGCCGCCGGCACGGTCAGCACCGGCAACCCGGTGGCCGCCGCGATCTCGATCGCGCGGCGGCGCTCGGGCGCGTCGGCGCCGGGCAAAGCGACGATGAGGTGCGTCGCCTCGGCGAGGATCGGCAGGCGGCCGAGCTCGTCGAGCCGGCCGAGCACCGGCACGTCGCCGACCCGGGCGCCGCGCTTGGCGGGGTCGTCGTCGAGCAGGCCGAGCACGATCCAGCCCTGGCGGTGGATCGTCGCCAGGAGGCGCCTGGCGGCCTCGCCGGCGCCGAGCACGATCGCACGGCGCACTTCGGTCTCGCCGCCGGTGATGCGAGCGCGCGCGTGCTCGTAAAGCATCCTGTAGCCGACCCGCACGAGGCACAGGCCGATCAGCGTGACGAACGGGTGCAGCGCGAGCACCGCGCGCGGCACGCCGGCGAGATGCGCCATCAGCACGACGACCGCCGCAACGAGGCCGCTCGCGAGGCAGGCGAGCGTCAGCCGCTTGACCTCGCCAAAGCCGGAGAAGCGCCAAAGCCCGCGCGGGATGCCGACGAGCACGAAGACCATCAGGTAGCAGGCGATCACGCCGAGCAGCACCCAGTGGTCGTAAGCCGGCCGTTCGTAGCGCCAGCGCTCGAAGCCGAGCCGGAAAAGGTAGGTCGCGTGCCAGCAGAACGCAATCACCGCGGCGTCGATCGCGAGCGACAGCACCTGCCGGTGCAGCCGCAAGCTGGCCAGCACGCGGTCGACGCGGTGCCAAACGCCGGGCGGCAGCGTCGGCTCCGTCACGGGCGCGCGCTCGCGCAGATCGGAGCTGGCCGCTGGCCGCCGTGCGACCCTGCGAAGAACTTCATCGTCCAGCCTTCCAAAACGTGCCGTTCACGGCGCCGCTCAGCCGGCGGCGCCGAGTCGCGACGGCGTTCATCGCCCGAGCCATACGCGCCGCACGGTCGCGCCGATCAGGCGCAGATCGCCGACGAGCGAGACGCGGTCGACGTAGGCCGCGGCGAGCGCGAGCTTGGCCGGCAGCACCTGTTCGACGTACGTCCGTTCCGGGTCGGCCGACCGCGCCAGCAGCGCGCTCTCGTCGCGGTAGACGATCGAGGCCGGGTCGGTGATGCCCGGCCGCACCGACAGTACCTTGTCGCGCAGCGCGTGCGGGTAGAGCGCGACGTAGCGCGCCACCTCGGGCCGCGGGCCGACCAGGCTCATCGTGCCGGCGACGACGTCGAGCAACTGCGGTAGCTCGTCGAGCTTGCTGCGGCGCAGAAAGCGGCCGGCGCGCGTGATGCGCGGATCGGCGCCGACGGTCAACGGCAGGCCGCGCCCGGGCGCGTCGACCCGCATCGTCCGGAACTTGTGGATCGCGAAAAGCACACCATGGCGGCCGACGCGCTGCTGGCGAAAGAACACCGGCCCCGGCGAATCGAGCTTGA
>CAXSGM010000113.1:0-3388 GCA_964236915.1 uncultured Rhizobacter sp.
ATGGTGGCGATGGCCGCGGCGTAGGCGTCGGTCGGCGTCTGGCCGGCGGCGTTGGTGGCGCCGCCGGCGGTCGCGACTAGCTTTCGGTTGGCGAGATCGGCCATCGCCAGCGCGTTGCCGTTGTTCGACGCCACCGAGCGCGTCGGCCGCACGGCGAGCGTGTCGCCGCTTTTCGGCACGCCGGCGAGCTGCAATTCGAAGCCGTTCAGCGCGATCGGCGTGCCGGCGGTCCATTGGCCGGTGCCGCTCGTGCCGTCGCTGAGCGTCCAGGCATAGGCGCCGGTGGCGTTGGTGAAGCTGAAGTCGGCCGAAAGCGTGCCGTCGTACGCCGGGTCGGTCGCGGCGAGCGAGGCGATCGTCGCTGTGCCGGTGTTGTCGACGCCGGGCGTGCCGGTGAACGGCGCGGCCGCGGCAATGCCGTTCGGCGTGGCGAGCACGGTTTCGATCGTCGCTGCCGCCCCAGCGACCGGCTGCAGCAGGAAGCGATCGCCGTTCGCCGGTGTGCCGCTCGCGATTTGCAGCGTGACGCCGTCGAAGGCCACGCCGGCGGCGAGCTGCGCGGGGGTGAACGGGCTGCCGGCGACGCTCGACCGGTCGCTCGCGCGGGTCAGCGTATAGGCGCCGCCGTTGAACGCGAGTTCGTAGTTGCTTGGCTGCACCTTGGACGCGTCGGCCACCTGCAAGACGAAGCCGGCGTTGCCGCGGTTGGCCGACGCGCTCGCCACGACCGGAGCACCGACGGCGAAGATCGGTGCGCCGGTGCGCGCCGGCTGGCCGAGGTCGAGGCCGAGCGCCTGCTGGCGGTTGGTCGCCCCGGCGACGGCGGTCGCGAGCTGGCCGAGCAGGTTCTTGGCCGTCGTCAGATCGTTGGTCTGGAATCCGAGCAGCCCGGCGATCGAGCCGCCGGCGATGTTGTCGGCCGGGATCGGGGCGCGGCGGCCGCCGACCTCCATCGCGATGCCGACCTTCTGCGGATCGAAGGCATCCGGCACCGCGCTGACCGGGTTCGCCTTGGCGCCGAGCACCAGGCTCTGGCCGCCGCCGACGAAGAGGCCGACCGAGCCGTCGTCGGCCTGGATGCTGGTGACGCCGACGATCTGGCCGATCTGCTTGACGAGCTGATCGCGCTGGTCGAGCAGCTGGTTCGGCGGCTGCCCCGCGCCACGCAGCATGGTGATCTGCGAATTCAGTGCGGCGACCTGGCCCGCGAGCGCGTTCAGGCTGCCAACTTGCGCCTTCACGTCCTCGGTGAGGCCGGTCTGCAGCACATTCAGCTGGTCGCCCGCGGCGCGAACCCGCGAGGCGAACTCCTGCGCCTGGCCGAGCACCACCTGGCGCGACGACGAATCACCGGGGTTGCTGGCGACATCGACGAACGAATCGAGGAACGACCCGGCCGCCGCGCCGACACCGGCGCTGCCGATCGGAAACACCGCCTCGAGCTGGGTTAGCTTGTCCTGCCGCGCCGCATCCGAGGCCGCGGTCGACGCTGTCGCGACCGCCTGGTTCGTCAGGTAGGCGTCGTACGAACGGGCGATCGTCGTGACCGTGACGCCCTTGCCGTAGAACCCGGAGCCGGTGAACTGGCTGGGCGAATCGGCAAGCTTTGCCTCCTGGCGCGAATAGCCCGGCGTGTTGACGTTCGAGATGTTGTTGCTCGCCGTCTGCAGCGCCGCGTAGCTCGCGAACAGACCGCTCTGGCCGATCGAGGTGAGTGCTCCCATCGCTCAGGCGCCGTCAGGCAACGTTCTCCGGCGGGCGCGACGCCACCGCGCGCTGCAGGCGCAGCGTCGTGTTGATGACGCGGGTCAGCTTGTCGGCATAGGCCGGGTCGGTCGCGTAGCCGGCGCGCTGCAGGCCTTTGGCGAAGCCTTGGGCGCTGCCGCCGGAAGCGACGACACGGGCGTAGCGCGGGCTCTCCTTCATCATCTGCGCGTAGTCGCGGAAGGATTCGTCGTAACTCGCATAGGCGCGGAACTTCTGCGCCAGCTTGCGCGGCTGGCCATCGACGACCTCGGTCGTCAGCGCGGTGGTGGTCTTGCCGGTCCAACTCGGGCCGGCCTTGATGCCGAAGAGGTTGTGCGAGCTCGAGCCGTCGGCGTTGCGCAGCTCGCGCCGGCCCCAGCCCGATTCGTGCGCCGCCTGGGCGACCATGAAGGCCGCCGGGATGCCAGTCTGCGCCTCGGCACCGGCCGCCGAGCTCTGGTGCAGCCGCAGGAACTCCTCCTGCGTCGGCGTCACTTTCGCCGCGCGGCCGACCGGCGCGCCGGCGGCGCCTGCGGCCGGCACGGCGGCGGCCGCCGTCTTCGCCGGTGTGATGCCGTTGACCTGCCGCTCGAGCTGCCGCGCGATCACGTCGGCCAGGCCGCCCGGCGCGCCGCTCACCTTGTCGGCGAGCTGCTTGTCGAGCATGTCGGTGCCCAGCTGGGTGCCGGCGTTGTCGAGCAGGCCGGCGTTCGCCGAGGATTCGTGCGTGCTCTTCAACAGCTGCTGCATGAACATCGCCTCGAACTGGCGCGCGGCCATCTGGATCGCGGCGCGCGGATCGCGGGCGGCGGTCGAACGGAGCGCGTTGCCCGAGTAATCGAAAGCGCCGGCCTCGGCAACGCTCGAGCCGGCGGCAGCGGAGATCGCCATGTCAGATCACCTCCAGCTCGGCGTTCAGGGCGCCGGCCGTCTTCATCGCCTGCAGGATCGCGAGCAGGTCCTGCGGCGTCGCGCCGAGCGCGTTGAGCGCCTTGACGACGTCGGTCAGCTTGGTGCCGTTCGGCATCTGGATCAGTGAGCCTGCTTCATGCTTGACCGTGATATCGGCCTTTTCCTTCTCGACTGCAGTGCCGCTCGAGAATGGCCCCGGCTGGCTGACGACCGGCGTCGAGTTGATCGTCACCGAGAGGTTGCCGTGCGCCACCGCGCAGGGGTTCACCGACACCATCTGGTTGACGACGATCGAACCGGTGCGCGCGTTGATCACGACCTTCGCCGCCGGCGCCGCCAGGGTGAGCGGCAGGTTCTCGATGTCGGCCAGGAAGCCGACCCGCGCGCGCCCGTCGGGCGGCATGGTGACGCGCACGACGCGGCCGTCGAGTGCCTGCGCGGTGCCCGGGCCCATCTTTGCGTTGATCGCCCGCTCGACCTCGCGGGCGGTGTTGTAGTCGTTCGCGTTCAGGTCGAGCTGCAGCGTGTCGCCCTGGCTCAGCGGCGTCGGGACGGCGCGCTCGACGGTCGCGCCGTCGGGCACCCGGCCAGCGTTCAGCGTGTTGATCTGCACCTTCGAGCCGGCCGCCGCAGCGCCCGCCCCGCCGATCACGAGGTTGCCCTGGGCGAGCGCGTAGATCTGGCCGTCGGCGCCCTTCAGCGGCGTCGCGATCAGCGTGCCGCCGCGCAG
>CAXSGM010000114.1:0-1347 GCA_964236915.1 uncultured Rhizobacter sp.
TCACGAGCGTCTCTTGCGGCGCTCGCGAAGCGTGTCGAGCACGACCGCGATGATGATGACGCAGCCGGTGATGATCCGCTTGGTCGGCTCGCTGGCGCCGATCTGCGCCAGGCCGGCTTCGAGGACCGAGATCACGAGCACGCCGAAAAAGGTGCTCACGACCGAGCCGCGGCCGCCCATCAGGCTGGTGCCGCCGATCACGACCGAGGCGATCACGACCAGCTCGGCGCCGCTGCCGGCATTCGGGTCGGCGGCCTCGAGCCGCGAGGCGAGGAAGACGCCGCCGAGCCCGGCCAGCAGCCCGGCGATGGCGAAGACGGCGACCTTGACCGGGCGCGGGTCGACGCCGGCGAGCCGCATCGCCTCCTCGTTCGTGCCGATGCCGATCATGTGGCGGCCGAAGACGGTCCGCGTGAGCACGATCTGGGCGAGGACGACAATCGCGAGCGCGATGAAGAAGGCGGGCGAGAGCCCGGCGACGAGCGGCTTGCCCAGCCAGTCGATCTTGCTGCCGATGTACTGCGTGCGCGAATCGGTCGCGATGTAGGCGGCGCCGCGCGCGACCTCGAGCATGCCGAGCGTGACGATGAAGGACGGCAGCCGGAAGGCGACCGTCACGAGCCCGTTGACCGCGCCGACGACCAGGCCGGTCGCCATCGCGAGCAGCACCGCCGGCAAGAGCGGCCAGTGCCATTGCAGCATCGCGATGCCGGCGGCTGCGGCCGCGAGTGCCATGACCGAGCCGACCGAGAGATCGATCCCGGCGACGATCAGCACGAAGGTCATGCCGACCGCGGTGACGGCGACCGCCGGAATGTCGTTGGCGATCGTGACGAAGGTGTCGCCGGTGAAGAAGTAGCTGCTGAGCGCGCTGAAGAGGCCGATCATCAGCAGCAGCGCGACGAGCAGGCCGGCGACGGTCGCCAGCGCGCTGGTCGCCGAGGCGCGGAGCGTCGCGGTGCGATTCGGGGTCATGCGGCATCCAGGGCGACGGCCGCGTCGGCGGCCCGGTAGGCGCTGAACGCCGCTTCCAGCAGCAGTTGCTGGGTCCACTCGCCGCGTTCGAAGATGCGGACCAGCCGGCCGGCGCTCATCACGCCGATGCGGTCGCACACCGACATCAGCTCGCGCAGGTCCGACGACACCATCAGGATCGCCTTCCCGGCCGCGGCCAGGCCCTCCATCTGCGCGTAGAGGTCGGCGCGGGCGCCGATGTCGACGCCGCGGGTCGGCTCGTCGAGCAGCAGCACCTCGCAGTCGCGGTGCAGCCAGCGGGCGAAGACGACCTTCTGCTGGTTGCCGCCGGAGAGTTCGTCGACGGGCTGCTCGACCGATTCGCTGCGCACG
>CAXSGM010000114.1:1447-3346 GCA_964236915.1 uncultured Rhizobacter sp.
TTCCGGTCGGCGCCGAAGAGGAGGCGCAGCAGCTCGGTGCGGCCGGAGCCGACCAGGCCGGCGAGGCCGAGCACCTCGCCGGTGTGCAGGCGAAAGCTCACGTCGCGCACCACGGTGCCGCGGGTCATGCTGCGCACCTCCATCGCGACCGCGCCAGCCGCGCGCCGCGGCCGATCGAGGCCCTCGTGCACGTCGCGCCCGACCATGCTGCGGACGATGTCGCCTTGCGTCAGGCCGCGCATCGGTCGGGTGTCGATGTGGCGGCCGTCGCGCAGCACCATCACCCGGTCGGCGACCTGCTGCAGCTCGTCGAGGCGGTGCGAGATGTAGACGATGCCGACGCCACGCGACTTGAGCAGCGCGATCTGGCGGAACAGGTGCTCGATCTCGCGCGAGGTCAGCGCCGCGGTCGGCTCGTCGAGGATCAGCAGCCGGCATTCGCCGACCAGGCTGCGCGCGATCTCGACCATCTGCTGGTGACCGACGCCGAGCGCGCCGACCGGCAGCGTCGGGTCGATGTCCTGCAGGCCGATCCGCGCCATCTGCGTCGCCGCGGCGCGGTTCAGCGCGCCGCGGCGGATGAAGCCGGCGGTGCGCGGCAGGCGGTCGAGCAGCAGGTTCTCGGCGACGCTCAGGCTCGCGACGAGGCTCAGCTCCTGCAGCACCATGCGCACGCCGAGCCGCTCGGCGTGCTGGCGTGTCGCCGGCCGGTAGGCTTTGCCAGCGAGCCGCATCGTGCCTTCGGTCGGCTCGGTCAGCCCGGCGATGATCCGCGAGAGCGTGCTCTTGCCGGCGCCGTTCTCGCCGGTCAGCGCCAGCACTTCGCCGGCACGCAGATCGACGTCGACCTCGGCGAGCACCTGCGTCGCGTAGCGCTTGCCGAGGCCGGCGCCCTCGAAAAGCACCCCGCCGGGCTTCGCCGGCTCGCCGGCCGCGCCCGGCGCCATTGCCGGGGCCCGGGCCGGGGCCGCATTCATTTCGTGACCAGTACCACCTCGGTTTCGACGACCGGCGGCAGGTCTTTCTGCGGCTTTTTCTCCTTGATTGCCTTGAGCGCCGTCTGGATGCCGAACACCGCCTGCTTCGCGCCGAACTGGTTGGCCGTCGCGAGGACGCGGCCGTCGGCAAGCATCGGCTTGATCGCCGAGATGTCGTCATAGCCGACGACGAGCACCTTGCCGGTCTTGCCCGCCGCCTTGATCGCGGCGACCGCGCCGAGCGCCATGTTGTCGTTGCCGGCGAGCAGGGCCTTCAAGTCCGGGTGCTCGCGCAGCATCGCGCCGGCGACCGTGTTGGCCTTGTCCATCTCCCACTGGCCCGACTGCACGCCGACGACCGCGACGCCCTTGGCCTTCATCGCCTCCTGAAAACCGGCCGTGCGCTGCTGGGCGTTGAAGGTCGTCGAGACGCCTTCGAGGATGCCGACCTTGTCGCTCGCGGCGAGCTTGGTCGCGAGGTAGTCGCCGACGAGCTTCGCGCCTTTCCGGTTGTCGGGGCCGACGAAGGGCACGACGAGGCTCTTCTCCTTGAGCGCGGCGTCGTCGAGCCGGTTGTCGATGTTGACGACGATCACGCCCTTGTCGGCCGCTTCCTTCAGCACCGGCACCAGCGCCTTCGAATCGGCCGGCGCGATCACGATCGCGTCGACTTTCTCGACCAGCATCTGCTTGACGATCTTGATCTGCG
This sequence comes from uncultured Rhizobacter sp., assembly GCA_964236915.1. Classification (GTDB taxonomy): domain Bacteria; phylum Pseudomonadota; class Gammaproteobacteria; order Burkholderiales; family Burkholderiaceae_C; genus LMDS01. The sequence continues at coordinate 3,134 of CAXSGM010000114.1, forward strand.
CGGCGGTGTCGGTCTCGTCCTTGATGCCGTTGGCGATCAGCGTGTAGTCGGCGGCGTGTTCCTTCTGGTTCGCCTTGGCGCCGTCCTGCATCGTCTGGAAGAACTCGTTGGCGAGCGACTTCATGACGAGAGCGACGCGCGGCGGGGCGTCGGCGGCATGCGCGATCGGCAGCGGCAGGACCGCGAATGCCGCCGCGGCGGCGAGGGCGTGCA
>CAXSGM010000115.1:0-3307 GCA_964236915.1 uncultured Rhizobacter sp.
GTGCCCTGCGGGCTCTCGACGTCGATGCCGATCGGCTCGACCCATTCGGCGCGACAGGCGGCGAAATCGGCCGCCGTCATCGAGCCGCCGTGGGCGCGGGCGTGCGCCGCCGTCGCGTCGGCGATCTCGCCCCGGTAGTACGCCTCGCCGCGGCTTTCGGCGATCAGCCGCAGTGTGCGCGCGGCCGCCGCGAACTGGAACAGCTCGGCCACCTCCGGCGCCCGGCCGCGCGGCATGAAGGCTTCGGCGAAGCCCGGCTGCGATGCGAGCAGCGGCACGGCGGCCGCCCACTTCTGCTGCACGACGACCGGGACCGCATACCCGCGCTCCGCGATGTCGATCGCCGGCGCCAGCAGGTCGGCGAAGGCCAGGCGGCCGAAGCGCTCGCTCAAGGCCGTCCATCCGGAAACGGCGCCGGGCACTGTGACGCTGTCCCAGCCACGCATTGGCGGTCGGGCAGCCGCGTGGCCATGACGTTCGGCGAAATAGGCGGGCGTCCACGCCGCTGGCGCCCGGCCGGAGGCGTTCAGCCCGTGCAACCGCGTCCCGTCCCACACGAGCGCGAATGCGTCCGACCCCAGCCCGTTGCTGACCGGCTCGACGATCGTCATCACCGCCGCCGTCGCGATCGCCGCATCGACCGCGTTGCCGCCGTTCTGCAGCATCCGCAAACCCGCCTGTGCGGCCAGCGGATGCGAGGTCGAGACGACGTTGCGGCCGAAGATCGGCAGGCGCTGACTCGGGTAGCCGCTGTTCCAGGTGAAGGCGTGGTCCATCGGCCGATGATGACGCACGGAGACGCCATCGGCAGCCGCTATCGGCAGCGGCCGCCAAAAGAGCGCGCAGACAGGCACCGGCCGCGTCGAACATCCGCACGACGGACGCCTCGACCGCGCCCGCCGGACGTCATTCTTCCTGGAACGTCGCCTCGCGCTTCCTCGAGATGGCCGGCAGCGTCACGACGATGACCATCACCAGCGCGATCGCCAGCAGCGAGGCGGAGAGCGGCCGGGTGAGGAAGGCGCTCCAGTTGCCGCGCGACAAGAGCAGCGCGCGCCGCAGGTTCTCTTCCATCATCGGCCCGAGGATGAAGCCGAGCAGCAGCGGCGCCGCCTCGCACTTCAGCTTGTAGAAAAGGTAGCCGATCAGCGCGAAGAGCGCCGTCATGTAGACATCGAAGGTGCTGTTGTTGAGCGTGTAGACGCCGATGCAGCAGAAGAGCGTGATGGCGGGGAACAGGAAGCGATACGGCACGGTCAGGAGCTTGATCCAGATGCCGATCAGCGGCAGGTTCAGGATCACCAGCATCAGGTTGCCGACCCACATCGAGGCGATCAGCCCCCAGAACAGCTGCGGATTGGAGGTCATCACCTGCGGGCCGGGCTGGATGCCCTTGATCGTCATGGCGCCGACCATCAGCGCCATCACCGCGTTCGGCGGGATGCCGAGCGTGAGCATCGGGATGAACGAGGTCTGCGCGCCGGCGTTGTTCGCCGATTCCGGGCCGGCGACGCCGCGGATGTCGCCGCGGCCGAAGCGCCCGTTGCGCCCGGCGAGCTTTTTCTCGACCGTGTACGAGGCAAAGGACGCCAGGAGTGCGCCGCCGCCGGGCAGGATGCCGAGCAGCGAACCGAGCGCGGTGCCACGAACCACGGCCGGCCAGGCCTGGCGTACGTCCTCACGCGTCGGCCAGAGTCCCTTGACGTCTTTGGTGAACACCTCGCGGGTTTCTTCGGGCTGGCCGAGGTTGGCGATGATCTCGCCGAAGCCGAACAGGCCCATCGCGATCACGACGAAGCCGATGCCGTCCGAGAGCTCGGGAACGTCGAAACTGAAGCGCGCCGTGCCGGAAATGACGTCTGTATTGATCTGCGCGAGCAGCAGGCCGAGGATGATCATGCCGATCGCCTTGACGAGCGAACCCGAGGCGAGCACCACCGCGCCGATCAGGCCGACGACCATCAGCGCGAAATACTCGGCCGGGCCGAACTTGAACGCCAGCTCGCTCAGCGGCGGTGCGAACGCCGCGATGATCAGCGTGCCGACGCAGCCGGCGAAGAACGAGCCGAGGCCCGCCACGGCCAGCGCGGCCCCGGCCCGACCCTGGCGCGCCATCTGGTAGCCGTCGATCGCGGTCACGACCGAGCTCGATTCGCCCGGCACGTTGATGAGGATCGCGGTCGTCGAGCCGCCGTACTGGGCGCCGTAGTAGATGCCGGCGAGCATGATCAGCGCGGGCGTCGCGTCGAGCGTGTAGACCGAAGGCAGCAGCATCGCGATCGTCGCCACCGGCCCGAGCCCGGGCAGCACACCGATCAAGGTGCCGAGCACGGAGCCGAAGAACGCGTACAGCAGGTTCTGGCCGGTGAAGGCGACGCCGAAGCCGAGCGCCAGGTTGTGCAAGAGGTCCATGGGCTGGTCTTTCAGGAGGTGATGAAGCCAGGCCACACGGGGATCGTCAGCTTCAGCCCGACCACGAAGACCAGCCACGAAAAGATCGTCAGCGCGATGGCGCTGATAACGACGCCGAGCCATCGGAACTCGCGCCCCGCAAAGCTCGAGATCACGATCACGAGCGGCACGGCGAGCGCGAACCCGAGGGTATTGATCGTCAGGCCGAACACCGCGATCGCCAGCACCACGACGAGAAGCGGCCGCCAGGTGATCGCGCCGACCCGCCCGTCGTCGTGCTCGTCACCGACGAGCAGGGAGCGCGTGACGACGATGCCGCCGATCAGCACCAGCAGCACCGAGAGGATGATTGGAAAATAACCCGCGCCCGGACGCGCCGAATTGCCCATCGAATAGTTCGTCGAGCCGACGGCGAACACGCAACCGACGCCGATGAACATGAGGCCGGAGAGGAAATCGCGTTGACTCTTAATTTTCATGTCGAATCTGTAACGGTCGCAAAGTGGACGATGGTCGCTGCCGAAGCTCCCCTTGGTACGTCGGTGGATGCTCGCATTGCCAGGAATTCAGCGTTGAGGCAGGCAATGCAACGACGACTAAACACGGGCGCCGTAGGCTGAACCCCCTCAGCCCTCCCAAGCCGGCGTCGCCCGCAGCACTTCGTCGAGCGTCGTGGTGCCGTCGGCTACCTTCATCGCGCCGGCCAGTCGCAGTGGCCGCAGGCCGTCGGCGACCGATCTCTGCCGCAGCAGCGCCGCGTCGGTCGCCGGATGGATCGCCGTGCGGGAGGCCTCGGTGATGGTCAGCAGTTCGTAGAGCCCGGCGCGCCCGCGGTAGCCGGTCATCCGGCATTCGAGGCAGCCGACCGGCTTCTGCGGCCGCACCGCGCCGGTCA
>CAXSGM010000116.1:0-3277 GCA_964236915.1 uncultured Rhizobacter sp.
CACTCAAATCCCGAACTATTCCATCGGGAGCCTTATGATCGTCCGGGATGTGACACCTAACAGACGTACCTCGTAGGTCGAATGAGGTTCCGAGTGTGTGCCGCGCATGCGCTCATGGCATGTGACCCCTGTGTAGCGATCGGGCGCACCTCGACCGTCGAGTCGCGACGGACGCGCACAGCGGCGCCGCTCGACCTCATCAACCCGCGAGCAGCTCCGCCAGGATTTCAGCAGCGCGCCGGCATTGCGCGCCGGTCACATCCAGATGCGTCACCGCGCGCACCGTGCGTGCGCCGAACGCGTTGACGAGGACACCGCGCTCGCGGGCTCGGCCGATCAGCCCCGGCGCATCCATGCCGACCGCGGGCGGCAGGTGAAAGACGACGATATTGGTCTGCACCGTCGCGAGGTCGAGCTCGATCGGTGCGACCGCCGCCAGCGCTTCGGCGAAGGCTCGGGCGTTGGCATGATCTTCGGACAGCCGTGCGAGGTGATGGTCGAGCGCATGCAGCGCCGCGGCAGCGAAGATGCCGTTCTGCCGCATCGCGCCGCCCATGCGCTGGCGATGGCGGCGCGCCACGGCGATGAGGTCGCGGCTGCCGGCGAGCAACGAGCCGCCCGGTGCGCCGAGGCCCTTGCTGAAGGCGACCGCGGTCAGGTCGAACGGCGCCGCCAGCTCGGCCACCGGCAGGCCGCTCGCGGCGCTCGCGTTCCAGAGCCGAGCGCCGTCGAGGAAGGTCGCGAGCGCCAGTTCGCGCGCCGCCGCGCAGACGCCGAGCACCTCGGCCTGCGGCACGACGACGCCGCCGGCGCGGTTGTGCGTGTTCTCGACCTCGACCAGCGTCGTCGTCGGGAAGATCGCGAAGTTGCGCGGCTTGACCGCCGCCCTGAGCGCCTCGGCATCGAAGCGGCCGCGGGCGCCGATCTCGTGGATCTGCACGCCGGCGTTGGCGGCGGCGCCGCCCAGCTCGTGCCACGCCGCGTGGGACTCCCGACACGCGACCACCTCGTCGCCGGGCCGTGTCAGCGTGCGCAGCGCGACCTGATTGGCCATGGTGCCGGTTGGCAGCCAGAGCGCCGCCGCCTTGCCGAGCAACTCGGCGCAGCGGGCCTCGAGGCAATTGGTCGTCGGGTCTTCGCCGTATTGATCGTCGCCAACTGGCGCCGCGGCCATCGCCGCACGCATCGCGTCGGTCGGGCGGGTGACGGTGTCGGAGCGGAGGTCGATAGGAGGGGGCATGGGTGATGGGGTTGGCGGCGATCAGGCAGACGACGCCATCATGCGCCGGGGAGCGCGATTCTTTGGTCGCGCGTCTTAGATCGCGCGCCCTCACCCCAGCCCTCTCCCACTAGCGAGAGAGGGAGCCGGCCGAGGTAACCTCGAATGCCTTTCCGCTCGCTGGGAAAGAAAGTCATGGAAAGGAAGCTCGAACCGTGCATCGTCGATCCCTCGTTCGCTCGCTCCTTCCCGCGCTCGCCGCGGCGTTCGCTGCGCCGGCTGTGGCTCAACCGAGCGCACCGGCGCCCTGGCCGACGCACCCCGTCCGGCTGATCGTCGCGTTCGCGCCAGCGGGCCCGGCCGACATCGTCGCAAGGCTCCTGGCCGAGCCGCTCGGCAAGGCGCTCGGCACCAGCATCGTCGTCGAGAACCGCGCCGGAGCCGGTGGCAGCCTCGGCTCGGCGGCGGTCGCGCGTGCCGAGCCTGACGGTTACACGATCCTGGTCAACACCAGTTCGTACGCCGTCAACCCGGCGATGCACCGCAAGCAGACTTTCGACTCCGAGAAGGACTTGACGCTCGCGGCCCTCGTCGGCTCCAGCCCGAACCTGATCGTCGCCTCCCCGAAGCTGGCCGCGACGACCTTGAAGGAGGTGATCGCCGCGGCCGCGCCCGGCCAGTTCAATTACGGCACCGCCGGCGCCGGCACCACGCCGCATCTCTCGGCCGAATACCTGTTCAAGGTGCTGGCGAAGGTCGACGTGACGCATGTGCCGTTCCAGGGCGCCGGGCCGGCGCTCAGCGCGGTGATGGGCGGCCAGGTACAGCTTGCCAGCGTCGCGCTGCCGGCGGCGGTCGAACTGGTGAGGAGCGGCGGCGTGCGCGGACTTGCGGTCACCAGCGCCCGCCGATCCCCCTCGATGCTCGAGGTGCCGACGGTGGCCGAATCGGGGTTTCCAGGCTTCGAGGATGTCACCTGGGTCGGCCTGTTCCTTCCCGCCAAAACGCCGGCCTCGATCGTCGACCGCATCAACCGCGCGCTGAGCCGGATCCAGGCGACGCCCGACTTTCAGGCCAAGCTGTCCGCCAACGGCTTCGAGGTGGCGGGTGGCACGGTGCCCGAGGTGCAAGCGTTCCTGAAGGCCGACCTGCGCAAATGGGCGCGGATCGTCAAGGAGACCGGCGCCGCGACCGATTGACGCGTATCGGTGCGACGCGCCGGGTCAATGGTCGGGTTGCGGCACTCGCTTTCTCGTAAGCCCGGTCTCCCCAGGCGCCCAGGTAGCGCAAACCGGATGACCCGTATGCGTTTCAATCTATAAACGGCACATGGAACAAACCGTCGACCCACTTTTCAGCGTGGTGAAAGCCTTTGCTTTTGCAGCTGCCAAACACCGCAACCAGCGGCGCAAGGACACGGATGCCTCGCCTTACATCAACCACCCGATAGCGCTGGCGGATCTGCTCGCAAACGAAGCCGGTATTTCCGAGGCAACCGTTCTTTGCGCGGCGCTGTTGCACGACACCCTCGAGGACACCGCGACGACGGCAAAAGAACTCACGGCGATCTTCGGGCCGCAGGTCACAGCGATCGTTTTAGAAGTGACGGATGACAAGTCCCTCAACAAGGACGTCCGCAAACTGCTGCAAATCGAACACGCTCGCTCGCTTTCGTACGAAGCCAAGCTGGTGAAACTCGCCGACAAAATCTGCAACCTTCGCGACCTGCTGGCTTCCCCGCCGGCGAATTGGACGTCCGAGCGCAAGCGCGATTACTTCGACTGGGCCGGCAAGGTGGTCGCAGGCCTCCGAGGTGCTCACCCGGCTCTCGAAGCCATTGCAGACGACCTGTTGGCGCGCCGCGGCGAACTCCACTGATATCCGCTGCTACGACGTTTGCGCACGAGAAAAAGCCGCCGGTCCAAAAAGACGCGGCGGCCCATTCGAGCGATCGGCACCCGGCCGCAGCCGGGCAGGAATCCACCGATCAGTCGTCCGCGTAAATGTCCACGTCCTTGGTTTCCTTCACGAACAGCATCCCGATCACGAAGGTGATCG
>CAXSGM010000117.1:0-3178 GCA_964236915.1 uncultured Rhizobacter sp.
CGGTGTAGGGAATGCCGAGCAGCTCGAGCGCGCCCTGCACGCTGCCGTCCTCGCCATGGCGCCCGTGCAGCGCGACGAAGCAGCGCGCCACACCCTCGTGCTTGAGCTCGACCAGTTCGCGCTCGGCCGGATCGAAGCCCTGCGCATCGACCCCTTGCGAGCGCAGCGCCGCGAGCACGCCGTGGCCCGAGAGCAGCGAGATCTCGCGCTCGGCCGAGCTGCCGCCGAGCAACACGGCGACGCGGCCGAAAGCCGCCCGGTCGATCGTCGTCATGCGAGCGGCTCTTCGAACGTCGACGCAGCGGCCAACGGGCGGGCGGCCGCCTCGGCGACCTGCGCCGGAACCTGGCCGATCGTTCCGGCGCCCATCGCAATCACGACATCGCCGTCCCGCGCCTGGGCGAGGATCGCTTCGGGCATCGCGCCGATCGTGTCGACGAACACCGGGTCGACCTTGCCGGCGACGCGCAGCGCGCGGGCCAGTGCGCGGCCGTCGGCGGCGACGATCGGCGCCTCGCCAGCGGCGTAGACCTCCGCCAGCAACACGCGGTCCGCAGCGCCGAGCACCTTGACGAAATCCTCGAAGCAGTCGCGTGTGCGGGTGTAGCGATGCGGCTGGAATGCGAGCACGACGGGGCGCCCGGGAAATGCGCCGCGCGCCGCTTCGAGCGTCGCCGCCATCTCGACCGGGTGATGGCCGTAGTCGTCGATTAGCGCGAAGCGGCCGCCGTCGCGGGCCGGCAGTTCGCCGTGGCGTTGGAAACGGCGGCCGACACCGGTGAATTCGGCGAGGCCCTGCACCACGGGCGCATCGGGCAGCTCGATCTCGGCCGCGATCGCGATCGCCGCCAGCGCGTTCAGCACGTTGTGGCGACCGGGCAGGTTCAGCGTGACGTGCAGATCCGGCATGCGCACGCCGTTGCGGCGCTGCGCGGTGAAGCGCATCGTGCCGGCGTCGGCCACGACGTCGACCGCGCGCACCATCGCGTCGGCGCCGAACCCGTAGCTGACGACGGGCCTCGAGATCATCGGCATGATCGAACGCACGCCGGCGTCGTCGCTGCAGAGGATGGCGGCGCCGTAGAACGGCATGCGGTGGATGAATTCGACGAACGCTGCCTTCAGTTTGGCGAAGTCGTGGGCATAGGTGTCCATGTGGTCGGCGTCGATGTTCGTGACCGCCGCCATCACGGGCGAAAGGTTCAGGAACGACGCGTCGGACTCGTCGGCCTCGACGACGATGTAGGCGCCGGAGCCGAGCCGCGCATTCGCGCCGGCCGCATTCAACCTGCCGCCGATCACGAAGGTCGGGTCGACGCCCGCGGCGGCGAGCACGCTGGTGACCAGCGAGGTGGTCGTCGTTTTGCCGTGGGTGCCGGCGATCGCAATGCCCTGCTTCAGGCGCATCAATTCGGCCAGCATCACCGCGCGTGGCACGACCGGGATGCGCCGGGCCCGCGCCGCGATCACTTCGGGGTTGTCGCCCTGCACCGCGCTCGAAGTCACCACCGCTTCGGCTCCGGCGATGTTCTCGGCGGCGTGACCGATCGCGACGCCGATCCCGAGCGACGCCAGCCGCCGCGTCGTCGCGCTGTCGCTCTGGTCGGAGCCCGACACGCGGTAGCCGAGGTTGTGCAGGATCTCGGCGATGCCGCTCATGCCGGCGCCGCCGACACCGACGAAATGGATGTGCTTGACGGCGTGCTTCATGCGGCCGGCTCCCACGCGGCGCGAACCTTTGTCCGGGCTCGCAGACCCTCACCCCAGCCCTCTCCCGCGGGCGGGAGAGGGAGCACTCCGGCATGCGAGAGATGGAGCACTTCTCGGAGTGGGAGCATCCCCGCATGCGGGAGAGGGAGCACTCCCGCGAGTGGAAGCACTCCCGCGGGAAGGAGAGGGAGCCATGCGGGAACGAGCGCCGCGGCGCGGCGAGTCCACGGGCACGGCCGCTCCCTCTCCCGCATGCGGGAGAGGGCTGGGGTGAGGGCCGTGTTCACGCCACCACCCCCTCGATCGCGTCCGCTACGCGCGCCGCCGCATGCGCCCTCGCGAGCGAACGCGCGGTGCTCGCCATCGCGAGCAAGGTCTCCCGGGTCAGGCTCATCAGCAGATCGGCGAGCTTCTGTGGCGAAAGCTCCTGCTGCGGCAGGTGGATGGCCGCGCCGGCGCCGGCCAGCCATTCCGCGTTGTCGCGCTGGTGCGAAGTGGTGCTGACGACCAGCGGCACCAGCACCGAGGCGACGCCCGCCGCGCACAGCTCGCTGACAGTGATGGCGCCGGCGCGGCAGACGATCAAGTCGCAGCCGCCGAGCGCCGCGGCCATGTCGTCGATGAACGGCAGCACGCTGGCCTCGACGCGGCTCGCGGCATAGGCCACCCGGACATCGCCGAAGTTCGCCTGCCCGGTCTGATGGGTGACGACCGGCCGCCGCGCGGCTGCGATCAACCCGAGCGCTTCGGGAACGCAATCGTTCAAGGGCCGCGCCCCGAGGCTCCCGCCGACGACCAACACCTTCAGCGCTCCGTCACGCCCCGCGAAACGCGCGGCGGGTGCCGGCAGCGCTTCGATCTCGGCACGCACCGGGTTGCCGGTGACGCGGGCACGACGGGTCGACTTCGCGGCGGCCCCATCGAAGCCGAAGGCCACGACATCGGCCACCGGCAGCAGCGCGCGGTTGCTGAGCAGGAGCGACGCGTCGGCGTTGACGACGACCAGCGGCTTGCGCAACAGCGCCGCCATCCAGCCGCCCGGAAAGCACAGGTATCCGCCCATCCCGAGCACCGCGTCGGCGCGGCGCGCCCGCAGGATCGCCGCCGACCGGCCGAAAGCGCCGACGAGGCGCAAGACGCCGTCGATCGAATGCCGCACGCCTTTGCCGCGCACGCCGGTGAAAGCGACCCGGTCGAGCGGGATGCCACTCGGCGGAACCAACCTGTTTTCCATCCCGGTGGTGGTGCCGAGCCAGCTCACCGTCCAGCCGCGCGCCTGCATCTCGCGCGCCACCGCGAGACCGGGAATCACATGCCCGCCGGTGCCGGCCGCGATGACGACGAGGTGCTTCACGCGCGGCCTCCGCGCACAAATTGCCTGTTTTGGCTGCGCCGAAACAGATCGCCCGCGCTCGGCGCGCGGATCGGCTGCGCTTCGCTTCGCCGACTCATGCGCGGCCTCCGCGCA
>CAXSGM010000118.1:0-3168 GCA_964236915.1 uncultured Rhizobacter sp.
GCCGCGCCCTCACCCCGGCCCTCTCCCGCAAGCGGGAGAGGGAGGAAGAGGAAGGGCGCCGAGGTTTCGAATGGCGCCTCAGCCGGGCCCTACGGCCCGGAGTCGGTCGAGCCGGTCGACGACGCGGTCGGCGCCGGCCGATTCGACCGGCTCGCCGTGGTTGTAGCCGTAGCTGACCAGCACCACCGGGCAGCCGGCCGCGCGCGCCGCCTGGGCATCGTTGCTCGAGTCGCCGATCATCAACGTGCGCTTCGGCGCGGTGCCGAGCGCCTGGCAGGTTTCGAGCAGCGGCAGCGGATCGGGCTTCTTGCGGGCAAAGGCGTCGCCGCCGAAAGTCAGTTCGAAATACCGGTCGAGGCCCTTCTTTCGTAGCAGGTCGACCGCGAAGCCGGTGGGCTTGTTCGTCAGGCAGGCGAGCCGCCAGCCGCGCGCGCGAAAGCCTTCGAGGCCTTCGACCACGCCCGGGAAGACCGCGGCGTGCAGGCCGTTTATCCGCCGATAGTGCGCCTGGTAGGCAGCCCAGGCCGGCGCGTACAGCTCCGGCGCGCCGCCGGTTTCGACGAGCGTCGCCCGGATCAAGTGCTCGGAGCCCTTGCCGACGGTGCGCTCGACGAAGCTGCGGCCGACCGCCCTCAGCCCGAGCTCGTCCAGCACCGCGTTCAGCACGACGACGAAATCGCCGAGCGTGTCGATCAGGGTGCCGTCGAGGTCGACGATCGCCGCGTCGATCGCGTCGAGGTCGAGTGGAGTCGGCGTATCCGGGCGCATGCGGAGAGCGTACTGTCAGCCGCAGCCGAGCGACCGTCGGTAGCAAAGGGGCCCATCCTTGCCGCGGCGTTGTCCGTGCCACTGCGCCGCCGGTCGTCTTCGCCCAGGGCGCGGGCGGCGGGGTCTGAGCCACGGCGCGGGCGGCGTCGTCCGACACCCGGGCGGCGTCGTCGGTCAGCATCGGCCCGACGCCGCTTTCTACGATCGTGGTTCGCCATTCTCCATCGATACCTCCATGACACCCGACACGCCGATCGACAGCCCCGAGGTCCAGCGGACCGCCGCCCTGCAACGCGAGATCCAGCAAAAGCAGGATCGCAAAGATGCCGAGTCGTCCTCGCGCGAGAAGTCCGAGGGCCCGGTGCAGGCGGGCGCCCGCGAGCAGCCGGGCTCGTTCGAAGCGCAGCACCTCGAAAAACCCGCACACGAGTCGGCGCTGGTCTCGAAGCCGCGCTTCGACGCGCCCGATTACCTCGGCAGCCGCAAATTGCAGGACCGGGTGGCGCTGATCACCGGCGGCGATTCGGGCATCGGGCGGGCGGTGGCGGTGCTGTTCGCACGCGAGGGCGCCGACGTCGCGATCGTCTACCTCGACGAGCATGACGACGCCGCCGAGACAAAGACGGCGGTCGAGAAAGAGGGTCGGCGATGTCTGCTGATCCCCGGCGATGTGCAGGACGCCGCGTTCTGCCGCGATTCGGTCGCCCGCACGGTGCGCGAATTCGGCAAGCTCGACATCCTGGTCAACAACGCCGGGTTCCAGGAACATGCCGAGTCGATCGAAGACCTCGACGAATCGCGCTTCGACCTGACTTTGAAGACAAATTGCTACGGCTACTTCCACATGGCCAAGGCCGCGGTCCCGCATCTGAAAAAAGGCGGCTCGATCATCAACACCGGGTCGACGACCGGGCTGGAGGGCTCGCCGCAGCTGCTCGACTACTCGATGACGAAGGGCGCGATCCACGCGTTCACCAAAGCGCTCGCCAGCAACCTGCTGCCGCGCGGCATCCGCGTCAACGCGGTGGCCCCGGGCCCCGTCTGGACGCCGCTGAACCCGGCCGACAAGTCCGCCGAAAAGGCGGCCAAATTCGGCCAAGACACCGACATGAAGCGCGCCGCGCAACCCGAGGAGCTCTCGCCCGCGTATGTCTTTCTGGCCGCGCCGGTGTGTTCCGGCTACATCACCGGCATCGTCCTGCCGGTCACCGGCAGCGTCGGCGCGATCTAACGGGTCGAGCGGTCCACGAAAGCGCTGAGCGGACCACCGTCGCGGCGGCCGGGCAGGGGCGCTTGGTTGTCAATCGGGTCCGCGTCGAGCAGCCCGCCCTGCGACCCAGTTCGTCAAGAACGACGCCGTCCTCCGCGAGACGATCGGGTCGTCGATGGCCCGCAAAAGCGATGGGACGATTCGGGAAGCTGCGGTTTCGCTCCTGCCGTGAGCCGGCGCAGCACGCTCGGCGTGTTCACGCCGGCACAACTTCCCTAACTTTTTGCCGCTTCGAGGCTCGAATGGCCGTTAACGTCCGTCCGGCGCAGTGGCTGTCCGGCGAATCGACGAGCAAGGCCAGGGAGCGGGCGCGCCGATTGCCGGCGAGCCCGATTGTGCGGATTGGGAGTGATGGTGAACGATGAGGTTCGGGTGTTGGTGGTCGACGATTCCGCGGACGCTGCCGAAGCGCTCGCGGCGATCCTCGAACTGAACGGCTACCGCGTGCTGACCGCCCCGGACGGCGCCACCGCGCTGTCGATGATCGACGGCTTCCGCCCGCATTGCGTGCTGCTCGATATCGACATGCCCGGTATCGACGGCCTGCAGCTTTCCAAAACGTTGCGCGACCAGCACGAAGACGACATCGTGCTGGTCGCGGTGACCGGTTGGAGCATGAGTGACCCGCGGGTGGCGGAAACCTTCGCGGTGGTCGACCACTACCTAAGGAAACCGCTCGACCCGGCGGAGCTGCAGAGGCTCTTGCCGCCGACCGGGCAAGCCTGAGCGAGGAACCGCCCCGCCGGCGCCCGCGGCGTCGGGCGTTTCGCCGACGAGCGGATCGCTCGCCGCCCCCCCCCCCGCTTCAACCGCCCGCGCCCGAGCGCCGGAGCTGCGCTTTCAGGGCATCGATCTGCTCCATCAGTTCGAGAGCGAGCGCGACGCCGGGCGGCGTGAGCTCCAGTTCCCGGCGCAGGCGGATGGCGAGCCGCGCACGCCGCAGTGCGCTGCCGGCGAAGCGCCACTCGGCGGGTGAACTTCCGATCGGTTCGAGCACGCCCTCGACGACCCAGACGCGCACCTCCGCCTCGGCCGCGCGGCAGGCGCAGGCAAGTTCGGCCAAGGTGAGCGGGGCCTGGTCGTCGACGAGCGTGGTGGTCAGGGAGGCGCTCATGGCAGTCGTCCTCGTC
>CAXSGM010000119.1:0-3139 GCA_964236915.1 uncultured Rhizobacter sp.
GCCTGATGAACGGTCATCACCCAAACCCGACTTATGCCGACTTCATCGTGCCGCAGGTGCTGGCGCTCAGCTACACCGCGCACGACCTCGCGCCTTTCGCGCGTGATCTGGGTTATGTCGACGCGAACGGCGACGCGCTGCCGCCTTTGGTCTGGGACGAGGGGGACCGGCGGGCCCGTTTGGCCGCCCTCGACGCGGCGTTCATGCACCTTTACGGCATTGACGAGGAAGACGCCGCCTATATCTTCGACACCTTTCCGATCGTGCGCGACCAAGATCAGGCCCGCTTCGGCAGCTACCGCACGCGCGACGACGTGCTGGCGGGATTGCGGCTCCTGCGCACAGCTTGAAGGCGGCTCGACCCTGGTGTTCAAGCTCAGGGCATCAGCCGTTCAGCGCGATCCGCAGCGAACGACCGCCGCTGGGTAGCGCCCGAACGCCGACCCGCCCCGCGGCGGTCTGCTCGGCCAGCATGAGCACCAGCCGCTTCAACCCGGCCCACGGGTCGGCCGGCCAGTCGGGATGGCGCAGGCCTTTGACCAGGCCGTCGCAGACCTGCGCGGCCTCGAGCAGCCGGGCGATGGCCGGCGCATCGAGCAGCGGCACGACGCGCTCGAAGAGGCGCTCTTTCGCGCCCCAGACGCGGCCTTCGCGCAGCGCCATCGGCAACGGCTTGCCGGCGGCGAGCGCGGTTCGGACCCGGTGCAGCGCGCGGATGTCCTCGGCCAGCGTCCAGTGCACCAGGACGGGCGCCTCGCCTTCGGCCTCGAGCCCGTCGAGCATGCGCAGCGCGCGCTCGATCTGCCCGGCGAGCACCGCTTCGCCGAGCTTGAACGCGTCGTAACGGGCGACGTTCGAGACCGCCGCCTCGACCTGCTCGAAGCTCAACTCGCCGGCCGGATAGAGCAGCGCGAGCTTCTCGATCTCCTGGCGCGTCGCGAGCAGGTTGCCCTCGGTGCGGTCGGCGAAAAAAGCGAGCGTGCGCTGCCCCGCCTCGCCTTCGGCCACGCGCTGGCCCTGGCGCGCCAGCCGCTGGGCGATCCACGCCGGCAGCGCCTGGCGCTCGACCGGATCGACGCGGACCGTGACGCCGGCCGCATCGAGCGCCGTGAACCAGGCGCTCGCCTGCTGAGTGCGGTCGAGTTTCGGCAAGGTGACGAGCGTGACCACATCCGCCGACGCTGCCCGGCAGTAGCGCTGCAGCGCGTCCGACCCGTCCTTGCCGGGCTTGCCCGAGGGAATGCGGATCTCGATCAGCTGGCGCGCGGCGAACAGGCTCAGCGCCATCGACGCGCCGAGCAGGCTCGACCAGTCGAAATGGGCGCCGGCCACCGTGTGCAGCTGGCGTTCGGTGCAGCCGCTCTGGCGCGCCGCCGTGCGGATGGCGTCGCCGGCCTCCTGGACCAGCAGCGGCTCGTCGCCCCAGACCGTGTAGATCGGTCCGAGCCCCTTCTTCAGCTGGGCCGGCAGTTGCTCGGGACGGACTTGCACGCCGTGGCTTGGCCGTCAGGGCGCCTGCACCGTCACCAGCCGGCGCAGCACCTGGGCGACGATGTCGCTCTGCATCGCCCGGTAGAGGAAGTTTTCCTCCTGCTCCTTGGCGAGCGCGGCGCTCTCGGTGTAGCTCAGGTCGCGGGTCTGGGCGATTTCGATCGGCGGTATCAACTCGCGCCCGTTCTGCAGGCGAAGCCGGAAATTGAAACGCTCGCGCAGCCGGAATTCGGTGACCTGCCCGGCCGCCCCGCTCGCGACGACGACCTTCTCGCGCACGTCGTCGATCGCTTCGAGCACCACCTGGGCCTGCGCCAGCGTGTCGACGACGGTGGTCGTGCGGCTCGCGTCGATGCTGCTGCGCAGTTCGTCGGCGAGCGGCGAACGGGCGCGGAAGTTGGCGAGCTGGATGGTCTTGAATTTCAGTGCCGGCGCGCGCCGCAACTCGAAGCCGCAACCGGCCAGCGGCAGAAGCGCCACGGCCGCCAGCAAGCTGCGGCGTTCGCCCACCGCGGCGTGCCGGAGCGGCGTCAAACGACGACGTTGACCAGCCGCCCGGGGACGACGATCACCTTCTTCGGCCGCTTGCCTTCGGCGAAGCGCAGGAACTCGGGGCTGTGGACGGCGCTCGATTCGATCGCTTGCTTGGCGGCGCCCGCGGCGACCCGGATCGTGCCCCGGGTCTTGCCGTTGACCTGGAGCACGAGCTCGATCTCGTCCTGGACCAGCGCCGCGGCATCGACCTCGGGCCAGGGCGCGTCGAGCAGCGGACCGTAGGCATCGGCAAAGCCGAGCTCGCGCCAGAGCACGTGCGTCGTGTGCGGCGCCGCCGGGTAGAGCACGCGCAGCAGGATGCCGAGGCCTTCGCGCAGCGCCGCGGCATCGGCAGGCGGCGTCGCTTCGAGCGCGTTCAGCATCTTCATCGCCCCCGAGGCGACGGTGTTGTATTGGAGCCGCTCGTAATCGTGGGCGATCTGGCGCAGCAGCAGGTGCAGCTCGCGGCGCAGCGTTTGCGCCGCTTCGCCAGCGCCCGCCGACCGGGTGTCGGTGGTGCGGATCGCGTCGGCATGGCGGTGGGCGAAGATCCACAGGCGCCGCAGGTAGCGGTAGGCGCCCTCGGCCCCGGAATCCGACCAGGCCGCGCTCTGGTCGGGCGGCCCGGCGAACATCGAGAACAGCCGGGCCGCGTCGGCGCCGAAGCGGGCGACGATCGCGCCCGGCTCGACAACGTTGTTCTTCGACTTCGACATCTTCTCGATGCCGCCGAGCTCGACCGGCGCGCCGTCGGCGAGCGCGATCGCCCCGACCGGATGGCCCTTGACGTCGCGCGTCACTTTCACTTCGCTCGGGTAGAACCAGCGCCTCCGGCCCTCGGCGTCCTCGCGGTAGTAGGACTCGTTGAGCAGCATGCCTTGGGTGAAGAGCCGGGTGAACGGTTCGCCGAAGCCGACCAGGCCGCAATCGCGCATCGCCTTGGTCCAGAAGCGCGCGTACAGCAGATGCAGCACCGCGTGCTCGATGCCGCCGATGTACTGGTCCATCGGCGACCAGTACGCGGTGCGCGCATCGACCATGGTGTCGGCGGCGTCGGGGCAGCAGTAGCGCATGAAGTACCACGACGAATCGACGAAGGTGTCCATCGTGTCGG
>CAXSGM010000120.1:0-3072 GCA_964236915.1 uncultured Rhizobacter sp.
CGACTCGGCATTCGCCAGGGAAGCCGGATCGAGTTTTCGCTGGTCGGAAATCACGTCGAAATGCGGGTGTGCAGCTCTCCGGCGAGCCCGATCGGAAGCGGGTTCGGCATGCTGAAGAGCCGGCGTACCGCCGTGCCCACGGATTTCGACCCGGCGACGCTCCTGAAAAGATGATCGGTCTCGACACCAACGTTCTGGCCCGGTACTACATCGACGACGCTTCCGACGCCGAGGCCGAGCGCCAACGTCTCGCGGCCCGGCGACTCATCGAATCCGGCCGACCTTTGATGGTGTGCAAATCGGTGGTCCTCGAATTCGAGTGGGTCATGCGTGGCTATTACGGCTTCGCCTCGGCCGAGGTGGCGTCTGTCCTCGGTCACTTGCTCGCGCAATCGCACGTCATGATCGAAGACCGGGCCGCTGTAGAGCAAGCGCTTTCCAGCTGTGAAGTGGGTGTCGATTTCGCAGACGCGCTGCACCACGCCAGTTACAAGTCGTGCGCGACCGTCTCGACCTTCGATGACCGGAAGTTCGCCCGGCGGGCCAAGAAACTGGGGCTGCAACCGCCGGTAGTCGTCGTGTCCTGACTTGATCACTCGATCGCCCGCAGCGACGGAAACAGAATCACGTCGCGGATGCTCGGCGCGTCGGTCAGCAGCATGATCAGCCGGTCGATGCCGATGCCGCAGCCGCCGGTCGGCGGCATGCCGACCTCCAGGGCGCGGATGAAATCGGCGTCGAAGTACATCGCTTCCTCGTCGCCGGCCTCTTTGTTCGCGGCTTGCGCCTGAAACCGGGCCGCCTGGTCTTCGGCGTCGTTCAGCTCGGAGAAGCCGTTCGCGAACTCGCGGCCGGTGATGAAGAGTTCGAAGCGCTCGGTGACCGACGGATCGGCATCGGAGGCACGCGCGAGCGGTGACACCTCGACGGGATAGTCGACGATGAAGGTCGGCTGCCAGAGTTGCGCTTCGACGGCCGCTTCGAAGAGGCCGAACTGCAATTCGGCGAGTGTCCAGTGGGCCGGCGCTTCCGCGCCGAGCGCCGTCAATTTCGCGCGCAGCACGGCCGCATCGGCCGCTTCATCCGCATGCAACCCGGCATGCGCGACCAGCGCCTCGCGCACCGAAAGCCGGGCGAAAGGTTCGTCGAGCGCGACCGGCCGGCCGGCGTAGCTCAGCGCCGCCGAGCCCGTGGCGACGCGCGCCGCATGCCGCAGCACCTCCTCGGTGAAGTTCATCAGGTCGCGGTGATCCCAATACGCCGCGTAGAACTCCATCATCGTGAACTCGGGGTTGTGGCGGACCGAGATGCCTTCGTTGCGAAAGTTGCGGTTGATCTCGAACACCCGCTCGAAGCCGCCGACGACGAGCCGCTTCAAATAAAGCTCCGGCGCGATGCGCAGGAACATCTGCCGGTCGAGCGCGTTGTGGTGCGTGGCGAAGGGCCGGGCGTTCGCGCCCCCGGGGATCGGGTGCAGCATCGGCGTCTCGACCTCCAGAAAGTGGTGCTCGACCATGAACTGCCGGATCGACGCGATCGCCTTGCTGCGGGCCACGAAGCGGGCACGGGCGTCGGGGTCGGTGATCAGGTCGACATGGCGCTGGCGGTACTTCTGCTCCTGGTCGGTGATGCCGTGGAACTTCTCGGGCAGCGGGCGCAGGCTCTTGGTCAGGAGCCGCAGCGAAGTCACGCGCACCGAGAGTTCGCCCGTCTTGGTCTTGAAGAGCGTGCCTTCGGCGCCGAGGATGTCGCCCAGGTCCCAGTGCTTGAACGCGGCGTAGCGCTCGTCGCCGAGCGCATCGCGGGTGACGAAGAGCTGGATCTGGCCGCTCGCGTCCTGCAGCGTGCCGAAGCTCGCCTTGCCCATCACCCGCTTCAGCATCAGCCGGCCGGCGACGCTGACGGGAATCGGCGCGGCTTCGAGCGCGTCGTTCGTTTGCTCCCCATGCCGGCGCGCCAGTTCGGCGGCGCGGTGCTGCGGCTTGAAGTCGTTCGGAAAGGCGATGCCCGCGCGGCGGATCGCGGCCAGCTTTTCGCGGCGTTCGGTGATCAGGTGGTTGTCGTCGTCCATGGCTTGCTTGTTCCTCGTCGGCGCGCTTCGGCTTACTTCTTGTCGGCATCCCACGCCGGCATGATCCGGCGCATGAACTCGTCGAACAGCGGCACGGTGAACGCGGTGTCGCCGTGGTTCGGGCTCCAGACCATCCCCTTGGCGATCAGGCTGCTGCGCGTCGGCCCGAGTTGCGTCACCTCGCGGCCCAGGCTCTCGGCAATCGCGCCCGAGCGGTGTGGGCCGGGGCCGAGCTCGGCCATCGCCCGCAAGTAGCGCTTTTCGGTCGGCGTGAGCCGGTCGAAGCGGACGCGGAAAAAGCTCTCGTCGAGCGCGGCGATCGCGGCCCGGGTGGCGTTGCCGACATCGCCGGCATCGATCGGCGAACGCTCGGCGAGCTCCCAACTGTGCTTGCCCCATTCCTGCAGGAAGTAGGGATAGCCGCGCGTCTCCGCGATGATCCGGTCGATCGCCTGGAGCGTGATCGCCGCGCCTTCGCTGGCGATCGGCTTCTCGAGCGCGAGGCGCGCTTCCGCCGGCGCAAGCGGGCCGACCTCGGGGAACGCGAACAGGCGCTCCGCATAGGATTTGGCCTCGCCCATGCGACCGCGCAGCTGCGGCAAGCCGGCGCCGATGAGCACCACCGGCAGGTTCTGTTGCGAGCAGCGGTGGAGGGCCGTGATGAGCGCCGCGAGTTCGGCTTCAGCCACGTACTGCAGCTCGTCGATGAAGATGGCGAGCGCGGTGCCGGCCGCGGCCGCCGCGCGGCCGGCTTCGGCGAGCAAATCCTGCAGGTCGTGCTCGAGGTCGCCGTTGTCGGCCAGACCAGCTTCGGGCGCGAAGTCGACCCCGACTTCGATGTCGGCGTACTTGACCTTCAAAGCCTTGGCGAAGCCGCTCAGGGCACGCAGCGCACGTTCGGCCAGAGCTTTGGCGGCGCGATTCGCGCTCAGCCGCAACAGGGCCTGCCGCAGCTGCGGCGCGAGCAGGGAGGGAAGCGAGCGCTTCTCGGGCGCCTCGAT
>CAXSGM010000121.1:0-1689 GCA_964236915.1 uncultured Rhizobacter sp.
GCGCCGGCCATGCTCAGGTCGTCGCTGAAGATCGCGCCGTCGAAGCCGAGCCGGCCGCGCAGGATGTCGTTCAACCAGCGCGCCGAGAAGCCCGCCGGCCGGGCATCGACGCGCGGGTAGACGACATGCGCCGGCATCACGCTCGCGAGCGCCGGGCCCAGCAGCCGGTACGGCTCGGCGTCGTCGGCGAGGATGGCATCCAGCGGGCGATCGTCGACCGGTACCGCGACGTGGCTGTCGGCGGCCGCCCAGCCGTGCCCGGGGAAGTGCTTGCCGCAGTTCTTCATGCCGGCGAGCAGCAGGCCGTGGTTCAGGCTCTTGGCGAGCGCGGCGACGATCCGCGGGTCGCGTCCAAAGGCGCGGTCGCCGATCACCGCGCTGGTGCCGTGGTCGAGGTCGAGCACCGGCGTGAAGCTGAAATCGACGCCGCAGGCGCGCAGTTCGGCGCCGAGCACGTAGCCCGCGGCGGTGGCCGCGGCGCCGGCGGCAAGCGCGCCGTCGAGCGCGTCGCCGGTGTCGCTCCAAAGGGCGCCCAAGCTTCGCATCGGCGGCAGGTGCGTGAAGCCGTCGCTGCGAAAGCGCTGCACCCTGCCCCCTTCATGGTCGACGCAGATGAGCACGTCGGGCCGGATCGACTTGATTTCGGCGGTCAATTCGACGAGTTGGGCGCGGCTCTGCCAGTTGCGGGCGAAGAGGATCAGCCCGCCGGTCGACGGGTGGCCGAGGCGGCGGCGGTCGTCTGCGTCGAGCGCGAGGCCGGCGATGTCGAGCACGACGGGTGCGTGCAGGTCGGCCTCCTTCATGCGGCCTTCTCCGGTCTTTGCTCGACGACGACGAAGCTCGCCGCGTAGTCGGCCTCGTCAGTGAGGCTCAAATGCGCCGCCAGGCGCCGCGTCTCGAACCAGTCGGCGAGCGCGCCGTGGAGGCGAATCTGCGGCTGGCCGCTGGGCGCGTTGACGACCTCGCAGGCGCGCCATGTCATCGGCATGCGCATCCCCAGGCCGATCGCCTTCGAGAACGCTTCCTTGGCCGAGAAGCGCGTCGCGAGGTAGCTGACGCCGCGCGCGGCGACGCGGGCGCGGCGCGCGCGAAACACTTCGATCTCGTGCGGACCGAGCACGCGCTCGGCGAAGCGGTCACCACGGCGTTCGAGCGTGGCGGCGATGCGGCGCAGATCGCAGATGTCGGTGCCGACGCCGTAGATCATGCCGGCGCGCCGGCGGCGTGGATCGCCCGCAGGTAGGCGCGCACCGTCTCGGCGAGACCGAGTTCGAGCGCGTCGGCGACCAGCGCGTGGCCGATCGAGACCTCGCGCACGCCCGGCACGGCGCGCAGGAAGTCGCTGAGGTTGGCCAGATTCAGATCGTGACCGGCGTTGACGCCGAGGCCGGCGCCCGTGGCCGCACGCGCCGTCGCCGCGAACGCCGGAACGACCGAAGCCGCTGCGCCCGCGGCATGCGCGCGCGCATAACTTTCGGTGTAGAGCTCGACCCGGTCGGCGCCGAGCGCCTTGGCGGCGGCCATCGCGCCTGGCAGCGGGTCCATGAAGAGGCTCACGCGAACGCCGAGGGCGCGGACCTCCTCGATCAGGGGCCGCAGCCGGGCCGTGTCGTCCGGCAGGCGCCAGCCGTGGTCGGAGGTCGATTGCTCGACGCTGTCGGGCACGAAGGTCAGCTGGTGCAGCGGCAG
>CAXSGM010000121.1:1789-3022 GCA_964236915.1 uncultured Rhizobacter sp.
CAGCAGCTCGTTCAGGTAGAAGCCGGGAAACAGCGCCGCGCCGGTCAGCATCGCGGCGCCGCCGGCCCATTCGGCGCTGCGCAGCGTCTGCACGTCAGCCGCGGACGTGGTGTCGTCGCCGTCGGCGGTGGCCATGCGGCCGAGCGTGAACTGGATGCGCTGGAACGGCAGCAGCACGCTGCGCCATTGCGAATACGGGCGTTTGGCGCCTTTCGCGGCGACGGCCATCCGGCCCTGCTCGCGGGTGAAGATGTCGAGGATCAGGCTCGATTCGCTCCAGTCGTAGCGGTGCAGCACATAACCGGCGAGCGTTGCGTTGCTGCCGCTGCGTCCGCGGGTCGAGCGCGGACGTACGGCCGCGGGCGTCGCCACGTTTTTCCGCGGCGCCTACTCGTAGCCGTAGGAGCGCAGATGGGCTTCGTCGTCGGCCCAGCCGGAGCGCACCTTGACCCACAGCTCGATGAACACCTTCGCGTCCAGCAGCGTCTCGAGCTCCTGGCGCGCCTCCGAGCCGATGCGCTTCAGCCGCTCGCCGCCGGCGCCGATCACCATGCCCTTGTGCGCATCGCGCTCGACGACGATCGAGGCGGCGATGCGGCGCAGCCCACCTTCTTCCTCGTCGAAGCGGTCGATGACGACGGTCGAGGTGTAGGGCAGCTCGTCGCCGGTCAGGCGAAACAGTTTCTCGCGGATGATTTCGCTCGCCAGAAAACGTTCGCTGCGGTCGGTCAGCGCGTCCGCTTCGTGAAACCACGGCTGCACGGGCAGGTAGGGCTCGACGATGCCGAGCAGGCGCCGCGCGTCGGCCTCCTTCTTGGCGGAAAGCGGCACGTACTCGGCGAACGCATGGCGCTCCTGCATCGCCTTCAGCCAGGGGGCGAGGTCGGCCCGGCGCAGCACCGTGTCGAGCTTGTTGGCGACCAGCACGATCGGCTTGCCCGGTGGCATCAGGGCGAGCACCTTGGCGTCGTCGAGACCGAAGCGGCCGGCCTCGACGACGAACAGCACGACATCGACATCGCCGAGCACGCCCTGCACCGTACGATTCAGCGTCCGGTTCAGCGCCGCGGCGTGCCGGGTCTGAAAGCCCGGCGTGTCGACGAAGACGAACTGCGTCCCGCCTTCCTCGGCCGAGCCGAGCGTGCGGATGCCGGTGATCCGGTGCCGCGTCGTCTGCGCCTTGGCCGAGGTGATGCTGATCTTCTGGCCGACCAGCGCGTTCAGCAGCGTCGA
>CAXSGM010000122.1:0-2905 GCA_964236915.1 uncultured Rhizobacter sp.
GCCGACGAGGTCGACCTCGTGCTGCCGTTCGCGCGCCTGCGCGCCGGCGACGAGCGGGCCGTGACCGTGCTGCTCGACGCGGTGCGCGCGGCGGCCGGCGGTCGGGTGCTGAAGGTGATCCTCGAAACCGGCGTGCTCGTCGATCCGGCGCTGATCGACCGCGCGGCCCGGCTCGCGATCGCCGCCGGCGCCGATTTCCTGAAGACCAGCACCGGCAAGACCGCGGTCAGCGCGACGCCCGAGGCGGCGCGCGTGATGCTCGAAGCGATCGGCGCCGATCCGGCCGCTGCCGGGCGCGTCGGCTTCAAGGCTTCGGGCGGAATCCGCCGCGTCGCCGATGCCGCGCGCTACGCCGAGCTCGTGGCCGAAATCCTCGGGCCGGCGGCCCTGACGCCGCGGCGCTTTCGCCTCGGCGCCAGCAGCCTGCTCGACGACATCGAGCAGGTGCTCGGCGGCGGCGCACCGAGCCCGCCGGTGGCACCGTCCACCGCTTACTGACCACGCCCGCCGCGATGCTGGCGCACGACATCATCCGCACCAAGCGCGAGCGCGGCGCGCTCGACCGCGCGCAGATCGATGCCTTCGTCGCCGGCCTGGTCGATGGTTCTTGGAGCGATGCGCAAGCCGCCGCGCTCGCGATGGCCGTGTGCCTGAACGGGATGGACGGTGCCGAGACCGTCGCCCTCACCGACGCGATGACCCGTTCCGGAAGCGTGCTCGACTGGCGCGCCGACACCCTCGGCGGCCCGGTGCTCGACAAGCACTCGACCGGCGGCGTCGGCGACAAGGTGAGCCTGGTGCTGGCGCCGCTCGTCGCCGCAGCCGGCGGCTTCGTGCCGATGGTCTCGGGCCGCGGCCTCGGCCACACCGGCGGCACGCTCGACAAGCTCGCGGCGATCCCCGGCTACACGGTCGATGCGCCGCTGCCCTTGCTGCGCCAGGCGCTTGCGGCGGCGGGTTGCGCGATCGTCGGCGCGACCGCGGCGCTGGCACCCGCGGATCGGCGCCTCTACGCGGTGCGCGACGCGACCGCGACCGTCGAGTCGCTGCCGCTGATCGTCGCCAGCATCCTCTCCAAGAAGCGCGCCGCCGGGGTCGACGCGCTGGTCGTCGACGTGAAGACCGGCAACGGCGCGTTCGCCGCGGATCGTGACCAAGCGCGGGCACTCGCCCGCGCCCTGGTCGAGGTCGGCAGCGGCGCCGGGCTGGCGGTCCGCGCCTGGATCAGCGACATGAACCAGGTGCTCGGGTCGAGCTGCGGCAACGCGGTCGAAGTGCACGAGGCGCTCGACCTGCTGCAGGGCCGCCGCAAGGAGCCGCGCCTGCTCGAAGTGGTGCGAACGCTGGGCGTCGAGCTGCTGCTGCTCGGTGGCCTTGCCGACGAACCCGAGGCAGCCGCCATTCGCATCGACACGCTGCTCGCCAACGGTGCCGCGCTCGAGCGCTTCGGGCGGATGGTCGCGGCGCTCGGCGGCCCGGCGGATTTCGTCGAGCGCGCCGATGCGTATCTGCCCGCGGCGCCGGTGCAGCGCGCGTTCGTCGCTGCGCGCAGCGGCTGGGTCGGGGCGCTCGACACGCGCGCCATCGGCCAGCTGGTCGTCGAACTCGGCGGCGGAAGGCGCCAGGCCGGCGCCGCGATCGACCCGCGCGTCGGTCTGACCGAGGTGGCGTGCCTCGGCCTGCGCGTCGAGGCGGGCGACCGCCTGGCGGTGGTGCACGCCGCCGACGCGACGAGCGCGGCGCGGGCCTGCGAGCGCCTCGCCGCCGCGTTCGGGCTCGCCGAGACGGCGCCACCGCCGGCGCCGGTGATGCTCGAGCGGATCGGGTCGGAGCGTCGCCCGGCGCCCGGCGTGTTCGAAGGCGTGGATTCCTCCGGCGGCCTGGCGGCGGGTCTCGCCGCGGGTTCATCTGCCGGTTCCTCCGCCGGTGTGTCCTCCGGGCCATCCTGAGCCGCGCATGAAGATCCTGTTCGACACCGACCCGGGCATCGACGACGCCATGGCGCTCCTGATGCTGGCCCGCGATCCGCGCGCCGAGCTGGTCGGCATCACCACCGTGTTCGGCAACGCGGCGGTCGAGCGCACGACCGCCAACGCGCTTGCCCTGTGCGAGCGCTTCGGCATCGAGGTGCCGGTCGCGCAGGGTGCCGCGCTGCCACGGGCGCGTGCGCCGGCCGCCTTTCCGGCGCACATCCACGGTGCGGATGCGATGGGCGAGGTGGCACTCGTGCCGGCCCGGCGCCGCCGCGCCGAGCGGCTCGCTGCGCCGGCGTTCATCGTCGAAGCCGCACGGCGTCACGCCGGCGAGCTGACGATCGTCGCGGTCGGTCCGTTCACCAACCTGGCGCTCGCGCTCGACGCCGACCCGGCGCTGGTCGAGAACGTCCGCCGGGTGGTTGTGATGGGCGGCGCGTTCGGCGTCGGCGGGCATCGCGGCAACGTCTCGCCGGTCGCCGAGGCGAACGTTTTCAGCGACCCGCACGCCGCCGATCGGGTGCTGACGGCACCGTGGCCGGTCACTATCGTCGGCCTCGACGTGACCCACGAGGTGCTGCTCTCGACCGCCTACCTCGACGCCCTCGGGCGCGACGGCGGCGACGAGGGCGCCTTCATCCGCGCGATCACGCGCTTCTACGAGAAGGCCTATTTGCCGCGCACCGGCGGCGGCGGCATCTATTCGCACGACGCCAGCGCCGTGGCGTGCGCGCTCGACCCGGCGCCCTTCACGCTCCGCCCCGGCGCGATCCGCGTCGCGACCGAAGGCCTGGCCGCCGGGCAGACGATCCAGTGGCTGGAAGGCGACCGCTTCCCGGCGACCGACTGGCAGGGCCTGCCGGCGCAGGCGGTCTGCGTCGCCGTCGATGCCGAGCGCCTGCGCGCCGAATTTCGCCGCTGCTTCGTGCGCG
>CAXSGM010000123.1:0-2898 GCA_964236915.1 uncultured Rhizobacter sp.
AGGTCCCACTGCAGCTCGGGCGCGGTGCGGCCGATGCCGGCGGTGCGGGCGATCAGGCTCATGCCTTTCGGGTACTCGAGCGCCTCGAGGTTCTCCTTCAGCTCCTCGCGGTCTTCGCCCTCGATGCGGCGCGAGACGCCGCCGCCGCGCGGGTTGTTCGGCATCAGGACAAGGTAGCGGCCGGCGAGCGAGACGAAGGTCGTCAGCGCCGCGCCCTTGTTGCCACGTTCTTCCTTCTCGACCTGCACCAGCAGTTCCTGGCCATTCGAGATGCAGTCCTGGATCTTCGCGTCGCGAACCGACGCGCCTTCCTTGAAGTAGCTGCGGGCGATTTCCTTGAACGGCAGAAAGCCGTGGCGATCCTCGCCGTACTCGACGAAGCAGGCTTCGAGCGAGGGCTCCACCCGTGTCACGACCGCCTTGTAGATGTTGCCCTTGCGCTGTTCACGGCCTTCGATTTCGGTCTCGAAGTCCATCAATTTCTGGCCTTCGACGATCGCGAGGCGACGTTCTTCCGGCTGCGTCGCGTTGATCAGCATGCGTTTCATTCGTGCACTCCTTCGGCGTCGAGTTCGTCCTGTTCGTCAGGACAGACCCCGCCAGTTCCAACCTGCCGCCCGCCAGCCCGAGGGGCCGACGGCGACGTTCGATGCACGAGAAACGCGAAAGAACCGAAGGGTGTCGCCCTGGACTGCAGTGGTGGCGGCGGTCAGCAGACCGGCCGCGAAAGATGCAGCGTTGGCGCGTGCGCGGTAGCGGCTTCGCAGCGTGTCGGCCGCCCGGCCGCACGGCGCTGCGTGCCGGCCGCGCTGACGGCACGAGGCCGCGGCGGCAGGCGCACGGGGCGCTGCGAGGGGAGGGTGGATGTCGACATCGAACGGGCTCGCTGGGGACGCGGGCAGAAGCCGAAAAGCGCGCTGCGTCGTTGGCGCTGCGCCGCGGGCTCCTGCCGTCTTGGAAACCTTGACCGGGGGTTCGTTTTTCGTTGCTCTGCCGCTCCGGGCCTGCGCCGCACCGTCGCTTGTCGAGACGGTGCCTGCCGACAGGCGAGCCGAAGCGTTGCATCACCTTTTGTGCCCGCCGTACTCAAAAATCCATACGGCCGGCCGCTGCGCCGCTGCCCTCGAGATTCCCGGGCGATTATTAAAATCCCGGCAAATCAATCACTTAAGCAAGCAACGTGGCACCGGCAATTATAGGACGCAAAGCCGACCGTTTCAGCCCGGTCGCCGGGCACGCGGCCGCGCCGCCGCCCGCTACGCCGCCGCCGGCGGTCCGCTGCATCGTCGTCGACGAGGCCGGCGACGGTCAGCGCCTCGACAACTTTCTCGTCCGGCTGTTGAAAGGCGTGCCGAAGACCCACGTCTACCGAGTGATCCGGAGCGGCGAAGTGCGCGTCAACAAGGGCCGCGCCCAGGCCGATACGCGGCTCGCGATCGGCGACGCGGTGCGCGTGCCGCCGGTGCGCGTGGCGGAGCGCGAGCATTCCGAGGCCGCCCCGCCGCGCGAGTTTCCGATCGTGTTCGAGGACGACGCGTTGCTCGTCATCGACAAGCCGGCCGGCGTCGCGGTGCACGGCGGCAGCGGGGTCGCGTTCGGGGTGATCGAGCAGCTCCGGCGGGCGCGTCCGACAGCGCGGTTTCTCGAGCTGGTGCACCGGCTCGACAAGGAAACCTCGGGCCTGCTGCTGATCGCGAAAAAGCGCGCGGCGCTGCTCGCGCTGCAGGAGCAGCTGCGGGCGCACGGCGGCGCCAAATCGATCGGCAAGGGCTACGTCGCGCTCGTCGCCGGCGCCTGGCCGGCGAACCGGAAGGTCGTCGACCTGGCGTTGCACAAGTACCTGACCGGCGACGGTGAGCGGCGCGTGCGCGTGGTCGACGACGAGGGGAGTAGCGCCGATCCCGAAACCGGCCGCAGGGCGATCACCCTGGTGCGCGTCGACCGCGCGTTTGCGGCGTTCACGTTGCTCGACGTCACGATCCGCACCGGCCGTACGCACCAGATCCGCGTTCACCTGGCGCACGCCGGTCACCCGATCGCCGGCGACGTCAAATACGGCGACTTCGCGCTGAACAAGGCGCTGGCGCGCGGCGCGGGCAGCGGCGGCGTCCGCTTCGACCGGATGTTCCTGCATGCGCGGCGCCTGCGCTTCAGCCATCCGACGAGCGGCGAGCGGCTCGAGCTCGAAGCGCCGCTGCCGGCAGAATGCATGCTGCTCCTCGATGCGCTCCCCGCGAACCCGTGACATGCCACTTCGTTTCGACCTGCTCGTCTTCGACTGGGACGGCACGCTGTTCGACTCGACCGCGCTGATCACGCGCTGCATCCAGGCGGCTGCCGCCGACCTCGGCATGCCGGTGCCGAGCGACACCCAGGCAAGCTACGTGATCGGCATGGGTCTGGCCGAAGCGCTGCAGCACGCGGTGCCGCAACTGCCGCGCGAGCGCTACCGCGAGTTGGCCGAGCGCTATCGCCACCACTATTTTGCGCGCCAGCACGAGATCGTCTTCTTCGACGGCGCCCTGACGATGCTGCACGAACTGAAAAGCCGCGGCCACCGGCTGGCGGTCGCGACCGGCAAATCGCGCCGCGGCCTCGACGACGCGCTGCAGCGCGGCGGCTTGCGCAGCCTGTTCGACGCCACCCGCACCGCCGACGAGACCGCCTCGAAGCCCGATCCGCAGATGCTCTTCGAATTGATGGCGCAGCTCGATGCCGCGCCCGCGCGTACCCTCATGATCGGCGACACGACGCACGACCTGCAGCTTGCCGCGAACGCCGGCTGCGCGATGCTCGGCGTGAGCTACGGCGCCCACGATCACGCCGCGTTCGCCCCATTCCGGACCGCACACGTGGCCCATGACATCGCCGATCTGCGCGCATGGCTCGTGCAGCACG
>CAXSGM010000124.1:0-2895 GCA_964236915.1 uncultured Rhizobacter sp.
TGCTCGTCGGCCTGCGCGTCAAGAAGGAGACGATCGGCGAGATCACCGCCGCGGCGCGGGTGATGCGCGAATTCGCGACGCCGGTCGAGGTGGCCGACCGCAGCCACCTGATCGACATCGTCGGCACCGGCGGCGACGGTTCGCACACCTTCAACATCTCGACCTGCGCGATGTTCGTCGCCGCGGCAGCCGGCGCGCGCGTCAGCAAACACGGGAACCGGAGCGTGTCGAGCAAGTCGGGCAGCGCCGACGTGCTGGAGGCGCTCGGCGTGCCGCTGACGCTCGCTCCGGCGGCGATCACGCGTTCGATCGCCGCGACCGGCATCGGCTTCATGTTCGCGCCGAACCATCACCCGGCGATGCGGAACGTCGCCGCGGTGCGGCGCGAACTCGGCGTGCGAACCATCTTCAACATCCTCGGGCCGCTGACCAACCCGGCCGGCGCCCCCAACATCCTGATGGGCGTGTTCCATCCCGATCTGGTCGGCATCCAGGTGCGGGCGCTGCAACGGCTCGGCGCGGAGCGGGCGTTGGTCGTCCACGGCCAGGATGGCATGGACGAGATCTCGCTCGGCGCAGCGACGCTCGTCGGCGAGTTGCGCGGCGGCGAGATTCGCGAATACACACTCCACCCGGAGGATTTCGGCTTCGCGATGGCCGGCCAGCGCGCCTTGCGCGTCGCGACGCCGGCGGAGTCGATGGCGCTTTTGAACGCGGTGCTGGCCGACACGCCCGGACCGGCGCGTGACATCGTCTTGCTGAACGCCGGCGCCGCGCTGTGCACCGCGAACGTCGCGCCGACGATCGCGGCCGGCATCGCGCTCGCGCGCGACGCGCTCGCCTCGGGCCGCGCCCAGGCGAAGCTCGAGCAGTTCGTCCGGGTGACGCGCTCACTGGCCGCTGAGGCCGCGGAAGCCGCTGAGGCCGCCGAAGCCGCGCGAGCGACCGCAGCGCCGGATCCAAGATGAGCGACATCCTGGACCAGATCGTCTCGGTCAAGCGCGACGAGATCGCGCAGGCACGGCGGCGTCGCGATCTGGCGTCGCTCAGGCGCGATGCCGAGCAACTCGGCGGGCAGCGCGATTTCGGCGCTGCGCTGCGGGCGCCGATCGCCGCCGGCCGTGCTGGCGTGATCGCCGAGGTCAAGAAGGCGAGCCCGAGCAAGGGCGTGCTGCGGGAGCGCTTTTTGCCGGCGCAGATCGCCGAGCAATACGCCGAACATGGCGCCGCCGCCCTGAGCGTGCTGACCGACGCGCGATTCTTCCAGGGCGCGCCCGCTTACCTTGAAGCCGCTCGCGCCGCCTGCGCGTTGCCGGTGCTGCGGAAGGACTTCATCGTCGACCCCTACCAGGTCTACGAAGCCCGGGCGATGGGCGCCGACGCCATCCTTCTGATCGTCGCCTGCCTCGATCCGGGCCTGATGGTGGAGCTCGAAGCCCAGGCGCAGGATCTCGGCATGGCGGTGCTGGTCGAGGTGCACGATGCGGCCGAGCTCGACGTCGCGCTGGCGCTGACAACGCCGCTGATCGGCATCAACAACCGGAATCTCCGCACTTTCGAAACGCGGATCGAGACGACGCTGACGCTGAAGACGCGGGTGCCGGCCGGGCGGCTGGCGGTCACCGAGAGCGGCATCGCCACCAAGGCCGACGTCGAGCGCCTGCGCGAGGCCGGAGTGCACGCCTTTCTGGTCGGCGAAGCGTTCATGCGAGCGGCCGACCCGGGCCGGGCGCTGGCCCATCTGTTCGGCGGATGACGCCGGGCGAGACGGCGCCGAACCGGCTGCGGGTTCCCCTCACCGAGATCTTTGCCCAGGCGCCGGGCGCCTGGCGATCGGTGACCGAGCCGTTCGCCGCCGGGCCGGTCGGGCGCGCGCTGATCGAGCGGGTCGACGCCCGGGTGCAAAGCGGCGCGATCGTCTACCCGGCCACGCCGTTCCGCGCGCTCGAACGGGTCACGCCGGCGGATGTTCGCGTCGTCATCCTGGGCCAGGACCCCTACCACGGCCCCGGGCAGGCGCAGGGGCTGGCGTTCTCGGTCGCTGCCGGGCAGCGACCGCCGCCGAGCCTGCGCAACTTGCTGCGAGAAGTGCGCGACGACACCGGTGCCCCGTCGCAGTGCAGAGACGACCTGACGCCCTGGGCCGAGCAGGGTGTGCTGCTGCTGAACACGGTGCTGACGGTGGAAGACGGGCGTCCGCTCAGCCACGCCGGCATCGGTTGGGAAACCCTGACCGATGCGGTGCTCGCGCGGGTCGCGGCCCAAGTGCGGCCGATCGTCTTCCTGTTGTGGGGCACGGCGGCGCGGCGCAAGCGCGAGCTGGTCGAGCGCGCGCATCACCTCGTGCTGGCTTCGAACCACCCCTCGCCGCTGTCGGCCCGGCGCTCGCCCACGCCTTTTCTCGGCAGCCGGCCCTTCAGCGCTGCGAATGCCTTCCTCGCCGAGCGCCGCCCGGGCGTCGCGCCGATCCGGTGGTAGCTTGATCGCCCCATGGCGTCTCTGCTAGACTCGCCGGTTCGACTGGGAGGGGTGGCCGAGTGGTTAATGGCAGCAGACTGTAAATCTGCCCTCTTACGAGTACGCTGGTTCGAATCCAGCCCCCTCCACCAGTCGGGGTGACGATTTGAACCGAGTTCAGCATGCTCCGGGCGGGAGTAGTTCAATGGCAGAACCCTAGCCTTCCAAGCTAATGACGCGGGTTCGATTCCCGTCTCCCGCTCCAGCTCGGCGCTGCCCCACGAGGCGTCGGCTCCGTAGTGAGAACGTTGTCGGCACAGGCTTGGCTACCCGGAGCGTCAGCGGGTTGCCAGCCCTGTACTGATTGAAACGGATCGATCAGTGCCCATGTGGCTCAGTGGTAGAGCACTCCCTTGGTAAGGGAGAGGTCGCGCGTTC
>CAXSGM010000125.1:0-2821 GCA_964236915.1 uncultured Rhizobacter sp.
GACGACGACCGAGCTGCCGTCGCTCGTGAGCGCGCTGCAGGCGTTGGCTTCGATGGTGTCATCGGCGCTGTCGTCGTCGCCACCGCAGGCGACGAGCAGCAGGCTGGCGACGAGGGCTGTGGCGGTCGGACGAGCGGCGCGAGAGAAGCGTTTCATGATGGGTGCGGGGTGCGGGGTGCGAGTGCGAGTGCGAGTGCGAGTGCGAGCGCGGATGCAGGTGCAGGTGCGGGTTGGAGTCGAAGTCGGAGAGCAGCAGGGCCGGGAACCACGGCGGCCTCGCCGGGACGACACGGGCGGCGGCTCGTCGAGCGGGTGCACATCGCACACGCCCATCTCGCGAGACGCCCGTGGCATGCTCGCACCGATCGCGCCGATCGGCGTCGGCATCGACCCTGAGTGGCGCTGCGGCTCGTGCTGCGGTGTCGGCGCCGATACCGGTGTCTTGCGTGCGAACCGACGGTGCGGGTCCGGGACCAGCGCCGGCAGCTCTGTGTCCGCCGGGCGACGAAGCAATGCGGCGGCCGGTCGGCGATGATTGCGGTCTCCACGCGCCGGCGCCGCGTTCCGTCCGCCGTTCATTTTCCTGGCAATCGTTCGTCCACCGATGCGTTACCGGCTTGCCCTTTGCGGATTCAGCGAGTTCGAATACCGCACGATGCGCTTCTCGTTCGAGCACCCGCCTGAATCGACGGGTCCAGGCTACGAGATCGTCGATGCGGTGATCGACGCCGATTTCGCGGTGGTCGACGCCGATTCGAAGCCGGCGGTCAAGGGCATCGTGCTGGCCGGGTACGCGAACCGCGCGGTCTTCATCGGCAGCAGCGCTCCGGCCGGCGCGGCGGCGCACATCGCCCGGCCCATCGACACCAACCGGATCCTGCGTGCGCTGTACGAACTCGTGCCGCGCGGCCAGGCCGCGGGGAGGCGGCCGCCGCCCGCGCCCGTGCCGGATCCCGCACGGACGCCCGTCGAGCCCGCCACGCCGAGGTCGCCAGGGCCGCCGGCCGCGGCGCTTGCAGCGGCGCGAACCCGGCGCGCCGGTCTGCCGGAGCCGCCGGTCGTCAGCGACGCGTTCGAACCGCCGATCGTCCACGACGTGCTGGAGCCGGCGCAGCTGCCGCGGTCCCGTGCCGAGAATCCGGCGCAGATGCCTTCCCGCTTCGACCTGCGTGCCGCGCCGTTCGAGCGCCGGCCTCGGCGCGCATACCCACCCGCCGAGGCGCCGGTGTCCCGGCCGAAGCCGCCGCCGGGCCCGAGCGGATCGCCAGCGCCGGCCGCCAGCGAGCGGCCGGCGCCGGCCGCGGCAAGGCGTGCAGACGACCTGAACGCCGCCAAGGCCGCGGCGCGCGCCAAGGCCCGCCGCGCCCGGTTCGCGCAGAGCAGCGCGGACGGCGCGGCGCCGTTGCGCGACGTGCTCGTGCTCGGCGACGACGGCGCAGCCAGCGCCCGGCTCTGCGGCCTGCTCGACCGCTTCGGCTTCGCCCCTGTGGCGCTCACGACGCTCCGCCAAGCGGCGCAGTTGCTGCACAACCGGCCGCCCGTCTGGGCCGCGGTGTTCCTCGACGTGCCGCTAGACGATGCCGGCGTCGCCCTGCTGCGCGAGCTCCGCGCACTGCCGCGCCCGGAGGCGCAGCCACCGCTGGCGCTGTGGCTCGTGGCCGATCGGGTCGAGCCGGCCCATCGGGTGCGGATCGCGCTCGCCGGCCTGCCCGAGCCGCTGCTGAAGCCGCTCGAGCGCGGCGACGTGGCACGTGCGCTCGAACGCAGCGGCGTGCCGTTTCCGGCCGACGCCCGTCGCCACTGACCGCGGGGGCGGCTCGAGCCGGTGCACGTGGCGGCTCCTCCTACACGGGGTTCGGCCGGCCCGCGGCAAGCTCCGGCGGCTCAGCGGTCCTTCGGTTCATCGGGCCGACCGGCCGATCGCCGTTTTCGAAGGAGCGTTCGATGATGCGTTCGTCCCAGCTGCTGCGCACTGCGATCGCGGTCGGACTGGTGGCCGCGGCCAGCGCGGCAACCGCCCAAATCGGCGCGCCGGCGCCCGGCCCGAGTCCGGCGGCAGACGCCGACCGGCCGATTCGTCCACTGCGCGCCGCCACGCCCAAACCGATGCCGCCCGCCTCCTCGCCGAGCCCGCGGCTGCGGCCGCGCGACGAGACGATGAACAGCGCCGTCACGGGCGGCGACCGGCAACTCGAGCGCCCGGTCGTCACGCCGCAAGTGAACCTGCGCCTGGGCCGGACGCCGCCGGCGCCCACCCCCGGCGAGTCGCGCCGGGTCACGGACGAGGGCCGGAACTCGCACGACGGCATCGACGACAGCGTGGCCCGCTGCGAGGCGCAAACCGACCCGCAAGCCCGTCTTCGCTGCCGCGGCCGCAACGGAGGACCGGGGGCCGCCGCCCCGAATCGCTAAGCCGCCGCACGGCCCGCAGCGCTCGCATCGGCCTGTGGAATCCCTCTTGCGTCGACCGCAGTCAACGGGTATCACTGCCGTCAGCCTTCCCCGGGTGCAGCGCACCCTCGAACAGCAGGAGTACCCCCGACATGGCAAGCACGAATCGAGTGGTTTTGGTGACCGGTGGCATGGGCGGTCTCGGCGAGACGATCTCGACCAAGATGGTCGATGCCGGCTACCGGGTCGTGGTGACGTACTCTCCCGGCAACACCAAGTACAAGGACTGGCTCGCCGACATGAAGGCCAACGGCTACGACATCACGGCGGTTGCCTGCGACGTGGCGGATTTCGATTCCTGCACCCGCGCCGTGGCCGAGGTCCAGCAGAAGATGGGCGCCGTCGACGTGCTGGTCAACAACGCCGGCAT
>CAXSGM010000126.1:0-2820 GCA_964236915.1 uncultured Rhizobacter sp.
CTGACCCTCGGCACCGTCAAGACCCTGGCGCCGAAGTACGGCATCGACTTGCTGCTGCGCGCCTTCGCCGCACTGATCGAGCGGCCGGCGGTGCGCGCCTTGCCGGTTCCGCCGCGCCTGCTGATCGTCGGCGACGGTCCCGAACGTGCGGCGCTCGAAGCCCTGGCCGCCGAACTGGGCATCGCGGCGGCGACCGAGTTCGCCGGCGCCGTGCCGCATGCGGAGGTGCCACGCTGGCTGAACCGGCTCGACATCTACGCCGCGCCGAGCCGGCTCGATAGCGAAAGCTTCGGCGTCGCCGTCGTCGAGGCGAGCGCCTGCGGCCTGCCGGTGGTCGTCAGCGACGCCGGCGGCCTGCCCGAGGTGGTGATCGACGGCGTGACCGGGCTCGTCGTGCCGCGCGGCGATGTCGCGGCCCTGCGCGCCGCGCTCGAGCGCCTGCTGCTCGACCCGGTGCTGCGGCGAACGCTCGGCGCGCAGGGCCGCGCCCACGTGGCGGCGGAATACGACTGGGCGCGCTGTATCGATCGGATGGAAGCCGCCTGCGCGGGGACGATCCGCGCCTTTACGGTGCCGACCCCGAACCGCAGCGCATGAACATCCTGCTCGTCAACCATTACGCCGGTTCGCCGCGCCACGGCATGGAGTTCCGCCCGTACTACCTGGCGCGCGAGTGGGTGCGGATGG
Organism: uncultured Rhizobacter sp.; assembly: GCA_964236915.1. Taxonomy (GTDB): domain Bacteria; phylum Pseudomonadota; class Gammaproteobacteria; order Burkholderiales; family Burkholderiaceae_C; genus LMDS01. The sequence goes on from CAXSGM010000126.1 coordinate 688, forward strand.
GGCATCGGGTGATGATCGTCGGCGCGTCCTGGTCGCACGTGCGGCAGCGGCAACCGATGCCGGATGCCGGAGTACCGCCCGCACTATCGCTCGGCGACGCCCGCGGGGCGGCCGACGCCGACGAGGCGGGCAGCGCGGGCGAGGCGGGCCGGCCGCGTCGGTCCGATCCTCCGGGCGATGCGGCCAGGTCTTTCGACGAGACCCTCGACGGGGTCGTCTACCGCTGGCTGCAGACGCCGCCCTACGTCGGCAATGGCGTCGGACGAGTGCGCAACATCGCGACCTTCCTGATTCGGCTCTGGCGGGCGTCCCCGGCGCTGGCCGCGAGCTTCCGCCCCGACGTCGTGATCGCGTCGAGCACCTACCCGATGGACATCTGGGTCGTGCGCCGCCTGGCCCGCTTGGCCGGCGCGCCGTGGGTGTACGAGGTGCACGACCTCTGGCCGGCGTCGCCGATCGAGCTCTCGGGCCTGTCGCCGCGGCATCCGTTCATCCGCCTCTGCCAGAAAGCCGAGAACGACGCCTACCGCGATGCCGATCTCGTCGTCTCGATGCTGCCGAAGGTCGCGGGGCACATGCAGGCGCACGGGCTCGATCTGGCGAAGCTCCGGATCGTTCCCAACGGCATCGCGCTCGATGATTGGGGCGCCGCGCCGACGCCGCTGGCCGCACCGCTCGCCGCCCGGCTCGCCGCGTTACGCGCCGAAGGCCGAACGATCGTCGGCTATGCCGGCTCGCACGGCACGCCGAACGCGCTCGACGTGCTGCTCGACGCCGCCGCCCGGCTGCGTGACCGGCCGCTCGCCTTCGTGCTGGTCGGCGACGGCCACGAAAAGGCGCGCCTCGCCGAGCGCGTGCGCGCCGAGGCGCTCACGAACGTCGAACTGTTCCCGCCGGTGCCGAAAGCGCAGATCCCGGCGCTGCTCGCCGCCTTCGACATCGCCTACATCGGCTGGCGGCGGGTCCCGATCTACCGCTTCGGCATCGCGCCCAACAAGCTCATGGATTACATGATGGCGTCCCGCGCGGTGCTGCACTCGGTCGACGCGGGCAACGACCCGGTCGCCGAGGCGGGATGCGGGATCACCGTCGAGCCGGAGTCGCCGGCGGCTGTGGCGGACGGGATCGAAGCACTGGCCGCGCTGTCGGTGGCCGAGCGCGCCGCGATGGGCGCGCGCGGCAAGGCTTACGTCGTGGCCCATCACAGCTACCGCGTGCTCGCCGAACGCTTTGTCGAAGCGATCGCTCCGAACCATTCGCCCTGAGCTTGTCGAAGGGCCGCCATGGGAGCGCGTGGCCTCGAAAACTCAGCCCAGCCCGGACCGCCGCCTGCATCCTTTGCTGCGGGGCCCTTCGACAAGCTCAGGGCGAACGGTTCGAAGTTGCGGGGCCCTTCGACAAGCTCAGGGCGAACGGTTCGAAGTTGCGGGGCCCTTCGACAAGCTCAGGGCGAACGGGTCGGAAACTGCGGGCCCTTCGACGACCTCTGGGTGAACGGTTCGGAGTCGCTGGCCCTTCGACCAACGCCTGTCGAACGGTGGGAAGCCGCGGCCCCTCGACGAACTCATGGTGCATGGCGCAATCCGTTCGGACCCGGCCTCGGCAAACTCACGGCGGGCGCTCGGGCGAAGCGTTCAGACCCGTTCGGCTGAGCCCTTCGACGGCCTGTCCTGAACCCTTCGACTGGCTCAGGACAGGCCAGTCGAAAGGCTCAGGGCAGGCCTGTCGAAGCCCCGTGCAGCATGGCGTTTGGTCGCGTGCCCGTGACCTTGCATCGCCGCCCCTAAACTTCGCCCGCTTCGCCTCGTCCGTTTCGCCGTCCCCGCCGTCGATGCCTGCTTTGCCCTTCCTTCCGTTCGCGCTGCCCGAGATCGGCGAAGACGAGATCGCCGAGGTGGTCGACACGTTGCGCTCCGGCTGGGTCACGACCGGCCCGAAAGCCAAGCGCTTCGAGGCCGATTTCGCGGCCTTTCTCGGTGATCCCGGCCTGCACGCAATGGCCGTCAACTCGGCCACCGCCGGCTTGCACCTCGCGCTCGAGGCGCTCGGCATCGGCCCCGGTGACGAGGTGATCACGACGACGCACACCTTCACCGCCACCGCCGAGGTCGTGCGCTACCTCGGCGCCGACGT
>CAXSGM010000127.1:0-2816 GCA_964236915.1 uncultured Rhizobacter sp.
AGCGTCTGCAGCATCGTCGGCCCGATGTTCCCGGCCACCGCGACGCGCCGGCCGGCGCGCTCGACCAGCGCGGCGGTCATCGCGGTGGTCGTCGTCTTGCCGTTGGTGCCGGTGACCGCGAGCACCTTCGGCGCATAACCCATGCTCGCGCGGAGATCGGCGAGCGCCCGGGCGAAGAGGTCGAGCTCGCCCTGCACGGCGATGCCGAGGGCCGCGGCGCGCGCGAGCAGCGGCGCGATCCTGGCGTCGAAAGGCGAAAGTCCGGGGCTTTTCAACACCAGGCTCACCTCGGCGAGCGCTTCGACATCGAGCGTGCCGTGCCAGCGCTGCGCCTCGGGCAGCTGCTCGGCCAGACGCGCGGCACGCGCCGGGTCGTCGCGCGAATCCCAGACGCGGAGCCCGGCGCCGAGCCGGGCGCACCAACGCGCCATCGCCAGGCCGGATTCGCCGAGCCCGAGCACGAGCACGGTCCGGTCACGCAGCCAGTCCATGCCGTCGTGCGTCAGGGCGGTCATCTCGGGCGTCACCGCAGCTTCAGGCTTGCCAGCCCGACCAGACAGAGCAGCATCGTCACGATCCAGAAACGGACGACGACCTGCGTCTCCTTCCAGCCCGACTTCTCGAAGTGATGGTGCAGCGGCGCCATCTTCAGGATGCGCCGGCCGGCGCCGTAGCGCTTCTTCGTAAACTTGAACCACATGACCTGCGCCATCACCGAAAGCGCCTCGGCGACGAACACGCCGCCCATGATCCCGAGGACGATTTCCTGGCGCGTGATGACCGCGATCGTGCCGAGCGCGCCGCCGAGCGCGAGCGCGCCGACGTCGCCCATGAAGACCTGCGCGGGGTGCGTGTTGAACCAGAGAAACGCGAGCCCGGCGCCGCCCATCGCCGAACAGAAGATCAGCAATTCGCCGGCGCCCGGGATGTAGGGAAAAAGCAGATAGCGGCTGTAGACCGAGCTGCCGACGATGTACGCGAAGATGCCGAGCGCCGCGGCCACCATCACCACCGGCATGATCGCCAAGCCGTCGAGCCCGTCGGTCAGGTTCACCGCATTGCTCGCGCCGACGATCACGAAGTAGCTGAGGCCGATGAAGCCGAACACGCCGAGCGGGTAGCTGATCGTCTTGAAGAACGGCAGCATCAGGTCGGCCTTGGGCGGCAGCTCGTTTGCGAAGCCGCTCTGCACCCAGCGGATGAAGAGCTCCAGCACGCGCAGGTTCGAGGTTTCGCTGACCGAGAACGCGAGGTAGAGCGACGCGATGAGCCCGATCACCGATTGCCAGAAGTACTTTTCGCCCGAGGGCATTCCTTCAGGGTTTTTCTGCACGACCTTGCGCCAATCGTCGACCCAGCCGATCGCGCCGAAGCCGATCGTCACCAGCATCACGATCCAGACGAAGCGGTTCGACCAATCGAACCAGAGCAGGGTCGAGATACCGATCGCCAACAGGATCAGCACGCCGCCCATCGTCGGCGTGCCGTTCTTGGCCAGGTGTTCCTGGATGCCGTAGGCGCGGACCGGCTGGCCGATCTTCAGCGAAGCGAGACGCGCGATCACCCACGGCCCGAAGATCAGGCCAATCAGCATCGAGGTCATCGCCGCCATCACCGCGCGAAACGTCAGGTACTGGAAGACGCGGAAATAGCCGAATTCGGGCGACATCGTTTGCAACCAGTCGGCAAGGCTAAGCAGCATGAAGGTCGCCGCGGCGGCGCTCGCCCGTCGTCTCGGTGTCGGTGTCGACGTTGGCACCGGCCTCGCGCAGCAGCGCCGCGACGACCCGCTCGGTCTGCATGAAGCGCGAGCCCTTGACGACGATCGAGGCGCAGGCGGGCGCGTCGGCAAGTGCGGTCAGCAGGCTCGCCATGTCGTCGAAATGGCGCGCACCGCTGAACGCCTCGGCCGCATGCGTGCTCGCCCGCCCGACGGTCCAGAGCAGTTCGATGCCCTGCGCCTTCGCGAAGGCACCGACCTCGCGATGGAACGCCGGGCCCTGGTCGCCGACCTCGCCCATGTCGCCCAGCACGAACCAGCGCGGCGCGGGCAGCGCGGCGAGCACTTCGATCGCCGCCCGCACCGAATCGGGGTTGGCGTTGTAGGTATCGTCGACCAGCGTCACGGTATGGCCGGCGCGCTCGAAACGGCGCAGTTGCGAGCGGCCGGCGACCGGGGCGAAGGCTTCGAGGCCCTGGACGATCGCGTCGAGCGGGCAGCCCGCAGCGAGCGCGCCGGCTGCCGCCGCAAGCGCATTGCGGACGTTGTGGCGCCCAGCGACGGCGAGCTGCAACTCGGCCGTGCCGGCAGGCGTGACGAGCGACAGCCGCCAGTGGCCGGCGTGCCATTGCGGGTTTTGGCCGCCCACGTCGGCCGGCGCGTCGAGCGCGAAGCTCAGTGTCCGCCGGCCGCCGGCCAGTTCACGCCAGATCGCCGCATGCGGGTCGTCCGCCGGAAACACCGCGACGCCGTCTGGCCCGAGCGCCTCGATCACCGCGCCGTTTTCGCGTGCCACCGCCAGGGTCGTGCCCATGAACTCCTGGTGCTCACGCTGGGCGTTGTTGACAAGGGCGACCGTCGGGCGCGCGAGCGCCGCGAGCAGCGCGATCTCGCCCGGGTGGTTCATGCCGAGCTCGAGCACGCCCGCGCGGTGCGCGGCGCGGAGCCGCAGCAGCGTCAACGGCACGCCGATGTGGTTGTTCAGGTTGCCGACGGTCGCGAACGCGGCGTCGCCACGCCAGGCGCGCAGGATCGCCGCGAGCATCTGCGTCACCGTCGTCTTGCCGTTGCTGCCGGTCACCGCGATCAGCGGCAG
>CAXSGM010000128.1:0-2805 GCA_964236915.1 uncultured Rhizobacter sp.
CGTCGACCTCGAGGTCGGCGTCGCGGGTGACGCGGAACTGCGAGAACATCTCGACCTCGCGGCCGTCGAACAGCGATTCCAGGTGGGCGCGGATCACGCTGGTCAAGAGCACGAAAGCCTGGGTGCCCGGCTTCGTCACCCGATCGGGAAGCCGGATCACCCGGGGCAAGACCCGCGGCACCTTGACGATCGCGATCGCGTTCGGCCGGCCGAACGCATCGACCCCACCGAGCCGCACGATGAAGTTCAGCGACTTGTTCGCGACCTGCGGAAAGGGATGCGCCGGATCGAGCCCGACCGGCACCAACAGCGGCCGCACCTCGGTCGCGAAGAAGCGCGCGACCCAGCGACGCTGCGGCGCATCACGACCGGCATGGTTGACGATCTCGATGCCCTCCCGCGCGAGGGCCGGCATCACCTCGTCGTTCAGCACCCGGTACTGATCGCCGATCAGCGCGTGCACGTCGCCGGCGAGCGCCTCGGGGTCGCGCTTGGACACGCCGGAGCCCGGCAGCCGCGCCGCCTCCACGTAGTCGGCGAAGCGCACCTCGATGAACTCGTCGAGGTTCGACGAGACGATGCAGACGTAGCGCAGCCGCTCGAGCAGCGGCACGTCGGCGCGCCCGGCCTGGGCGAGCACCCGACGGTTGAAGGCGAGGATCGCGCGCTCGCGGTCGAGCAAGGCGGGCCGGGGCGCGGCCGCGGATTCAGGCGCCAGCGGAGCGGCGGAAGCGGCGGACGCGGCTGGAAGCGGAACGCCGGGTGCAGCGGTGGTCGGCTCGGACGGCATCGGATCGGCAGCGGGCATCGGATCGGCAGTGGGCGGCGGGTCGGAATCCACCGAGGAGACACGCGTGTCGTGACGCCGCGATGACATCGCCGTCACCGCGCGAAGTCGTGGTTCACGCCGACCGTGAAGAGCCGGCCCTCGCGCGTGCTGACCCGCGCCGCGCTCAGGTCGACGCTGACGCCGTCGGCGAGAAGAAAGCGCACGCCGAGACGGCTCACCGAGGCGCCGCCGGTGCGCACGTGCTCGCCGATCACGGTCGTCTTCGGGTTCGGCGACCATTCCGCCGAAGCGCCGGCGCGATGCGTGCTGCCGTCGTTGCTGTGATCCCAGCCCAGGTTCACGTTGACGGCCCAGTTCGGCGTCACGGTCCAGGTGGCGGGCAGGTAGAACGCCTGCACCGCCCCGCCGGTGTTGCGCAGATCGAACGCAGTGCCGGCGACCGCGCCGACCGCCAGGCTGCCGGACACCGGATATACCCACTTCAAATGCGGCCCGGCGGTGTTGTTCGCATCGCCGCCGAGCCAGCCGCGTTCGAGGTCGATGCCGATCTCGAACGGCCCGAGCCGGCAGGAGGGCCCGAGGTGCAGGCCGGTCGCGTCGGCCCGCACCGCCCGGTTGGCCCAGAGTTCGTACTGGCAGCGGCCGGGCGCCAGCACGCTCGCGTCGTCGACATCGAAATGACCGCCCGCAGCCTGCGCGGCGCCGTTCGCCAGGAACGCGAGCGCCGCGGCGAGGCGGAGGCAGGACGGGCGGCGCGGCATCGCAAGCGATTGTGGTCCACGCCGGAGTGGCCTGTCCGCAGAGCGATGGTATGGTCCCGCCCCGAACCTGCGGAGAAGAAAGATGCGCCGCGATCCGGACCGCCTGGCCGCCCTGCAACGAACGATGGCCCTCGACTCGCCGAGCGAGCGCGCCTACGACGACATCACCCGGCTGCTGGCCTCGAGCCTCGAGGTGCCGATCACGATCGTGAACCTGCTGGACGACGACCGCGACTGGTTCAAATCGTGCATCGGCATTCCCTTGAGCGAATCCCCGGCGGCGACCTCGTTCTGCGAAACCTTCTTCCGGATGGCCGAGCCGACGATCGTCGTCGAGGACACGCACGCAGACCCACGCTTCGCGCGCCACCCCCTGGTCGTCGGCCCGCCGCACATCCGCTTCTACGCCGCGGCGCGGCTTTTGGTACGGGGTCAGACGCTCGGCACGCTCTGCGCCTACGACTTCCGGCCGCGCACGCCGACCACCGCGCAGATCGACAAGCTGGTGCTGCTCGCGAGCAGCGTGGTCGAGTTGCTAGAGCGGCGCGCGAGCGGCACGACCGGCGAGATCGCTGCACCGGACTTAGATCCGCGCTCGGTGTAACGCGCATTCGTCGCCGGCCGGCGATGAATGTGGCGCGCCGGTCTTATCCTCACGTGTCCCGCCACCTCGTCGGCGCCGTCGATGCGCCACCTCGTCGTCCTCGCCACCGCTTTCAACGCTCGTCGCCGCGACGCTGCCGTCGCAAACTCAGGCGAAAGGCTGTTTGAAGGGGGCCGCGGTGGGTGGCGTCGCCGGCCATGTCGCGGGCCAGCATGCCGTGATCGGCGCCACCGCGGGATGCGCGGTGGAGCACCACCGAGAGAAAAAGGCGGCGAAGAAAGCCGCCGCCGACACGGCACGATCGAACCCCGCGCCTTCGCCGGCCGCTGCCACGAAGTAAGGGCTGACGCCGGCCCGGCCAGAGTCCGGAGCGCGTAGAGCCTGGCCGGCGGGCCGCATCAGCCGCCGGGCGCGGTGCGGATCGCCTCGAACCGCTTGTTGAACTCCTGGCGCAGCTGCTTTCGCACCTCCGCCGCCGCATGGCGCCGCCGCTCGTCGGGCGTGAAAGCGCGGAGCGGCGGCACCGGCACGGGCTTTCGCTCGTCGTCCACCGCCACCATCGTGAAGAAGCAGCTGTTCGCGTGCCGCAATTCCTGCGTGCGGATGTTTTCCGCCAGCACCTTGATGCCGACCTCCATCGACGAGGTGCC
>CAXSGM010000129.1:0-2787 GCA_964236915.1 uncultured Rhizobacter sp.
TCGGCGACCTTCAGCGACGAGATCAAGGCGCTCGCCGACCGGCTGCTGAACAAGCCCGCGCTGATCGAGGTCGCGCGCCGCAACCAGACCGCCGACCCTGTCGCGCAGAAGGTGCACCCGGTCGGCCGCGAGATGAAGAAGGACCTGCTGATCCATCTCATCAAGGAAAACGACTGGCAGCAGGTGCTGGTCTTCATGCGGATGAAGCACGGCGCCAACCGCCTGGTCGAGCACCTGACGAAGGCCGGCATCAGCGCCATGGCGATCCACGGCAACAAGAGCCAGAGCGCGCGCACCAAGGCGCTGGCCGACTTCAAGACCGGCGATCTGACGGTGCTGGTCGCGACGGACATCGCCGCCCGCGGCATCGACATCGATCAGTTGCCGCACGTCGTCAACTACGAGATCCCGAACGTCCCCGAGGACTATGTGCACCGCATCGGCCGCACCGGCCGTGCGGGGGCGCAGGGCGAGGCGGTGTCGCTGGTCTGCGTCGACGAGAACGGCTTTCTGCGCGATATCGAGCGGATGATCAAGTTCGAGATCCCGAAAGAGATCGTTCCCGGCTTCGAGCCGCCTGCGCACGAGAGGCCCGAGCCGATCGTGCTCGGACGGATGGTGATCGGCGAAGGCGCCAGCCGCGGTGGTTCGCGCTCGTCGGGCGGCGGCGGACGGCCGGGCGGCGGTGGTGGCCGCGGCGGCCCGTCGAACGGCGGCGGCGGGCGCGGCGGGCACAGCGGCAGCCAACATGCGCCCGCGGGTGGACGCAGCGGCGCCGGCGGTGCGGGTGGTCAGCGCGATGCCGGCCCCCGCGACGCTGGCCGGCGCCCAGGGCCGGTCAGCGGTCCCAAGCGCTGATCGAATCGCGCTGACCGAGGGGTGAACGAAGCGGGATCGCCTGCGCGTCCGGCACCGCTGCGGCGCCACCGCGCCTTCATGCGCCTCTGGTTCTCGCGCCTCGCGAGCACCGGGGCGACGCAGATGCTGATGGTCGCGATCGGCTGGCAGATGTACGCGCTGACCGGCAGCGCCTGGGACCTCGGCCTGGTCGGCCTCCTGCAGTTCCTGCCGGCGCTGCTGCTGGTGCTGTACGCCGGGCATGTCGTCGACCGGCACGACCGGGCGCGCATCGTCCTGCTCTGCCTCGTCGTGCAGACGCTGATCACCGCGGTGCTCGGGTTCGCTACCTACCGCGGCCTGGCGAGCCGTCACCTGCTGCTCGCGGTTTCGGTCGCGCTCGGCACGGTCAAAGCGTTCCAGATGCCGGCGCAACAGGCGCTGACGCCGCTGCTCGTGCCGGCCGAGGTGCTGCCGCGGGCGCTCGCGTTCGCTTCGATGGGTGGGCAGGCGGCGATCGTCGCCGGGCCGGCGCTCGGCGGCCTGATTTACGTGGCCGGCGCCGGCGCCGTCTACGCGACTTGCGCCGCGCTGTTCGGCCTGGGTGCGGCACTGGTCGCCGGCGTGCGCTACGGCCATGTGGCCGCCGCGGCCCGGGCGTTCTCGTTCGAGACGCTGCTCGCCGGCGTGCGCTTCGTCGTCGGTCGGCCGGTCGTGCTCGGCGCAATCTCGCTCGATCTCTTCGCGGTGCTGCTCGGCGGCGCCACGGCGCTGCTGCCGATCTACGCCAAGGACATCCTGCAGACCGGCCCGTGGGGCCTCGGCCTGCTGCGCGCCGCCCCAGCGGTGGGCGCGTTCACGCTCTCGCTGGTCTTGAGCCGCTGGCCGATCACGCGCCACGCCGGCCGGGTGCTGCTCGGCGCGGTCGCGGTTTACGGGGTCGCGACGCTGGTGTTCGGCGTCTCGCGCTCGTTCTGGATGTCGATGGTCGCGCTCGCCGTGGCCGGGGGCGGCGACATGGTGAGCGTGGTGATCCGCCAGTCGCTCGTCCAGCTGGAGACGCCCGACGCCATGCGCGGCCGGGTCAGCGCGGTCAATTCGGTGTTCATCGGCGCGTCGAACCAGCTCGGCGAGTTCGAGTCGGGCTCGACCGCGGCGCTGCTCGGGCCGGTCGGCTCGGTCGTGCTCGGCGGCGTCGGCACGCTGGTCGTCGCCGGGCTGTGGTTCCGGCTGTTCCCGCCGCTCGCCCGGCGCGATGCGCTCGTGCCGGGGGTTTGAGCGTCGGCGGTTTGGTGAGGATGTGAGCGGCTCGAATGATCCGCGCGTGCCGACGCCGGTCGGGGCGCCGCCGGCGATGACCGGCGTCGACCTCGTGCACGTCGACGCCGCCTGCGTTGTCGCGATCAAGCCGAGCCGCCTCCTTGCAGTGCCCGGGCGCGGCGAGCAAGGGATCGACAACCTTGCGGCCCGCGTCATGGCCGTCTACCCCGACGCCCGCGTCGTCCACCGGCTCGACATGGCGACCTCGGGCTTGATCGTGTTCGCGCGCGGCGCCGCCGCCCAGCGCGATTTGAACCGCGCGTTCGCCGAGCGGCGCGTGGCGAAGCGCTATATCGCGGTCGTCGCCGGCCGGGTCGAGCCGGGCAGCGGCGAGATCGACCTGCCGCTCGCCGCCGATTGGCCGAACCGGCCGCGCCAGCGGGTCGATGCCGTGCACGGCAAGGCGTCGCTGACCCGCTGGCGGGTGCTTTCGGTCGACGCCGCGGCCGGCACGACCCGGCTCGAGCTCGAACCAATCAGCGGCCGCGCCCATCAGCTTCGCGTCCACCTGCAGGCGCTCGGGCACCCGATCCTCGGCGACGCGCTGTACGCGCCGCCCGACGTGCAGGCGCGCGCGCCGCGGCTCTTGCTGCACGCGAGCCGGCTCGGTTTCGAGCATCCGCAGAGCGG
>CAXSGM010000130.1:0-2740 GCA_964236915.1 uncultured Rhizobacter sp.
TCTAGCACGGAAGATCGGATCTATAGCGCCGCGTTGCTAGAAATAGCAAGCGACCAGAGATGACCTCAGCTTGTGCTGCCTATAGCGGGGGCCAACCCACCACCGTGTCCATGTTTTCTGCTCGTCGACCAGGATTTTTGTCATTCTGGTCGTTTATCGAAGGTTTTTTGTACTCCGCTGACCTCGGCCGAACCGGCCATTGCCCGGTCGCCGAGGCCAAGTGGCAGCGGAAAGTGCACCGTCTCGCGCACGCCGTCGAGGCTGCGCAGGCCGATCGCGCCGAACTCGCGCAGCTTTGCAATCACCTGCTGCACGAGGATGTCGGGGGCCGAGGCGCCTGCCGTCAGGCCGACCCGGTGCCGGCCTTCGAACCATTCGGGCCGAAGATCGCCCGGCGCATCGACCATGTAGGCGGGCGTGCCGAGGCGGTCGGCAAGCTCGCGAAGGCGGTTGCTGTTCGAGCTGGTCGGGCTGCCGACGACGATCACCACATCGACCTGCGGCGCAAGCACCTTGACGGCGTCCTGGCGGTTCTGCGTCGCATAGCAGATGTCCTGCTGCTTCGGCTCGCGCACCGTGGGGAAGCGCTCTTTCACCGCCGCGAGAATCGCCGCGGCGTCGTCGACCGAGAGCGTCGTCTGGGTGACGACCGCGAGCCGTTCGGCCTGCGCCGGCTGCACCCGGGCGACGTCGGCCACGTCCTCGACCAAGTGGATGCCGCTCGTCAGCTGGCCCATCGTGCCTTCGACCTCCGGGTGGCCCTTGTGGCCGATCATGATGAATTCGTAGCCCTCGCGGCTCAGCTTGGCGACCTCGACGTGCACCTTGGTGACGAGCGGACAGGTGGCATCGAACACATCGAAGCCGCGCTCCGCCGCTTCGCGCCGCACCTGCTGCGACACGCCGTGCGCGCTAAAGATCAGCGTCGCCCCGGGCGGCACCTCGTCGAGCGCCTCGATGAAGATCGCGCCCTTGGCTTTCAGATCGTCGACGACGTAGGTGTTGTGGACGATCTCGTGACGCACGTAGATCGGCGCGCCGAACTTGCGCAACGCGCGTTCGACGATCTCGATCGCGCGATCGACCCCGGCGCAGAAGCCGCGTGGCTCGGCGAGCACCACCTCCTCGATGCCCGGCGCGTTCACAGCACGCCGATCAATTGCACTTCGAAAGTCACCGGCCGGCCGGCGAGCGGGTGGTTGAAGTCGAAGACGAGCACGTCGTCCCCCACTTCGCGCACGGTGCCGGCATAGGCGCCCTCTCCGCCCGGGCCCGGAAACTGGACCACGTCGCCGACCCGGTAGGTGACGCCCGGGTCGCCGAATTCGACGAGCAAGCTGCGCTTGACGCGCTGCAGAAGCTCCGGATTGCGCTCGCCGAAGGCTTCGTCCGGCGCGAGCTCGAAGGACCGGCGCGTGCCTTCGACGAGGCCCAGCAGGCGCGCCTCGATGGCGGGCGCGAGCTCGCCCGCGCCGAGCGAGAGCGTCGCCGGCTGGGCGCCGAAGGTGTCGACCAGGGCCGTGCCGTCGGGGCCGGACAGCCGGTAGTGCAAGGTCAGAAACGATCCGGACTGGACTTGATTCAAAACGCTGTTCCCGACAAAGGCGAGGTGGCGCGGAGGTGGCGACCGGCCGGAGCGCCCTCGACCGCCGGCGCGGCGGGACCGGCAAAGCGCGCCGGCGAGCCGATAGACTGATCCGATTTTAAGAGCGCGCTTTCCCGGCGACGCCACGGCCGCCCATCGCCATGAAGGACATCCCCGCCGAAGCCCGCCCGCGCGAGAAGCTGCTGTCGAGCGGAGCGGCGGCGCTGGCGGACGCCGAACTCGTCGCCCTGCTGCTGCGAACCGGCATGCGCGGAACCTCCGTGCTGCAGCTCGCGCAGCAGGTGCTCGACCGCTTCGGCGGCATCACCGGGTTGCTGCGCGCGAATCCCGCCGATCTCCAAACGGTCAAGGGGCTCGGGCCGGCCAAGCGGGCCGAGATCGCCGCGGTGCTCGAACTGGTGCGCCGCGGCCTGGCCGAGCAGCTTGTCGAACAGCCGACGCTCGACGCCCCGGACAAGGTCAAAGAGTACCTGCGCATCGAGCTCGGTGGCCTCGGCCACGAGGTGTTCGCGGTGATGTTCCTCGACGCGCAGACCCGCCTGCTGGCGCTCGAACCGATGTTCCGCGGCACGTTGACCCAGGCGAGCGTCTACCCCCGCGAGATCGTCAAACGCGCGCTGGCGCTGAACGCCGCCTCGGTGATCCTGGCGCACAACCATCCGTCGGGCGCCGCCGAACCGTCCCATGCCGACGTGGCGTTGACGCGTTCGCTCGGCGATGCGCTGCGCCTCGTCGACGTGCGCGTGCTCGATCACATCGTGGTCGGCGCCGATCGCGCGGTGTCGTTCAGCGAGCGGGGGCTGCTGTGAGCCGGTCGCGCGGCGCCGCGCCGCCGCACCTGGAAGCCCGCGCCCTGGCCGACCTCGAGCCGCTGCGTCGCGCACTCGCCGAGCGCCGGCGCGCCGAGCTCGAGACGGCGCGCCGCGAGGCCGAGCGCCGGGCGCTCGAACGGCGCGAGCATGAGCTGTTCGCGACGACGGTGGGTCCGGTCGTGCGCCTGCAGGCCGCAGCCACGGCGTTCGAGCGCCCACGCCCACCCGCCATCGCCCGCCAGCGCGACCGCGACGAGGCCGCCGTGATGCTCGAAGCGATCTCCGACGAGTTCGACGTCGAGTCGCTGCTCGACACCGACGA
>CAXSGM010000131.1:0-1128 GCA_964236915.1 uncultured Rhizobacter sp.
TGCCTCGGCACCATGACCTTCGGCGGCAGCGGCGGCCTCTGGGGCAAGATCGGCGACCTGCAGCAGGCCGATGCCGAGCGCCTCGTCGGCCAGGCGCTCGATGCCGGCGTCAACTTCATCGACACCGCCGACGTGTACGCCGGCGGCCGATCGGAGGAGATCACCGGCCAGGCGCTGAAGAACCTGAAAGTGCCGCGCGAGAACGTCGTCGTCGCGACCAAGGTGTTCGGTGACACCGGCACCGGCCCCAATACCCGCGGCGCGTCGCGAAGCCACCTGATCGACGGTGTCAAGGCGAGCCTGAAGCGCCTGCAACTCGACCACATCGATCTCTATCAGTTGCACGGCTTCGACGCAGCCACGCCGATCGAGGAGACGCTCCGCGCGCTCGATACGCTGGTGCAGCATGGCCATGTGCGCACGATCGGCGTCTCGAACTGGGCGGCCTGGCAGATCGTCAAGGCGCTTGGCATCTCCGAGCGGCTGGCGCTGGCGCGCTTTCAATCGCTGCAGGCCTACTACACCCTCGCCGGGCGCGACCTCGAACGCGAGATCGTGCCGATGTTGCAGAGCGAGGGGCTGGGGCTGCTGGTCTGGAGCCCGCTCGCCGGGGGCTTCCTCTCCGGCAAGGTCACGCGCGATGGGCCGGCCGCGCCGGGCAGCCGCCGCAGCAGCTTCGACTTTCCGCCCGTCGACAAGCCGCGCGCCTTCGATTGCATCGACCGGATGCGGCCCATCGCCGAGGCGCGCGGCGTCTCGGTCGCGCAGATCGCCCTGGCCTGGTTGCTGCACCAGCCGGTCGTCACCAGCGCGATCGTCGGCGCCAAGCGGCCGGAGCAGCTCGCCGACAACCTCGGCGCAGTGAAGGTCGCGCTGACCGCCGACGAGCTTGCCGCGCTCGACGAAGCGAGCCGCCTGCCGGCCGAGTATCCCGGCTGGATGCTCGAGCGCCAGGGCGAGTACCGGCGCAAGCAGCTCGCCGACGCGAAACGACCGGGTGCTGCGGTGTGAGGGCGTGAGGTCTTTCGCTCATGCGGCGAGGGCTTCGGCACGCTCAGCCCGAATGGAGCAGCGTCCGCTTCCCGCAGGGTGGGCGCGAACGGAGCGGCATCGGTTTCCCGTGGGCTC
>CAXSGM010000131.1:1228-2640 GCA_964236915.1 uncultured Rhizobacter sp.
TGGCCCGAACGGAGCAACGTCCGTATCCCGTTCGCCCTGAGCTTGTCGAAGGGCCTCTCGCTCATGCCGCGGGGGCGTCGACAGGCTCGGCCCGAACGGAGCAGCATTCGGGGCACCAGGGAATCTGGCGCAAGCTCGTGGCGCTTTCGCTTGCCACTCCTTTGGCTGCCGCCATCACGGCCCCAGCCTTCCCCGCGGACGGCGCGGCGCCGCCGCCGTCCTCCGGCTATGTGCCGTCGAACCCCACCGACGACGGCATCGGCAAGCGCTACATGGGCCGCGAGATCGCGCGCGTCATGGGCTGGCAAGGCGCAGCTTGGCTGGAACGCGCGGAGCGGGACCAGGAGGAGCGCACCGACCTGCTGTTGCCCCAGCTGGCGCTGAAGCCCGGCATGGTCGTCGCCGACATCGGCGCCGGCACCGGCTACGTCACGCGGCGGATCGCGGCGCGGGTCGGAGCGGGCGGCATCGTCTACGCGGTCGACGTGCAGCCCGAGATGGTGCGGATGCTCGCGGCGCTGGCGGCGCGTCCCGGCCTGGCGCAGATCCGGCCGGTCCAGGGCGCGGTCGACGACGTGCGGCTGCCCGAGCGCAGTCTCGATCTCGCGATCATGGTCGACGTCTACCACGAGCTCGAGTTTCCGCGCGAGGTGCTTCGAAGCCTGGTGCGGGCGCTGAAGCCGGGTGGCCGCGTCGTGTTCGTCGAGTACCGGGCCGAGGATCCGAAGGTGCCGATCAAGCCGCTGCACCGGATGAGCGAGGCGCAGGTCCGGCGCGAAGCGTCCGCCGCCGGGCTGACGTGGGAACGCACCGCCGAGCCGCTGCCCTGGCAGCACATCGTCGTCTTCGTGCGGCGCTGAGCGCCGAAATAGAATGCCCGTCCCGGGGCGCGCATCCGGGCCCAGCTTACGGAGAACCGCATGGCCCAGTCGATGGAAGACCGCGACGGCAAGATCTGGATGGACGGCGAACTGGTCGACTGGCGCGACGCCAAGATCCACGTTCTCACCCACACGCTGCACTACGGCTGCGGCGTCTTCGAGGGCGTACGCGCCTACGACACCGTCGACGGCACGGCGATCTTTCGCCTTCGCGAGCACACCCAGCGGCTCTTCGACAGCGCCAAGATCCTGCGGATGACGATTCCCTTCGGCTTCGAACAGGTGGTCGAGGCGCAGCGCGAGGTCGTCCGCGCCAACCGGCTGGCGTCCTGCTACCTGCGGCCGCTGGTCTGGATCGGCTCGGAGAAGCTCGGCGTCTCGCCGAAGGGCAACCGCATCCATCTGATGGTCGCCGCCTACCCATGGGGGGCCTACCTCGGCGAAGAAGGGCTGAAGCGCGGCATCCGCGTCAAGATCTCGAGCTACACCCGCCACCACGTCAACATCACGATGACGCAGGCCAAGGCGGTC
>CAXSGM010000132.1:0-2540 GCA_964236915.1 uncultured Rhizobacter sp.
TAGCCCATGCCGAGCACCCGGCCGATGTCGCGCAGCGCCGCCTTGGCGGCCAGCGTGCCGAAGGTCGCGATCTGGCTGACCGCATCGCGCCCGTACTTCTGCTTGACGTAATCGATCACCCGGTCGCGGTTGCCCTGGCAGAAGTCGATGTCGAAGTCGGGCATCGACACGCGCTCGGGGTTCAGGAAGCGCTCGAACAGGAGGTTGTACTGAAGCGGGTCGAGCCCGGTGATGTGGAGCGCGTAGGCCACGAGCGAGCCGGCGCCCGAGCCGCGGCCCGGGCCGACCGGGCAGCCGTTCTTCTGGGCCCAGTTGATGAAGTCGGCGACGATCAGGAAGTAGCCGGGAAAGCCCATCTTCAGAATCGTCTCGATCTCGAAGTCGAGTCGCTCGACATACACCGGGCGCTGGCGCTCGCGCTCGGCCGGGTCTGGGTAGCGCTGCGCGAGCCGCACCGCGAGCCCGTCGTGCGAGAGCGTGCGGAAATAGTCGGCAATCGGCAGCGGGCGGCCGTCGACCAGCGGGGTCGGGAAGTCGGGCAGCTGCGGCTTGCCGAGCACCAGGGTCAGGTTGCAGCGCTTGGCGATCTCGACGCTGTTGGCGAGCG
Source organism: uncultured Rhizobacter sp. (assembly GCA_964236915.1). Classification (GTDB taxonomy): domain Bacteria; phylum Pseudomonadota; class Gammaproteobacteria; order Burkholderiales; family Burkholderiaceae_C; genus LMDS01. Next base: position 608 of record CAXSGM010000132.1, read on the forward strand.
CGCTCGGCAGGTCGGCGAACAGCTCCTCCATCTGCGCCTGGGTCTTGAAGTACTGCTCGCGGCCGAAGCGCTTGATGCGCTTCGGGTTGGTGAGCATCTCGCCCTCGGCGATGCAGACGCGCGCCTCGTGGGCATCGAAATCGTCCGGCGCGGCGAACTGGATCGGGTGCGTCGCAACCACCGGCAACCGGAGGCGCGCGGCAAGCTGCGCGGCCTTGCGAACCTGCGCCTCCTGCCCGGGCAGGCCGACGCGTTGCAGTTCGATGTAGAAGCGATTCGGAAACAGTGCCGCCACGCGGAACGCGAGGCGGTCCGCGCGCTCCGCATCGCCAGCGGCGAGCGCCTGGCCGACGGCGCCCAGATCCGCTCCCGAGAGCGCAATCAAGCCGGCGTTCGCCGTCTCGAGCCAGTCCCAACGAAGCGCGGCCTGGCCGCGCGGACCGGCCTGCAGCCAGGCGCGGGTCAGCAGATCGGACAGGTTGAGGTAGCCCTGCGCGTTCTGCACGAGCAGCAGCAGCCGGCTCGGCGCCTTCTCGCTGCCCTCGGGCTCGAGCCAGACATCCGCGCCGATGATCGGCTTCACGCCCTTCTTTCGAACCGCGCCGTAGAACTTGACCGCGCCGAAAAGGTTCGACAAGTCGCTGATCGCGAGCGCGCCCTGGCCGTCCTCGGCGGCCGCGGCCGCGGCGTCATCGACTCGCAAGGTGCCGTCGACGACGGAGAATTCGGTGTGGGTGCGCAGGTGAACGAAGGCCATCGACCGGGATTCTAGGAGTCCGGGCGCGGCCGGGACGCCGCCGCCGGTGGCCTTCGAGCCGACATCCGGCGCCCGTTTCGTCGGGGCGGTATAAGCGCTCGTCGCTCTTCGAAACATCTGCAGAACGCCTCGGCGCGTATCTGCCTCCACCATGCCCGACGCCCAGCCTGTTCCGTTCCCCCCAACGCTCGCGACCGCCTCGCCCGCGCTCTCGGGCGCCTACACCGAGGTACGTGCGGCGACCGAGGCGCTCGCCGCGCCGCTCTCGCCCGAGGATTGCCAGCTCCAGTCGATGCCCGATGCCAGCCCGACCAAATGGCATCTGGCGCACGGCACCTGGTTCTTCGAGACCTTCCTGCTCGAGCCGCACGAAAAGCGCTTTACGCCCTTCGACCCGGCGTTCCGGGTGCTGTTCAACAGCTACTACCAGGGCGTCGGCGAGATGCACCCGCGGGCGCAGCGCGGCCTGATCAGCCGGCCGACGCTCGCCGAGGTGCGCGCCTACCGGACCGCCGTCGACGCGCGGATGCTGCGGCTCCTCGACGAGCGTGGCGATGACCCATCGATCCACGCCCTCGTCACGCTAGGGCTGCACCACGAACAGCAGCACCAGGAGCTGCTGCTGACCGACATCAAGCACGCACTCTCGTTCAACCCGCTTCAGCCGGGTTACGCGAAGCGCTGGCCGATGTCGAGCGTCAGCGATCAGCCGCTCCGCTGGTTCGCGCAGCCGGGCGGACTGATCGAGCACGGTTTCGATCCAACGCTCGATGCCGCCTTCTGCTTCGACAACGAGACGCCCCGCCACGTCGCCTACACCGCGCCCTTCGAGCTGGCGTCGCGGCCGGCCAGCTACGGCGAGTACCTGGCGTTCATCGAGGACGGCGGCTACCGGCGCCCCGAGCTCTGGCTCTCGCTCGGCTGGGACTGGGTGCGAAGCGGCCGCCGCGAGGCGCCGCTCTACTGGCGCTCGGTCGACGGCATCTGGATGAACCACACGCTGCAGGGCTGGGTCGAGGTCGACCCACGCACGCCGGTCTGCCACCTGAGCTACTACGAGGCCGACGCGTATGCGCGCTGGGCCGGCGCGCGCCTGCCGACCGAGGTCGAGTGGGAGCACGCGGCGCGGCGTCTGCGCGCCCCGGCGCGGGCGAACTGGGCCGATCGCGGCGCCTT
>CAXSGM010000133.1:0-2538 GCA_964236915.1 uncultured Rhizobacter sp.
TCCTTCTCGGCGCAATCGATCGCCGAAATCAGCGTCGCGTAGATCGGGCTGTACGGCTCGTCCGGCGCGCTGCCGATTGCGTGGACGACTTCATCGCCCTGGCGCGTCAGCTCCGGGTAGTACTGGCGTTCCGGGACCGGCGGGCCTTTCTGCTTTTCCCAGGTCGCGAAGAACAGTTTCTGCAGTTCGGCGACGACCGGGCCGTCGATGCGCAGATCGGTATCCCGCCAGGGAAGCGTGCCGCTTTTCGGCGGCCGGCCCGAGCCGCCGCTGAACGACCCGCCCGAGTAGACGCCGCTGATGTTGATGCCGCCCATGAAGGCGGTCCGCCCGTCGACGACCAGCAGCTTGCGATGGTCGCGCTGGTTGACGTCCCAGCCGGCCTTGGCCTTCAGCGGGTTCAGCGGGTTGAACTCGAGCACCTGGCCGCCCGCCGCCTTCAACGGGTCGAAGAAGGTCTTCGGCGTGTGCAGCGTACCGATCCCGTCGTAGATCAGGTTGACCTGCACGCCCTGGCGCTGCTTCTCGAGCAGCGCGTCGATGAAGCGTTGGCCGGTGTCGTCGCCCTCGAAGATGTAGCTCTCCATGTCGATGTGGTCGCTTGCCGCCGCGATCGCCGCGAACATCGCGCGGTAGGTGCCCGGGCCGTCTTCGAGCAGCGTGACCCGGTTGCCGGCGACGAGCGGCGAGTCGGTCACCGCGGCTTCGAGCGCGAGGTGGCGGTCCAGCACCGTGCTGTCGCCGCCCTTGGCGCGCAAGGCGTCGAGGATCTGGCGGCTGCGCTCGGCCGAGAGCGGGCCGCGTGCGCCCTCGACCTGCGGCGGCGGCGCGTCCGATGCCATGTCGGGATGGATCCGCGGCAGCGCACTGCAGGCGGCGAGCGTGGCGAGCGTCGCCCCAAGGACGCCGCGGCGCACCAGATCCCCAGCACTGCGACGGAGGGCATGCATGGCGAGGCTGAGGAACCGTCGATCGGCTGAGGTCATCGAGGATTTCCTTGTGCAAGCGCGTGAGCCGCGGCGGCGACGAGGCCGGGCCCGTGGTAGATCAGACCGGTGTAGATCTGCACCACATCGGCGCCGGCGGCCCGCTTGGCGAGCGCGTCGCCGGGCGTCATGACGCCGCCGACGCCGATGATCGGAAAGCCCGGGCCGAGGGCGCCGCGCAGGCGGGCGATCACGCGGTTCGCGGCCGCCCCCAGCGGCGCGCCCGAGAGGCCGCCGGCTTCGTCGCCGTGCCGCATCGCCCGCACCGCGTCGCGGGCAAGGGTGGTGTTGGTGGCGATCACACCGTCGAGCGCGCGGCGCTGCAGCGTCGCGGCGATCGCGTCGATCTCCGCGTCGTCGAGGTCGGGCGCGATCTTGAGGAAGATCGGCACGCGGCGCCCGTGGCGCGCCGCCAGTTGTTCGCGACGCGCTTGCACCGCGTCGAGCAGCGCGTCGAGTGCGGCTTGCTGCTGCAGCGAACGCAGGTCGCGCGTGTTCGGGCTCGACACGTTCAGCGTGACGTAGTCGGCATGCGGATAGACGCCGTCGAGGCACGTCAGGTAGTCGTCCGCGGCGCGCTCGATCGGCGTCGTCGCGTTCTTACCGATGTTCAGGCCGAGGATGCCGCCGCGCTCGCGAAAGCGCGCCCGCCGGACGTTCGCGACGAAGGCCTCGAGCCCGTCGTTGTTGAAGCCGAGCCGGTTGATCAGCGCGCCGGCCGCGGGCAGGCGAAACAAGCGCGGCTGCGGGTTGCCGGGCTGCGGCCGCGGCGTCACGGTGCCGATCTCGATGAAGCCGAAGCCGGCGGCGGCGAGGCCGTCGATGCAGCGGCCGTTTTTGTCGAGCCCGGCCGCGAGGCCGATGCGGTTCGGAAAACGCACGCTCGCGAGGACGACCGGATCGTCGACGCGCGGCTCGGTCCAGAACCGTTCGAACGGCGTGTTCTGCAGCTGCGCGAGCGCCGCCAGGGTCAGGTCGTGGGCGCGCTCCGGGTCGAGCCCGAACAGGAACGGCCGGGCGAGTGCATAGGGCGAGATCGGCATGGCGGGGCGCATTTTGGTGGCGCGTCGGTGATACTTCGGCCGGTCCGGACCGGTGTATCCCTAGCATGTGATTTCCAGCGCGCCACGAAGTCACGACAGCACCGCCCCGGTTCGCCTCAGCGTCCTTGCACCCCGTTCGAGCACCCCATGACTTCTCACTCCGATGACGCCGCCGCCGCGGCCGGCCACCGTTTCGAGCGCGACACCTTCGGCGAAATCGCGGTCGCCGACACCGCACTCTGGGGCGCGCAGACCCAGCGCTCGCTGCATCACTTCGCCATCTCGAGCGAGAAGATGCCGCCCGAGCTCATCCGGGCGCTGGCGCTCGTCAAACGCAGCGCCGCCGTCGTCAATCGCGAGCTCGGCGTGCTCGATGCGAAGAAGGCCGAGGCGATCGTCGCCGCCGCCGACGAAGTGCTCGCGGGGCAGCACGCCGATCAGTTCCCGCTTTCGGTCTGGCAGACCGGCTCGGGCACGCAGACCAACATGAACATGAACGAGGTGCTCGC
>CAXSGM010000134.1:0-2478 GCA_964236915.1 uncultured Rhizobacter sp.
CGTACGACGCCGACCTGCAGCGTGCCGCCGAAGTGCTGAACGCCGGCAAGAAGGTGGCGCTGCTCGTCGGCGCCGGCGCCTTGCAAGCGACCGACGAGGTGATCGCGGTCGCCGACCGGCTCGGCGCGGGCGCGGCCAAGGCGCTGCTCGGCAAGGCCGCCCTGCCCGACGACCTGCCGTGGGTCACCGGCGGGATCGGCCTGCTCGGCTCCGAACCGAGCGACCGGATGATGAGCGAGTGCGACACGCTGCTGATGATCGGCTCCGGCTTTCCGTACGCCGAGTTCCTGCCGAAGGAGGGCGCCGCGCGCGGCGTGCAGATCGACATCGCGCCCGAGATGCTCTCGCTGCGCTATCCGATGGAAGTCAACCTCGTCGGCGACGCCGCCGAGACGCTGCGCGCGCTGCTGCCGCTCCTGCAGCAGAAGACCGACACGCATTGGCGCGACGAGATCGCCCGGCACGTCGATCGCTGGTGGAAGACGCTCGAGGAACGCGCGCTGCAGCCGGCCAAACCGGTCAACCCGCAGCGCGTGACCTGGGAGCTTTCGCCGCGCCTGCCGGACGACGTGATCCTGACCTCCGACTCGGGCTCGTGCGCCAACTGGTATGCGCGCGACCTGCGGATGAAGCGCGGGATGATGGCCTCGCTCTCGGGCGGCCTGGCATCGATGGGCGCGGCCGTGCCCTACGCCATCGCCGCGAAGTTCGCGCATCCCAACCGGCCGGTCATCGCGCTGGTCGGCGACGGCGCCATGCAGATGAACAACATGGCCGAGCTCATCACCGTGCAGAAGTACTGGCGCGAATGGGCCGACCCGCGCTGGATCTGCTGCGTCTTCAACAACGAAGACCTGAACGAGGTGACCTGGGAGCAGCGGGTGATGGAAGGCGACCCGAAGTTCGACGCCTCGCAGAACATCCCGAACGTGCCGTACCACAAGTTCGCCGAGTTGATCGGCCTGCGCGGCATCTACGTCGACTCGCCCGAGGCCATGGGCCCCGCGTGGGACGAAGCACTGACGTCGAACCGGCCGGTGGTGCTCGAAGTGAAGACGGACCCCGACGTGCCGCCGTTGTCTCCACACATCACGCTGGAACAGGCCACGAATTTCGCCAAGGCGCTGGTCAAAGGCGATCCGGACGCCGGCGGCGTGATCGCCAGCACCGTCCGGCAGGTGCTCGGCGCGGTGCTGCCGGAGCGGTGACCGGTCCTTCGGCGCGCCGGCCTTACAACCACTTCAGCAAGGCCATCGCGATCAGGCTGAGCACGACGCTGCTCGCGAACGGGAGGAACCATTCGCGGCCGAACAGGCGGAAACGGAAATCGCCGGGCAAGCGGCCGAGGCCGAGCTTCTCGAGCCAGCGCGTCAGCCCGCTGAACACGATCAGCGCGACGAACACGACCAGCAGCCAGCGGAGCATGGTGGTTGCGCTTTTTCAAAGCCGATGGCTGCGGTCGCCGTGGGCGAATCCGAGCGGCGCCGCGGCGAACGCAGGCTCGACGTTCCTGGCAAAGCCGATCACCTTGAACAGCTCGCCCATCTCGTGCTCGGCGAGCAGCTTGGCGGCGTCGGCGCGGGTCGGGAGGTCGGCCCGGGCCATGGCGTCGGCGATGCCACAGTTGATGAGGAAGTGCGCCTGCGTCGTGTAGCCGAGCAGCTCGAGCCCCGCGGCCTCGGCAGCCAGCGCAAGGCCGGTGAAGTCGACGTGCGCGGTGATGTCCTTCTGTCCGACCTCGACCAGCGGATCGGCGTCGACCCGATGCGCGCGGTGGCACATCAGCGTGCCGCCGACGCGTTGCGGGTGGTAGTACTCGGCGGCCGGGAAACCGTAGTCGATGAAGAACATCGCGCCGCGCCCGAGCCGCTCGGCGAGCGTCGCGATGAAGGCTTCGGCTTGCGCGTGCAGCTCGGTGACCGTGCCGGGCGCGAACGGCGCGTCGACCGGCGGCCGGAGCGCAGTCGTTCGATCCGCCCAACCGAAGCTGCCGTCCTCGCAGACGACGACGCCGCGCTCGTGCCACGCGCTGCCGTCGAACGCGACGAGCTGCACCGGCATCGCGTCGAGCAGCTCGTTGCCGACGACGACGCCGTCGAACGCGTCGGGCAGCGTGTCGACCCAGCGCACCCGCGGACCGAAGCGCGCCAGCCGGTCGCGCTGCCGCGCCTTCAGGCTGCCGGAAAGGTCGACGATCGAGTAGCGCTCGATCGTCGGGCCGGCGTCGCCGTCGAGCGCATCGATCAACTGCGCGGCGAGCGCGCCCGAGCCGGCGCCGAACTCCCAGACCTCGCGGGTGGCGCTGGCGTCGAGCGCCTGCCGGAGCTGACGCGCCAGCGCCTGGCCGAAGAGCGGCGACAGCTCCGGCGCGGTGACGAAATCGCTGCCGGAGGCCGGCATCCGGCCGAATTTGCGGCTGGCGTTGGCGTAGTAGCCGAGGCCGGGTTCGTAGAGCGCCATCGCCATGAAGCGGTCGAA
>CAXSGM010000135.1:0-2472 GCA_964236915.1 uncultured Rhizobacter sp.
ACTGGATCGTTGGCGGTCGCTCGCTATCCGAGCAGGGTAAGAGCAGTGTCTACTTCGACATCAAAGTGACCGACGAGACGAACACAAAGGTAGAGAAGGCGCGGTATATCAAAGAAGCCTTTGCGGGTTTCGCCCAGCTACTCGGCAACCTGCATGACGAAAGCTACATCCATGTCGAAGACGTGAGAGCGGCAGCCTACGGGTACGGTGGAAAGACACAGGAGTTCCGCTTTCAGCATCCGTAGCGTCACGCACTTGGACTGAACTGGCGAAGCTTGTCTTCCTCAGCGAAGCATTACCGCACGGCGATCGCGATAAGGTTCCGCGAAGGCCTCATGCGGGGGCGGCCTCGAGCTTGACGGCGAGTCCGAGAGCACGGATCAGGCGGAATACCGTCGCGAAACTCGGGTTTCCGCTCTCGCCGATCGCCTTGTAGAGGCCTTCGCGGGTGATGCCGGCACCAGCAGCAAAATAATCTCGTCGCCGCGGTGGGGTGTAATAGACCCGGTAGCCAGGACCGACATCGATCTTCAGTTCGGCAACGCTACCGCTCAAAACGCGAGGCGCGCCCGGATCGCCACTGCCAGGCGCTCTGATCCCGACCACGATACGTGCCTTCGCTTGCCGGTCGCGCAGATCGCCGAACCAGGAGGCGTACTGCTCGGATTGGCGAACAGTCGGCATTTTCTGTGGACTGAGGACACGCAGCCCCGGGCGTCAAGGCGTCGGAACCGAGATCCGACCCTCAACCCAACGACCGATTGACCTTCGCGCTCAACGCTTGCCCGAGCAGGTCGGCGCTGTCCTGCAGATGCGCCCGGGTGTCGCGCGTGAGCCCGGGGCGGCGTGCCGCGGCGGTGATGCGGGCTTGCAGCTGGATCGCCTCGGCCCGAACCAGGCTGCGAGCGTCGGCGGGGCCGGCGGTCACCGGTCGCAGCAGCAGGGTTGCGATCCGGTTCAGGTGCTCGCGCTGGAGCGCGCGGCGCGGGGCCGGAATGTCGCCAGCGCCGCGCCCGGTCTCGATCTCGCTCCAGATGTCGCGCTCGAGGCGGCCGTAGAGCTCGGACAACTGGAACGACTCGGCACGCCGCGCGGCCTTGCCCTGGCTGTCGACGATCCGGCCAGCGACCGCGTCGCCCATCAGCTGCCCGAGCAGCGCGCGCTGCACGGTGAAGATCCGATCGCTCACCGTGTAATCGGTGACGACCGCGATCTCGCCGCGCGCCAGCGACTCCTCGCGCTCCTGGAAATCCGGGGCGAGCCGCCGCTGCAACGCCGGCGAGACGACCAGGCTGTCGGCCGCGAACACGCTGCCCGAGATCTGGTCGAGCGCTTCGCGTTGGCGCACGGCCGGCACCGGCTGCAGGGGGTCGCGGCCTGTGCCGGGAAAGTCGCGCAGCGTGCGGATGCCGCCGATCTGGCGCGCCAGCACGCCGGTCGAACGCGCAACGTCGTTGACGGCGTAGTTCAGCGAGCGGCGCAGCACCGAGTAGTCGCGATCGGCCGCCAGCCGCCGGTCTTCCTGGCGGCGGAAAAGGTCGCGGGCGATCGCCAGCCGCTTCTTCGCAAAGGCGAACGGGTCGTTGCCGAGGTCGAACTGCAGCGCGTCGGGATCGATTCCGAGGTAGTTGTCGTCGTCGGTGCCGTAGGCGAGTTCGGGCTCGCTGCTGCGCGAGGCGATGCGCGCGAGCGCCGCCTTCTCGTCGGCGGCCGCGAGGGGCCGATAGGCGTACTCGATGGCCCAGTAGTCGTAAGGTCCGAGCGTCGTCTGGAACGGCGTGACACGCGGCGCACCGGGGGCCGCGAGGTTGACCGGCGCGTATTCCATCACCGAGCCGGTCAGCGCATGGGTGCGGGTGAACTCGGGGTCGGACAGCTGCCGATCGCTGTAGGCCCGCGAGGCGCGAAAGTTGTGGCGCAGGCCGAGCGTGTGGCCGACCTCGTGCATCGTCACGTCTTTCAGGTAGGCGAGCACGAAAGCCTGCGCCTCGGGGCTGTCGGGATCGATCTCGTCGCGCGCGGCGAGCACGTCGAGCGCGTAGCCGAGCTGCTCGGCGGCTTGTTCGGCGTTGTCGCAGGCGCGCGGGTCGAGCGCCGGGTCGACGGGCCGGCCGACGAGCGGGCCGGCGCCATCGGCGCTGGCCCGGCTCGCCTCGGCTGGCCCGAACTGCATCATCCGCCCGACCGCCGCGACGTTGCCCGGCAGGATCTGCGCCCGGCTGAAGCGCTGGTTCCGCGACGAAAGGCTCTCGATGCCGATGTTGGCCGCGAGGATCTCGCCGCTGCGCGGGTCGACGTGGCTCGGTCCGATGGCGCCGAAGCTCGGCGCGGCGTTCGTCATCCAGCGCACCGAGGCGCCGCCGTCGAGCGTGTCGAAGTCGGCGTCGTCGGGCTGCACCTTGACGACGATCGCGTCCTTGAAGCCGATCCGCTCGAAGGCCTTGTTCCATTCGAGGATGCCGGCGCTGATCG
>CAXSGM010000136.1:0-2440 GCA_964236915.1 uncultured Rhizobacter sp.
TCGGCGCTGCGGCCGAAGGGATCGAAGGCTGTGCCGCGCAGGCCCTTCAGCTTCGCCAGCAGGCGAAAGCCGGTCAGCATCGCCGGGCCGTAGCTCGTCTTCTGCGGCTCGCCGGCGGCGTTCTTCTTCGCGCTGAGCGGCGGCGCGAGGTGGTAGTGCAGCTGGTAGTCCTTGCCCATCGCACCGTCGAATTGCGCCGCGACGCTCGCCAGAAACGCCGGGTCGCTCTGTAGCCGCGCCACTTCGTACTCGTCCTTGTAGGCCATCAGTTTGAACAAGCCGCGGGCGACCGCTTCGGTCAGCGCCGTCCCACCGAGCGGCGCTTCGGCGGCGCGCACCTTTTCGACATCGGCCTGATAGCGCCGCGCATACGCAGCATTCTGATAGGCCGTCAGGAACTCGACCCGCTTGGCGACGATGGCGTCGACATCCGCCGCGCCCTTGCGAACGAAGTCGATCACCTGGCCGCGCGCCGGGGTCAGCAGCCGCTCCACCGCGCCAAGGTCGAGCGCCGCGCGCCGCCCCCATTCGAACGCAAGCTTGTTGTTCTCGACCTGCACTCCGTTGAGTTCGATCGACCGCAGCAGCGCCGCGAACGAAAGCGGCACGCGCCCCATCTGCCAGGCATAGCCGAGCAGCAGCGGATTGGTGTAGAGCGAATCGCCGACGAGCTGCACCGCGAGGCGTTCGGCATCGAAGCGGCCGACGTTCGCCGCGCCGGCCGCGGCGACGACGGCGCTTTCGCAGTTTGCGGTGGGAAATTGCCAGTCGGGATTCGTCACGAAGGCGGCGGTCGGCGTCGCGTGCGTGTTGAGCGCGACGAAGGTGCGGCCTTCGCGCATCGTCAGCAGCGTCGCGTTGTTCGCCGCGACGATCGGGTCGCAGCCAATCACGAGGTCGGCCTCGGCGGTGCCGACCTTGGTCGTCAGGATCGCGTCCTGGCGGTCGGCGATCTGGATGTGGCTCCAGGTCGCGCCGCCCTTTTGCGCGAGGCCCGCGGCGTCCTGCGTCACGACGCCCTTGCCCTCGAGGTGCGCGGCCATGCCGAGCAGCTGGCCGATCGTGATCACGCCGGTGCCGCCGACGCCGGCGACGACGATGCCCCAGGGCGCCGCGCTCGGCGGCAGCGTCGGCAGCGGCAGGGGCGGCAGGGCGAACGGATCGGGCCGCGCCTCGTCCTTCTTCTTCTTGCCCTTGAGCTGCCCGCCCTCGACCGTCACGAAGCTCGGGCAGAAACCTTTGACGCAGGAATAGTCCTTGTTGCAGCTGTTCTGGTTGATTCGGCGCTTCCGGCCGAACTCGGTTTCGACCGGCTCGATCGACAGGCAGTTCGATTGCACCGAGCAATCGCCGCAGCCTTCGCAGACCAGTTCGTTGATCACGACGCGCCTGGTCGGGTCGACCAGCGTGCCGCGCTTCCGGCGCCGGCGCTTCTCGGTGGCGCAGGTCTGGTCGTAGATCAGCACCGTGCAGCCGGCGATCTCGCGCAGCTCGCGTTGAAGCGCGTCGAGGTCGTCGCGGTGGTGCACCGTCACGCCCTTCGCGAGCCGCGCGGCGATCTCGGCTTCCGCGTACTTCTCGGGCTCGTCGGAGACGACGACGATCTTCGTCGCGCCCTCGGCATCGAGCTCGCGCGTCATCTCGGGCACTTTCAGGATGCCGTCGACCGGCTGGCCGCCGGTCATCGCGACCGCGTCGTTGTAGAGGATCTTGTAGGTGATGTTCACCTTGGCGGCGATCGCCTGCCGGATCGCCAGCAGCCCGGAGTGGAAGTAGGTGCCGTCGCCGAGGTTGGCGAAGATGTGGCGGTCGGTCGTGAACGCGGCCTGGCCGACCCAGGAGACGCCTTCGCCGCCCATCTGGCTGAAGGTCGTGGTCGCTCTGTCCATCCAGACCGTCATGTAGTGGCAGCCGATCCCCGCGACCGCGCGCGAGCCTTCGGGCACGCGGGTTGAGGTGTTGTGCGGGCAGCCGCTACAGAACCAGGGCGCGCGTTCGGCGGCTTTGGGATCGGCGCCCGAGTCCGCGTTTTTGTCCGCGTTGGAGTCGCCCCCGAGATTCAGCGTTGTGAGACTGCGCTCCTTGGCGTCGACGAGGGCGATGCGGGCGTCCATGCGTGCGGCGGTGTCGGTGTCGACGCCGAGCTTCTTCAGCCGCTTGGCGATCGCCCTGGCGATGATCGCCGGCGTCAGGTCGGCCTGGGCGCGCAGCAGCCAGTTGCGGCCGGGGTTCGGCTGGCTCCATTCGCCGCCCGAGAAATCGCCCTCGGCTTCGTCGAACTTGCCGAGGACGTTCGGCCGCACGTCGGGCCGCCAGTTGTAGAGCTCCTCCTTCAGCTGGTATTCGATGACCTGGCGCTTTTCCTCGACGACGAGGATCTCCTGCAGGCCTTGCGCGAACTCGCGCGTGATCGTCGCCTCGAGCGGCCAGACGACGTTGA
>CAXSGM010000137.1:0-2426 GCA_964236915.1 uncultured Rhizobacter sp.
AGGAAGTGCATCTCGACCTTCAGCACGCCGTCGCCCTGACACGCTTCGCAGCGTCCCCCGGCGACGTTGAAGCTGAAGCGCCCCGGGCCGTAGCCGCGTTCCTTGGCGGAGGTCATCTCGGCGAACAGCTCGCGGATCGGCGTGAAGAGGCCGGTGTAGGTCGCAGGGTTCGAGCGCGGGGTGCGGCCGATCGGGCTCTGGTCGACGTTGATGACCTTGTCGAAGGCGTCGAGGCCCGTGATCGCATCGACCGGCGCCGGTTCGGCGTGGCTGCCGTAGATCGCCTTCGCCGCGGCGGCGTAGAGCGTGTCGTTGACCAGCGTGCTTTTGCCCGAGCCCGAGACGCCGGTCACGCAGGTCAGGACGCCGACCGGGATCGCCACGTCGACGCCCTGCAGGTTGTTGCCGCGGGCGTTGACGAGGCGCACGAGCAGCGGCGCGCCGTCGGCATCGGTCGCCGCGGCGCGGCGCGTGGTCGGCACCTCGATCCGCAGCGCGCCGGCGAGGTAGCGGCCGGTCAGCGAGGCCGGGTCGGCGGCGACCTCGGCAGCCGTGCCTTGCGCCATCACGCGACCGCCGTGCACGCCGGCGCCGGGGCCCATGTCGATCACGTGGTCGGCGGCGCGGATCGCGTCCTCGTCGTGCTCGACGACCAGGACGCTGTTGCCGAGATCGCGCAGGTGGCGCAGCGTGCCGATCAGGCGCGCGTTGTCGCGCTGGTGCAGGCCGATCGACGGCTCGTCGAGCACGTACATCACGCCGGTCAGCCCGGAGCCGATCTGCGAGGCCAGCCGGATGCGCTGCGATTCGCCGCCCGAGAGCGTCTCGGCGGTGCGGTCGAGGCTCAGGTACGAGAGGCCGACATCGTTCAGGAAGCGCAGCCGCGCGATGATCTCGCGCACCACCTTGTCGGCGATCCCGGCCTTGGCGCCGGCAAAGCGCAGGGCCTCGAACCAGGCGAGCGCGTGTTGCAGCGTCTGATGTTCGACGCGAAAGATCGGCTCGCGCTCGCCGCTGACCGCATCGACGAGGAAGACGTGGCGGGCCTCGCGCCGCAAGCGCGCGCCGTGGCAGTCGGGACAGGGCTTGGCGCTCTGGTAGCGCACCAAATCTTCGCGCACCGCGGCCGAATCGGTTTCGCGAAAGCGCCGCTCGAGGTTCGGCAGAATGCCCTCGAAGGGATGCGAGCGACGCACGCTGCGCTGGCGCGAACGCGGCGCCGGGGCGCTGGCCGCGTTGGCTTTTGCGGCGGCTTTGGCTTCGGCCTTCGACGCTTCGGCTTCGGCCGTATAGACGAACTCGATCGCGTCGGCGCCCGAGCCGTGCAGCAGCACATGGCGCGCCGCCTCGGGCAGGGCGTCGAAGGGCTGCTCGATGTCGAAGCTGTAGTGGCGGGCGACGCTTTCCAGCATCGAGAAGGTGTAGGCGTTGCGCCGGTCCCAGCCCTTGACCGCGCCGCTGCCGAGGCTCAGCGTCGGAAACGCGACGACGCGTTCGGCGTCGAACACCGTGGTGTGGCCGAGGCCGTCGCAGGTCGGGCAGGCGCCGACCGGCGAGTTGAACGAGAAGAGCCGCGGCTCGAGCTCGGGCAGCGACCAGTTGCAGACCGGGCAGGCGAACTTGGCCGAGAAGAAGTGCTCGCGGCTGGTGTCCATCTCGAGCGCGATGGCGCGGCCGTCGGCGATGCCGAGCGCGGCCTCGAAGCTCTCGGCGAGCCGCTGGCGCAAACCCGCCGGAGTGCCGCTGCCGGCGCCGGGCGCCCTGGCGGCGGTGGCCGTCGCGACAGCTTCGGCCCCGGGCACCCGCACCCGGTCGATCACGACGTCGATGTCGTGCTTCTCGGTCTTCTTCAGCGCCGGCAGGTCGCTCGCCTCGTGAGCTACCCCGTCGACCCGAAAGCGCACGTAGCCGCGCGACAACATCTCGGCGAACAGCTCGACGAACTCGCCCTTGCGATCGCGCACCACCGGCGCGACGACCATGAGCCGCGTGCCGGCCGGCAGCGCCAGCGCGGCGTCGACCATCTGGCTCACGCTCTGAGCCACCAGCGCCAGGTCGTGGATCGGGCAGTACGGCGTGCCGGCGCGAGCGTAGAGCAGCCGCAGGTAGTCGTGGATCTCGGTGACGGTGCCGACGGTCGAGCGCGGGTTGTGCGAAGTGGCCTTCTGCTCGATGGAGATCGCCGGCGAGAGGCCTTCGATCACGTCGACATCGGGCTTGTCCATCAACTGCAGGAACTGGCGCGCGTACGTCGACAAGCTCTCGACGTAGCGACGCTGGCCCTCGGCATAAAGCGTGTCGAAGGCGAGTGAACTCTTGCCCGAGCCCGACAGGCCGGTGATCACGACCAGCCGGTGCCGCGGGATGTCGACGTCGATGTTCTTGAGGTTGTGGGTGCGCGCGCCGCGGACCCGAATCGTGTCGGC
>CAXSGM010000138.1:0-2354 GCA_964236915.1 uncultured Rhizobacter sp.
GCATCGCGCCCGTGAGCACCAGGGCCGGCCAGCGCGCCTTCATCGTGCCGGCCCGGTGGCTTGTTCGCCGATTGTTTGTTCGCCGGTCGCTGCGCTGGTCGGTACAGCGGTCGACCCGCCGGTCGATTCAGCCGCTGCCTTGGCGGCTTCCGTCCGTGGCGGCTTCGGGCGCGGCGGCTTGGCATGGACCTTCGCCAGGGCGCGGTCCATGTCGCCGTCGAGCCAGAGGGGCAGCGCCGCGCGGCCTTGCTCGATGGCGGCGGTGATCGCGTCGCGTTGATCGGCGGGTGGCTTGCGCAGCACGTAGTCAATGACCTCCGCCTTCACGCCCGGGTGGCCGATGCCGAGGCGCAGCCGCCAGAAGTCGGCGCTGCCGAGCTGCGCCTGGATGTCTTTCAGCCCGTTGTGGCCTGCATGGCTGCCGCCGCGCTTGACCTTGACCTGCCCGGGCAGCAGATCGAGCTCGTCGTGCGCGACCAGGATCTCGTCCGCGCCGATCTTGAAGAAGCGGGCGAGCGCCGCGACCGACTTCCCCGACAGGTTCATGAAGGTCATCGGCTCGAGCAGCCACACCGGGCCGCTCGGGCGGGCGACCCGTGCGACGAGCCCGAAATAGCTCCGCTCCGGCGCCAGCGTCGCCCCCAGATCGGCGCCGACCGCATCGATGAACCAGAAGCCGGCGTTGTGGCGGGTCGGCGCATATTCGGGCCCCGGGTTGCCGAGGCCGACGAGGAGTCGGATCATCGACGGATTATCGAGTTCGGCCGTCGACTGGCGCCTCGCCGTTCGGAGGGCGCCCGAACGAGCGACATTGCCAGGAATGCGCCATGACCGACCGACCGATCGACTTCTCGGCGCTGCAGCGCGCCGGCGCGAATCTCGACGAAGCGCTGCGCTTCTGGCAGCAGCAGCCGGCCGATTCGCCGCTCAAGCCGCATCTGCGCTCGGCCGTCATCAAGTCCTTCGAGCTGGTGTATGAACTCTCGATCCAGCTGCTTCGCCGGGTGCTGATCGAGCGCGCGGCGGCGGCCGACCGGGTGGTCGATCTGTCGTTCAACGACCTGCTCCGGCTCGGTGCCGACGCCGGCCTCGTCCTCGATCCGGCACGCTGGCGCGACTGGCGGCAGATGCGCAACAACACCACCCACGCTTACGACATGGCGAAGGCCGAGGCGATGGCCGCGCGGGTGCCCGAGTTCGCGGCCGACGCGCTGCGCCTCGGTTCGGCACTGGAGGCAGCCGGTGGCCGCTGACCCCAACGCGATCGATCTGTCGCCTGCGGAACGGGCCGAGGTGATCGAGATCCTCGGCGGCATCGTGCCCGAAGCGACCGTGCACGTCTTCGGCTCGCGCGCGACCGGACGCGCCCGGCCCTTCTCCGACCTCGACCTGCTGATCGCCGATCCGCCGCGACTCGGGGCGCAGCGCCTCGCCGAACTTCACGACCGCTTCGAGGCCAGCACGCTGCCGTTCCGGGTCGACATCGTCGAGCTGGACGCGCTCGAGGGCGTCACGCGCCAACGCGCCATCGACGAGGGCGTTCCCCTGGCGCCGGCGCGCCGTGCGGCTACTGGATGAAGCCGATCGCCCCGCGCTTGCCGCGCCCGGCGGGCAGGTCGCGCGTCAGCACCCGCTCGCGGCGGTCGAGCTTGGCGTTGCCGAAGGCGGTCATCCAGGCGCGCCGCATCTCGCGCGGCGCGAGTTCGCTCATCGCCGCGAGCACGTCGTCGCCCGGTTCGGCGTCGAAGTGCTCGCCCCAGCCGTGCTCGGCGCGGATCGTGCGGTACAGCTTGGCGGCGATCCGGCGTGCGGCGTCGACGTCGGGCGCCTGCACCTCGTAGACGTTCATCCGGTTCAGGATCGGGTCGGGAATCGCCCGGTCGTCGTTCGCGGTCGCGACCCAGATCACCTGGCTCGCGTCGATCGGCACCTCGGCGAACTCGTCGACGAAGCTTTCGGCGGTGTCGTGCTCGAGCAGGCCGTAGAGCGCGCCGAGCGGGTCGTACGCATGTTCGCCGCCGGCCTTGTCGATCTCGTCGACGACCATCACCGGGTTCGCGTATTGGCCATCGACCAGCGTCTCGAACACCTTGCCGGGGCGCGCGCCTTTCCACTGGCTCGACGCGCCCGAGAGCACCCAGCCGGCGGTCATCGAGCTCATCGAGAGAAAGCCCATCCCGGTGCCGAGCAGCGCCGCGAGCGCCCGGGCGAAGTGCGTCTTGCCGACGCCCGGCGGCCCGAGCAGCAGCAGCGGCGTGATTTCGAGCGCGTCGCGGCTGTCTTCGCAGAGGGCGAGCTGGCGGCGGATGTCGTCGAGCACCTCGGCGAAGTTGGGCAGCTCGTCGTACAGGTGC
>CAXSGM010000139.1:0-2261 GCA_964236915.1 uncultured Rhizobacter sp.
CGGGGTACGGCACGCAGGCCACGTTCTGCACGCTCGGGTGCATCAGGATCAGGTTTTCGACCTCCTCGGCGCTGATCTTCTCGCCGCCGCGGTTGATGAGGTCCTTCTTGCGGCCTTCGACCATGTAGTTGCCGCTCGGGTGCCGCCGCATCAGGTCGCCCGAGCGATAGAAGCCGTCGGCCGTGAACTGGTGCGCGTTGTATTCGGGCACGCCGTAGTAGCCGCGCAAGGTGTAGGGGCCACGGCAGGCCAGCTCGCCGACCTCGCCCTCGGGAACCTCGCGCCCCTCCTCGTCGATCAGCCGTATCTCGTCGTCGGGCGACACCGGCCGGCCGCAGGTCTCGAGCAGCACCTCCTCGGGATCGCCCTGGCGCACGAACATGATGACGCCCTCGCTCATGCCGAAGTTCTCCTGCACGAAGGCGTTCTTGAACAGCTCGCGGGTTCGAAGCCGCACTTCGGGCTGCATGCGCTGGCCGCCGCTCTGGATCTGCTGCACCGAATCGAGGTCGAAGCGGCCGATCGAGGGATCGTTGATCAGGCGGATGAGGAGCGCCGGCACGACCTTCAGGTGCGTCACCCGGTGCTGCTGGATCAGCCCGAACATTTCCTCGGGCCGGGTGTTGGCGTGCAGCACGACCGTCGCGCCCTGGAACATGAAACCCTGGATGCCGGGGCAGGCGAGCGGCAGGTTGTGGGCGATCGGCAGCACCAGCAGCAACACCGAATCGGCCTCGACGCCGGCCACCTCGGCGGCCATCTTCGAGTTGTAGGCGTAGTCGTTGTTGGTCCGCGGGATCAGCTTCGGGATGCCGGTGGTGCCGCCGGAGAGCTGGAAGATGCAGGGGTCGGTCGGCTCGATCGTCAAGGCGGCGAGCGCCGAAGCCGGCAGGCTTGCCGGGCGCTCGATCAGTTCGACGAGCGAGTGCTCGCCGGGGCCGGGCGCGCCGAGCACGAGGCGCAACGTCAGCGCCGGGTTCTCGTGCTGCACGCGCTCGATGATCGGGCCGAAGCGGAAATCGCCGGCCGCCTCGGGGTACACGCAGCAAACCGCGCCCGAGAGCTTCGCGAACTGGTTGATCTCGGCGAAGCGATGCGTGACGAGTGCGGCGATCGGAATGCAGCCGAGCTTCTGCAAGGCGAAGTAGAGGATGACGAACTCGGCGACGTTCGGCAGCGTCGGGATCACGCGGTCGAGCGGCTTCATCCCGAGCGCCATCAGGTTCAGCGCCAGGTTCGTGCTCTGGCGGTCGAGTTCGGCGTAGCTGTAGCTACGCGCGCCGTCGATCAGCGCGGTGCGCTCGGCATAGCGCGCGAACACCGCGGCGAATTCCTGCGCCAGCGACTGGTCGCGCCAGTAGCCGCGCTCGCGGTAGCGCGCCGCGAATTCGGGTGGGAAGGGAACGAATCCTTCGAGCATCGGGGTCTCCTCGCGGGTGCGGGTGCGGGTGCGGGTGCGGGTGCGGCTGGCGCTCAGGTCGAGCTGGTGAAGCCGCCGTCGATGACGACGATCTCGCCGGTCACGAAGCGGTTGCCGGTGATGAGGCTCAGCATCGTCTCGGCGACATCGTCGGCGGTGACGCAGCGGCGCAGCGGCGTCGCCCTGGCCCGCTTGCCCATCAGGTCGTCGTACTTGGCGCCGAGCATGCGCTCCATCCAGTCGCCTTCCATCCAGCCGGGGGCGACGGCGTTGACGCGGATCTCGGGGCCGAGGTTCCAGGCGAGCGTCTTGGTCAGGTTGACGACCGCCGCCTTGCTCGCGGCGTACGGCGGCGGCTGCGGACCCGGGCGCAGGCCGACAATGCTCGCGGTATTGACCACCGACGGGTTCGTGCCCTTCTTCAGCAGCGGCACGGCGGCGCGCGTCACCTGGAACGTGCCACGAACGTTGACCGCAAAAGTGCGGTCCCACTCGGCCATGTCGAGGCTCTCGAGGTCCTTGACCTTCCAGGTGGCGGTGGTGCCGGCGTTGTTGACCAGCGCGTCGAGGTGGCCGAATTCACGCCCGACCTCGGCCATCAGCGCGCGCACCGCCGCGTCGTCGCTCACGTCGCACTGCAGCTGCAAGGTGCGAGCGCCGAGCGCCTCGGCCTCGGCGGCGGTGGCGCGGGCCGCTGCGGCGCTCGAACCGTAGATCAGCGCCACGTCGTAGCCGGCGCGGGCCAGTGCCAGCACCGCGCTGCGGCCGATGCCGGTCGCGCCGCCCGTCACCAGGGCTTTCTTTCGGTCGTCCATCTGCATCTCCAGTTGCGCGGTTGTTG
>CAXSGM010000140.1:0-2217 GCA_964236915.1 uncultured Rhizobacter sp.
CAGTAGACGCTGACGATGCGCTCGCCGGGCCGACGCTCAAGGCCGTGGGACGCCAGCCAGGCCGGCGCATCGAAGCGGCGCTGGCGGGCCGCGAAATCGGTTTCGCGGATCAGGCCGCCGGTGCGCGCCGTGAAGCCCGGGTACCAGAACCAGGTGGTGAGACCGGCGCCCGGGCCGCTCCGACGCGGCGAAGGGAGGCCGTGCGAGCGCTCGACGTAGGGCTCGGCGCTCAGGTACTCGAGGTCGATCCAGACCGGCGGCGGCGCGCTGCGGGCCATGGCCGTCACGAAGCCATCGGGCAGGCCGCAGCCGAAGGTCTCGACCACCGCGTCGCCGGGTCGTTCGACAGCCTCGGCACCGGCCCAGTCGCTCACCTCGACCGGTGTCGCGCCCGCCAGCGCGCCGGGCGCCATCCATGCGAGCGCCGAGGCGTCGTCGACCCAAAGCCGCACGCGCTGGTCGCGCGCCGCCAGATCGCTCGCCAGCCGCCAGGCGACACCGATGTCGCCGAAGTTGTCGACGACGCGGCAAAACACATCCCAGAGCAGCGGGCGCGAGGAGCGCGGCGGGAGCATCGGTCGATTATCCCGAGCCGCCGTGGGCGCGGGCCGGGCGGGGCAGAATCGACCACGCCATGATCGCAGAGCCCTCGTCGCCGCAGGCCGCCGACACGCCGGACGTGCGCGGCCAAACCGGTGCGTCCGGTGCCGTCGGGATCGCGACCGGCGTGGACACTGCCGTCGACATCGCCGCCGCCACCACTGTCGCCGCCGCCCAAACCACCGAGCTCACCGCTACCGGCACCGCCGCCACCCTGAACGCAACTGTCGCGCACCGCCAGCAGCTGCTCGCCGAAGTGGCCGCCTTACCGAACCTGCCCGGCGTCTACCGCTATTTCGACGCCGCCGACACGGTGCTCTACGTCGGCAAGGCGCGCGACCTGAAGCGCCGCGTCTCGAGCTACTTCCAGAAGCGCCACGCCGACCCGCGGATCGGCCACATGGTGAACCGGATCGCACGTCTGCAGACGACCGTCGTGCGCTCCGAGGCCGAGGCGCTGCTGCTCGAGAACAACCTCATCAAGACGCTGGCGCCGCGCTACAACATCCGCTTCGTCGACGACAAGAGCTATCCGTACCTGAAGATCGCCTCGGGCACCTATCCGCGGGTCGCCTACTACCGCGGCGCGGTCGACCAGCGGCACCGCTACTTCGGCCCGTTCCCGACGGCCTGGGCGGTGAAGGAATCGATCCAGGTGATCCAGAAAGTATTTCGCCTGCGCACCTGCGAGGACACGGTGTTCGCGAACCGCTCGCGGCCGTGTCTGCTCTATCAGATCAAGCGCTGCAGCGGGCCTTGCGTCGGGCTGGTCGAAGCCGGGGCGTATGCGCAGGATGTAGGCCACGCGATGCGCTTTCTCGGCGGCGAGCAGGCCGAGCTGATGAACGATCTGCAGACGGAAATGATGGCCCACGCCGAAGCGCTCCGCTTCGAGCAGGCCGCCGCGGTGCGCAACCAGATCGGCGCCTTGTCGCGGGTGCTGCATCAGCAGGCGGTCGAGGACAACAGCGGCGTGACGACGAAGGACGCCGACATCCTCGCCGTGCGCCTCGGCGGCGGTCGCGCCTGCGTCAACTTGGCGATGGTGCGCGGCGGCCGGCATCTCGGCGATCGGCCGTACTTCCCGAAGCACGTCGCCGAGGCGATCGACCTGCTCGAACCCGAGGAGGGCGAGACCACGCCCGAAGCCCGGGTGCTGGAGGCCTTCATCGCCCAGCACTATCTCGACGGCCGGGCGCCGCCGCTGCTGGTGCTGAGCCACCCGGTCGACAGGACGCTGATCGAGGCCTTGTCGCAGCAGTGCGGCCACCGCGTGACGGCGCAGCACCAACCGCGCGAGTCGCGCCGATCGTGGCTCGACATGTGCATGCACAACGCCGAGATCAAGCTCGCCCAGCTGCTCGCCGAAGAAGGTTCGCAGCAGGCGCGCACCCGGGCGCTGATCGAGGCGCTCGACCTGACGGTCGACGACCTCGAAGCCTTCCGGATCGAGTGCTTCGACGTGAGCCACACCGCCGGCGAATCGACCCAGGCGGCGTGCGTCGTGTTCCAGGACCATCGCATGCAGAACGCGCAGTACCGGCGCTACAACATCGAGGGCATCACCGGCGGCGACGATTACGCGGCGATGCGCCAGGTGCTGACCCGGCGCTACGC
>CAXSGM010000141.1:0-2119 GCA_964236915.1 uncultured Rhizobacter sp.
CCGAGCGTCTACAGTGGCGCGCCGCGCTTCACGAGCCTGACCTTCCAGGTCGACTACTGAGCGGCGCGAAGTCCGGCCGGGCCGGGCCGCTGCCGGTCGTTTTCCCGGGCCCGGCGCCGGGGGTCGCCCGTTTTCCGACCGGCGCCCGCGCGGTGTGTTCTTTCGTGGCAGCGTTGCGTTCTCGTCCCACCACTCGCGAGCCGATCCGGATGGCTGCTGATATTCGTTCCTCTGGCGGCGCCCTCGGCCGCCTGCTGTGCGTCGCCGCGCTCGGCATCTCGGCGATCGGCGCTGGGGCCGCGCCGGCCAGCCAGGTGCCGCTGCGTCTGATCGGCATCAACGATTTCCACGGCAACCTCGAACCGACCGGCTTGAGCCTGACGCTGCCCGACCCGGCCGGTGGCAAGCCGCTGCGCGTGCCGGTCGGCGGCGCGGCGGCGGTTGCGGGGCTCGTCGAGGCGCTGCGCGCGGCGGCGCCGAACAGCTTGATGATCTCGGGCGGCGACCTGATCGGCGCGGCACCGCTGATCTCGACGCTGTTTCGCCATGAATCGACGATCCGTGTCATGAACGCGATCGGCCTCGATGTGTCGACCGTCGGCAACCACGAGTTCGACAACGGCGCGGCCGAGTTGAAGCGCATCGCGCGCGGCGGCTGTGCGGTCGACTCGCCGGGGACGATCGCCGCCTCCTGCAGCGACGGGCCCTACACCGGCGCGAAGTTTCTCTACCTCTCGGCGAACGTGCTCGATGCCGAAGGCCATCCGCTGTTCGCGCCGTTCGTGATCAAGAACATCGACGGCATCCGTGTCGGCGTGATCGGCGCGGTGACCCGCACGACGCCGTCGATCGTCGTGCCCTCGGGCGTCGCCGGCCTCAGCTTCACCGACGAGGCCGACGCGATCAACCGGGCGGCGCGCCGGCTCCGCGCACAGGGCGTGCGGGCGATGGTGTTGACGATCCACGAAGGCGGCGAACTCGGCACGCCGCGGGCGCGCGGCGACTGGAACGACACTGCCTGCCCGGATGCGCACGGGCCGATCTTCGAGATCGCCAGGCGGCTCCCCCGGGACATCGCCGTGATCTTTTCGGCGCACACCCACCAGGGCTACCGCTGCGTCGTCGACGGGCGCCTGATCGTGCAAGCCACCGCGTACGGCCAGGGGCTCGCGGTCGTCGACACGGTCCTCGACCGGAAGACAGGCAACTTCGTGCCGGCGCTCGTCCGCAGCATCAACCTGCCGGTGCTGAACGAGCTGACGCCGCCCGAGGTGCGCGAGCGGCTCGCCGCCGCGACGCCGGCGCCGTTCGCCGAGATTCTGCGCGGCGCGCAGCCGGATCCGCAGATCGCCGCGCTGGTCGCCCAATACCGGAAGGTCGTCGCGCCGCGCGTCGAGCGGCCGATCGGGCGGATCGCCGCGAGCTTCCCGCGCGGCGGCCACGGCGAACTCGACAGCCCCGCCGGCCGGCTGATCGCCGACGCCCAGCTCGAGGCGACCCGGGCGCCCGCAAACGGCGACGCGCAGATCGCCTTCATGAACCCGGGCGGCATCCGCAGCGACCTCGACTGCCACGGCACACCGCCCTGCGTCGCGACCTTCGGCCAGCTCTTCACGATGCAGCCCTTCGCCAACAACCTCGTGACGATGACGCTGACCGGCGTGCAGCTGAAGGCGCTGCTCGAGGCGCAACAAAAGC
This sequence comes from uncultured Rhizobacter sp., assembly GCA_964236915.1. GTDB lineage: Bacteria > Pseudomonadota > Gammaproteobacteria > Burkholderiales > Burkholderiaceae_C > LMDS01. The sequence goes on from CAXSGM010000141.1 coordinate 1,699, forward strand.
CCGGCGCGCCGGAGCCAACGATTCTCCAGCCGTCGGCGGGTTTTGCCTACGCCTGGCGGCCGGAGGCGGCGGCCGGCGAGCGGGTGAGCGACATGCGGCTCGACGGCGTTCCGCTCGCGCCCGACCAGAGCTATCGCGTCACGGTCAACAGTTTCCTAGCCGAGGGCGGCGACGGCTTCACCGGCTTGACCCGCGGTACCGCCCGCACGCTCGGCCCGGTCGACCTGGACGCCCTCGTCAGCTACCTGCGCGCCGCCGAACGGGCGCCGGTGGAAGCGCGGCGGGTGCAGCGGTTGCAGTGACAAGCGGCGGTGGCAGGGAGGGGGCTTCGACAGGCTCAGCCCGAACGGAGCACGCCCCCCACCCGTTCGCCCTGAGCTTGTCGAAGGGCCCCCGAGCATCCTGAGCTTGTCGAAGGGCC
>CAXSGM010000142.1:0-2012 GCA_964236915.1 uncultured Rhizobacter sp.
GGAGCGGCGCGCCGATGCGGCTTCGACACGAGCTGGCGGTGTCGCTGGCGGTGCAAAGCGCGGGCGCCGCGTCGGTGCTGCTCGCCACCGTGTGGCTCGGCGTGGCGCTCGGGCCGCAGGTGCAGGGCGCTTTCAGTCGCGCCAAATCGGAGCTCGAATTCATCGGCGCCTTCGCTGCCTTCGGGCTGCCGCAGGCCCTGTTCTTCCACCTTCGCTCCGGGCGCATCGGGCTCGCGACGGCCTTGCGGTGGGCCGGCGGCGCGACGGCGCTGGCCCTGCCGATCGGCCTGCTCGCCGCCTTTGGGTTCGAGCCCGCGGAAGGCGGGCTGGCGGTGCTGTTGGCGGGTGTCGCGGTCATGGCCTTTGTCGCCCAGGGGCAGCTGCGCTCGTTGCTCCTCGTGCGCGATCGCGCCACCCGCTTCAACCTCGCGACCGCCGCGCCGCAGGTGCTGACGCTCGCCGGCGTGGGCCTGATCGTCGTGCTCGCCGCGCCGCTGCGCGAGGCGGGAAGGGCGCCGGGTGCGCTGCACTGGTTTGCGGTGTTCGCGATCGCGTACGGGGCGACGGCGTTCGTCGCCTGGCGCGGGCTGCCGGGCGGGAAGCGCGTGCCGGTGAGCCGTGCACCCACGCCGCCGCCCGCGAGTAGCGAAACGACGGATGCCGCGGGCGCTGATGCACCCACGCGCCCGCTCGTCCGCTCGCTGCTGCATTACGGCCTCGCCGCCTGGCTCACCGCGGCGCTCGCGACGGCAGCGATCCTCGCGGTGCAGCGCTGGGTCGAGGATGCCGCCGGCCGCGCCGCGCTCGGCCGCTTCACGATGGCGATGACGCTGACCCAGGTGCCGCTGACGCCGATCGGCTATGCCGCGCCGCTGCTGTTCCGGCGCTGGATTCACGGCAGCGGTGCCGGCCCGGCGCGGCGCTGGGCCGCGGCGCTGTTCGGCGGCTTGCTGGGGATCGCGGCGCTGGTCGCGATCGCATCCCGCTGGGTCGGCGACCTCGGCCTCGGCCCGGCGTACGCGGGGACGACGCGGGCGCTCGCGCTGCTGCTGGTCGGCGGCGCCGCCGAAGCCGCGTCGCGGGTCCTCGCGGTCCAGACCAACGCGGTCGGCCTGCCGTGGGTCGCGGTGCGCGCCGAGGCGTCGCGCGCCGCGGTGCTGGCGCTCGCCTGGCTCGCGCTGCCGGCGCCGACGGAGGCGCTCACGATCTGCGCCGCCTGGTCGGCCGCGGCCATCGCCTCGGCGGCGGTGCTGGTGTGGCATGGGCGGCCCGGGCGGCGTGATGGCGATGCGCGGGCGCCGCTCGCCGCAGGTCCGGGATGAGCGGCCCCGCGACGCGGATCGCGCTGCTCGGCCCGGCGAATTCGATCCACCTGCGGCGCTGGGCGCAGGCCTTCGTCGCCCGCGGTCACATCGTGCTCGTGGTCTCGCAACACCCTTGCGACCGGGCCCAACTCCCCGCGGCCGCCGCAGTGGCCTGGCTGCCGCACCGCGGCGAACTCGGTTACTTTCGCAACGCGCTTGCGCTGCGCCGGTTGTTGCGGCATTGGCGGCCGGATCTGCTGAACGCCCACTACGCGAGCGGCTACGGCACGACCGCCGCGCTGGCCGGCTTTGCGCCGACGCTGCTCTCGGTCTGGGGCAGCGATGTGTACGACTTCCCGGCGCGCAGCCCGCTGCACGCCTGGCTCGTGCGCCGCAACCTGCGCTGCGCGACCGCCATCGCGTCGACGAGCGCGGCGATGGCCGGACAGGTGCGGCGACTGACCCCGGAACGCCGCGAAATCGCCGTCACGCCGTTCGGCGTCGATCTCGAGCGTTTCTCGCCGCGCCCGGCGTCCGGCGGTGGGCGCGAGGCGACGCCGACGGCACCGAACGACGCTGCCGAGGCCAGCCCGCCGACGCCCGCCACCCGCGCGATGCGGTGGCCCGCGCCGGGCGCCATCGCGCTGCCGGCCCTGACCCTCGGCACCGTCAAGACCCTGGCGCCGAAGTACGGCATCGACTTGCTGC